>NZ_CP114784.1:1200000-1924674 GCF_027359575.1 Prochlorococcus marinus str. MIT 0917 | reverse complement strand
TAATAATTTGAGATTGAAAGACGATGGATATTGTTAAAAGTAAAGCAGCAACTATAAAGAAATTTAATAAAAGCACTAAACCAACTATAGTTTTAATGACGAGGTGGCACGCTACGTATAGATGTAAAAGTCGTTTATCAAAAGATATAGGGGCCTTTAAGGCAGCAAAGATCCAAGAAAAACTAACTAATCACACAATCAATGTAGCCAAAGGAATTCAAAAAAAAGGCCTCGCAGAAATAAAAGTTGCCATCGATGGAATTGGTCTGAAAGCCGCAAGAAAATGGGCCTTATTAAATAAAGTCAAAACAATAGCAATTCAAGGGCATGGGAATCTAGGAACAAAAATGAAAAGACAGTTTTTAAAAACTCATTCTGAAAACAATATTTCTCACAAAAATAGAAATCCTATCTTATTAATTGGAACGGATTTACCATCAATTTCGCATTTTGAATTAATTCAAGCCATCCATATACTTAATGAGAAAGAAATGGTTTTAGGCCCTTCAAGCGACGGCGGATATTGGCTTATAGGATTATCTCATAAACTTTTAAATCCTTTATGTTCCTGGCCATTTTCTGGTATAAGTTGGGGAACAGATAAAGTCCTCCAACAAACAATTCAATTAGCATCCTCAAATAAAATCAATTATCAACTTCTTCAAACTAAAAATGATTTGGATAATATTATGGATTTGTCGCCATGGCTAGATTACAAAAGTTTCCTACTCTCAGCGTCATCATACCAACTTTAAATGAAGCAATTCACCTACCTCTTCTCATCGCTGATTTAAATGCCTGGTCATATGATTTTGAATTAATCATAGTGGATGGAGGAAGCACAGATTTAACTGTTTCAATTGCAAATATACAAAGACTAAATGTTATTAAAAGCCCCAAAAAGAATAGAGGGTATCAATTAAAAATCGGGGCTTCAAATGCAACTGGAGAGTGGCTTTTATTTCTTCATGCTGATAGCAGATTAGATTCGACTTGGGCAAAAAGCATATATAAAATAATACAAAATAAAACATCAGAAAAGTTTGCATGGTATTTCGACTTTAAAATAAAAAAACATAATATAGAGTTCAGATTATTAGAATTAGCTGTAGCGTTAAGAAGTCAATTCTTAAAACGACCTTATGGAGATCAAGGTTTACTAATACATAAAGATCTATATTTAAATTCAGGTGAGTACTCTGCTTTAAAAATAATGGAAGATATAGATTTTATAACAAGAATTACTAAAAGGTCCAAAGTACTGCGTATCAGAGAAAATATATATACAGATGACATAAAGTGGTCTAATTCGAATATAATTGATCGTGCAATTAAAAACGCTAAATTAAGAAAAAAGTGGCGCCAGGGGCATGATATTGATGACCTATCCAAAGAATACAATTCATAATTTTTTAAACTGAGCTAAATACTTAATTTGAATACCAAAATGCACATTTGTTACCTTTTGGTTCTAAAGTCCAACCTTGCCTTTTATAAAAAGTAATCACATCGGAATCAGCAAACAAAGTAACCCTACTAATACCTTCTCTTTTTAAACATCTCATCAAATATGACATAAGTTGTTTTCCTAGCCCATAACCTTGATAAACAGGGTTAATTGCTACATCCCATATTGTTGCATCAATAAATCCATCTCCTGTGCATCTTGCGAAACCAATCAATCTTGGGAATTTAGGATCATGTTGCCATAGACCAACCTTAAGCAAGCTATTGTCTAGTGCTCGTTTCACCCTCCTTAGTGGTCTTCTGCCCCAACCAACCGCTTGAAGAAGTTGCTCAAGTTCAATTAAATCAAAAGATTTTGAATTACTAAAAACGAAAAGAGATGTATTATCTTGATTAAAGTATTGAAGAGCTTGTTGTCCGTATATATCTTTTAATGTTTCATCCGAAAGAATATTTTCATTTCTCCATCCTGGCATGCCTATTTTTTTTGATCCTAAATTAATCATAAATTAATACTATTTAGATGGTTGTTAGACCTTTTTCTTGCAAATCAGAAAGTTGAGAATAAAGTCCGCCTAAAGCTCTCAATTCTTCATGAGTACCTTGTTCAATTAGGGTTCCTTTTCTGATTACGAGTATTCGATCAGAAGCTTCTATTGTCGCTAATCTATGAGCAATTACAAGCGCTGTCCTTTTCTCTAACAATCTATCAAGATCTCTTTGCAATGTCGCTTCAGTTGATGGGTCCATAAAAGCAGTTGCTTCATCCATGATTAATACTTTTGGATCTCTTATTGCAACTCGTGCAATAGATAAAAGCTGCCTTTCACCTGAAGAAAGATTCCCTCCTCTTTCTCGTATATAAGTATCTAATCCATTTGGCAACTTTCTCAATAAATTATTTAGGCCTAAATCACTACATATATTTTTTAAGCGTTGATTATCTATTGAAGAGTCTAAACGAAGATTATCTGCAACATTTCCGCTAAATAGGAAAGTATCTTGAAGAACAACTCCCAATTGTTTCCTTAAGGAATCGATAGGTATGTTTTTAATATTTTGACCATCAATATAAATATTTCCCCTTTGAGGTTCATAAAGTCTACATAATAATCTAATTAAAGTTGTTTTCCCTGAACCAGTTGGGCCTACAAGAGCAACATGCTCACCAGGTTTAATTATGAAACTTAAATCATTTATTATTGGTTCATCTTCTCTGTAAAAAAAGCTTACGTTTTCAAATAAGACTTCCCCACAAACAATTTTGCTTGAATTTATTAATTTTTTATTTTCTGCTTTAGGGTTGATTTGATCATAAATCTCAATTTTTTTCTCAAGCAATTCACTTATCCTCTCAACTGCTGTTAAGCCTCCCTGTATTTGCGTAAATCTCTCTGCCAACTGCCTTAATGGTTCAAATAGCCTTTGTGAATAAAGAATAAATGTAGTGAGAGTTCCTAATCCCATTGTTCCTGCCGTAACCATGTAACCTCCAAGAGAAATAACTAAAGCGACTGCTGCCAATGAGACCCATTCAATAAATGCAGAAATACTACTATCGTAAAAGATGGTTCCGTTTACAGCATTTTTATAATTAGTTCCTGTTTTAGAAAAGTTTTGACCGTTTAATGATTGTCTTCTAAACATTTGAACAACTTCGAGGCCTTGAAGATTTTCCTGAAAGTTTGCATTCAATTGGGAAAGTTCTTCTCTAACTTTATAATTTTGTTTTCTATAACGTTTTTGTAACCATAGTATAAATAACGTTACAGGTATTTGAACTATCAAAAGTAGAATACCTAACCTCCATTCAATTAAAATCATAGTTACTGATATAACTATAAGACTTACAAAGTCAGCTAAAACACCTACAGCTCCACTACCAAAAACTTCTGACAATGCATCAACATCACTAGTTAACCTTGTAAGCAATTTACCAACAGGCATTTTGTCATGAAAGCGCAACGACAATGACATGGAATGAGAAAACAAATCATTCCTAATGCGCGCAGTCAGCCTCTGACCTACAGCCTGAATATTGTATGACTGAAATCCCTGTAATCCAAGCCTTAACAAGACAGTTATAAATAATATTACTATTATCAACCGAATTGACATTTGATTAGACAAGTTATCAAAAAAAGGTATTGTTTCTTCTCCTCTTAAAACAGAAATAGCTTGTCCTACTAGAAGAGGTTGAATTGCACCCGCTAATGCAACAGGTATTAAAATAAAAAGTATCAGAATCAAACGTTTTTTCTCTTTTTTCAAATACTTGCCAAGCTTTTTAACTCTTCGAAAATCATTTTTTGCCATCAAAATCTAGTCTGAGATTGGATTTGAAGTGAGTCAATAATTTCTTGAAGGGGTCCTTTATCAAGTCTTAGGGATAGTGGATGCCCAACCAGCCGAGCACTTGATTTAAAAAGTTCTTCAATTTCTATAAGACCATTATCTCTAAGAGTACGACCAGTCGCGACCAAATCAACGATTGCTTCAGCCATACCTGTTATAGGACCAAGTTCAACTGATCCACTCAGATGTACCAACTGAACGGGCAAATCAATTTGATCAAAAAATTTCTTAGAGCAATTAGTAAATTTACTTGCCACCCGGCAGTTTGGAGGCAAATCAGAAGCACTCAAATAACCACTGCTCGATTTAACTGCAACAGACATATGACACTCTCCAAAACCAAGGTCTACTAAATTAGATACTTGCAATTTCTGCTCTTGTAGTACATCAAAACCGACTATTCCTAGTTGCGCCTGGCCATAAGATACATAGACAGGAACATCACTGTTTCGAACCAAAAGAGCTTTCGCTCGGCCACAAACTGAAGGAACCATTAATTGCCTATTGCTATCTTCTAAAACAGCTGAGAAGTCAAGTCCAACGTCAGAGAACATTGAGACTGATTCTTTCAATAAGGCACCTTTAGCTAAAGCAACAGTAAACATGTCAAAAACTATTGGGGTGGACTTTAACTATTCCATTTACTAGATAAACAATGCTAGAGAAAAAAAGCGAGTTCACTATTTACCCAATCACTGTCTTACAGGACAATATCGTATGGGTATGGGTCCACAATTGCAATGCAGTGGTAGTAGATCCTTCCATCTCTGGCCCAGTAGAAAAATGGCTGTCAGAAAAAGACCTAACATTAAAAGCTATTCTTCAAACTCATCATCATGATGACCATATTGGTGGGACACAAAAGTTAATTAAACGATGGCCGGATGCAAATGTAATTGCTTCGAAAAAAGAACTTAAAAGAATCCCTTTTCAAACTTTTTCAGTGGATGATAATGATATTTTTCGTTTAATGGATAGTGAGATTAAAGTTATTGAAGTAAATGGACACACTAACAACCATATAGCTTTTTATATATCAAAAGCAACCAGTAAGTATAATATATTATTTCCTGGAGATACCTTATTTGGTGGAGGTTGTGGGCGTCTACTAGAAGGAACTCCTACTCAAATGTTTCAAAGTTTATATAAACTAAATTCCCTTCCAAAAAATACAAAAATATACTCAGCTCATGAATATACAGAAAACAACTTAAAGTGGGCCTTAACATTAGAACCTGAAAATATTTCTATTATTGAAAGATTAAAGCTCATTCAAAATAAACTTCAGAAAGGAATGCCTAGTCTCCCATCAACACTATCAGAAGAAAGAAAAACAAATCTATTTTTAAGAGCAGAAAATGTAGATCAATTTACAATTCTAAGGAGACACAAAGATTGTTGGAAATGTTAAATTCCAATTTGTGTATCAAATCTCTTGAATCAAGACGAATCATTCATGAAAAGTTCAGCGATAGAGCCAATCGAAACAAAATTTGCGCCTAAACCCGTTGGCCCCTACAACCAAGCTATTTTGGTAGAAAACTTTTTGTATTGCTCAGGACAAATTGCTTTAGATCCTTCAACTGGCGAAATGATCGGGAATGGAGATATAGAAGAAGAAGCCAAACAAGTTCTAAAAAATTTGATCGCAGTAGTCAAAGCAGCTGGAGGAAAAAGTTCAAACGTCATAAGAACAACCATTTACTTAACTGATTTAAATGATTTCGCAAAAGTAAATGAAATTTATGCAGAAACTTTTAGCGAAACAGTAAGCCCCGCAAGAGCTTGCGTTGAAGTATCAAATCTTCCGAAAGGAGGAAAAATCGAGATAGATTGCATAGCCTGGTTAGAAAACAAGAAGTAAAAACAACATTGTGACTAAATAGAACCTTGCCACTTTGCTAAGTGGACCCATTATTGTCTAAATTAATAATTGATTCGCATCAAATAATGTCCACTGCCAAGTTGACTATTGGCGAACTAGAAGCAGGATACCCTCTTTACTGCAAAGCACTTAGGAGGCTTTTGCAACAAGGTCGTACCTCTGATCAAATTCAAAGAACTGTTTGCTGGAGCCACTTAGAGACTCTTAATAGGTGTTTACCAGGAAGATATAAAACCCCCTCCTATCTAATGGCATTAATAAAACGAGATTTAGAGCAACCAAAAGAGGAAGATTAATTTTCTTGTTGTTTATTTAAAAAATCTATTTTACTTGCAAAATCATGATCATCTTTTGATATTTCCTCTTTCTCATTATTTTCTAGAGGCCTGATAGTTATATTTGCATAAGTTTTCCCGAAACTTATATCGGGAAAGCGATTGACCTTCTCACAAAAATCACCTAGAGCATCAAGAAAATCTCTATTTTTTTCATAAGATTTAAATTCAAATCTTTTTTCTAGAGACTCAGGTCTTTTTTTTTGCCTCCACCCTTCCATGAAAAAAACTTATCTTTTATAAAAGCTACTACATCGTGAATTGATTGAAGAAATAATTTATTAATTAAAAATTACTCAGCTTCTCCTTTTCGCTCCACTTCCTTTCAATGCTGGCTCGACCTCAACATGAGGTCGAGCAATTATATGTGCAGCAACTAACCCATCCCCTACTCGCTCACAAGCATCAGCACCTGCTCTCACGGAAGCATTTACAGCGCCAGTTTCACCACGAACCATTACTGTTACATATCCTCCACCAACAAGCTCCTTAACGATCAAATTAACTTCAGCAGCCTTAGTCATTGCATCTGCTGCTTCTATTGCTGGTACTAGTCCACGAGTTTCAATCATTCCTAAAGCAATTCCAAAATTTGAATTTGGTTCGAAACCTTTGTTTTTTCCAATTTGGGATTTGGATGATCCACCAATCCCAGAAGCATTGGAATTTTTTTTAGAAGTAGTAGTTTTTATAGTAGTAGAGGAATTTTCATTTGACGGAGACTTAATTTCAGAAGAAGTTTTTGGTTGCCCTGTTGAATTCAAAGGAGTAACATCAACAACCTGATCTTTAGGTTTAGTATTTTTATTACTACTTTTTGATCGACGATTTGAAGAGTTAGTCATAGTTTAGGAATTTATAAAATTAAGCTTTATTGAACAGTGATCAAATTATTCATCGGGTGACCAATTATCAATAATCCCACCAATAGTTAAATCAGTTTGAACATTGGGGTCTGGGCATCCCCACCTCGCCGCGGTTCCTGTTGCGGTAAAAACCCAATTACCTTCTCTAGCACCGACAGGATCAACAGCCACAAGTCTTTTCCCTTTGTTATTGCACAATATTCTTAAGTGCATGTGTCCTAGCCCTTCCACTCTCTGTGTACATACCAAGCGGCCCATAACTTGCATAATCTCCATTACTTTGCTCCTCCAGAAATCTGTTGTTGTGTCTCTGGATCCCAATGATCAATAATACCAACAATAGTTAAATCACTTGGATAAGACTTACTACCTGCAGCTTCGCGAGCGGCAGAACTTCCTACACATATAACCCAATCATCTGGTTTACATCCAACAGCATCAACAGCAACTTTTTTTGAGCTACCGTCTAATACAACCTGTAAATGCTTATGTTCAAAGCCTGGAATACGATTGGTTGAGACAAGTGGTTTGAGAACTTTACAAATGAGCATTTAGTGAGCCTCCTGAGTGACTGGATCGAGGGAAGAACCTACAACTTCTGCAGGAGCCTTTTTATCTCGATCTCGAATAGTAAGAAATGTGTGAAGTGAACCATTATCGATTAAATCTCGATAACGAGACTTAATAGCCTCATTAATTCTATGACAATCAGATAATGCTCTATTTCTAGCATGAGGGACACTACCTGAGTAATCAAAGCGAATAACAATAGGGATTGGTAAACTTCTCGAGATATTTAGACCTGTAAAAATTTTCACTCCGACGTCGAGATCAGGAGCTCCTTGTTCAACAGTCTCCAAATGAGCAAAATAAGTAAGATTCCTTAAGTGAACTTCTTTAAAACCAATACCTACACCAATAAACCTCTCAGCATGACCTGCATCTTTATAACTTCCATCGTGAAAGTTTTTTACATAATCAATTTGAGAAATATTATTTGAAATGAGTCGGGTAATAAACATAACCATATTTGGATCTGTTTCTCCAGGGCAAACACCTTTGATATTTTCTTGAATTTTTTGAAGAGCCTCTTCAGCTTTTAGAAATTGAGTCTCTTTGTATATTTCATTTGCACAAACCCATGATTTCAAATCAACTTCATTGGTTTTCGAAGGCGTATGAACTCTTATTGCATCTGTATCAGTATCAATTCCAATTAAAAGCAAATCAACAGAGGCACCACAACAAAAACTATTTTCGACTGCTTCCCTAAAATCCAATAATCGCTGTAGGCCTTCTGATGCTGCTAATTCATCATTACTACCATGAGCAGCACATCCTTGGTGTGTAGGATCAACAGAACTAAAATGATAGATTACTGATTTTAAATATCTTGTTGGCTCAGTTGCAGAATTCGGAGTTGACTCTCTATATCTACTATGTTCGGTTTTAATCCAACGATTAACTGTTTTTTCAATATTAAATAGTGCACCTGCATGAGAACGCCTCCTAACAGAGCTAAAAGGTATACGTAATGCATAAGAAATAGCATGAGCTAATCGACCATCTGCACAAGGAGTTATATCTAAAAGATGAAAGCCACATTGATAGAGAAATGACTGAAAAGATTTAGCATATTGACTATTTTCAGATCCCTCTATTGGATCTGAATTAAAAAATTCATTACTCGTTAATTGGTGTGATTGAAAAACACACCATGCAAACAAGGCACTTATATCAACACTTCCAACCCACGCCTTTTCAAGTATGTGCAGTGGTAATTCATAACCTAATTCTGAGCGACATAAATTTTGAGCTCTTTCTACAAAATTCAAATCATTTTGAAGACTAGAGACTCTTTTTAGAAGAGGGACAATATTATCAAATCGACCTTTAACCTTTTTTTCGTATTGATTTAACTTCTGATTTTCTTGAGAATTAGTTAATGGATGATCCTTGGAAAAAGAGCTAATGGTTTTTATTTCATCAGAGAAAGAATTAGTAGTCTTAATTACTTCAGAATTCAAGCCCTGGTTTTCTAGGTCGACAAATCTCTTCATAGGAGCTGTTGGCCCACGAAGAGATTTCTTGGCCAAATTACGATAGGCCATCTACTTTTTAACCCCTTGCTCCACCAGAGAAAGTAACCAGTTGACCATCCCTTGTGTTACCACTAGAGCCAGTGATTAGGAAATCTGGTTCAGGAACTTCTTCGTTTCTCTTTAATTCAGATGCTTTCATTGCACTCATTGGTCCTGGACGTGAAGGATTTCTACGCTTAGCAGAGGCACCTTCTGTTCCAGTGACATGTTCTCCTCTAGCCCAATCATCACCAGTTATATTCAATCCTGCAGATTGTCCTTCTCCTGTTATTTGTGAGGTTGGGCGTTGCTTAGCTTCTTCATTGACTATTTGATCAACTTTATTATTCTGAGAATTTGATGGTTTTCTGTCAAAGCGAAATTGTTCAGTACCAGTCACTTTATTTGCAGCCATGTCGAATGGGCCAGTAATTCTTGAGCTATCTTCGTAGCTCGTACCTGTTACACCTGCATTTATTTCATTTTGAATATGAGCTTGCCTTGCTGGAGATTTCACGCTGAAACTTGTCCATGCAGCTGCTTTTTCAGTATTTTCCTGGTGAGCATAACCTTCGGGAATATTTGATAAACCACAATTATCTACCAATTGATCACCGCCAACATATGGAGTTCCAGTTAAAGGCTCACAGGCACCTTTATGAGCACCTGTCATTTTCCCACCTATACCTGGCTGCTGACCAGTCAATCTTGCTCCAGGAGTAGCAACTTTTCTAGGAGTTCTAGCTTCTATCTCTGAAGAAGCTGCTTTATCACACCACTGATTTGCTTGCTCCAGTCCAGCATAGGGAGTACCTGTTACTGCTTTACAAGTACCAGGTTCATCTCCTGTTACAAGCTGCGATCTTCCTGTCATAGTTCCACTAACAGATTGAGTTTTATTAGTAATACTTAGACCAACTTTTCCTGGATCAGGAGCAGGCTTGCTTCCACAAAAAGCATCATATTGCCCAGAGCCCACATACTCATCTCCCGTCACATTCTTACAACTACCAGCCTCATTGCCAGTAACATTCTCTTTTCTCGAGACATCAGTGCCAGTTACTCCGGTCCCACGAATTGTAGTTAATGAGCTAACCTTTTCTGCTGGTCTACCAGAAGGTAGTGGATCAGAACCTAAATACTGATCGCCAGTTAAACCTTTATTTGATCCTGCTTCATTTCCGGTAACTAAAGCTGACCTTCCTGTCATAGTTCCACTGACATTTTGACCATCAATAGTTTGGCTATAGCCAATTTTTGATGGTGAAGGGTTAACTCCTCCGCAATACTGATTGGATTGATTAGCAGAAATATATTCTGTACCAGTAAGGTTTTTACAAGTACCAGGCTCATCACCAGTAACTTTTTCTGATCTACCAACCTCGTTACCCGTTACTAAATTTCCATGAGTTGTATTCGTAACACCTACTTTTGCTGGCTGGCTTATAGGAGTATTTGAACCATTACAGAAAGAATCAATAACTTCTGAACCAAGATACTGAGTACCTGTTATTGATCGGCAAGTACTTGCTTCATTACCAGTAGTTTTTATAGATCTATTTGCTTGAGTTCCAGTAACAAGTTGACCAGTTGCGGTCTCACTCATTCCTACTTTCCAATGAGCATCAGGAGCACTAGCATTTTGCTTTGCACCATTTTTATTGGGACCACAAGGTCGAGTTACTGAAGTACGTTTTGATCCAGTTGCACCAGTTTTACTTTTAAGTTCTCTTACTCTTTGAGCTATTTCCTTAGTTGTTAGATCTGGATTACCTTGCCTCGCAACAGATGCAGCTGTTGTTGGTTGTTTTCCAGCAGATTTACCGTGCTTTGATAAGGCTTCTCTTCGAGCCAGGACAAAAGCTCTACTTGAATTCGTAATTGCTTTTCTTTTAACAGTTGAACGGTGATCACTTGCTCTTTTATTTAATTTCAAGCTGACTTCTGGCTTTGAAATTGTATTACTAGTCTCCTGTAAAGATTTTTGCTCACATTCTGGACAACAATGTTCAGCCTTTTTTGGTTCATAAGAAGGAGAGTTTTGAACCTTTTTCCTCTCAACATCAACTCGAGTTATATCTTTACTATTATCTGCAGATTTTCCTCTACGTGACAATGCTTCTCTTCTTGCAATAACAAGTTGACGACTTGGTTGTGCTACAGAACTTCTATATGATCTTGAACTACTTGAGCTACCAGAAGTACTTAATTGAAAACTACTAGTACTTGGTTGAGAGGAAGAATTATTTGAATTAGCCATAGATTTATTGGGTTTCACAAAACCAGAGTTTGTCCTCGTAGCTCTCGCATCACCAGAAGAACGCACTCTATTAGCCGTAGAGCCTTTAACAGAAGCATTTTTACCTCCTTGACTTAGAGCCTGGCGGCGTTCAAGAACTAATTGTCGACTTGTTTGTTTTGCCATATCAACCCAATGGAGAGGTTACAAAAAATAAATTAAAATTCTCTAAAGAATGACTAGCCCCAAAAAATTTTTGAGGCTAATTTTATCAAAGCCTAATTATTTAGCGGCCTTGGAAAACTACAAAGCAAGTACCTTGACTTTGTGTATATGCGTCATATCCAACGATACGAACATGATGGTCAGGATATGCTCTATGGCAAGCTTCTAACTCGCTAACAACCAAATTTAAATCTTTCTCACCAAAGAAAGGTAATTTCCAATAAGACCAATAGGTCTGCATTGAACCACTTGGTTGAACATGCTCAATAACTGGGCTCCAACCCTGAGCAATGATATAAGCGATTTGATCGTAGATTTCGTCCTGGGTCATCGGCGGTAAGAAGCCGAATGTTTCCAGGGTGGCGACTGTTTGATAGTCACCTACTGTGCTCTGGAAAGGCATGGTGAACTTAAGTTAGTGAATGAGTGAAAGTCGATTTAAATATCGACTGATGAATTTAAGAAAGTTAGAGGCAACTTAAAATGTCACCTCTTTATCTTTTCTACTGAACGTCGAGTTTATCGACTGTATCGAATTCGAACTTAATCTCCTTCCATGTCTCAAGAGCAATTGCCAATTCAGGGCTATGCTTTGCAGCTTCTAGAAGGATATCGCGACTTTCTTTTTCGATTTCTCTACCTGCATTACGCGCTTTCACACATGCTTCTAGAGCTACTCGGTTCGCAGCCGCACCAGCAGCTGATCCCCAAGGGTGTCCATGAGTACCACCTCCAAACTGGAGACATGAATCATCTCCAAAGATTGCAAGCAATGCTGGCATATGCCAAACATGAATACCACCAGATGCCACAGCAAATACACCAGGCATAGAACCCCAATCTTGATCAAAGAAGTTACCGCGAGTACGGTCTTCAGGAACAAAGGATTCACGTAAGTTATCGATATAACCGAGAGTTGTTTGACGGTCTCCTTCTAGTTTTCCAACAACTGTTCCTGTATGAAGTTGATCTCCGCCAGATAGACGCAAACACTTAGCAAGAACTCTGAAGTGGATACCATGCTGAGGATGACGGTCGATAACCGCATGCATAGCACGGTGAATATGAAGAAGCATGCCATTTTCACGGCACCAATTAGCAAGACCAGTATTAGCAGTAAAACCACCAGTGATGTAGTCATGCATGATGATTGGCATGTCAAGTTCTTTAGCGAACTCAGCACGCTTATACATCTCTTCAGGAGTAGTTGCTGTGCAATTCAGGTAGTGACCTTTAACTTCACCAGTCTCCTGTTGAGCTAGCTTTACAGCTTCAGCAACAAATTCAAAACGCTCTCTCCAACGCTGGAATGGCTGAGAATTGATATTCTCATCATCTTTAGTTAGGTCAAGACCGCCACGAAGGCATTCGTAAACAACACGACCGTAGTTTTTACCTGAAAGACCAAGTTTTGGCTTAATAGTACAACCAAGTAATGGACGACCGTATTTATTAAGACGATCACGTTCAACTACGATTCCACTAGGTGGTCCGCCGCAGGTCTTGATAAATGCCATTGGGAAGCGAATATCTTCAAGACGAAGATGTCGCAAGGCTTTAAAACCAAAGACGTTTCCAACAAGTGATGTCAAAACGTTAGTTATAGATCCTTCTTCAAAAAGGTCTAACGGATATGCAATAAATGCATAGAAGGCATCCTTGTCACCAGGGACATCTTCAATGCGGTAACAGCGGCCTTTGTAGAATTCAAGATCTACAAGTAATTCTGACCAAACTGTTGACCATGTACCTGTAGAGGATTCAGCCGCAACAGCTGCTGCAACTTCTTCCTTTGGTACACCTTCCTGACCTGTGCATTTAAAACATGCTAGTAGATCAGTATCTAGGGGGACGTAATCAGGAGTGAAGTAAGTATCTCTATACTCCTTAACTCCAGCATCATACTTTTTAGCCATTGATAGCTCCTGTTAATTAGTTAGAAGGTTGAAAATTTGAAAAGTCCTCTCCTCTTAGGACTTAGTCAAAATTCAGTCCTTCTGACCTAAGAAGTTACCGTTACCCAAAGCTGGCTCAACTTCACGATGAGGACGAGCAATGATGTGAGCTGCAACGAGTCCGTCACCTACACGCTCACAAGCGTCTGCGCCTGCACGAACTGCTGCGTTTACAGCACCAGTTTCTCCGCGAACTAAAACTGTAACGTAACCACCACCAACAAACTCACGACCAATCAAGCGCACTTCTGCTGCCTTGGTCATCGCGTCAGCAGCTTCAATAGCTGGTACTAATCCGCGTGTCTCGATCATGCCGAGAGCAATACCCATTGTTTCGCTAGCCATGTCCTATTTCTGTAAAGGGATGGAATGTTCAGGAGGGACAATGGCCCGTCAAAGAGCAATTAGTCAAGGGGATTTTCTAATAGCGCTGATTACAGTTTCTAGTCTTATTCATAAGCTGAGCTTATCACCCTTGCTACGACAGTTGAGTAACACTGTTCGATCAACAGTCAGGACATACTGATATTGCATTGCGTAAACAAGTTCATGTAGTTATTTTTACCCACGAGACAGCTTCCTGGCTATGTCAGGGTTGGAATGTTCGCCCAAAAACTGTCTCAAAATCATCTATAAAATTCAACGACTATTGTTTTTGACTTCTTCTTGTAAGACTATATAAGACTAGTTAAATTATTCCATTTGAAAAAACCACTAATAACCATTGCTAGTGGTAATCCCAAGAAGGTTGCCGAGATAGAGGCAATGCTTGGGCAGCTACCAATTGAAGTTAAAAAACAACCTAGTTCTTTAGATGTTGAAGAAACAGGAAAAACTTACCTGGACAATGCAATATTGAAAGCGAAAGCAGCAGCAGCATTAACAAACAGTTGGACTATTGCAGATGATTCTGGACTTGAGATTGATTCTCTTGGTAATGCTCCCGGTATCTTTTCTGCGCGACTTGCCGAAACAAATGAAAAAAAGATAGAGAAGATTCTAACTGCTCTTGGAGACAGTCCTTATAGAAGCGCAAAAGTATGCAGCGTAATGGTGCTTTGCACTAACCGTGGAGAGATAATCAAAAATACAATAGGAATTTGCTGGGGTGAAATTTTAAAAAAACCTGCTTATCCAAATGGGGAATTTGAATCATTATTTTGGGTTCGTGAAACTAATTGCACTTATGGAGAATTAAATAATGCACAACTATCAAAACATGGAAGCAGAGGGAAAGCAGCTAGAGAATTAGCTCCTTACCTTTTGAAAGCTATAGGAATTAAAAATAATTAATTTCTATTTATTTGATCAATAGATCTCATCGCAGCCGCTGCAGCCTCCTCAACGTCACCCTCTTTACCCGCCAAAGTGAGTCTTCCAAAAGCGCCAACTCCTTTCACATCTACAATTGTGATATTTGATGCCTTCTCCGCCTCGTTTGCAGCCATCAAAACATATCCAGCTGGTTCAGTCTCAAGAATAAACATACTCATACCGGATTGAATCATTGAGCCACGTCTATTTTGGCGATTAATTAAAACAGCATGATCCGGAGTAATAGCTCGAATAACTTCAGTCCAAGTAACTTGAGGATTAGTTCTCCTATCAATTGTGCTTCCTATTGCATCTAAAACTACATCTCCCGAATGTAGAACTGTGCTCTGATCTCTGTGATAAAGAGCAAGTGATCCAAATGCCCTTTCAACGATCATTTGTCCTAATCGAACATTGCTGGCTTTTAGTGCGATATCTGTAACCCTGTGCACAGCCATTCCCGGAGAAACCTCCATCCAAAGACAAGCATCACCAGGTATGGGTAAAAAGCCTGAACTTGCAGTTCCCATATAAGCCGCAAGTTGAGGTTGCAAAGAATCTAGGAATACATATGTTCTTAATTCAATTTGTTTTACATGACTTGCTTGACGAGCAACTAACGATTTTTCCGAGTCAGTTGTTATGACTCTTTTGGGATCGTCAGCAAGATATTCATTTACTTCTGCACCAGTAACTCTCTGGCTGCCACCTAGACGCCTTTCATTATTTTCAAATGTGGCGAATCTTGTCATGGGCGGGATACTACCTCAAAGATTGTCTTTTTAGCCAGCAATTTAGACTTGCATGCTGAATTTAAGCCGATAAATTCAATATAAATAGATCTGATTGAAGAATGTCTTTACCTCAGCCAAAGGATCCGAAAAACAATAACTCAAACGCTGAAATCAATCCGGAGCAAGCGCTTGGCTTAGTCTCATTAAGTCTTATGCAAAAATTATCTGACAAAGGTATTGCCGACTTGAATTGGTTAAAAGAAGACGAAAAATGTGATACATATGAGCTGCGCCAAAGACTTGAACTAACTTCTCTAGCTATAGAAACAGGAGCCCCACTAAGCACTACAGAAGTATCAAAACTTTTAGGCGTTAGACCAGGCTCCTCAAAAGTTGAGAGAGGTGGTCTTATTGCTAAGAAGTTATCAAGAAATGTTTGGAGATTAATCAAATCAAGCCAAGAAAGTTCTCATTGGCGTAATTAGGATGACCAAATTAGGCTTTATAATGAGCCTTAGCATCATAAAGAGTTTCTTCGTTGATTTCTCTACATCCCGCTTGGCGCGCATAATTCTCTGTATTTCTCCTTACTTTACCTCTAACGAAAAATGGGATTTTCGAAAGTTCTCTTTCACCTTCATGTGTCCATATAGGATTATTACTTGTATTTGTTGAATCATTCGAAATTGTAGTTTTAACTCCTTGATTAATATTTTCAGTTCCTTTTCCACCTAAATGGCCTAAGTGACTTTGATGACCGTCAACAAATTCAAAGTCATGCTTAAACATTCCAATTAAATGTTCCTCGAGTCCCATCATCAGGGGATGCACCCAGTCGTCAAAAATGACATTTGCCCCCTCCCAACCCATCTGAGGGCTATATCGAGCAGGTACATCCTGCACATGCATTGGTGTGCTGATTACTGCACATGGTATGCCAAGTCTTTTTGCACTATGTCGCTCCATTTGTGTACCAAGGACTAGCTCTGGAGATGTTTCTTTTATCGCATCTTCAACTTCTAAGTAGTCATTTGTTATCAATGCCTCTAAGCCAAGTGCCTTAGCGGCTGGACGAACTTTCCTAGCCATTTCACGACTATAAGTTCCTAGGCCAACAACTTTAAAGCCAAGTTCCTCAGTAGCAATTCTTGCTGCAGCAAGAGCGTGTGTTCCGTCCCCAAAAATAAAGACTCTTTTTCCTGTTAAGTAATTTGAATCCACTGAATTCGAGTACCATGTTAATTTTGAATTATTAGATTCGTTTACTGATTGAGGGATTTCCATCTCTAAAACTTCATGTAATTCTTTAAGGAAATCCTGGGTTGCCCCGACGCCAAGAGGAACTGTTGTTGTAAAAGGAATATTTAAATTTCTTTCAAGCCAAATACAAGTTGACTCCGCTATTTCTGGATAGAGGCAAACATTCACATCAGCATTGGGGATTCGCATTATATCTGCCGGTGATGCTCCTAATGGCGCTACAACATTGACATCTATCCCGTACTGACCAAGTAATTTTTGTATTTCTAAAACATCATCTCGACATCTAAAGCCAAGCAAAGTTGGGCCAAGTAAATTTACTCTCGGTCTTCTTTTTTCCTCCTGCCACGTATGCTTGGATTCATTCGATTGGTCTTTGAGTAAAGTTCTTACGATTTGATAAAAGGTCTCAGATCCACCCCAGTTTTCCTTTTTGCTATACGCAGGTAATTCGAGGCTGACAATTGGGATATCAAAGCCCATACCTTTTGCTAATGATCCAGGCTGATCTTGAATTAATTCAGCTGTACAACTTTCGCCAACTAAAAGAGTCTCTGGCTTAAACCTGTCTACGGCTTCCTTTATATGTCCTTTTACAAGCTCTGCTGTATCACCGCCTAAATCTCTAGCTTGAAAAGTTGTATAAGTTACAGGTGGTCTACTTCCGCGGCGTTCAATCATAGTGAAAAGAAGGTCAGCGTAAGTATCCCCTTGAGGGGCATGTAAAACATAATGTAGTTTTTTCATCGACGTAGCTATCCTCATCGCTCCAATATGCGGAGGTCCTTCGTATGTCCAGAGAGTTAATTCCATAAGATTAATTTGATGTAAGAGTTTTTGGCTTTAAAATGTCATGCCTACGAAGTGGCCTTGAGAACAATTCTGCTAGATCAGAAGCTTGATCAATCCCGTGAATTGGGCTGAAAACCATTTCAATTGACCATTTGGTTGATATCCCCTCTGCCTCAAGTGGATTAGCTAGTCCCATTCCACAAACTACAAGATCTGGTGAACTATCTCTTACTCTGTCTAACTGTTTCTCTACGTGTTGACCTTCGACGATACGACATTCAGGAGGTAGCAAGTCTATTTCTGCTTTCATTAAATCTCTATTTAAATAAGGCGTTCCTATTTCAACAATCTCCATTCCACACTCATTACTTAGAAATCTAGCGAGAGGAATTTCTAATTGAGATTCTGGTAAAAGAAAGAGTTTTTTACCAGAAAGTTTCTCAACATGAGGAGCTAAAGCTTGCTTTGCTCTTGATATCAATGGATTTAATATTGAATCAACAATTGATTTATCGATGCCAAATGAATTTGCAGCCGCCTGAATCCACAATGTGCTTCCAGTAACACCTAGAGGAAAGGGAGCTTCAATTATTTCAGCACCTTTATTTTTTAGCTCTCTTGCGGTATCAGTTAAATAGGGTTGAGTAAGAAGGACTTTTGTTTCAGGACCAATTGAAGGTAATTCTGTTGACTGCCTGGGTGGAAAACTTTCTACGTTATCTATTCCAAGTCGCTTAAAAATACTTATTAACCGATCCTCCACGGCATTAGCAAGAGTACCGACTAAAAGTAATTTCTTTTGATCACTCTTAGGCATTAATGGAATCAAAGCCTTTAAGGCTCCGTCTTCGCCTTGCGTGAAAGTTGTTTCTATTCCACTTCCAGAATAATTCAATACTGTTACTTGACCTTTAAGTTCGATATTCAGATTTTCGGCAACCCTTGAAAGATCTATTTTTATTACTTCGCTTGGGCAAGAACCAACAAGAAAAAGAGTTTTTATTTCGGGACGTCTAGCTAAAAGATTTTTAACTACTCGGTTCAACTCGTCATGAGCATCAGCTAATCCAGCTAAATCTCTTTCTTCTAAAATAGCTGTACCAAAACGCGGTTCAGCAAAAATCATTACGCCTGCTGCACTTTGAATTAAATGAGCACAGGTTCTAGAACCCACAACAAGGAAGAAAGCATCAGGCATTCTTCTATGAAGCCAAACAATAGAAGTTAGCCCGCAAAAGACTTCTTTTGGACCAGATTCTTTAAGGAGCGTTGCACCGCTCATAGAGATTTAATACATGTATATACTCAAACTGCATCTAAAAAGGGTAAACCGTCAACAAACACTTAATCTCTTTCGCATTTAGTTACTTTTTAGTTACCTAATGTCTGGCTACGGTAACTTTAGCTATTGCAATAAATAACGACATTGTGGCCTACAAAGCACTTAAAGAGCAATTCTTTATCCATAAAGAAAACTAAAAGCATGAGTAAAAATACGTATCTACAACGTGCAATGTATGTATATTCTCGTTTGAAGATATATTTTTAATGTTAAATGTATCGAATTCGCCAAACATTTCCTAAAGAGATATTTGGCTGCAAGAATATAAACAACGACTTTTGAAAGAGAAAGATTAATGACTTCGACAATAACTCGTAAGGAGGATGGTGAAGGTAGTGTTCAAGTAAAACAAGACCCAAAAGCACAAATCCAGGAAGGAGCTCTTGTTATTGCTGTATATGGCAAAGGAGGTATTGGTAAATCAACTACATCTTCGAATTTATCAGCTGCATTTTCCAAACTTGGGAAGAAAGTTCTTCAAATTGGTTGTGATCCAAAGCATGACAGCACTTTTACCCTTACGCACAAGATGGTGCCTACCGTCATAGATATCCTTGAAGAAGTAGATTTTCATAGTGAAGAACTAAGACCTGAAGACTTTATGTTTAAAGGCTTCAATGGCGTCATGTGCGTTGAAAGTGGTGGACCTCCAGCGGGTACAGGATGTGGTGGCTATGTCACAGGTCAAACAGTCAAACTATTAAAAGAGCATCATCTTTTAGAAGATACTGATGTAGTTATATTTGATGTTCTTGGTGATGTTGTATGCGGTGGTTTCGCCGCTCCGCTACAACATGCAAATTACTGTCTAATTGTTACGGCAAATGATTTTGATTCTATTTTTGCAATGAATCGCATCGTCGCAGCAATAAATGCTAAAGCAAAAAATTATAAAGTTCGTCTAGGAGGTGTCATAGCAAACCGTTCTGCTGAATTAGATCAGATAGAGAAATTCAATGAAAGAACAGGTCTTAAGACCATGGCTCATTTCCGTAACGTAGATGCCATCCGTAAATCAAGGCTTAAAAAGTGCACAATTTTCGAGATGGATGCAGAAGAAGAAGGCGTAGTCGAAGTACAAAATGAATATCTTTCGTTAGCACAAAAAATGATAGATAATGTTGAACCATTAGAGGCTGAACCTTTAAAAGACCGTGAAATATTTGATCTACTTGGATTTGACTAAAGAACTGGTTAAAGGTTTATTTCAGACCAACTAATTCCATAGATAACTCCCAAACTTTTCTAGAAGTCACTGGATCTGTCACTCGATCGGACAATTCTTGGGAAAATTGTTGTCTGTCTTTGCGCTGTCTATTACCCCAGCTCCAATGAACGCCAGAAATAGCAAATTGAGGATCTGAAACGACTTGGGCTACCCTGTCCCCAGCAAGCGCTTCACTTACAAAACCTCCAGTTATTAATTTCTGAAACCAGGGGAACAACCACTGAAAGAGTTTAGGAGTATTTCTAAATAATCTGGTATTAGCTACACACCCAGGATAAAGAGAGCTAAAAAGAATTGGAGAAGAATTAAATCTCCTATGTAATTCTTGGGTTGTAATCATATTGCATAACTTACTATCTTTATATGCTTTCCCTGGTTTGAATTTTTTACCACTTGCCATTGATATAGGGTCACAAAATCCTTCTTCAAAGCCAGATAGATTTCCTAGATCAGCAGGTGCTGGTATTGGGATTTTTCCTCCAAGTTCTTTATTGTTAGCAGTTACAGTTCCTAAGATAACTACTCGAGATGATTCCACTCCCCAAGATCTTCCCTTCCAGACTGGTCTTGAAGACTTACTAAGATTTTCTAAAAGTAACTGAATTAATAAAAAATGTCCAAAATGATTTGTTGCCATTGATATTTCATATCCCTGGGGAGATCTCAAAGGTTTTTTTAAACGAGGAAGATATACAGCCGCATTACAAACCAAAGCATCCAATGGCTTTTCCAAATCCTCTAGAAGACTTTTAGCCCCATTGCGAACGCTATCTAGGTCGCCAAGATCAATCTGTATATGTTTAAGTTGTCTTGGACTATTAGTAGGTAATCCAACTGCTGACGCAGAAGCTTCAGCTCTAACAGAACATCTATTTGCCGTAATAACCCTCCAACCCCTATCTACTAAAGACTTTGTTGCATATAGTCCAACTCCTGATGTTGTTCCAGTAATTAAGACAGTTCCTGGTGCAGCTTGTACTAGAGCCATATTCTTTAGTAAAAACTATTTTTAATCAATTTTCAAACATAAATCTAAACCGAACAGAAGCAAAGTTAATCATCGCCAGATAACTCTGACACTATTTGGAGTAATCCACTGATCTTGCTCCTTAAAGAAACTTTGTTCTCCACCATTAGTAAACATTTCATCAAAACGTAGTCTTAACTTGTGAAGTTTTTTTGATTCTTTTTCTAATAGATATGACAACTCTAGATTTCTATTCACGCGTTGATGAGAAGCAAGTCCTAAGTTCACGAGGCTAGTTGAAAATACAATAAATAATCCACACTTCAAAATTAATCCCACATAGCTATATAGAAGCTCTCGCCTAACTTCTTCTTTCTGAAATTCAGAAACTTTAGTAAAAGCATCAATTTTTTTATTTACTGAAGGAATGCTTTTGTTAATTCTTTTTGAACGCTTCCTTCTGAATGGCTCTTCGATTCGTTGAGGTTGTCCCAAATCAAATTAAAATGTCTCGATTTTTTCATGGTAACTTAATTAATAATGGAATCAATTCTTTGACTTTTTCCAATGCATTTATAAATTCAAAAAGAAAATAAATAAAGGAGTATAAATAAACTGACGTTTTTATGATGAAAAACTAAAAATTAAAATGAACAATATAGAAGAAGTCCTTTATTTAAATCCTCTTGAATTAAGTGGGCCAGAGCAAATGGCAATTGATCTCTTCCTATTAGAGAAATCATTCACTTACCATAATTTTAATATGGCAATACGTTTTTACACATGGGATGGAGACTGGTTATCCATTGGAAAAAATCAAAAAGAACTGCCAAGGAAATGGATTGAACTTTTAAAAAATGAACAGTTAAAAATTGTAAGAAGACCTAGTGGAGGGAAAGCTGTTCTTCATAGCAGAGGACTCACTTACGCTCTTATATGGAAATATCCACCGAGAAATAAAAAAGAATCATATTTAAAGACAACGCAATGGCTAAAAGATGGTTTTAAAAAAGCTGGCGTAGATCTATTTTTTGGGAATCAACCTGTGAATATATCTAATAGTAATTGTTTTTCAACTTCAACACTAGCTGACTTGGTTGATGAAGATAAAAACAAGCATATTGGAAGTGCTCAGTACTGGAAAAAGGGGCACTTGCTTCAGCATGGAGAAATCTTAATGGAACCGTCAAAACAATTATGGAAAAAAGTTTTCAACGCAGATCCACCAAAGATAAAAAATGAAATCAAAGAGAAAGAGAAAGTGATAAATTTTCTTAAACAATCTATAGGCAAAACATGGCCCAACATAAAGTTATCTAATTATACATTAGATGAAAAAGATCAAGAGATAATAAAAAGTTTGGCTATAGATAAATTCAAAAAAATAAATCATTATTGATCCTTTTCTAAATCACTAGAAGCCATTGATTGGGCAATATTAAATAGATTTAATCCTATTGGATAAATATTATCTTTTCTTGCAATTTTAATTAATTGATCTGGAAGATTCAATCCTATTTTTTTTAGTACTGCTTTGCCTATATCTACTCTATCTAAAGTTCCAAGAGGAAGGCCAGAAACTGATAGGACCAGTAGTCTTCCATAATTTGTTTTTTCTATTTTTATTATTGCCTTCCATAATGATTCTTTGTCACTAATTGATGGCAATTCATTTATTGGGGAAGAAAACTCATAAAGAAATTTTTTATCCCAGTATTGAACAGAAATATTCTGTAAGATTTTTTCATTAACATAGCCGGTCCATCGCCCTTCTCTGCACAATAGAATCCATTCTTCATTCAAGATATTAGCTTTATTCAATGAACTATATTTAGATAAAACTTTCACAGGCAAATGATCCTCTAGAACCCTGTATGAACGACTACAAACTTGATTTACATGTAATTCAGATAATATCTTTTGTATTTGAATAATTTGGCTCTGTGATTTAGATGAAGAAAAAACAAATAAACCAATTATAGAAAAGCAAATTGCAATATATAAGTTGCCCCTAAATAAGTTTAATATACCAATAAAAATAGCTAGAAAAGAAATTAATCTTGCAGAAGCTATAGCTCCTTTAATCCCTGCTCTTTTACTCCCTGTAAAGTACCAAATTAAAGATTTTAATATTATGCCCCCATCAAGAGGAATTATCGGAAGCAAATTAAATACACCTATCAAAAGATTGAGACTACCAACCTGTTTAAATAAATTAGACAGAATGATATTTGATACTGATAAATTATTACTTAATAAAAGCATTAAGAAAGCCAATAAAAGACTAACAGCGGGACCTGAAATTGCGATTTTAAAACTTCCTTTTGATGTCGGACATTCATTTTCAAGATTTGCCATACCTCCAAGAAAAAAAAGTGTTATGTTTCTAACTTTTAGACCTTCTCCAATTGCCACAAAAGAATGAGCCAATTCATGCAATAAAACAGATATAAACAAAAGAGAAGAGGTCAAAGCACCAATCACCCATCCATTCCATACAGATGCTTGACCATCCAAAAGAGACTCGAACTGATCTCTGGCTGACAAAGTAAAATATAAGAAGACCAAAAACCAACTTGGATGGATTCTCAAAGGAATACCTCTGATTTTCATAACTTCCCAACTACCCAAGCTTAAATTCCTCCAATCTCTCAATAAAATCTATTTAAATCAATCCTAATAAAAGTTCTGGTAATGATCAGAAAATCCACTTCTAAAACGTCAACAGCAATAAAAATTTGTGGACTAACAAAGGCTTCACAAGCAAAATCTATAGCTCAATTAAAAATAAATGCTATTGGAGTTATTGGCGTTAAAAATTCACCTCGTTTTGTAGAAGAAGAAGAATGTATAAAAATTTTTAATGAAGTAGAAAAAGCTTCTTCAATTATTGAAAAAGTACTAGTAATAGCAAATGAAAAACTAGAGGAAGTCAAATGTATAAATAACAGATCAACCCCTCCATCAGTAATCCAATTACATGGGAATGAATCAGTTGATTATTGTCGTGAATTAAAGAATAAATTTCCAACAATAAAATTATGGAAAGCTTTCAGGTTAAAATCTATTCATGATTTAGAAAAAATAAGTCAATACGAGAAGAATATTGATGCTATTCTCATAGATGCCTGGGATAATAAATCACTTGGAGGGACTGGAAATAGAGTCCCAATAGACTTACTAATTAATAAAACTTTTAAAGCTCCTTGGATCTTAGCTGGTGGAATATCTGCTGAAATAATACCTGAAATTTTTTCTAAGCTTAGACCTGATGGAGTTGATGCCTCTAGTCGACTAGAGATATCTCCAGGTATTAAAGATATCAATAAAGTTGAATCTCTTGTACGCGAAATAAGAGAGCAAAATTAATCAAGGATATAATTTATAATTTCTCTAAGCTTAAAGTGCCCCTGCAGAAGGCATCAGAGTTACATCCTCGATAATTTGATTAATCGGTTGACTAGCAAGATGTAACAGTTCAAATGCAACTTGATCAACTGATAGCATCGAATCTCTATCAAATTGCATACCAACAGAGTCAGAATCCCAAAGAGATGAATTTACAGATCCAAGAGTAAGTGTGCATGCTCGTATTAAATTCTTACGTTCTTCTTCTGCCAAACATTTTGTAAAACTTGCTAAAGCTGCTTTGGAAACACAATAGGCACCCCATTGTGGAAAAACATTTCGAGAAGCATGACTACTAACGTTTATAACTAATCCCCCTTTTTTTCTCATGAAAGGAACTACATCGGAGCAAACCTGGAAGATACTGGTGAGATTCATTTGAATAATCCATTCCCATTTTTCAAGTGGCATGGATAAAAGATCTCCAGTCCAAGCAACTCCAGCATTATTTATTAGAACTGAGGGAATCAAGCCATTATTCATTAATTCAGCTATTCCCTTAGATATATTTTTAGGATTACTAAGATCAATGGATTTGTAGAAGACCTTAATTTTATTGTTTTCAATTTCTTCGACAATTTTTTCTAGGTCATCTTCAGATCTAGCTAGAAGTAGCAAATCCCATCCAGAATTAGCAAAAGCCTTAGCAGTTGCTTTCCCAATTCCTCTTGAGGCGCCTGTGATTAATACTGTTGACAAAAAAGTTAGAAGCAAACATTAAAACTTTAAACTGAAATTTCGCTTTCGATAGACTGAGATTCCAAATACTTTCCCATTTTTCTAAATTTGGAATATCTATTATCTCTCAATTCATTAGGTGATAAAGCCAATAATTCGGATAAATGCTTCTCAAGAGCATTTTTTAAAGTTTCTCCAGCCTGAAGCGGGGCCCAATTATTCCCCCCAGAAGGCTCTTTTAAAACCTCGTCAACAATTCCTAATTTCATAAGGTCAGGTCCAGTAATTTTTAATGATGATGCTGCTTCTGGAGCCTTGCCAGCATCCCTCCATAAAATCGAAGCGCACGCTTCAGGGCTTGCGACTGTGTAAACACTATGTTCAAACATTAGCAACCTGTCTGCGACACCTATCCCCAAAGCACCTCCAGAACCACCTTCGCCAATTACAGTTGCAATTATGGGAACTTTAAGCCTAAACATTTCACGCAAATTCACCGCAATTGCCTCTCCCTGGCCTTGTTCTTCTGCTATGAGGCCCGCATAAGCTCCAGGAGTATCTATAAAAGAGATTATTGGTAAACTAAAGCGATCAGCATGATCCATTAACCTCAAAGCCTTTCTATACCCTCCTGGCTTTGCCATGCCAAAGTTTCTAGCAACATTCTCTTTTGTATCTCTACCTTTTTGTTGTCCAATTAAAAGGACAGATTTTTGACCTATTCTCGCTAACCCTCCTATGAGAGCTTGATCATCAGTTCCGTTCCTGTCGCCGTGTAACTCAACCCAATCGTCACAAAACATCTGTATGTAATCAAGTGTGCTAGGTCTTTGAGGGTGTCTAGCTACTTGAATCTTTTGAGCTGGTGTGAGTGCATTAAATATTTCTTCTCGCCTTCTTGCTGCAAGTGTCTCTAATTGAAGAAGTTGCTGACTTACATCAACCTCTGAATCTCTTGCTAATTCTCTGATTTGATCAATCTGATTCTCTAACTCAACAAGAGGTTTTTCAAATTCGAGAAGAAAACGTCTAGCCATAATTAAAAGTAACCAAATATTCAGACAGTTAATGTCTGAATATTTGATTTCAAACCAACAGCAGAAAATCCATGCTTTTCAGAAGCTTGGCCAATGAAATCCATCTTCTCCAAAGTAATATTATTCCTCCCCCAACTGAAATTGGTATGACAATTCTCGAACTCAAGAAGCATTGCCTCAGCGAAACACGCAAACATTTCTCTTTTAGGATTTTCCATCTCAGCGAGCTCCATCATGCTCCAACCAATATCTTTGAAAAATTGAACTATTCCACCCTTTAATACATGAATACCAGGTCCTGAAAACTTCTCTCCTAAATTTTTAGGATATCCACCATCAATCATTAAACAGGGTCTTTTAATTTTAGATGGGTCAATTTCTAAGGTTTTTGGCATGCTTGCAACCCAAATCACAATATCTGCTTCAGGTAAAGCCTGATCCAAGGTAAGAATTTCACCCCCGCCAAGTTGAGACTGGAGTTCAACTAAAGGCTTTTGCTGTCTAGCAACTAAAAGAAGTTCAGAAACACCCGTTCTATTGGTAAGCCACCTACAAACAGCACTACCAATATCACCAGTAGCCCCAACAACAGCTACTTTTGATTTACTCAAATCAATTCCTATTCGAGGTGCATTTTGCTCTAACTGTCTACAAATCACCCAAGCCGTATGAGTATTGCCAGTAGTAAATCTTTGCCAATCAAGAGTAGTATTTCTAACTTGTTGATTTTGAAGCAAATTAAAATTCTCAAAAATTATTGATGTAAATCCACCTAGAGCGGTGATGTTGATCCCTTTTTTTTGAGCCAACTCCATTGCATTCAAAACTTTTCTTCTTGCAGTTTTGAAGCGACCTAGCATCTCAGGGACAAAACATGAGTCTATATATGCTCCCTCAATAGTCTTTCCAATCGCACTTACGACTTTTACATGTTCTACCAACTGAGGAGGTGCAGTACACCATACGTCCAAATCACCTTCAGCAATATGGTCATACCCCAAGCCCAATGCCTTGCGCTTGGCATCTTCAAAACTTGTTGAATGTCCAATTAGCCCAAACATTTTGCACCAAGAAAGATCAAAATTGAAACTAAATATTTATCCAAGTTTGAAGGTTAGACCACCAAGGTCACAAAAAAAAGAATTCCTCAAGAACTTAAAGTTCTTGAGGAATGGATCCAAACAGAAAAATGTAAATTGAAAATCCTTAAATCACTGCAGCAAGAGCCATTCTTGCGATTTCTCTATTATCTAAACCTATTTCTAAAAGGGAATCTTGATACGCAATCATAAATTCTTCCATCAACTCTTCCTTATCCATATGAAGAACTTCCGCGTCATTTGATACTTCATCAAGCATTGATTTTATTAAAGGCAAATTTTCTTTATTAGCCTTCATTAGATCTTTTTTGACTGATTCAAGATTTGCCTTAAGCCATTCTTGACCATAATTCAAATGTAAATATTCATCTTGAACAACACCTTCTGTAATTCTTTTTGCAAAAGGATCAGCTACACGTATGTAAACGTGATAAGCAGATATTGCGAAAGATTCAATCAAAATACATTGAATTAGAAGGCAAGTAGTTGTATTGCCAGCATTAAAAGCCTCTATAAAATTATTGTGGAGTTTTGAGAAGAAGGTTTTTGCAAAAGGCATATCAGGTTTTACGGCAAGATTTCTTCCGCACGCACAAAACCCATTCATATGTTTTTTTTCCATCTTTCCAAGCCTAACCAGCTCATCAGCGTGTTCAGGAATCAACTTGGCGAGATCAAGAAAATTTGAATAAGCTTCTTGCTCACCTTCGATTACAACTGCATTAATTCTGCTATATGCATCTTTGTAAGATTCAGAGGTGAAATCAGGAAGAGAGTCAGAAACCAACCCTTCTTTTTCTACGGTTAAATTGTTGGATGCAAAAGCTTGCATAGATCTATTAGAAATTTGTCAATCTGAGTGATCTTACAGAATTAAAAGCAAAATGGTAGTTCAGTTACCACAACTTAACTGCTAGAAACAGGTCTTCAAGACATGACTGGAGGCCAATCACTGTCCAAAAGGCTTGCGAATAGGGACTTCCAATGATCTATTAGGGCATTTTCCAAAGCGGCACCCAATGCAGAATTTGAAGAACTTGCATCGCCAATAATTCCAGAAGAGCTCAAATCTTCAGTAAGCCATGCACATGGAGAGGCGCCCTCTAGGCTCCAACCCTTTGGAATATTAACTTTTTCTTGATCTACATCCTTTTTCTGTAAGTAAGAATCATTTCGTACCAAATCTCCAGCCATATGCAACATAAGACTTGTTTCCGCTAGTGCCGCATGAAGACCTTCTTCTACCTCCTTTTCCGGTAGAAGTTGATCTAATCCTGGGACACCACTCCAAAGGAAACAAGGCAATACAGCTAGTGAAGGGCATTGAATTCTCAATTGTCTTGAAACCGCTTGTAGCAGACCAATTTGCCCGCCATGAGCGTTAAAAAAAACTAATCTATTGAACCCCATAGAAGCTATTTGCTGGCCAACATCAGTAACCATTGAAAGCAAAACATCAGCTGATAAGGACAAAGTTCCTGGAAAAGCTTGATGCTCAGGAGAAAAACCAATGGATTGAGATGGCATCATCCATATCGGCAAATTTTCAGGCAACGCTTGAAGAGTCTTGATTAAAATATTTTCAGCAAAAAAAGTATCAGTAATTAAAGGTAAATGAGGTCCATGTTGTTCACATGCACCAAAGGGCCAAACCAATGTAGACCCCTTCTCTGAAGCGGCTTTAGAAGCCTCAGGCCAGGTCAAATGCTCAAATCGACGAGTTTGAAAAATGATAGAAATCTCCTAATAATTAAAAAACAACTTACCCTTGACTGTAAGAATGTTTCACTTACTACGAAGGGTATTATGGCCGGGTCAGATCCTCAGCCTAAAAAAGCGACTCCCCAAGGCCGGCAATAAATGCACCGCGCAAACCATTGCAGGTTATGCATATCAGTAGAAAGACTGAGGAAGAATTAATTAATGAAGGATCATCTGATAAAGAATTATCTGAACAAACTAAAGATAAAAGATTTGATGAAAAAGTTCTAGCTAAAAAAGAAATTTCTAAATTAAATAAGGCACCTGAACAGCAAAAGTTAATACAGGAAGACTCTAGCGATAGTTTCCAGGCAACCACAATGGAAGATCTTCTTAGATCTGAAAAAAATTCTGACTATAAAAAAAATATTGAAGATTTTGATGATCAAAATGTTTTTAATCAAAAAAGTAGAACCGTTGATGAATTTGATTTTGATGAAGACGAATTCTTAGCAGCCTTAGAAGAAAATCAACCAATCGGGACAACAGGAGAAATTGCAAAAGGTTCAGTTATAGCAGTTGAAAGTGATGGTATTTATGTAGATATAGGTGGAAAAGCTCCTGGATTTATGCCGAAAAATGAATGCGGTCTAGGTGTAATTACAAATTTAAAAGAGCGCTTCCCAAAAGGATTAACAGTCGAAGTTCTTGTCACCAGAGAACAAAATGCAGATGGGATGGTAACAATCAGTTGTAGGGCATTAGAACTAAGAAAAAGTTGGAACAAAGTTCAAAATCTTGCAAAAGAAGGAAAAGTTATTCGAGTTAAGGTAAATGGCTTTAACCGTGGTGGTGTTACTTGCGACTTCGAAGGTTTAAGAGGTTTTATTCCTAGATCTCAACTTGAAGATGGAGAGAATCATCAATCTCTTGTTTCAAAGACAATTAATACTGCTTTTTTAGAGGTAAATCCAGAAAGAAGAAAACTTGTACTATCCGAAAAGAAAGCTGCAATTGCTTCAAGATTTTCCGAATTAGAGATTGGACAATTAATCGAGGGTGAAATCTTAACCATAAAACCTTATGGTTTTTTTGTTGATTTGAAGGGCGTCAGTGGTTTGTTGCATCATTCAATGGTAACCAATGGAAGCATGAGAAGCCTTAGAGAAGTTTTTCAAACAGGCGAATCCATCAAGGCTTTAGTAACTGATTTAGATCCTTCCCGGGGACGAATCGGATTAAATACAGCTCTTCTAGAGGGGCCTCCAGGAGAACTTATTACCGATAAAGCAAAAGTTATGGAAGAGGCAAATGAGAGAGCAATTAAAGCAAGAAATAGTTTGAATAAAGAAAAAGTTGATCCTCATAAGGAAGAGAAAGACATCAACTTATCCTCATAACTTTACATTTAAGAAAAAGAGATTGTGATCGCTTCAAAAGAATCTGAATTAAAAAAGGCAGAATGGGAAATAGACTTTTATTCCCGCCCAATAATTGATGAAAATGGAAAAAAAAGATGGGAATTACTAATTACATCTACAAATAATTTCAAAGATACGAAAACATTTAAATGGGAAAAAATATGTCCAGCATCAAGTGTTAACTCTATTTGGTTAAAAGACGCATTAGAAGAAGCTATTGATGAAGCATCTTCACAAGGTTGGAATAAACCTTCCGTTATTCGTTGCTGGCGTTCCTCTATGAAAACAATGATAAAACGTGCAGCAGAGCAAATAGGAATTGAACTTATTTCAAGCAGAAGAACATATTCATTATTGGAATGGCTTATTGATAGAGAAAGGAGTTTTTATCCTCAGCAAAAAGGATATACCGGCGTAAATCTTGCTCCTCCTTCAAACCCAATTACAAACCAAGCGATCCCATTACCAGAGGAAGTAAGAGGTGACTCCTGGAGTTTTGCTTCCCTATCTCTAAATACACTTAAAGAGGCTGATGAATGGGCAATAGAGTTCTCCAAGTTAATTCCCATAAAAGATTCAATTAATCAAAATATTTCTATTCCAGGTATTAGACTTTTTAGTTCAAAAAGATCCTTAGCACTTGCCGCTTGGCTTGGGGGACTTGAGCCAGCAAGGCTTTTAATAGAAGGCACCCAAATAATTTTAGAAGCAGGGCAAGCTGATAGATGGTTGGTAACTGATGTCGAAGAAGAAGCAAAACAAGCTATTGAGAATAATTTTCTAAATACAAAGCTAAATGCAGATGGTCTTCAATTTATTTCAGTTCAAAAAAGCCCTGAAGAAAATTCTCTAGATGGGTTTTGGATGCTAAAGGATATTGGAGAAATTTAAACCATTTTCTCTAAGGACACAGTTCAAGTAAATTTATCTGCTTAAAAATAGATTCATAAAAAAACAATGGTTTATTAACTTATAAGGATGTTAAATTTTCATCAATCTGATCTATTAAGAGAAAATAATTTTATATATTTATTTTACCAATAAATCTAATAATAATGCACCTAAAGAATTAGAAAACCAAATAAATCTACTTCCTATATTCATTAGGAGCAGCAAGTACATAGCCATAAAGTAATTCAAACTAATAATATATTAAATTTAAAGCCTAAAATCAATGATTCTCTAATAAAGAAATAGTGATATCAAATCTTATGGATAAATAAATAATATTGTATCCCTAAAGTAATTACTGACATGAGAAACACCTTAGCTCTTCAAGCTGGACTAAAATCTATTTAAAAGTAATTAATCTAAAAAAACTAATAAATGTAAATAGCATTTTATAATTAATTTAGCATTTATTTGTTGCAAATCCTTCATTTATATATTTCTCATTTATGTCAATATCACTATCAAAAGGAATAACTTTAGCGACAAGGATACCATCGACCGATCCTTTTGGTTTTAAATTTACTTTTGTATGTCTTGGCAGTTGTTTTTTGAGCCACTTTTGAGATTTCTCTTCTAAATCAGGGCTGATTTCTGTACATGCTAATTTCACAGTATAGGTACGGTTATGATCTCCAATAAGCAAAACAGACGAGCTAGTCACTTGCAAGATTTCAGCTGCATCAACTTCCAAATAAAAACAAAAAAACGAAATTAATAATATTAAAATCTTTGTAAAAAATTTATTCATAAAAAGGTTTTAGATTATTTCTTAATCTCAGGTATACCAACCATTTGAGCATTACTTTTCCCGGGTGGCACCATGGGGTAACAATTTTCACCTTTTCTAACATTTACGTTAACAAGAACTGGTCCTTCATTCGCCAATGCTTTGTGAAGTTCAGGGATTAAGTTGTCTCTTTCAGAAATCACAATACCCTCAATCCCAAAAGCCTTAGATAGCGAAATAAAATCAGGTTCCCCAACAGACATGTTAGAGGCAGAATATCTTTCATCATAAAAACTTTCTTGCCATTGCCTAACCATCCCTTGCCAATGATTATTAATTATAATTACTTTTATATTCAATTTGTATTGAGCAATAGTTCCAAGCTCCTGAATGTTCATGAGGATACTTGCATCACCGGCGATGCAAATTACTTGCTCCTTAGGTAAAGCAACTTTGACTCCCATTGCAGCGGGCATTCCAAAACCCATTGTTCCAAGTCCAGCACTGCTAATCCATTGCCTTGGTCCATTCAACAAATATTGAGCTGCCCACATCTGATGTTGTCCAACATCAGTTGTAATGTAAGCATCTTGTGCCAAATCTCTTAACGCTATTAACACTTCCTGTGGATAAATTTCTCCTTCTTTAGGGGGAGTTATCAAAGGAAAATTATTTTTCCAGTTTTTAATTTTGTTAAGCCAGTTGGAAGTTCTTGGATTTGTTTTTCTTTGATTACTGAGATCTAATAATTTAACAAGGCTAATTCCAACATCACCTAATACAGAAACTTCAACTACTCTATTTTTATTTATTTCAGCCGGATCAATCTCAAAATGAATTACTTTTGCTTTAGGAGCAAAAGTATCTAATTTACCAGTAACTCTGTCGTCAAATCTTGCTCCAATAGCAATCAACAAATCACATTCAGTAACAGCAAAATTGGCATAAGCTGTTCCGTGCATACCTAGCATCCCAACAGATAAAGGCTCACGTTCATCAAACGCACCCTTTCCCATTAAAGTTGTTGTTACGGGTATTTGATATCTATGAGCAATCGCGGCAAGAGTTTCATGTGCCCCCGAAGAAATAACACCCCCTCCAACATAAAGGAGTGGTTGCTCAGCATTTTCAATTAAATCTAAGGCTGCTCTTATAGCTTTATGTTCCGGCGCGAATGGTAATTCAAATCCTGGTGGCTTTATTGAACCTGGTTCAACAGGAAGATATTTAAACATCTCTTGTCCAACATCTTTTGGTATATCAATCAGAACAGGTCCTGGTCTCCCCGATGAGGCAATAAGAAAAGCTTGCGCTACAACTTTTGCAATTTCAGATGGATCTCTTACGACCCATGAATGTTTAACAATTGGAAGTGTTATCCCAAAAATATCTGTTTCTTGAAAAGCATCAGTACCAATAGCAGGTCTAGGGACTTGTCCTGTTATGACGACAAGAGGAACAGAATCCATCTGAGCGGTGGCTATCCCTGTGACTAGATTCGTAGCTCCAGGACCTGATGTACCAAAACAAACACCTACTTTCCCAGTCGCTCTAGCAAAACCATCTGCGGCATGAGTTCCACCTTGCTCATGTCGAACAAGAATATGTTTTAACCACCCCTCTTGTTCTGCTTTAAAAACGGCATCATATATTGGGAGAATAGCTCCACCTGGATATCCAAAAATAGTATCTACTCCATGCCTACGAAGAGAATCCATCAGGGCGTCAGCTCCTGAGATCTCATTTTGAGTTTGTGTTCCTGAATCTCCTATTTGGTTAGGCTTAGAAATCAGGGTCACGGCAGAAGAAAATCTAAACTAACAATAAATCTTAGTATGAATAATTTCAATTAAACTAAATTAAGCAAAGATTTAATTAAATTCTCTAAGTTTTAATAGGAAGCTGATTATCAAATTAATCAACACAAATAGTTATTTTAATTCTTTAAAGCAAACCTATTTGGTGTAAAGGTCCATCCCCAATTATTAATTCCATCAAGAAACAAAGAAAAACAATCATTGCAACTCTTCCATTCCAAACTTCAGAGCTGTTATTCCAACCCCATTGCCATTTCTCTTGAGGATAAAGTTTTACTCTTTCTGGCAATTTCGATGCTTCCTCTAAACTAATCCCCTCGCCGTTTAAGCAAGAAGAAACAAGATCAGCCAATCCTTCAATAAACAACGGATAGGTATCAAGAGCTTGAACTCTTTTAAAATTAACAATTCCATTTTTCTGAGCAATTTCTTTATACTCAATATCAATTTCTTGGAGAGTTTCAATATGCTCACTCACAAAACTTATTGGGACCACGACAAGTTCCTTAACACCGGATTTTCCAAGTTTTTCTAATACTTCTTCGGTATATGGTTTTAGCCACTCTTCTGGCCCCACTCTACTTTGATAAGCGAGCGAGAATGAATTGCTGAATTCAAGCGCATTTTCAAGCTGGTCAATAATCAAAAGTGAACAGTTCTGTATTTGATCTTGATAAGGATCTCCAGCTTCTTCTACATAGCTTTTTGGAACACCATGTGCCGTAAAAAAAACGTGGGCCTCTTGGGGTAAATCACAAGCTAATATTTGTTTCTTTATTAATTCAGCCATTGAAGAAACATAGGATGGATGATCAAACCAACTACGAATACAACGAATTGATAATCCTGCAAACTCAGAGTCAGCATCTTTTAACCTTTTCAATTCTCTAAAGCTGGATCCACTTGTACTTATAGAAAAATGGGGATAAAGAGGTAAAACAACAACTTCGCTAACACCGTCAGCCTTCATATCCGCTACTGCTGACTCAGTGAAAGGATGCCAATACCTCATAGCAACATATGTTGTAGCGTCTATTCCTATATTTCTAAGATAACTTTGAAGTTCTCTTGCCTGCTGCTCGGTAATACGACGTAAAGGTGATCCGCCTCCAATCGATCTATATGCCTCTTGTGATTTACTACTTCTTAATAAGCTTATAAGCCAAGCCAGAGGTTTTTGAAAAGCACGAACTGGCAAACGAATTATCTCTGGATCAGAAAATAAATTATACAAAAACGGGCCTACGTCCTTAATCCTCTCAGGACCTCCGAGATTTAATAAGAGGACACCAACCCGAGCCATTTTAGAAAAAACTCCTTATAAAAGGTTATACAAACCCTTATCAAAGTAAAGCTAGCTAAATTTACAGGATCATGGACGAGAATCAAAAGTTACTAGATATCAATCAAGATCTTGAATCAAAAGGAATCAATTTAAGAATTGAGAAAAGGGGTAAAGTTTTAAATATTCGTGGTTCTTTGCCAGACAAGAAATCTCATGATTTTTCTAAAGTTCAAAGAATCAGTCTTAAACTTCCATACAACAATAACGGTCTCGAAGAGGCTAGAAAAGCTATAGAATTAATTGATTTTCAACTTAAAAAAAACCAATTTTGCTGGTCTAATTGGATTAAAGAAAAAGCCATCTCATCAACAAAGACTAATAAAATAGAAGTAAGCAATGAAATAGAAAGCTTTAAAAAACAATTTTTTTCTGAGACATCTAGGAGCAAATCACCAGCAGGGATGAGAAGCACTTGGCAGTCTGCTTACAAACCATATTTAAACAGATTAATTGAAGTAAGTCATAAATCGACTCTTACATTAAACGGGGAGCTTCTAGTGAAAATCCTTTTAAGTTACAAAGAAAATTCAAGGAGCAGGCAACAATGTGGTATTGCTTTAAGTGCTTTAGCCAGACATCTTAAATTAGAGCTACCTGAGAACTGGAAACTACTTCAAAGTGGTTATGGAATAAACGAATCTAATTTTAGAAAATTACCTAGCGATGAAGAAATCATTAATAACTTTAAATTAATACCAAACCCAAAATGGAGATTTGTTTTTGGTCTAATGGCAGCCTATGGGCTTAGAAATCATGAAGTCTTTTTTAGTGATTTATCGTGTTTAAAAAAAGGTGGGGATAAAATACTTCGTGTTTTCCCAAATACAAAAACAGGAGAGCATCAAGTTTGGCCATTTCATCCTGAATGGGTTGGTTTATTTGAGCTGGAAAACATAACTGATACTTCAGTTTTACTCCCAGAAATTAAAACAAATTTAAAAGAGACAACTCTTCAACATATCGGAAGAAGAGTATCTGAGCAATTTAGAAGATATAAAATATCTTTTACTCCCTATGATTTAAGACATGCATGGGCAGTTAGAACAATCCTAATAGGCCTACCAAATACTGTAGCTGCAAAAATGATGGGACACTCAGTGTCAATACATACAAAAACCTATCATCATTGGATAACAAGAAGAGATCAGCAAATTGCTGTTGATAATGCTCTATCTAGATTCAAATAATAGCAAAAAGAATAATTAATATTTATAGCTATTTGATTTCTACAAATTATTCTTTAGCATAACTTATATAATTCAAGTATGTTCGTTAAAATAAAGAAATGAAAAATAAAATTCCAAATAAAGATTCAATACTTAATAACTTAGATGAGAGTGCAGAAAAGATAGGAATGGGTGGTAATTTAATACCAAATATTACCGAAGAAAAATATCGAGAAAGGATGAAGAAGAGGAAAGAAGTTCAGACAAAAAGATTGAAAGAAAGAAATCAAGAAAAAGGTCTAATAATGATTAATACTGGGCAAGGGAAAGGCAAAACAACAGCAGCTCTTGGTATGGGATTAAGGACTATTGGTCATAACTACAAAGTTGCAATTATTCAATTTATCAAAGGTGGATGGGAACCAGGTGAGTCATTAGCTCTGAAAATATTTGGGGACAAATTAAAGTTTCATGCGTGTGGGGAAGGTTTCACGTGGGAAACACAAGATAGAAATAAAGATATAAATTTGGTTAAGTCAAGTTGGAGAAAGGCGATCTCTTATATCAAAGACCCAAATTATAAACTTATAATTCTAGATGAGATCATTGTTGCAATAAAACTTGGATATATAAATGAAGATGAAATTATAAATGGCATAAATTTGCGCCCAGAACTTACACATGTAGTCTTGACTGGAAGAGGAGCTTCAAAAAAATTAATCGATTCGGCTGATCTTGTGACAGAAATGAAATTAATCCATCATCCCTTTAGAGAGCAGGGAGTAAAAGCACAAAAAGGAATCGAATATTAATCTTTAATCATGAAAATATTTCCATCGCAAGGGATCCAATACAGATTTAAAGACGTTCTCCCAGGACTTGCTACTGTCAATTTGTTATGAATTTTTAATGGCATACTCTAGAGCGCTTATAAAACTCAGTGGTGAAGCTCTTATGGGAGAAAAACCTTATGGAATTGATCCTGAAATAGTTCAATCTATTGCCAAGGATGTTTCAAAAGTGGTTGAAAAAGGCACGCAAATAGCAATTGTGGTTGGCGGTGGAAATATTTTCAGAGGTCTAAAAGGATCCGCTGCAGGAATGGATAGAGCCACTGCTGACTATGTAGGAATGCTTGCAACCGTAATGAATGCAATAACACTTCAAGATGGATTAGAAAGAGCTGGGGTTCCCACAAGAGTTCAATCTGCTATTGACATGCAACAGATTGCAGAACCATACATAAGAAGAAGAGCAATAAGACATCTTGAGAAAGGGAGGGTTGTGGTTTTTGGAGGTGGGTGTGGTAATCCATTTTTTACAACTGATACCACTGCTGCGCTTAGAGCAGCTGAAATCAACGCAGAAGTTGTTTTCAAAGCTACTAAAGTTGATGGGGTTTACGATCGAGATCCAAAGAAATTCTCTGATGCCGTCAAATATGACAATCTCACATTTCAAGATGTATTAGCCAACGAAATAGGAGTCATGGATAGCACTGCTATTGCTCTTTGCAAAGATAATAAAATCCCTATAGTTGTTTTTAATATTTTCCAACCTGGGAATATTGCTAAGGCTATTTCTGGCGAACCAATTGGATCAAGAATATCTAATTCAAGTTAACATTAATTTTCTGCAACTTTTTAATGATCCCTTCGCAATAGCTTTATCTAAATGTCAAACCAAGAGCTAAAAACCACAATGAGAAAGTCTGTTGAAGCAGCTCAGAGGAATTTCAATACCATCAGGACGGGAAGAGCAAATACGTCCTTATTAGACAGAATATCAGTCGAATACTATGGAACTGACACTCCACTAAAGTCACTTGCAACTATAACTACTCCTGATTCTCAAACGATAGCAATTCAACCATTCGACTTGGGCTCATTAGCCTCCATAGAAAAAGCAATTGCTACAAGTGATCTAGGTTTTACTCCAAATAATGATGGCAAAATAATTCGTATCAATGTTCCACCTTTAACTGAAGAGCGTAGAAAAGAATTTTGCAAACTCGCATCCAAATATGCAGAGGAAGGAAAAGTTGCCCTAAGGAATATACGCCGTGATGCAATAGAGAGAGTCAAAAAATCTGAAAAGGATGGTGATCTTTCCGAAGATCAAAGCAGAGATGAACAGGAAACAATTCAGAAAGAGACTGATAATTTTATTAAAGATATTGAAAAAAAACTTTCTGAAAAAGAAGCTGAGATCTTAAAAGTTTGACCCTCATAGATGTTGCCATTATTGGAGGGGGAGTATCAGGCACTACTACAGCATTTCATCTAGCTAGCAAAAATAAAAAGGTATGTATTCTTGAAAAAAATATTTCCTCTCCATTGAGAATCTGCGGAGGTGGAATGTCTGCTGCTGTGCAAAATTGGTTTCCTTTTGAACTTTTACCAATAGTTGATGAGGTAATAACAAATGTAGAGTTTAGTTGGTGTAATACCGACAAAGTCGTTGCTAAGCTCTCTGGATCTTCTCCTTTTTGGATAGTTAAACGTGAAAAACTTGATTCATTTTTATTAGATCAAGCACTCAATTCTGGTTGTAATTTATTGACTACTTTTAAGGTAGTCGATTTAAAAAAAAATTCTAATATTTGGCATATCACCGCTCTTGATGGGAGACAAATAGAGGCAAAAGCAGTTGTTATTGCTGATGGTTCTCAATCACCATGGCCTAAAGCTTTTAATTTAGGTCCAAATCACCAAAAATTTGCCTCTACTTTCTCAGGAAGAATTAAAAGGCGGGGGAAATTAGGGAATGAAACTGCTAGATTTGAGTTTGGCCTAGTAAAAAATGGGTTTGCATGGGCATTTCCATTAAACAATGAAGTAAATATTGGGATGGGAACTTTTCTAGATGATAAAAATTCAGTTCCAGTTAATGAAATACTTAAAACATTTCTTCCTGATTTAGGTTTTGAACCTTCTGAAGTAATTGGTCATAAAAAAAAACTAAGGATATGGAATGGCCACAGTAATTTAAACGGAGAAGGAATTCTTCTGGTTGGTGATGCCGCCTCATTATGTGATCCTTTTTTAGCAGAAGGATTAAGACCTGCTTTGATGAGTGGATTTGAAGCCGCAAAAAGCCTTATTTATTGGTTAGATGCAGAAGTCGATTGTTTAGATGCATACACAAAAACAATGAAAAAAAAATGGGGGAATTCTATGGCTTGGGGTAAAAGAATTTCTCAAGTTTTTTATCGTTTTCCCAAAGCTGGATATCAACTAGGAGTAAAAAGACCAACTGCTCCAAAAAGAATTGCACAAATTCTTTCAGGTGAGATGAGTTATGAAGATATTGCAAAAAGAGTAATCAAGAGATTACTCTTTCAAAATTAAATTTCAAAGAGTCAGGGCAATTCCTCCTTCAATCAACTCAAGTCTTTCGTTCAGTTGATTTTCTAATTTATCAATTGCTTTACTAAAACCGCTAATTCCTTCATCAAGTTTTTCCGTAGCCATTTTATCTCCAGCCATCATTAGTTCAAAAGATGTCTGATCCAAATGAATTGCCTCATCAATGACTAAAGGTTTTTGTGCATTTAACTTAATTGGCAAGTCCGAATATGCTTCATTAAGTTGCTGAAGTAATTTAGGGGAAATCGTTAACAAATCACATCCTGCAAGCTCTGTTATTTCCTCGATATTCCTGAAACTTGCTCCCATAACTTCTGTCTTATAGTCGTTTGACTTGAAATAATTAAATATTTTAGTAACAGAAACGACCCCTGGGTCTTCAGACGCTGGATAAGAATCTCTTCCTGTCGCAGATTTATACCAATCTAAAATCCTTCCAACAAATGGTGAAATAAGCGTTACACCTGCCTCAGCACAAGCAACTGCTTGATAAAAATTAAACAATAAAGTTAGATTGCAATGAATATTCTCTTTTTCCAATACCTCAGCAGCTTTTATCCCCTCCCAAGTAGAAGCAATTTTGATTAAAACCCGATCGTTAGAAATACCATCATGATTATATTTAGCAATTATTTTTCTTGCTTTTGCAATAGTGGCATCAGTATCAAAACTTAGCCGAGCATCAACCTCTGTTGAAACACGGCCAGGAATTAATTTCAAAATCTCTTTCCCAAAGACAACACAAAGTTCATCTAAAGCTTCCTTAACCACATCAGTATTGGAAGCACTGGCTCCTAACATTTCTCTTGAAGTAGTAAGTGCTTGATCAATTAAATTTTGATAAGCAGGTATTTGTGCGGCCGCGAGAATCAAAGAAGGGTTTGTTGTAGCGTCTCTGGGATGAAATTTTTTGATCGCTTCAAGATCACCCGTATCAGCAACAACTACAGTCATTGAGGATAACTGATTAAGAAGGGATTCCATAATTAAAAACGTCTTTCATATGTCATAGACTAGCTATATTTGTAATAGATTTCACCCTTTAATTAGTACTTTTGGAAAAATTTAGCCATCTCTTAGCTTTTGATAGCTAAATGCTCTTTTTTAGAAATACTTGGCGGGATTTTTTCAATCACAAGCAAAGTCTCAATAATTTTCTTTGCCACAGGGAGAGCCACAGTTGATCCATAGGCATTTGGCTTTTGGGGGTCATCAACAACTGCTAAAACGACAAAGCGAGGATCATCGATAGGAAGACTTGCAACAAAACTGCAAATTTTAGAATTATAGTTAAAACCATCTTGCGATTTTTGTGCCGTACCTGTTTTCCCTCCAATTCGATAGCCAGGAACATTTACCTCAATACCACTTTCATCGTAAAAGGACACCACTGTTTCCATCCATCCAAGAACAGTATTTGTAACTTCAGGAGATAAAATCTGCTTAGATTCTGAAGGAGTATTGAAATACGACTCATAATCACCTTTAAGGCCTTTAGTGATATGAGGCTTAACAAGTCTGCCACCATTTGCAATCAAAGCATGCAATTGAGCTAATTTAAGCGGAGTAATAGAAAAGCCTTGACCAAAGGAGGCTACCGCAGGTTCTATCGGTTGATTAACAAAAGTCTGCTTTGATTTTATTTGCCCAGAGACTGCTCCTGGAAGATCAGTCTCTGGGATTTCATCAATACCTAAGCGCCTTAACCATTGCCAGTAATTACTCGCATTCAATTTATTCATGATCTTAACCATACCTACATTGCTTGAGACTTGTAATACCTCAGGGAAAGTCAATATCCCATTGGGCTTTCGATCCCAATTAGAGAGAGGCCATCCTCCTACTGTAATTAGACCATCATCATTGACTTCTCCCTTAGGGCTTATAACTCCCTCCTCCAATGCCAATGCCAAATTAATTGGCTTAAAGGTAGAACCAGGTTCAAAAAGTTCTTGCACTGACCATTCTTTAAAAAGAGATGGAGAATAATCCCAATATTTATTTGGATCATAAGTTGGTGTAGAAGCCAATGCCAGAAGTTCTCCTGTATCTATATCCATTACGATTACCACACCTTTTTTTGCTTTCCACTTCTTTACTTGCTTACTTATTTCTTTAACGGCTACCTCTTGTAGCCTTACATCTAATGTTAATTGTAGACTTAGTTGATCCTCATCAAAAACACCACGTTGAACACCTATAGGTAAAGGGGTTCCATCAGCTCCTCTTCTGATTACACTTGCTTTCTCTAGACGCTTTAGATCTCTATCTAAACTTAATTCCAATCCAGCCTGAGGTCTTCTATCTAAATCCAAAAAACCAACTACATTTGCAAAAAGTGATCCATGAGGATAAAGCCTTTGAGGATACACCTCCAAATCAATACCACTTATCCCAAGTTTCTTAATTGTATTAGCCTTCTCAGGCGTTACACCATCTGCAAGTTTTACCCCTGAAGAATAATTTCCTAATTTGTTTAGGATCTCATCAACACTTTTGGATAGTGGCGAAGAGAGAAGTTTTGCTACTTCCACTGGCTTACGCACTGTCCTAGATGAATCACCAGGAAACTTAAAATACCTTGGATGTGCCCAAATCTTAAAGCGTCTCTCATCTATTGCGACAAGCTTTCCATTTCTATCTAAAATAGATCGACGTGTTCCCAAAGGGTTCTTTTGTTCTGTTTGAACTTCACGTGCAAGAGCTCTTAATTGCTCAGACCGAAATAGTTGAAGCCAACCTACTCTTAAAGAAAGCCCCCCAAGTCCAAGACATAACAAAAGAAAAATAATTCTAAATCTAGACTGAGATAGGGGTGAAAGAGTTTTCACTTTAAAACTCTTTCTCTTCTTTCTAGAATTAATACTTCTCATGTAAATTATTAATAACCTGACTTAATAGGGAAAGAAGATATTCTCTCTAGTAATTTACTTTTAAATGTCATATCGAATAGTTTTTTTGTTTCTTCAGGTTTTGGTCTGTCCACATATAAAAGATCTTCAGCTTTAGTCGAAACTAAATGTCTAGCCAACTTTTGATTTTTCAATAGGTAGCTTTCAAGAATTGAAGTTGATTCCAATATCCTTCGGTTCAAATCCCTAGTAGTTTCAAGTTTAGTAAAAGATTTAGTCCACAAATATTGAGAGTGAAGAGCAACGGATGACATTATCGCCACTGTCATGAGTATGCCTAGTAATGCACCATCTAAAACAATATGAAGAGCAGATTGAATTGAAAATTTTCGTTGAACCGGCTTTGACGAGAAAAGACTATTTAACAAACCCTTGGGCAACTTCTTTTTTTGAAATTGTCCTACTTTTTGTTTATATGGAGTGCGACTAACCAAATCAAAATTCAAAAGTAATTCAAGTCAAACACCTTGATTAAGCAACTGCAAGAGATGAAATACTGATGTTTTTTTTATTTCATATCAAGCTACTAACAATAAGCTAATAAAAGTCACTCCATTCCAAAGAGAATGCATAAGTGCACAAGGAAATAGCCTTCCTGAACTCAATCTCATTAAACCAAGACCAATTCCTAAAACGAATAGAGGAGGTAATTCCCCTATACTTAAATGAGCCAAAGCAAAGATCAAGGCACTGAATAAAACTCCGCTGATTTTGCCAACTTTGGATACCAATACAGGCAAAAGAATACCTCTAAAAACTAACTCCTCAAAGACTGGAGCCAAAACGACAGTCGTAATCAAAAGGAAAAGCAATGGGATAAATTCATCACTACCTAAAACCAGTTCTAACAATGGATTACTTCCACCCTGGTCACCAATAATTTCATTCATTAGCCATCCAACAAGCAGCACTAAAGGCATAACCATTAACCATCCACTTATTGATTTAAAAAGTCCTTCTTTGATTGGTTTGATTTTCCATTGCAACCATCCTCCATCAACTCCAGAAGAAACTACGCCCATTAATTGATATCTAATTATAAATAAAGGACCTATAGTCATTGAACAGTAGCCAATAAATACTCTTAAAGACTCTTTTAATGGAGAGGCTAAATTATTAAACAATAAATCAGTTGTTGGTACAATTAGAGCGGGAAAAACAACTTCACCAATAACAACAAAACCGCCTGAAATAAGTAGAACCATATCTATTAATGACAAGGGAGGAGCTATAACTTCTGGCCATGGAGTATTTTTCTTTCTTAGAAAAATCAAAGCATACCTAATTAATAATACAACCCCTATAAAAGAAGTAAAAAATGGCAAAAGTTGTGATATCAAAAGCCTTATGGCACAACGGGAGTTATATTTTTGATTAATACACTTTTGATCAGAGAATCCCAAAGCAGAGCATGAAACCTGATAAAGTAAAGGGTCTAATTCAATCTCATCAAAATCAGGAAATGTATTTAGTTCTTTACCTTCTTGCCTATCTAAAATATAACTTCTAACTGTTTCAAAGTTTTTATCATTAAAACCATTCTTCAGAATCAATTCTTGCTCATTCTCAGACTCTTCCAGAACTGCTAATAACAGTCTCTGTCTATCCTCAATTTGTTCCAAAGGAATTACACTGAGAGCTTGATAAAGTTTTTTTTGAGGTGCTGAACCTAAAAATACATCTTGTATTGTTTCAGGTAAAGATGAAGTGGCTGATACTGCCATCTCAGTTTGCATCAAAGAAATCTTTGGAGCTACAGAGGGTCGTTCAAAGCTTTCTTGCAAACCTTGACGCCATATTAAAAAAGTTAAAAGCAATGAAAATAGAGCGATAGCCCATTTCCATCCAGTTTTGGCTTGTCTCATAAAATCAACTTGTGAAGACTGACATGGAGAAAGACTTCTATCTTTACTAAAAGAACATTAGATTGCCCTCATGGCTAATACCATAATTAACTAAAAGACACTTTATTTAATGACATTGCGTCTAATTTTTGTCCGTCATGGATTGAGCAGTTTTAACAAGGAAGGTCGTATTCAAGGAAGAAACGACCTTTCAACATTAACCAAAGAAGGGCAATTACAAGCTGAAGCGGCTGGAAAAACAATTTCTTATATTCCAATAAATGCTATTTACAGCTCTCCTCTACAAAGAGCCTCAGAAACCACAAAAATCATTATCAAACAACACCATAAAGATCTTCAAGCAACTTATACTGATGAACTTTTAGAGGTTGACCTTGAGCCTTGGAGTGGTTTAACAAAAAATGAAATAAAAAATCAGTTCCCAGAAGAGTTCGCTACTTGGCAAAAAGAGCCAAAGGAACTAACCATTACTAGAGACGACGGTTCAAAATTTCAACCAATTAAAGAACTTTTATATCAAGCTGAAAATTTCTTAAAATCTTTATTTGACGCTCATTCAGGTTCTAATAAAACTATTTTGATAGTTGCCCATAATGCAATTCTTAGATGCTTGATTCTGAAATTAATAAATGAACCATCAAAAGGGTTTAAGAGGTTGAAGTTAGATAATACCTCAATATCAATTTGTAATATTACTTTTAATGATTGGAAAGATAGACAAGTCCAACTTCAATGTCTCAATAATATCGCTCATTTACACCCTACAATTCCAAAAAAAGGAAGTAAAAAAAGAATTATTTTAGTCAGGCATGGTGAAACAGACTGGAATAAACAGGGAAGGTTCCAAGGACAAATTGACATCCCCTTAAATCAAAATGGCAAATCACAAGCTAAGGCGGCAAGTGAATTTTTAAAAAATAATCTTATACAAAAAGCCTTTAGTAGCTCTCTGTCAAGACCAAAAGAAACAGCTCAGATAATTCTAAACGAACATCCAGGCATCGAAGTTTCTCTCAAAGATAACCTTAAAGAGATCGGTCACGGTAAATGGGAAGGGAAGTTGGAGTCTGAGATCAAGACCGACTGGCCAGATCTATTAAAAAAATGGAAGGTCTCTCCTGAAGAAGTTCAAATGCCAGAAGGAGAAAATATAAAAGAAGTCTCCACGAGATCCATTCATGGTTGGAATGAGATTTGCAAAGATCTAAAAAACGATGAAACCGCATTGGTTGTAGCTCATGATGCAGTTAACAAAACCATTCTTTGCCATCTATTAGGTTTGATGCCATCACAAATTTGGATGATCAAACAAGGTAATGGAGGTATTACAGTCATTGATCTCTCAGAGAAAGAAGGTCAACCTGATCAAATCACCTGTCTAAATATCACCTCACATTTGGGAGGAATTATCGACTCAACAGCTGCCGGAGCACTTTAATTTAATGACTAATAGTTATTTGTTTGAAAATATTCAAATTCTTGAAAAGGCTGGATCATCTCTAAAGAGAGAAACTGTCTTAATCAAAGATGGTGTGATCAAAGCATTTGGCAGTAAGGCTCTTCAAAATGCAGAACAAGAACATTTAGCAATCAAGCCTCAAAAAGCTAAGAACATGCTTTTAGCCCCTTGTCTTGTTGATCCACATTCATTTTTGGAATCTCCCTTTAATGGTAAAGAAGAGAGTATCTATACACTTATAGAAAAAGCAACATTTTCTGGATATGGCCAATTAGGTATCCTACCTAGAGGAGATTTATGGAGAGATCAAATCGAGTCGATTCTTTCTTTAAAGACTATCAAAAGTGAGGTTTTAATACACCTATGGGGAGGTTTTAGTATAGGCGGGAAGGGGGTTTCTCTTTCGAAACATAATGAGTTACTACAAAATGGAGCCATCGGCTTAAGTGATGACGATTTTCTACCTCCTATAGAGCTTCTTAAACAAGGTTTTTCACTTGGAGAAATGAAAAACTCCCCTGTACTATTTGCACCCAGAGATAAATTACTACAAGCAAGTGGGATGTCTAGACAAAGTGTAGATACTCTGAGAGCAGGCTGGCCTCCTGATCCTGTTGAGAGTGAAATTATTCCTCTGATCCAATTACTTGAGCTTCATAAGCAATACCCTGACATTGAATTAAGGTTAATGAATATTTCTACAGCTGAGGGGGTTTCAATACTTAAAAATTCATCCTCTAAGCCAATGGCAACTGTCTTATGGTGGCATTTAGTCAATGACAACTCAAGTCTTTCTCCTTTTGACATTGGATGGAGCGTAACACCTTCATTAGGATCCCCCAGAGACAGGGCCTCACTAATAGAAAGTTTAGAGGATAATGTTTTAACTGCAATATCTGTTCACTCCACTCCTACAGATGACTCCGAGACCAAGCTACCTGCAAATAAAAGAAAAAAAGGGATCAGTTGTTATAACCTTGTTCTTCCTTTGCTCTGGGATCAATTAGTAAGAAAATCAGGATGGAGAGTAGAAAAATTATGGGAGAAAATTAGTTTTGGTCCATCTAAATTTCTCAACCAAGCCGAAGAAAAATTAAGTTTAAATAGTAACCGTTGGTTATTATTTGATCCCGACAAAGAGTGGTACCAATCTAATGAAGAAAATCATCTGACTGCCGCAACGAACCAACCGATCAAAGACAAAAAAATTCTTGGGAAAGTTATAGATTGTGGTCTTATTAATCAGGCTTACCAAAACGACTAATAGGCCAAAAACGCCAGGCTGCTTTGCCAATTATTTCTTTCTGGGGCAAGAAACCTCCTGCTGGCCAAAAACGACTATCCCAGCTATTAGCACGGTTATCACCTAAAACGAATACATGTCCTTTTGGAACAGTTGTAGTCATTGTACGACATAAATTAAATTTAGTTTTACTTGGGCAGAAGTATTCAACATATGGTTCTTTAATTGGCCTACCATTCAAAAGAATCTCTCCCTTATCATTAATCAAAAGGCGATCTCCTCCTACAGCTACTACCCTTTTTATATAAGCATCACAAGCACGATCTGATAAAGTAGGGATCCAAGAAATCAAGGGAAAAGTTATTAATGAGCATTTTAATTTAGACGGAAGGTTTTTATTTCTATCAGCTATCAATTTCTTATCAAAAGAATATGGTGAGTTGAAAACTACAATTTCCCCACGGAAAGGAGACCTTTTGCGCAAAGAAAGTTTTTCAACAATTAATCGATCATTTATTTTCAATCCTGGAAGCATTGAACCAGAGGGAATATATCTAGCTTCTGCTATAAAATGACGAATACCCACATACAACAGAATAGTTAGAGAAATAGGTCCCCACGTATCAAAGAAAGAAGACCGGAAAAAATTTTTATTTTCTTTACTCGAATCTGGATGATCTTGCTGCACTTTTTTATCAATTATAAATATAATTTACTTTATTTGTAAACACTACTTATTCTAAGTCGATAATGTACATCGTGTTAATTTCAAAGTAATTTTTCTGCCCAATTTTCTTCTTTAAATCCAACTAAAAGGCATTTACTAGATTTATATAAAAAAGGTCTCTTTATTAATCTGGGTTCCATAATAAGTTGCTCAAGCAATTCGTTATCAGTCATTTTCTTGACAACATCCGAACCAATAGAACGATATATAATTCCACTAGTATTTAAAAGAAATTTTCTATCCCCATATAGCTCAAAAGCTGAGATAAGCATTTCCTTTGAGGGTGGGGATTGTAAAAGATCAATTAATTCAAAGGTAATATCATTGGTTTTAAGCCACTTAATCGCTCTGCGGCAAGTTGAGCATGAAGAGTAACTAAATAATTTCAAGTTTTCAAAGCACATAAACAATTACTTTATCTAAAGAAGTCAGATTAAAATAGTTATTTAATTGTTATCAGAATAATGAGCCTCTATGCAGCTTTTTAATAATTCATCAACAGCATCATAGTCTCTCCATCCGTCTATTACGATCACCCTCCCTTCCAAACTTTTATAGGTTCTAAAAAACTCAGCTACATCTTCCAATTGATTTTGAGCTATCTGCTTAATAGTATTAATTTCTCTTTGTCTTGGATCTGCAGTAGGGACGCATAAAAGTTTGCCGTCATAGGCCCCCGAATCATGCATATCAAGAACTCCTATAGGTCTTGCCTGGATCAAGCAACCGGCAAAAGTGGGTTCTTCCATAACTACCATTGCATCAAGCGGTGCTCCATCCTCAGCAAGAGTATTTGGAATAAATCCATAATCAAATGGATATCTCACTGATGAATGCAAAACCCTATCAAGAGCCATAATTCCTGCAGAGCTAAAATATTCGTATTTATTTCTACTGCCAGCAGGAATCTCAACAACTAGATTTACTAATCCAGGCGATGGTGAAGGAGGAAGATCACTCAGGTCCATTTTTGATTATTGAAGTTGGTAAGCTTTTTGTTGTTTCCGACCTTTCACTAATAACAGCTAATAAAGGTATCCCAAGCATTACGAATACTATTGCTAAACCAATTAAAGAAGTCGAGGTACTATTAAAACTGTAAGGATCTTCATCCTCAGGAGATACTTGATCTTTCTCTTTCTTGAACAAAGTACGATCAAGCTCAGAAGATTGATTCTTAATTAAGTGTGGTTCTAAATCCATGCATACCTTGGAATAGATAAACCTTTAGTAGACTGAGTTTAAATCAATTAAATCTTTAATTCATTTAAACTATAAATATTATCCCACATTTAAGAATAACTAAGCTGCCTTTCTATCAGTATCTTGTAAATGATTGGGAATAGAGTGCTTTACATCAGATTTACCATCAAGTTTATTGCTTATACTTTTCAACTCTTCAAGTATTGAGTTAAGAATATTTTGGGTTTCAGATGATGGAGAATTTAATACTTCTACTGTTACTTCCTTAATTCTTAGTATATCTTTTGCAAATCTTGCAACCTCATTTGGATGAAAAAGCAATTGATCTTTTTGATCGCTTCTAAATTCGGTGTTTAGTTTTCTAGGATTAAATGATGGATTAAGATTCCTGGAGTCAGTGTTTGTATATCTATATACAGAGGCCCTAGATCTATTTAATGTTTTCTGAACTTCGTCAATAGTCAATAATGAATCAATTGAGTTAGAAGCTGTATTAATAATTCCTTTATCTAGAGACTCCTCTGATCTTCCATTTGTTCCTGAATTTACTGAGCCGTTAAACATTGCGAAAGAAAGCTTCTAGAAAAATATGGGAGGAAGTTAGCAGATTAATCAAATTAACACCATGTACATTAGTACACTTTTAAAAAACAACATGATTCCCGCACAATCAATATGGATATTCTTACGGCCAACACTCAAAGGACTAATCTCATAAAGACTACATTTTAGGCTCATGCGCGTCTCTCGCCTAATGCTGAACACTCTCAGAGACGTACCTGCAGATGCAGATATAATTTCACATCAGTTACTTATAAGAGGAGGTTTTATCAAACGTCTTGCTGGAGGTATTTATGCTTACATGCCATTGCTTTGGAAGGTTCTAAAAAAAATAACCCTAATTGTTGAAGAAGAGTTATCAGCTAAAGGTTCCCTTCAAACTCTTCTTCCTCAACTTCAGCCTTCAGAAATATGGGAAAAAAGTGGGAGGTGGAAATCATATACAGAGGGAGAAGGAATTATGTTTAGTCTTAAAGATAGACAAGGTAAAGAATTAGGCCTGGGGCCAACTCATGAAGAGGTAATTACTCAAATAATATCTCAAACTATTCACTCCTACAAACAATTACCAATCAATATTTTCCAAATCCAGACAAAATTTAGAGATGAAATAAGACCAAGATTTGGATTAATGAGAAGCAGAGAATTCATTATGAAGGATGCTTATTCCTTTCATTCAAATGAAAATGATCTTCAATCAACTTATTCAGAGATGAGAAATGCCTATAAAAATATATTTACAAAATGTGGGCTAGATTTTGTTTGTGTCGAAGCTGATAGTGGAGCTATTGGAGGTGCAGCATCTCAAGAATTTATGGTTACAGCAGAATCTGGTGAAGACTTTATTTTAATAAGTTCTGATGGAAAATATGGAGCTAATCAAGAAAAAGCTGTTTCCATTCTCGAAGAAGCAAAATTATTAGAGCTTAATAAACCTTCTATAATTGAAACCCCTAATCAAAAAAGCATAGAGGAATTATGTAGCTACAACAATTTCCATCCAAGTCAAATTGTAAAAGTTATAGCTTATCTAGCAACGTGTGATGACAACAAAAAATACCCAGTGCTAGTAAGTATTAGAGGGGACCAAGAAATAAATGATATTAAACTTTCAAATGAAATATCTCATAAATTAAAACAAACTGTACTGAATATTAAAGTGATTTCCAATGAAGATATACAAAAGGAAGGTATTACTAATATACCATTTGGCTTCATAGGTCCTGATGTTAGCGATAACTTATTATCAACGGCAAAAGTATGGGAAAAAAAATTCATAAGAATTGCAGACAATTCTGTAAAAGATCTTAAAAGTTTTATATGTGGAAACAACGTCGAAAACGAGCATAAAATATTTTATAATTGGAGTCTAATTAATACTAAGCAGCTGACATGTGATATTAGAAAAGCCAAACCTGGAGATAGATGTGTACATGACAAGACACAAAAGCTTAAAGAATGTAGAGGTATAGAAATAGGGCATATATTTCAACTAGGAACTAAGTATTCAAAATCATTAAATGCTACCTTTACCAACGATAAAGGTTTAGAAGAGCACTTTTGGATGGGGTGCTATGGAATTGGTATTTCAAGATTAGCTCAAGCAGCAGTAGAACAAAATCACGATGACGCAGGTATTATTTGGCCAGCATCAATTGCCCCATTTGAAGTAATAATTATTATTGCCAACATAAAAAATACTGAACAAAAATATTTAGCTGAAGATATCTATGAGAAATTAATAGAGAATCGAGTTGATGCTCTCCTTGACGATAGGGATGAGAGAGCTGGAATAAAGTTTAAAGACGCAGACCTTATTGGCATCCCATGGAGAATTGTAGCTGGTAGAGAATCTAGTTCTGGACTGGTTGAATTACATAATAGAAAAACAAAAACCACAGAGTCATTAGATCTAAACTCCGTTTTAAAAAAACTTTCTGAAGAATTTAATACTGAAAAACTGTAAATATAGCCCAAAGGACTCTAGAGTCTTATTTAATTGCAAAAAACAAATGATTTCTGCCTTTCATCACCTCTCCATAAGGTTGGTGAGGGCAGCTTTGGCTATATGCCTTGGCTTCTGCCTCATATTCTTCCAATTCGCTTCAGAAGTGAATGCAGCTAAAACATTTATGACTGGAGATTTTGCGAAAGACACCATTGCTGTCTCCTCAACTTTAAAAGAGACCATAACTTTACCTAAAGAAGATAAAGGACTATCTGAAGCAGAAAAAGAAGCTGTTTTTCTAATAAGCGATTATATCTCAAGATATAGAAATCGATCTCAAGTCAATACTTCTACGACCTTTACAACAATGCAGACTGCATTAAATGCTTTATCCGGTCATTACAAGACTTTTGCAAACAGACCAGTTCCTGAAACTCTCAAAGAAAGATTAAACAAAGAATTATCTAAAGCAGAGAAATCAGCAGTTAGAGATAATTAAAGATAATCTTTAATTCATTTCTTTGACTCAGGGTACGGCTATCTGCAAATCTTGTTTCTTCTAAAGTAAATCGGTTTCGAGCCGAGTTTTCTTCCTTGGCAAATGTTGTAGTCATAGGCGCTCAGTGGGGTGATGAAGGTAAAGGCAAAATCACCGATTTGCTCAGTCGCTCCGCAGATGTAGTTGTTCGCTATCAAGGTGGTGTTAATGCGGGTCATACAATTGTTGTAGATGACAAAGTTCTCAAATTACATTTGATACCCTCTGGGATTTTATATCCAGATACTATTTGTCTTATTGGGTCAGGAACAGTTGTTGATCCGAAAGTGATGATTAAAGAAATAAAAATGCTTGAAGAAAACGATATTGATATTTCAGGACTAAAACTTGCTTCTACTGCTCATGTAACGATGCCGTATCACCGGCTTCTAGATTTGGCCATGGAGCAAAAGCGAGGTGACCACAAAATCGGTACTACTGGCAGGGGGATTGGCCCCACTTATGCTGACAAATCTCAAAGGAATGGGATTCGAATAATTGATCTACTGAGCAGGGAAAAGCTTCAAGAAAGATTACAGGTTCCTTTAGCAGAGAAAAACGGGCTTCTCCAAAAGATATACGGAATTGAGCCATTAAATATTGATGAAATAATAGAAGAATATCTTGATTACGGAAAACAGCTAAAACAACATATTGTTGATTGCAATAGAACCATTCATCAAGCAGCCAGAAAAAAGAAGAATATCTTGTTTGAGGGAGCTCAAGGGACCCTTTTGGATCTTGATCACGGTACCTACCCTTATGTAACCTCCTCCAATCCAGTATCAGGTGGGGCCTGCATTGGTGCAGGAGTAGGCCCTACCCTTATAGACAGGGTTATCGGGGTTGCCAAAGCCTATACGACTAGAGTGGGAGAAGGACCATTCCCAACTGAATTGCAAGGGAGCATTAACGATCAACTTTGTGATAGAGGGGGTGAATTTGGAACAACTACTGGACGAAGAAGGCGGTGTGGTTGGTTTGATGGAGTGATTGGGAAATATGCAGTTGAGGTAAATGGATTGGATTGTCTTGCGATTACTAAATTAGACGTTTTAGATGAACTTGAAGAAATTGATATATGTGTCGCTTATGAATTAAATGGTAAAAGAATTGATTATTTCCCAAGTAGCGTTGAAGATTTTGAGAAATGTACTCCAATTTTTAAAAAGTTACCTGGCTGGAGATGCTCTACAGAGAATTGCCGTCGTCTAGAAGATCTTCCACCTGCAGCAATGAGTTACTTGAGATTCTTAGCGGAGCTTATGGAAGTTCCCATAGCAATAGTTTCCTTAGGAGCCAATAGAGATCAAACAATTGTTATTGAGGATCCTATTCATGGACCAAAAAGAGCTCTTTTAAACTCTTAAACAACGAACAATTATTCTTTTATAGTTTATAAATCAACTTAATGACTAACAATACAAACGACCCTTCACTTGACGTTGTAGGCATTGGGAATGCAATTGTAGACGTATTAACAACAACAGATGATTCTCTCCTAGAAAGACTATCTTTAAAGAAGGGTTCAATGACCTTGATTGATGAAAACAGAGCTAAAGAACTATATGAAATAACTACCAACAGAATTCAGAGGTCAGGAGGTTCTGCAGCCAATTCATTAGCATGTGTTGCCCAGTTAGGGGGAAAATCAGCTTTTATTGGAAGGGTAAGAGATGACATGCTAGGGGAAATCTTCACAAAAGAAATATCAACAACTGGTACCATTTTCAAGACTGCACCTTCATCCGTTGGCCCCTCGACTGCCAGATGTCTAATTTTTGTCACTCCAGACGCAGAGAGGACTATGTGCACTTATCTGGGCGCTTCAGTTCTCTTAGAACCTAGGGATATCGACCTCTCAGTAGTTAGGGAAGCAAAAATACTTTATTTAGAGGGATACCTATGGGACAACCCAGCTGCTAAAAATGCATTTATCAAAGCGGCAGAAATAGCTAAAAATGCAGGTCGAAAAGTTGCTTTATCCCTTTCTGATTCATTTTGTGTAAGTAGACACCGCGAGAGTTTTATAAAACTAGTTGATGATCATATAGATATATTATTTGCCAATGAAGATGAAATAACAACTTTGTATGAGACCTCTTCTCTGAATACAGCACTTGAAGAATTGAAAAAAAAATGCGATCTTGCTGCAATCACAATTGGCGAAAAAGGTTCAATTCTAATTTCAAATGGCAAAGAAATGAAAATAAATCCTTTCACTTTTGGAAAGGCTATTGATACCACGGGTGCAGGAGATCTTTATGCTGGAGGTTTTTTAAAAGGGCTTGCAGATGGCCTAAAACCAGAATTATCTGCAAAAATTGGATCTATTTGTGCAGGGCATATCGTCACACAATTAGGATCTCGTTCCAATACTGATCTTTTGACTTTGATCAATTCACATTTAGAACACTAAAGATTGAAAGCTCAAATAGAATTTACCCAATGATGGTAATTTTTATTAGCTGAAACGCGAAAATAAATTATTTCTGGTATTTCGTAGCTATGCCATTCAGCAATCTTATGACAAACGTTATTTACATTTTCTTTTTTACACTTAATCATTAATTGTACTTCTTGTGATTGATTTATATTTCCTTCCCACCAAAAACATGATTCGATATTCTTAAAAGTTACACAAGGTATTAATTTATCCCTCAAGAGTAGGTTAGCTAATTTAGATGCATTTTTTTTATCGACTTCATTAGTTATAATTATATAAATTTCTTGATTAAAATCAGATAAAGTCATGATCTTAAATACTTTTTATTCCATACTAATAGATTTTAATTTTTTAATTAATTTTTCATAGCTATCTACTGAATTAATATTTTTAAATTCAGTAGGCCTTTCCAACAACCAAAGATTAATTCTCATACCCAAACAAATTTGATGCCATAAGATTTCATTACTTCCTCCTGACTGTCTACAAATCACATCAGAAATATTCCATTTCCTAACAAGTGCTTTTTCAATTTTTCCATTACTAGAAGCTGAAGGGTTTAATATCGCAAAATTTGTTTTTTGAATAGATGAAGACAGTGTTTTTCTTATACTTTCTGGATTAGCTAAAACTCTTGCATAAACTTTCGCCCCTGAATTTCTTGTAAAAATCAAGGCGTCCTGAAGATGCCTTACTCCTACAGCGAGCAAAATAGATTTATTCTTTAGATCATAATTTCTTAAGTCACTAAATTTTTCTATTAAAAATGCATTTGAAATATTATCAATGGCTCTTTCATACCTTATAAAAGTTTGACCTAGTTCCTTACAAACTTTTGAGATTGATCGTGTGATATTCATAGCAAAGGGATGCGTCAGATCAACAACACAATGAAATCCATTTTGATGAATTCTTGCGTTTAATATGACTCCGCGTATCTCTTCCTCAGTAATTAAGGCACCAATTAATATTTTCTCTAAATTTAATTTTTCATATGGAATCGAGGCTCGATCCGAAACAACACTAACAGTAATTTTCCAACCTTCTTTCAATAATGACTCAGCAAAGACATGACCTTCGCCTGTTCCTGTTAACAACCAAAGATGTGGCTGGCATTTTTCCCTTATATCCATCAAGATAAACCTCAATAACTAAAGAAAAAAAAATGAACCATTGCATGCTTGAGGTTTTGGTAAAGAAGGCTCCAACAGTTCGTTTCACCCAAGACAACAAAACTCCGCTAGCTGAAGTAGAAGTTGAATTTGACAGCCTCCGTGCCGATGACCCTCCCTGCGCAATTAAGGTAGTTGGTTGGGGGAAATTAGCAGAAGAACTTCAAAACACAGTTCAAGTCAATTCTAAATTAGTAATAGAAGGTCGCTTAAGAATGAATACTGTTCCTCGCCAGGATGGGACTAAAGAGAAACAAGCTGAATTTACTCTTTCTCGAATCCACCCTTTTTCTTCTAAAACAGCTGTTTCATCCATACCTTCTCAAACTCAGTCAACGATAAAAAGCGATTCTGCAAATTCTTTAAATAACGAAGGTGTTAAATGGGACAGTTCACCATTAGTTCCTGATACAGATGACATTCCATTCTGAAAAAAATCAACCATTTTCTTCAATGTATTCTGTAGCCCTAGTTAAAAGTTGACCTAATTCTCTTTCCAAAGCTGCCAGATCAGGTCTAAATTCAGGCCAGCTACCTTTATCTAATTGTTCAAGGATCCAAGCTCTATCCTTGTTTAATTTTTCAACAAGTTCAGTTAACTCAGAAAATTGTTTTTGGTGTGAGGCCATGAGACTGTCTCCTGAAAAACCCATCTGCCCACGATTTTAGCCAAAATCACACTCATGAATAAACTTCTTTCACCGGCAAGCCTCATCACTATCGGAGGAGCATCCCTTTCTCTAATAGGCCTAACAGCCTATTTTACTGATGCAACAAACCTCAGTGTTCCAACTTTCTTCTATGGAGTACCTATCTTTCTAATAGGTATATCACTGAAAACTACTGAAGTTCCGCCTGCTCTAAGAGTAGTTCCTGTAACTAAGTTTGCTTCAGAGAGAGACAAAGCCCCTGAAGAGCTAAGGAAACTAGTTAAAGATGTGACTAGATGGCGCTATGGTCAATCTTGCCAGCTTGAAGCATCTCTAAGAGTATTAAAGCTTTGGGACATAGACAGTCCTCCCCAACTTTTAGAAGTAGAAGAGTTGGTTGAAGAGGGTAATTATGGAATACGAATGAGATTTGAAATGGCTGCTGTATCTTTAGAAAGATGGAATGCTCAAAAAGAACGTTTAGGAAGATTCTTTGCTAAAGGTTTGTGCGCTGAATTATTTTGTCCCACACCCGGTGCACTAGATTTAATCCTACTTCCGCAAAAACAAGAAGAAAAGCCACAAGAAAATGAATAAAGAAAATCAACAAGCTAACCAAAGTAAGAATTTTAATAAACCCTTTACGGACAAAGATTCAATAAGAGTTTCAGTCTTAAGTGAGGCGCTTCCTTATATTCAGCGTTTTGCAAATAAAAGAATTGTAATCAAATATGGTGGCTCAGCCATGGCAGATAAAACACTTCAGAATGCAGTATTTAGAGATCTAGCTCTTCTTTCATCTGTTGGCGTACAAATAGTAGTCGTTCATGGTGGGGGCCCAGAAATAAACCAATGGTTAGAAAAATTAGGAATAAAGCCAGTTTTCCTTGATGGTTTACGTATTACTGATACCAAGACCATGGATGTCGTAGAAATGGTTCTTGCTGGAAGAGTAAATAAACAGATTGTAAGTGGAATAAACAATCACGGAAGATTAGCTGTTGGACTATGTGGCATAGATGGTGGACTTATTGAGGCAAGAACGCTTGGAGGTGGAAGTCATGGTCTTGTTGGAGAAGTTGCAAAAGTAAATACAAAGATATTAAGCCCTCTTCTCGAAGAAGGTTACGTCCCAGTAATTTCTAGTGTAGCCAACTCTTCTGATGGCAGATCACACAATATCAATGCTGATACTGTTGCTGGGGAGCTTGCGGCAGCACTAGGTGCCGAAAAATTAATCCTTCTAACAGATACCCCTGGTATTTTAAGGAATAAAAATGAGCCTTCTTCCTTAATAGAAAAGATACGTCTATCGGAAGCTAGAGAATTAATTGATAAAGGGATAGTTAAAGCAGGCATGAAACCAAAAGTTGAATGTTGTATACGTTCACTTGCCCAGGGTGTAAATGCTGCCCATATCATTGACGGAAGAACTCCCCACTCACTTCTATTAGAAGTTTTCACTGATGCAGGTATTGGAACAATGGTTATGGGTAGAGGTTAAATGTCAAATATAGCTTCAGCAATAAAAGCTGCTGAAGCGGCCCTTGAAAAAGGTGACTATAATTTTTGCATAAAAACAATTGATCCTTTACTTCTAGATTTCCAAGCAGAGACTGAAATAGGAGGAAAACTTAGACTACTTATCATTACTGCCTACATGGGAAAATGTGATGAGAAAAAAGCAATCAATATTTGTCAAACATTAATCCACAATAAAAAAGAGAGCGTCCGTCAACAATCTAAACAGCTCTTATCAATACTTGATGCTCCACATTTACCAAGACCATCAAACTGGTCTGTAGAAATCCCGAAGATAGAGATGGAGCCATCTCTTAAATCGTCATTTACAAAAACGAAAAAGAAGAAGGAGATAATTAATCATCCTCCAACTGGTCCAACAAAAAGTCTAGACTTTGGATTTTCAATAATAACTTTATTAATTATTTCATTATTAACCTTCCTTTTGAGTGGTTGCGTTGACATATCAACAAATTTGAGTGTTACAGGTCCAGATCGACTAAAGATTTCACTTGATATAAATAGTAATTCTGGCGTATCAATTCCATGGCAGATGGAATTTGAAGAAAATCTTACTAAAGAAAATAGTATCTTAAAACTTCAAGATCAGGAAGATAAGCAACATTTTGAATCACCAACTATTCGTTTTGAAGATGCAAACAAATTACTTCAGCAAATAGCTTCAGCCGCGTCAAAAGCTAGCGGATTCAATATAAATAAACCTGAAATAATTACAAACAACAAAAACTGGATAATTGGTACAAGTCAAAATTATAAAATTTATTTGGATTTAAGAGAAATCCCAAAAATTCCTGGATTAAAACTAAACATAGTCATTAATGACATTGGCAATAAAAATAATTTCAAAACTAAACCTCTAGAACCTACTTTTAAAAAAGATTTAACTTTCTTTCCTCTTGAAATTGGAAAGATTAATCAACTGGAGATTTCAAATTGGAAGTGGAACCAAATTTCAGTTGGAATTATCTTGATAATTGCTTTAACTTTGTTGAGCTTATCCCTTCAAAGATTTCGTCTCCAAATGGGCTTCGGTTTTCCTGAGCTACCACCTTAAAAAAGATATAAACTCATAATTGTAGAGGATCAGGATCAATAGAAAGAGTTACTCCTTTTGGTAAATCTTTCCACAATTCAGGTCCATAAGGAAGTGGGATATGACTTGATTCTGGACCGTATAAAAGAAGTTGCCAACGACTTTTACCTGCAACCCTCTCAACCAATGAAGGTGCTGGACCGACTATTTTCCAACCTTTTTGACTGCAAGCATTCTTTATTTTTGATGAAATATGAAATGCTCCATGTGATGTCAACTCTGACGATTCGCCAGAGAATCTTAATAAGCAGGCTCGACTGTATGGAACCATCGAGGCTTCTTTTCTAGTCTTATCTTCTTTTCTCAGAAACTCTTCGTAACTCCCATCAATCAAATGAAGAATCACTGGATGATCAGGACAATAAGTTTGCACTACAACCTTTCCAGATTGCTCACCTCGTCCTGCACGACCAGCTAATTGCATAAATAGTTGAAGCGTTTCTTCAGTAGCCATTAAATCAGGACGATGCAATAAACCATCTGCGGCTAAGACGACGGCAAGAGTTACTTTTGGTAAATCCATACCCTTAGAGAGCATCTGAGTACCTACTAAAATATCGGCATCACCATGAGCAAATCTTTCTAGCAACAATCTATGGCCATCACGGCCTCTAGTTGTATCTCTATCAAACCTTAATAAACTTATACCCTCTAGTTCTCTTTCTAAATGATCCATTACTCTTTGTGTTCCAGTTCCAAACGGTTTAAAAGCATTTGAACCACATTCTCCACATCTATCACTAATTTTCGAACGAAAGTCACACCAATGACAACGCAACCATTGATTACCCTCTTTGGAACGATGTACAGTTAGTGCGACATCACAATGTGGACATTGAACGACCTCTCCGCAGCTACGGCAACTTAAGAAACTACTATATCCACGTCTAGGGACTAAAATAATAGCTTGATTTCCACTCTCTTTTATACTCAAAAGTTGTTTTTTTAGATATCTACTAATTAAGCTTCGATTTCCAATAGCTAATTCTTCTCGCATGTCTACGACACTAACCGTTGGTAATTTACGATTCGAAATCCTTTGGGTTAATTTCGCAACAACTATATTTCCATTGGGTTTTAAATTTTTCCAAACATTTAAAGATGGAGTTGCTGTTCCAAGTATTACTTTAGCACCTATTTTTTTTGCCCTATTAATTGCCAAATCTCTTGCATGATAACAAGGCATAGGGGATTCCTGTTTATAAGAGCTATCGTGTTCTTCATCAAGAACTATCAATCCTAAGTTGGATAATGGTAGAAAAATAGCTGATCGAGTACCAATAAAAATACTAGGTTTTGTAGTGTCTAAAGATCTCTTCCATGTATCAATTTTCTCTTTAGTAGAGCAATTACTATGATATTCAAAAACATTTAATCCAAATCTTTTTTGAAAGCGATCAACTAATTGTGGTACCAACCCAATTTCGGGTGTAAGGATAAGACAATGTCTACCTTCAGATAACTCAAGCGCTGCAATTTGTAGGTATACCTCCGTCTTACCAGAACCAGTAACACCCCAAAGCAAAAGAGCTGATCCACTTGGAAGAGACTCATATTTTTCTTTTGCTAATTTTTGCTCTAACGTTAAAGATTGAGGATCTTCAATCTTTAAAATCTTTTTGTCATTATATTCTTCATCATCAAAAGAATTACAAAGGGAAAGACGTTTTTCTCTTTCTCCGCAACCAACTAAGACAAAGTTTCTAATCAATACAGAAGAAAATCCTTCAGCCTCCAAATCCTTTTGCCATTTTCCTCCTCCATTTAAGAGAAGATTTCTCTTTAACTCAATCTGTCGAGAAGATATCTTTCCCTCATAATTATTGCTAGACAATTTTACCCACCAGAGTTTTTTAGGCCTATTCAATAGTTTCGACCTTCCCAACCAACCAGGAGGTAGCGCAGTTTTAAGCATCTGAAAATCACTTACATATAAATCAAGAGCAATTTCTTCTAGCCACTCTCTCCATTCTTTTTTGATAGCTGCTTTTTGAACCAATGTTTCTACATTATTCAGCGAAAAATTATTTATATTTTGGTGTGTGCTCGTTATATTTTTTTTCATCTTTTTAACTACCAACCCTTGCATGAGTTGGCCTTTCAGGCGCACTGTCACAACATCGCCTAGATCAATATCTAAATTATTTCCATCTTGATAAGAAAAACATCGTCCTTCACGACCTACATGTAACCAAATATCAAATATAAAATGATTCATATCTTTTTTAATACTTGCCGACTTTAGAAATTTTTTCTACCATTGGGTAGTTAACAGCTTTAAAGCTGTTGTGGAACTTGCAAAATTCCACCCAGAGGGAAGACTAGAAGCTTTATCAAGAGTAGGAAAAATCCAATTCTTAGATAAGCCGGTCTGAGAAATCCCCTGACTCCCTTGCTTACACATTTCCATTCTTCAACAAAACATCCTTCATAATTTCAAGTCCATATTGATGTCATGTGATTTTTCGCAAGATTTATCACGATTAAGGACAATCTCAAATTAGAGTGTTTCTGTTGGATTATTACAAATTAAATAGTTTTTCCTGAAATATTATCTCTAGGAGATTCCGATCAATCTTCAGGTAACAACCTGAGCTCTTCAATAGACCACAAAACCATCAGGGAAATCATGTTAAAGGAAAAAAAGACATCTAAAAATATTTCTCTTAATCAGGAAACTAAAAATAATTCCAAAAAAATTAAAAAAACAGCCGCCAAATTAAACGTGACCAAAGAAACCCAAACTCTTCCTCAAGAATCTTCAAATGATCTAAAAATTGATTTAGATCTAGAGGCGGATAAATTAATTGCCGAAGCCAATAAAGTAACTGAAGCAGGTATCGATCTAGATGATGATGATGATGATAATGCCTCAGTGCTATCGAGTGCTCAAGAAGCAGCCGCTAAAGCTTTAGCAAGTATAAAAATAGGACCAAAGGGTGTTTACACAGAAGACTCTATCAGGGTTTACCTCCAAGAAATTGGTCGTATAAGGCTTCTCAGGCCAGACGAAGAAATTGAATTGGCCAGAAAGATAGCTGATCTTCTTCAATTAGAGGAAGAAGCTGCGCAGTTTGAAAGTGAGAATGGCCATTTCCCATCAGTGAAAGAATGGGCGGTTCTTGCAGAAATGCCATTAACTCGCTTCCGCAGGCGATTGATGCTTGGCAGACGAGCAAAAGAAAAAATGGTGCAATCTAATCTTCGATTAGTAGTTTCAATTGCCAAGAAATATATGAATAGAGGGCTGTCTTTTCAAGATCTAATCCAAGAAGGAAGTCTTGGTCTAATTCGTGCAGCAGAAAAATTTGATCATGAAAAGGGATATAAATTCTCAACTTACGCTACCTGGTGGATCAGACAGGCTATTACCAGAGCAATTGCAGATCAAAGCAGAACAATTCGTTTGCCTGTGCATTTATACGAAACAATTTCCAGGATCAAGAAAACCACCAAAGTTTTAAGTCAAGAGTTTGGCAGGAAACCAACCGAAGAAGAAATTGCTGAAAGTATGGAAATGACGATTGAGAAACTCAGATTCATCGCCAAAAGCGCTCAGCTCCCCATTTCTCTTGAGACCCCTATTGGGAAAGAAGAAGACTCTAGACTTGGTGACTTTATTGAAGCAGATATAGAGAATCCTGAACAAGATGTGGCAAAAACCTTATTAAGAGAAGATTTGGAGGGTGTTCTAGCTACATTAAGTCCTAGGGAGAGGGATGTTTTAAGACTTCGATATGGCTTAGATGATGGAAGAATGAAAACTCTAGAAGAAATTGGACAAATTTTTGATGTAACGAGAGAGAGGATTAGACAAATAGAGGCTAAGGCTCTCAGAAAACTCCGTCATCCAAATAGAAACGGGGTTCTTAAAGAATATATCAAGCTAAATTAAAATAATTAAATTATAACCTTTACTTTTCCAAGCAATAAATACAAATAATTTTTTAGAAGATTGAATTCATTTCACATCAACCTTATTAAATTATTTTCTAAGAATTTTAATTTGGTAAGGTTGATTGCTTAAGGTAAAGAAATAGAAAATATTTGCTAATGACACTAGACCAACTGCGCATCGCCTCTCGCCGAAGCCAGCTGGCCATGGTTCAGACGAACTGGGTACGAGATGAACTACAAAAAGCACATCCTGATCTTGCTATCACTATCGAAGCAATGGCTACACAGGGTGACAAAATACTTGATGTGGCTTTAGCAAAAATAGGAGATAAAGGTCTTTTCACTAAAGAGCTTGAAGCTCAAATGCTTGTTGGTCATGCCGAAATTGCGGTCCACTCATTGAAAGATTTACCTACCAATCTTCCAAAGGGATTAATTCTTGGCTGCATAACTGAAAGGGAGGATCCTTCAGACGCGTTAGTCGTGAATGAGAAAAATCAAATTCACAAACTAGAGACTCTGCCGGAAGGTTCTGTAGTAGGGACTAGTTCTTTAAGAAGGCTTGCTCAATTGCGATACCATTATCCTCATCTGGTTTTCAAAGATGTAAGAGGAAATGTTATTACACGATTAGAAAAACTTGACTCAGGAGAATATGACTGTCTTATTTTGGCAGCTGCTGGATTGCAAAGACTTGGTTTTGCTAATCGAATACATCAGTTAATTCCAACAGATATTTCACTACATGCGGTAGGACAGGGAGCTCTTGGGATTGAATGTGTAAGTGGTCAACAAGAGGTATTAGATATTTTAAAAACACTTGAACACGAATCAACATCTAAAAGATGTTTAGCAGAAAGGTCTTTCCTCAGAGAGCTTGAAGGAGGATGTCAAGTTCCAATAGGCGTTAGAACTGAAATTAACAACGATGAATTAATTCTTGAAGGAATGGTCGCAAGTTTAGATGGTAAAAGATTAATTAGAGATATAAAGAAAGGATCGGTAAGCTCTGCAGAGGAAATAGGAATAGACTTAGCCAATGAATTAAAAGGCCGTGGTGCAGGAGAAATATTAGAAGAGATTTTCAAGTCTGCAAGGGCCTAAATCATTCAAGCAGTTTAATTAATTAAATTAGGGTCTATTTCAGATAAGTAACGCTTCTCGCAGGATTTGATAATCTCAACTGCTTTTTCAACACCAAAGAAACCATTTACAGTACAAGTTCCTGGTTTTTTAAGATCTTTATAATGCTCCCAATAATAAGTTGTTTCCTTAATCCAGTGTTTTCCTAATTGTTCAAAGCTTTTTATGTGATCCATCCTCTTATCATCAGCTATTACGCCAATAACTTTGTCGTCAACTTCACCTCCATCATCAAAGGTCATTATTCCTATAATCCTTGCTTCAACAATTGAACCGGGGACTAACGGCTCTGTAACATTAACAATTTCGATATCTAATGGATCGCCGTCTTCATCCCATGTACGTGGAAGACATCCATAAGCGAACGGGTAGGCGAGGGAAGAATATCCAACTCGATCAAGCTTTAAATGTCCTGTTTCAGTAATGAGCTCATATTTATTTATTGTATTTGAATTCAACTCAACAATTGTATTGACTCTATGTTCAGATTCATTGGCAAACGCAGGTAAGACATGAAGCAGATTAGGCATTATTCTGCTAGGTGCTTGGTCAAGGTTAGCCATAGTATTTTTTTATGTTCTTACATGGTAAATCAACGAAGTAAATACAAATGAAGTTCTGGCAAATAATTTAGAAAAATTTCAACAAAAAACATGCTTTACTTAATTTTTAACCTAATAAATGTATATTTTAATTAGAGATTATAGAAAGCTTTTCAAGTTTATTATCTAAGTATTCAAGAAAATAATTTGGTGTTAATGTTGCTCCGGAGACCTTCTTTACAAGTTCCTCGGAATCCAAACTTCTCCCATGATGATGAACATTTTTGCGAAGCCAACCCAATATTTTACTGATTTGATTAGATTCAATAATATTTTCAATTTTCCCTAAGTCTTCTTCAAGAGTTTTTGTTAACTGAGCGCTAATAAGGTGACCAAGCAAATAAGAAGGGAAATAACCAAACATCCCCTCACTCCAGTGAACATCTTGCAAACATCCTTCAGTATCATTTTCTGGCGAAACACCTAGAAGGTTCAAATACCTTTTATTCCATTCATTAGGCAGATCTTCTACAGAAAGCCCTCTCTCTAGAAGATCAATTTCCAAGTCAGTCCTAATCATTATGTGCAAGCCATAACTAAGTTCATCAGCCTCTACTCTATTCAACCCTGGAGTAAAGGGATTTAGATTAATCCATAAATCATTTTCAGAGTGAATTGGAGCACCTGCATTCTTAAAATGATGCCAAAAAGACTTTGCAAATGAAAAGCTCCTAGCAATTCTATTTTCCCAAAATAGAGATTGACTCTCATGAACAGCCATAGAAGTTGCTTGACCTAATGGCCATGCAAACCATTGGTGACTTTCAGAAGGCAAGCCTTGTTCATACAGAGAATGTCCCCACTCATGGGCAGTAGCTAATAAGCAAGAAAGTGGCTGACCTTTAACTATTCGAGTCGTAATTCGATAATCGTCAGGACCTAAAGTTATAGAGAATGGATGAGGGGACTTAGCTATAGCTGTATTAGAAGGATCCCTAGACCAATCATTTAAAAGTATTTGACAGAGCTTTTCTTGATCGCTATTTGCTAAATCCCATTTTTTACTCTTTTTATTAGTTATTGTCGCAGCCTTCTGAATCAATTCTGGCAATCTTTTTTTTAAAGGTTCAAATAGTTCGCTTACACGATTAATCGTTAAGTTCGGTTCAAAAGGCTGGGCAAGTGTCTCCCAGCAACTTCTTTCTTCACAGAGCTGATTGGATTGTTCTGTTCGTAGTGAAATTAATTTCTTGAGGGCTGGAGAAAAGCTCTTGAAGTCATTATTTTTCCTAGCTTCCTGCCAACACATATAACCTTCAGACTTTGCTGTTGCAAGCTCAACAACCAATTTAGGATCCAATCTTTTTTGTCTATTGAAATCTTGCTCAAGCAACTCAATATTTTTAAACCTGTCAGTAATAGGTTTTGATTCAAAATCGTTTTTCTCTTTTAAATTTTGAAGTTCAGATTTTGCTTCTTTTATTAAAATTTCGAACTGTTCAGAACTTTGTCTTGCATGAAGTTGCTTAGCTAAAAGACTTAATTGCTCACCTCTCCAAGTGGAACCAGCAATAGGCATAGTTGTATTTTGATCCCAATAGAGAGTGCTTTGTATAGATCCCAACAACTGCGTATCTTTTAGGTAATCACCCAAAAGCTGCCAAGCAGACTTTGACAACGTATTCCATTTGATATTTGTGTAATTCTAATATCAAATTGATGAAAACAGATCCATATTTGATCAATTTAAAATAATTTAAATCATAAGTTCTGAATTAAATTATTCATTATTTAAAAATCAAAAAGGTTATATATTTTTTATACGCTTGGACTAAAGTACCCTAGCTTAAAATAAAAGAACACAAAACTGTTAGTATTTAATATAGTAAGCTCAAACAGTTTATTAGTAATGGAACAGATTTTATCAACTTTAGATTTTCAGACGAAGAAACAAGGTTTTACTGATATAACAAAAAATATTAATAATTGGATCCAATATAAAAAGTTTAGAAAAGGAATACTTCTTATTTTTCTAAAGCATACAAGCTGTAGTTTAATTATAAATGAAAATGCTGATATTAATGTCCTAAAAGATCTATCTGCATACATGAAAGCTATTGTCCCAGAGAAGGGATTTTATCCAATTGACAGAAGTAGCAAAAAAATAGAATATCTTCATTCACAAGAAGGGTTGGACGATATGCCAGCTCATATAAGAACAATGCTTACTTCAAACAATTTAAGCTTCAGTGTTGTAGATGGTGAATTAAAAATAGGCTTATGGCAAGGCATCTATATATGGGAACATAGAACATCAAATAAATCAAGGTCATTACAATTGCATGCAATTGGTGATTTTGATTTAAATTAAAATTAAATATAAAAAACTCATGGCTTCATTATTAGAGCAAAATCAACTAGATTATTTTATAGAAAAGAACCCTTCTTGGATAATAGATAATAAAATGATAAAGAGAGAATTTAAATTTGATAATTTCATTGATGCTTTTGGCTTTATGAGTAAGGTCGCACTTTTATCTGAAAAAATGGATCATCATCCTGATTGGCAGAATACATATAATAAAGTTACAATAAATCTAACTACACATGACCAAGGTGGAATTACTACTAACGACATCAAGCTTGCAGAGTCTATTGATAAATTAATCATTACCTAATGTATCATTAATTACTTCCATTAAAATGAATACGAATGAATCTAATGCTCAAGAAAATATAGATTGCAAAACTAATATTCCTATTACAATTATATCAGGATTTTTAGGATCAGGTAAAACAACTTTATTAAATCATATCCTCACTAATCAGAAAGGTATAAAGACAGCTGTATTAGTTAACGAATTTGGTGAAATAGGAATTGATAATGAGTTAATAATCAAGACTGAAGAAGAAATGATAGAGCTAAGTAATGGATGTATTTGTTGTTCTATAAATGGTGAATTAGTAGAAGCAATAGAAAAGTTAATTAATTTCAACAAGAACTTAGAATACATTATTATTGAAACTACAGGATTAGCCGATCCTCTCCCAGTTGCAATGACATTACTTGGAAGTGAGTTAAGAGATCAAACAAGATTAGACTCTATTATAACTTTAATTGATGCTGAGAACTTTAATCATGTTGCCTTAGAAAGTTCAATAGGTAGATCCCAAGTAATCTATGGTGATATTTTAATTCTCAACAAATGTGATTTAGTATCTAATAAAAATATAGAAGAAACTATATCAAAGTTAAAAGAAATAAAAAATGATGTGAGAATTTTAAAAAGTATTAAAGGGAATATTCCTCTTAATCTATTATTAAGTGTAGGTCTATTTGAAACTGATCTAATAAATAAAAAAGAATCGGTTCATGATCACTCTCATGATCACTCCAATGAGCACTCTCATGAGCACTCAGAAGAAGATAATAAAATTGAAGATTTTCTTTCTGTTTCTTTTCAAACTAAAGAACCTTTCTCTCTTAGGAAATTCCAATATTTTCTAGATAATCAATTAAAAAGTAATGTTTTCAGAGCGAAGGGGATCCTTTGGTTTAGCGAAAGTGAGAGACGACATGTCTTTCACCTTGCTGGCAAAAGAATTTCTATTGAAGATAGTGAATGGGGGGAGGAAAGAAATAATCAACTTGTCTTTATTGGAAAAGAATTAGATAAAGAGAAATTACTCTCTCAATTAAATTTATGTATTGACAAATAATCATAAAATAACAACTTTTAAGAATAAATTGAACAACATCAAATCCACTTCAAAAGCCTTCAAAAAAGAGAAAAATATTAAATATATCTATGATCTAATCGGATTGAACAATAGTCGCTACATATTAAAATTCTTAGTAATACTATTAACTTTTTTTATTTTATGGCCTTTATTTAGTCTTGTAAGAGAAGGTTTATACGGTCTTCAAAAAGGGTCTATTTATTTAACGATAAACAATATTAATGAAATAAAAGGAACACTATTATTATTGATTCTTTCTCTAACTCTAGGAGTATTTCTAGGAGTAGCTAATGGTTGGATTTTAGCCAATTGCAATTTCAAAGGGAGAAAAATTCTTAGAGTTTGCCAACTAATTCCTTTTGCAACTCCAGCTTATCTTTTAGCGGCTACATTAATTGACCTCGGCAGCATAAATTCCATAAGGGTAACCGGTATGTTGTGGGGTGTATTAATAATGGCATTCACAACCTATCCATATGTATTTCTACTTAGTTCAGAAAGTTTTGAGAAAGGTGGTAGAAGGCAAATTGAGGCATGTAGAACTCTTGGAATAGGTCCTTGGAAAAGTTTTTTTAGAATCTCTCTACCAATAGCAACTCCATCAATTACTGCTGGGTTAGCTTTAATGGCGATGGAAATCATAAATGAATTAGGTGCCGTTCAACTTTTAAATATTCCAAGTATTTCTTCTGGAATACTTGAGAGTTGGGTAGAGGAAGGTGAGCCTTCAGGTGCCATAGCTCTTGCCTTATTTGCTCTGATTTTAGTTTTTATATTAGTTGCAATTGAACGCAAATCGAGAGAAAGAAGTAAACGTTGGACAGAAGGAATAAATATTGGGAACTCACCAAAATGGGAATTAAAAGGTACAAATCTATTCCTTGCTCAAGTTATAACCTTTACTCCTCCAATGCTTACATTGGGCATCCCAATTACATGGGCAATAATAAATATTGACCAAATGAATCAAGGCTTCAACACAGATATAATTGGATTAACTATTAGAAGCTTTAGTTTAGCTTTAATTGTTTCATTAATAACAATATTTATATCATTAATTTTATCAATCTCCAAGAGATGGCAAAATCATCAATGGCTTAATATATTAACCTTCTTATCAAGTATTGGCTATGCAATTCCTGGTTCTGTTTTAGCCCTTGCTCTTCTTTCCTTTAAAGGAAGTATCTGGCAAATAAACATATTAAGCTTACTAATTTGGGGTTATAGCATTCGATTCTTAGCTGTTTCGAAAGGTGGGCTTGATGCTGGCTTTGAGAGGATTTCACCAAATATAGATAATGCTGCCATAAATCTTGGCAAGAACTGGTCAGAGGTCCTTTTCAAAATACATCTACCACTTCTTAAAGGTCCTATGTTGGTAGGTGCACTTCTGGTGTTTGTTGACACAATAAAGGAATTACCACTAACTTTTATATTAAGGCCATTTGATTTTGATACGCTCTCAGTACGAATATTCCAATATGCAGGAGATGAGAGAGTAGCAGAATCTATCTTACCTTCATTGATAATAATTTGTCTTGGATTAATAGCCTCTATGGCCTTAATACCAAGCTTAAACAACAGAAAAAACTAACATATAGATTTAAACTTTAAATATTTTTTTAATTGGATAAATCAAAGCTGCGAGAATATCTGAAATTGTTGAAACAAGACGATAGCAAAGCAATGAAGCCAAGAGAGGTGCTTCAGGCAAATGTGAACCAAGACTAAATAGAATCACAGATTCAAATACACCTAAGCCTCCTGGGGCTGCAGGTACTATAAGACCGATTATCCATGCTAAAGAAAAGGAAGATATTAATTCACCATGAGAAATCAACCGCCCTATAGAAAATGCATTTATACAACATAAAAAGCCAAGAAAGCGAGACAAAACAAATATGATCTCTACAAATAGTGGTTTATAGGGATAAAACATCCTTGTTGAAATATTTTGAGTATTATTTTCTAATTCTTTATCTTTTAGGTGATCAATCTTAGTAAAGAAATTTGCCTTCATTGACCTCAATTTTTTAATTAAAAACTGTCTAAATGCTGGTAAAAATAATAAAGTAGATGACCAGCAAAGCATAAATAAAGCTATATTAAAACTCCCAAACGGTATAAAAATTAGGCCTGCAACCAGCATTAATAATGGTTCTAATAAAATAGACTCTACTGATTTATCAGTTGCTAATTCCAATCGCAAAGTATTAAATCTAGCCACAAAATGCCATATTCCTCCAGGTAAATATTTATATATATTTGTAGTCAAAAATATTTTTATTATATTCAAATTAATGGTATTACAACCAATATTATTTATTAAAAATTTCCATGCATAAGCATTAATTATTATACTTAAAAAACTAAATAGAATTCCTCCTGATAGCCATAACATCTCTTCCATTCCAATTGTCTGATTAGATAAAGACTCAAAATTCGTATAAATTGAAGTACCAAGAAATACAAAACAAATTAATGTTATAAAAAGTTTAATGTTAATCTTGGAGATCGCCCAAAGAACAAAACTATTTACTTTAATTCGAATCATATTAAAAGAAATAATCAAAAGGAGTAATCATCTAATTCATAAAATCCTGATAATTCTATAATTAGTTTCTTACGAATCTCTTCTATTGGAATTCCTGTATTTAAAGTTATTTTAGTCAAGTCTTTATGTTCTAATTTTATTGAAGTCTGACCATTTGGTCTCATTACTTGTTTAACATTAACTATGCCAAATTTAGTTTTATGACTCACTGTTCTTCTTGGAAGTATCCAGCGGCTAATGTTATTTTCTCTTATTCCAATTGTAGTACTATAGTTAAACCAAACTTCCCTCAGTAAATTTTTATGTTTAGGGTAGAGAATAGCTTGTATACATATCCCTTTTCTATTTTTTTTCATATCTACCGAATAACAAATAACATCTATAGCACCTGCAGATCTTAATCTTTCGATTAAAACCGCAACATCTTCAGGTGTGGAATCATCAATCCAAGCCTCCTGAGAAATTATAGTTTGAAAAGAAGGCTTATTATTTCCTATATAATCATCATTTTCAGATATCAGCATAACTCTTAAAAAGTTAGGTCGAGAAATATTTTTACTTCCTAAGCCTATACCAATCTTTTCAATATTTATTTTATCTGGTTGATAAACCTTATCTATAAAAGTTGCTATCAATGCGATGCCAGTAGGGGTTGTAATTTCACCAAAATATTTATCATCAAGAAGCATTAATGGAATTTTTTTTTGCCTCGCTATCTCTGCAACTGTAGGTACTGGAATAGGGAGAGGTCCATGTGAAGTGGATACGATTCCTTTCCCTGAAGGTGGATCTGAAAAATAAATACTGTATGGCTTTAAAAAATCTATAGCAGAGCAAACATTAACAATGTCAATTATGGAATCCATTGAACCTAGTTCATGAAAATGAACATCTGAGACTTCATTCCCATGAACAACTGCTTCTGCTTCTGCAAGAATTTCAAAAACCCTAATAGACTTTTTCTTCACATATTCATTAAGTTTTGAATCTAGAAGTAAGTTTTTTATATCATTAAGATTTCTAGATACTTCCTTAAATGGGATTTCATTTTTTGTACAGACAATTCCTTTTATACCTTCACTAGTTCCCATGTTGAATTTGACATTATAATTTTTCTCTATATTTAGTCTTACTAAGTTATCCAAGAAAATAGATTTCGGAACACCTAAATCTAATAATGCTGATGCAAGCATATCTCCAGATATTCCAAGACAACAATCAATAAAAATAGATTTCATTTATGAGTGAATAAATAATCAGTTTTATAGATAGAATACATTGATATATATTTTTTTTTAATAAGACTAATTTTTATTTTTTAAGATTTTTCTACTTCTTTTGTTTATTTGTTGTTGAGAAAGAGGGCCTATAATTTGAAAATCTTCAACCAAAAGTTGATAATCAACACGTCGAACATCAAGACTAATAAAATGTTTCAAGTAATTAATAGGTACTTCACCTTTAAGATTTAATTTAAAAGGTAAAGCTTTCTTTTGTTGATTCCTTGGCCTTTGACGAATTTTTATAACTAACTCCTTTTCTTCTGGCTTAGTAAAAACCAATTCTCCTCTAATTGAAAAATAATCATCACCTTCCAATAAGTTATCAGAATCAACCTTTAAACTTGAAGTTTCATTCAATCCTTCGCTCTCCACAAGATTTTTTTTCAAAGTGCTTGGTTCCCAAATACCTGTGATTTGTAAATGAAGATTTTGATTATTCCTACATCGTGGATATACGACCCAGAGGTGAGGTTTTTCTAGAGGAACGTGATTAAGAATCAAGGTTATGACTCTCCCAAGGACAACTGCATCTATTTCATTACCCTTAGAATCAATTAGAGCTCCACGAGTAAAGGTGTCATCATCTTGAGGCTTATAAATGCCTCTAACTAATCCAATTGCCCGGTATTGCAATGGATCAGTGACCGAGGGGATTGGATGGTTCTGCATCTATATAAATAAATAGGCCATTAGTGACCAATCCTAAATTTACCAAAATCCTACAAATTCTATTGTGATTTTATTCATTTGGGACATTTTCATACTCTGACTGATCAAATGCATTGAGAGCTTCATCTAGCGCATCTGATGGAGTTGTAGCATTATTCATAGCTCCTGCTTGTTTAAGACGGTTCATCAAATCAAATGGATCTATTGGTAAACCTTGATCAATTTGATCTTCTGTATCGAAAGTACTGTAAATATCTCTCTTCTCATCAGTTGAATAATTTTTTACTTCCGAAATTCTTATTTTTCTTGAAGAAGAAAAAACTTGACCTGCCACAATTAAAATTGGAATTAAACCAGCGAAAGCCAACAATAATTGTCCATTAATAAAACGTGCAGTTCGATTCAAAACTAAACTTTCGTCTATATTTACATAATAATAACTTAAGCAATAAAATTTTAAGTCTTGCTTGTTGCAACCTGGAATGTCAATTCTATTCGTTCAAGAATAGATCATGTCAAAGAATGGCTCATCACTAACAAAGTTGACATTCTTTGCTTACAAGAGACAAAAACAGAAGATAAGTTTTTCCCAATTGAAATTTTTTCAAACCTTGGATATGAGGTTTCAATCTCTGGTCAAAAGTCTTACAATGGAGTAGCAATAATAAGTCGATTTCCAATTAATAATATCAAGATTGGTTTTAATGAAATAATCAAGGGCTATAAAGATTTAAATATATTAAACGAACAAAAAAGAATCATAAGTGCTGAAATTAATGACATTAGGATTATAAATGTTTATGTTCCAAATGGGTCATCTATAAATTCAGACAAGTTTATTTATAAAGAAAAATGGCTAGAATGCCTACAATTCTATCTAAGGAAAATCAATTCAAATCATACACCTATATGCTTATTAGGAGACTTTAATATTGCTCCTGAAGATAGAGATATACATACGCCAAGTAATTATAAAGAATCAATTATGGCTTCTTCAAAAGAAAGAAAGTTACTTAAAGATGCTTTAGGAGAGGAATTAGAGGATGTTTTTAGAATTTTCGAGCCAGGTGATAAAAATTGGTCTTGGTGGGATTATCGCCATTCAGCCTGGGAAAGAGACAAGGGTTGGCGAATAGATCATATTTACTTAACAGAAGATATTCTTAGTTGTGCCAATAGTTGTTGGATAGACAAAGAGCCAAGATCAAGAGAGAAACCCAGTGATCACGCACCTGTAGTTGTCGACATTAGCTGGCCTCCATCAGATATTGAAAATGAAGATTTCTTTTAAAAAATTAGGTTTTTTCTATTTTCAAATCATCACAGAATTAACAAAGCAAATTTTTTCAATTAGCCAAAAAACATTAAATTCAAAGGGCATATTCTCAAAAAAAGTCAATCTAGCACTTGTTTTTCGGCTTAAACTCATTTTTCAATATAGACCCATTAAAGATTAAAAAAAATAACCAGATGCTGAACAGATTCAAAAATTTAGACGAATTAGTCACTTTTAGGCCATTATGGCTGACTGTGTTTATGACTCATTCGCTGAGGTGCTGTGACAGACGCGTTGAACACAAAAAGATCTGAAGAAATTTTTGGCTCTGCCAAAAATTTAATGCCTGGTGGAGTCAGTTCACCTGTAAGAGCTTTCAAATCTGTTGAAGGGGATCCAATCGTCTTTGATCGAGTTAAGGGTCCTTATGCTTGGGATGTTGATGGAAACAGATACATCGACTATGTAGGTAGCTGGGGGCCTGCGATTTGTGGTCATGCACATCCAGAGGTGATTTCCGCTCTTCAAGAAACGCTCGAAAAAGGTACGAGCTTCGGAGCGCCTTGTGTACTCGAGAATAAGCTCGCTGAGATGGTCATAGAAGCCGTACCAAGCGTTGAAATGGTTCGCTTTGTTAATAGCGGCACAGAAGCTTGTATGGCTGTTCTTCGTTTAATGAGAGCCTTTACTGGTAGAGATAAAGTTATCAAATTCGAAGGTTGCTATCACGGGCATGCAGACATGTTTTTAGTGAAAGCCGGCTCAGGCGTAGCAACACTTGGTCTACCAGACTCTCCTGGGGTTCCAAGAAGTACAACCGCCAATACGCTTACTGCTCCTTATAACGATCTTGAAGCTGTAAAAGAGCTTTTTGCTGAAAATCCAGATGCGATTTCTGGAGTCATACTTGAGCCTGTTGTTGGGAATGCAGGCTTCATCACACCTGAACCAGGATTCTTAGAGGGTTTGAGAGAGTTAACACAGGAGAACGGTGCTCTTTTAGTTTTTGATGAAGTAATGACTGGTTTTAGAATCAGCTATGGAGGAGCCCAAGAGCGTTTTGGAGTAACTCCTGATTTAACCACTATGGGGAAGGTAATTGGTGGAGGACTTCCTGTTGGGGCCTATGGCGGTCGTAAAGAAATCATGTCAATGGTTTCGCCTTCTGGTCCTATGTATCAAGCAGGCACATTAAGCGGTAATCCTCTTGCCATGACAGCAGGAATTAAAACTCTTGAACTCCTCAAGCAAGAAGGTACATATGAAAAATTAGAATCTCTTACGAAAAAGCTAGTCGATGGAGTCATTACAGCTGCTAAAGAATCAAATATTGCCATTTATGGTCATAGCATTAGCGCTATGTTCGGATTTTATCTATGTGAAGGACCAGTAAGAAACTTTGAAGAAGCCAAATCTGCTGATACAAATCGGTTTAGCAAATTGCATAGACTCATGCTTCAAAAGGGTGTTTATTTAGCTCCCAGTGCATTTGAAGCTGGTTTTACATCACTTGCTCATTCTGAAGATGATATAAATTCAACAATAAAAGCTTTTCAAGAATGTTTCTCTGAAATCTCATAAAAAATCCAATTTAAATTAATAAATTGGATTTTTTAAAGTCAATTTCTAAGGCAAATTAATTTTTTCCTCTAACGATTACAGGAACATTTCCTGAACTGGTTCCTGGTAATGAAGGAACAACTTGTGTCTCACCATTCCATTTATCTAGAAACAATTTGAAAAGAACTTGATCATCAAGACTTTTATTTAATGTGTCGTATCTAAGAGCTTCTTGCTCTGCAATTTTAACTTCAGTTTGAGCTCTCAATAATTGCTGCTCAGCAATCTGTTTTTGTTCGATAGCTGCTCGATATTCATCAGCAATAGTCAAGCCAGTCAAGTCGAGTGATTGAACATCAACATAGTCAAACTTATTAAGTTCATCAGCTACTGTTTGCTCAACCAACTCAGAAATATCACTCCAAGAGCTAGCTATTGTTACCAACTCATACTTTGAAAAAACTGACTTCAGGGCTTTAAGTAATGATGGTTGAATAATCCTGTTGTATATCTCTCTATCGTTATAAGAGATAGTTTTAAAGACTCTTCCAGCCTCATTGGGCTTGAGAGCATATTTAACTGTAGCGGTTGCAGAAATGACTTGCAAATCTTTAGTTAATGAATCAAATTTTTCAGGTCTAACTTGAGTTTGAACATTAAAAGGATAAGTATTTTGAACAAAAGGTACTTTGAAATTTAAACCAGGTTTTCGTGAACCACCACTTACTTTCCCTAATGTTGTGACCACTGAAACTTGTCCAGCAGGAACAACGAAAAAGGCTTGCGTAAGAAGTAAAAATCCGGTAAATGAAAGGACAAGTAGAAGAGTTGTTGTGCCACCTGGTCCATTCGGAGTCACATTACGAAATGGAGTTGTCATAATAAAGATTATCTAAAAACGATTTTATGTTGGTTTAGCAAGTATTGCGAAAATTGTTAGATAGAAAAAATAATAAATTTATTTTTAAACCCGCAAGATTGTATTTTCAAAAATAAAAAGCAAAATCTCTCCTTTAACTATGATATCTCTCTAGCTGTTTTTAAAACCTTCAAATAAAGTTCTTCGTCAATCTCCCTAATATCATATTCTGTTGGCATCACCCCATGCTTATGCTCATGAACAATCATCCAACATGTTCTTTCTAATTCTTTCTTCGACTTTCCGGACAAAATAAATGCTTTTTTAGAAAGTCTTTCTATTAATTGCTCCATAACAAAAATCTTAGTGATAAAGTTTTTAATTATTAATTAACTATCTAAAATTTTGAAATTGAAGAGCTATTTCTAAATCATCTTCCTGCTTCTTAATTAAATTAATTGCAGATTGCAAATCATCTTTATTTTTTCCTGTAATTCTCAAGCTATCTCCTTGTATTGATACAGTTACTTTCTTCATTTCATCTCGAACTAACTTACTTAATTTCTTTGCGATTTGTTGAGGCAAGCCTTTCTTTAATTTAACAATTTGCATAACCATATTTCCTCCTATAGTTTCAATTTTTTGAAAATCAAATATCTTTAATGACAAGTTTCTTTTAGTTGCTTTCTGTAATAAAATATCTTTTACAGATTCGATTGTCATATCACTTAAAGAGACAATAGATAACTCATCTTCTTTAACATCTATTTTTGTCTTTGAGTCTTTCAGATCATACCTTTGATCCACTTCTCTCCTCAATTGATCAATAGCATTTACTAATTCCTGCTGATCAAATTCTGAAACCACATCAAAAGAATAAGAAGAGGGCATGAAAATTTCTATTCGTTTCCACCATCTTATGAAAAAAAGGCAAAATTGCTTAGAAATATACTTTTGCGATATTTCGTAAGCTTAAAAATATCTAGAAATATATGATTATCTATGATTGAAAATTAATCAAAAAACATCAGGCTCACAACTTTTCCCATATCTTCAGCACTATGGCAACTACTCAATAATGTTTCACTATCATGGAATGCGAAACAAATCAATTGATCACATCTGTTAATAATTTCTTGATTACAAAGACTACTTGCCATTGGCAAAGGCAAATCATTATTCTCTTCTTTCTCTATTAGATGTAAAACGCTCCCAAGAAGGTCCTTGACCTCTGCAGTTTGCCTATCTAGAGACTGTGGTAACAAAACAGTTAAGAGAGAAGGGTTAACATCTAGAACCGCTCTAATTACTGCAGCATTTACTCCTTGAGAACCTGAAGTGATTATAGAATGGCCCTCTTGAGCCAAAGACCTGGCTATTAATTCAACTATATGAATAGAAACGACAGGTACATGTCGACTACCTAAAAAAGCAATTCTTCTTTTTCCCTCGTTTTTCAACAAGGCCAATTCCTGAGAGAGTGTATCAACTCGTCCCAATGCAGGAAGATCGAGTGATCGACTCAAGGACATCCTAATTCAGATATTCTAAAGGTAGCCATTATTCATGAACTCAAGAAGAAATTCCTAAAGTTTTAAAGATTCGATCAAGATCACAATGTTCTTGTACTAATCGAAAAGCATAAGTAGCTTTAACTGTCTCATGAAGACGTACATGACCAAAAGCCTGCTCAATAACTTCAACTGTTGAGAGAGTATCTCTCTCAACTTTTAGCAATGGGACATCTAATTCTTCTGATCTATTAATCAATTGTGGCAGTGGCTCGCCAGCACCTGTCAGTATTAAGCATTGAGTAGAAGCTTCCAAAGCCGCCAATTGAATATCTGTTCGATCAGCGCCTGTCACTACCGCCATATTACGCCTTCTTCGAAAAAATTCCATTGCAGAATTAACACTCATCGCGCCAATACTCAACGTCTCGACCATCAGCTCAAGCCTGTCAGAGCAACAAATAACTCGAGCATTTAAACGTCTCACCAGTTCTTCAACAGTAACACTCCTCAACAAAGGAGACCTAGGCATTATTCCAAAGACATCTAAACCTAGCGACTTAAGAGATGGAACTATATTTTCTTTAATGTCTTTGATTTGATCAGGGTTAACAGCATTTAAGACGACACCACTTAATTGATCTCCTAATTGATTTTTAGCCTCCAATAAAGCTTCAACACTTCTACTATCTTGCCAAAAATGAGCGAGTACAACTTTAGCGTTTAAAGCTTTAGCAAGTTGACTGAGACTTAATCCATACAAGAGTCCCTCGTGTAAGCTACCTGCTGCTTCAAGAATATTGATAGCCTCACCAGAAGAATCAAGAGACAGCTTGAACTCATCAAATTTAATCCCAGGGTCTAAGATGTTTTCCTTAATCCTCTTGCCAGCAGTAGAGGCAGCTAAAAACTGAATAGAAGGAATTAAATTTTCCGCAGATAATTTTAACGTCTCTCCCACAAACCTGACATCATCATCAATTATATCTTTAATGTCTCCTTCTTGAGAGACATTTAATTCAAGGCTTGTGGCTAATGGTTTACCAAATCTGACCAAATGATTTGAAGCAATTAAATTTCTTGCCATGCCAAGAACTAATGCTGACTTACCGCTAAATGGTTCACATGATCCAATTAGAAAGGTCTTGCTCATTAATTAAAGATCTATGTGAAATTAATATCTTTATAAGTTTAGGCTTTTTGAAAAAGTTCTCAACACTAAATCTGTATAAAATTCTCATTAGACAAAGATTATCCTGTAATTCCTAATGTTTTTCTCAAGAAATACAATGGATTCAAATCAATGAACAAAAACTCTTCAGAAAACTCAAGGTTTAAAGGTTTAAGAATTGCCATAACTGGAGCAAATGGGAGCCTTGGAAAGTCACTTATTGAAGTCCTGAAAAAAAAAGGAGCTTATGTAGTTGGCCTAACTCATGAAAGAAAAAATAATAGTGACTCTTCTGAAAGCATTGCAGATGAATGGATTCTTTGGTCCTGTGGAAAAGAAGGACTACTTTCAAGCAGCCTTGCGAATATTGATATTTTAATACTTAATCATGGATTTAATCCAAAACAAATGATTGATTCAAATGATATAAATAAAGCGATAGAAATAAATTCTCTTAGCCATTGGAGATTGATAGAAATTTTTGAGAATTTAGCCCTTTCTAATAATTTAAACCAGTACAGTCCAAAGGAAGTATGGGTAAATACATCTGAAGCAGAGATTCAAATAGCTTTTAGTCCAGTATATGAAATAACAAAACGTCTGATAGGTGAACTTGTAAGTTTAAAAAAAAGTAAATTATTAATGGAAAAACAAAATTCTTTTATTATCAAAAAATTAATTCTAGGTCCTTTTAAATCTAACCTAAACCCACAAGGCATCATGAGCCCTAAATTTGTAGCAAGAAAGATAATACAAAAAGCAGAAAATGATACTTATTTAATAATAGTAACTCCTAATCCCTTAACATATTTATTAATGCCATTAGCAGAGTCAATTAGAATATTATATTCAAGATTTATAAAAAAAATATACTCAACCATCCACCATTAAAAGGAATCAATCTCCTCTATCAGTTAGTATCTCATATCCGTTTTTAGTAACTAAGACAGTATGCTCCCATTGAGCAGATAGATTTCCATCTTTTGTAATTACCGTCCATCCGTCACGAAGGGTCTTGCAATACTTTGAGCCAAGATTAATTATAGGTTCCACGGCAATAGTCATCCCCTCTCTCAGAACAACATTTGGCAAATCATTAGTTCTAAAATTAAATACCGAAGGCTCTTCATGAAGATTCCTACCTACTCCATGTCCGGTGTAATCTTCGACAATACTAAAACCGTTATCTTTGACATAATCTTCTATCGCTCCTGCTATATCAAGAAGTTTATTTTGCGGCTTAATTTGTTTTATTCCAAGCATTAAAGCTTCTTTAGCCACTCTACTTAGTTCAATTGCTTTATCTGATGTATTACCTACGCATATAGTGATACAACTATCTCCATGATAACCATTATAAAAAGCACCCGTATCGACTTTAAGTAAATCTCCATCATTAATAATTTTCTTTTTACTTGGTATTCCATGAACAACTTCGTTATTTATGCTTGAACATATGCTACCTGGAAAGCCATGATATCCTTTGAAGCTTGGCTCAGCATTATGATCTCTTATTCGTTTTTCTGCATATATATCTAGATCCAAAGTAGACATTCCAGGTTTAACTAAATCTATAATTTCACTCAATACGGTTGCAACTATTTTACTAGATTTACGCATAATTTCTATCTCTCTAGCAGACTTAATTTCAACTCCTCTCCTTTGTTTAATAACAGGACCATTATTGATAGGGATTTTTGAGTTTTCAGAAGAAAGAAGATCAGAAAAAAGTTTCATTGTTTAAGAAAAAAGTAAAAACCTCTAAATTTGCAATTTGCTAACAATCTAATAATAGGTGAACTATCAAATGGAGAGGAACAGTTTTATTAAAAAAATTCTTTTCTTTAATAAAATTTCCATATTAAAGAAAAAGGGTGATAAAAATAATTATCCTTTTAAGTGATCAAGCAATGGACTGCATAAAGCTAAGTGAGGAAATTGTCGTCAAATAAGGATGAAAAGACCAGATAAATAAAAAATTTTTAATTTGAGAAACCAGCAGTTACAATAAGAGCCTGGCCAAATAAAGAGTAATTGGTGATGTCCGTTGATTCGAAAGAGCCCTCATCAGAAGAGGTAAAATTTGAAGATGAATCAAATGCTTCAGAGGAGTCTGAAGTAAAAGTTGCTTCTAAAACAAAGTCTAAAGGAAAGAAAATTTCAATTAAAATGCTCTCTCCTGCAGAAATAATAAAGACTTTTGAAGACGCACAGCAAAGCAAAGATCTACCTGACATCTACGTTGGAGATACTGTACGTGTTGGTGTCAGGATAAGTGAGGGCAATAAGGAGAGGGTTCAGCCCTATGAGGGTGTTGTAATAGCAAAGAGACACGGAGGAATCCATCAAACAATTACAGTAAGGAGAATTTTCCAAGGAATAGGAGTTGAAAGAATTTTTCTGGTTCACAGTCCACAAGTTGCATCCATTAAGGTTGAACGCCGAGGTAAAGTAAGAAGAGCGAAGCTTTTCTATCTGCGTGAGCGAGTGGGCAAAGCCACACGCGTAAAGCAGCGCTTCGACCGCTGAGGTTTCGGCCTCCTCAATCAAAAGTCATTGACCAACAATGACTTAAAGGGTATATAAAATGCGCCGTTAGTTCAGTTGGTAGAACGCAGGTCTCCAAAACCTGATGTCGGGGGTTCAAGTCCTCCACGGCGCGTTCGAAAACCCTTTCTGCAGTTACTTTTTTAAAGAATGGAGTTGGATCTTCAACCTGGCGATGTCGTAAAAGTTCTTGAGTCAGCCGCATTAGGCTGGGTCAGAGCTCGAGTTATTCGTGTAAAATCAGGTGGCCGTGTAGTAGTTCAAAGCGACCAAGGACGCGAGTTCACAGCTCGTGGAAATCAAGTTAGGCTCATAGAGCCTGCTGGTTTTCGTCCTTAAAAGTCATCTACTTATTTAGTTTTATTTCATGAGCATCTCTCTTCATAGAGAATTAGAATGAAAAAAACCTTATAAAGTTAGTTTTACTAAGTCAACAATATTAATTCTTAGTTGACTAGAAGGCATTTTTAGGATGATACTCATTGGGTCAATACAAAGGCTTTTTAATAAAAGATCAAAACCTTTTTAAGGCCTAAAACTGGGACCGTAGTTCAACTGGTTAGAGCACCGCCCTGTCACGGCGGAAGTTGCGGGTTCGAATCCCGTCGGTCCCGTATCTAAATCGAATTAGAGCTTTGACAGTTAGGGTAAGATTGGCACCAAGTCCAACGGGAACACTTCATCTAGGAACAGCAAGAACTGCATTATTTAACTGGCTTTTTGCAAAAAAAGAAGGTGGAACTTTTCTCTTAAGAATTGAAGATACTGATATTGAAAGATCAAAAGAAGAGTTTAAAAAAAACATATTTGATGGGCTCCAGTGGCTAGGAATAAACTGGGATGAATCCCCAACAATTCAAAGCGAAAGAATAAATGAACATAAGCAAATTATAAAAACTCTTATCGAAAAAGGATTTGCATACAAATGTTACGCATCAGAAGATGAGCTTGATGAAATGAGAGAAACCCAAAAGAGAAATGGTTTAGCTCCAAGATATGATAATAGGCACAGAAATTTAACTCCCCAAAAAGAATCAGAATTTATAAACGCCGGAAGAGAACCTGTAATCAGATTCAAAATCAGTGATCAAAAATTAATTTCATGGAATGACTTAATTCGAGGGGAAATGACTTGGAGTGGAAAAGATTTAGGCGGTGATATGGTCATTGCAAGAAGAGCACCAGCAGATTCAATTGGAGATCCCTTATACAATTTAGTTGTTGTTGCTGATGATTCAGCAATGCAAATTTCTCATGTAATAAGGGGAGAAGACCATCTTGCAAATACTGCAAAGCAAATTCTTCTTTACGAAGCTTTAGATCTCAATATTCCCGTTTTTGCACATACTCCTTTAATTCTTAATTCTGAAGGTAAGAAGCTTTCCAAAAGGGATGGAGTTACTTCAATCTCTGAATTCAAGAAAATGGGTTACACATCTGAAGCAATGGCGAATTATATGACTCTTCTTGGCTGGTCTGTCCCAGAGGGAGTTAATGAAAGGTTCAATATTTCAGATATTACAGAGATTTTTAGTTTTAAAAAGGTTAATAAAGCTTCTGCCAAATTTGATTGGGACAAATTGAACTGGCTCAACTCTCAAGTAATACATGAAATGTCAGCCGAAGCTCTATTAAAAAAGTTAGATCCTTTGTTTAAAGAAAATAATTGGTCTTTACCAAATCAAGAATGGGGAACAAATCTCGTAAATTTAATTGGACCATCTATGGTTCTTATCAATGATGGAGTTGATCAAGCTAAACCTTTTTTTGAAGAGCCAGAATTAAGTCATGACGGGAAAGATCAATTGGAGATCAAAGAATCAAAAATGATTTTAAATTTTATTCTTAAAAAGCTGGAAAACTTAGATGCTGAAATCTTTACTAAAGATCAAGCACTTGATTTAATCAATCAAGCCACCAAAAACTGCAAAGTTAAAAAAGGGCTTGTCATGAAAAGTCTTAGAGCTGCACTTTTTGGAACACTTAAGGGGCCTGATTTAATTCAAAGTTGGGTTTTACTATCTAGATTCAGTAAAGATAGAAGCCGAATTCGTCGGTTTATCTAGATCTTCATCTTCATCTTCATCTTCATCTTCATCCAATAAGCCCAACATTTTTGCTAATGGTTTAGCTGTTAAGCCTTGAATACCAACTGTCATTAATATTGTCAAAAAAACTAATCCCTGAAGTTTTCCAGCGCCTAAAACACCTGCTTGTTCCAATCTAATAGAGAATAAAGAAGCAACTGCTGCAGTAACTATTCCACGGGGAGCCAACCAACTAAGAAATAATCTTTGTTTATTATCAAGAGGTAATCCATAAGTTGCTATTGATACAGCTATTGGTCTTACTACGATCATCAAAAAAAGTACGCAAATTATACCCCCCCACCCCAGAGGGCTCAATTCCCCCCAAGAAACATCAGCTGCTAGCAAAGGGAAAAGCATAGTTATTGCTAACTGAGCTAATTCTCTTATTAATTTATCAAGTTCATTCGCCTGTGTAGAAGGTCTTTGTCCTACAACAAAACCTGCTGCAACTGATGCCGGCAATCCTGATTCAGGCAATAGCCATTCACATACTCCATAAAGCAAAAAAATCACTCCAAGAGTCAGTTGCAATCGAAGACCAATATAAGGCTCAGTGCGTAACCGCTTCAAACCCTCTGAAAGCAATAGACCTGCAAGTGATCCGATTAAGACTCCTCCTCCAAGCCTTGAAAGCAAACCAAGAAATAGCTCTTTCCATCCATGCAAATCTCCAACAACAAGCTCTAATAACAAAAGTGCTAGCACTGCTCCAATAGGTTCGAGTATCAAACCTTCAGCTTCAAGAACATCACTTAATGGGGATGCAAGTCTAATTTGTCGAACCAATGGAGTTACGACAGTAGGCCCCGTAGCAAGAACAATTGCGCTATAAACGCCTGCTACTGACCAACCAAGTCCTGCAAACCAATGAGCAGCAAGGAAACCAGCTGCCAAAGAAATAATTAATCTAATTGAAGAAATTCTTAAAACTATTGATTTGATTGCCCCTCCTGGAAATCGAAGATTTAATCCCCCATCAAATAAAACAAGACTTACCAATAAACCAACGATTGTCTCCAAGCCTTTACCTAGATCTAAAGGTTCAACTAATCCAAGCCCTGACCTCCCAATCAACAAGCCAGAGAGCAACAATAGAACGACTCCAGGAAGTCCTGTTAGCACTGATAGTAATCTTGCTCCAGCTCCAGAAAAAACTGTGATACCCCAGAGCAAGCCCAGCCGCTCAGGAGTCATAAATAACTAGCAATGAAGACATATAACGAGTATCCATTTAATCTACCTAAAAAAATAAATAAGTTAATAAGCGAATTTTACTTACATATTCTTATAGAGTAGCAACCCTTTCTATCCATATATAATTTATGCATTTTAATTTAGAAAATAACTGACACAACAAATTAAAAAATTACAGATCAAATTCTCTTAAGAAAGATTGGTTAGGCATATAAAGAGGATGACGAGGGTTACCTTTTTTGCTGAGGCCAAGACTTAAAACACGTTTGGAATAATCATTTTCGTTTGACTTTAAATTTGAAAAATTTCTAATTAAGTTTAGTACTTTACGATCACGTCCTTTTAATTGTCCATTGTCACCCCACCCTAACCACAAATCACAATTACTATCTTCCCGCCAAAATTTTAATGATTTAAAAGTAATCAAATCATTATTTTTCCCTATTGGATCTTTACTTTTTGATAGTTGAAGTGGAGACTTGGAAATCAGTCCAAAGAGATTAATTATATAGATATTTTTATAATTCCATCTCGAACAAAAATTAATTATCCTCACGAGAGTTCTATCGTTATTTGATGAATTGGCTTTTGAAGGATTCAAGCCAATAAAAACTACCGTCTTTTTACCACCTAATAACTCTCTTTTTAAAATCCATCGATAGGATCTGCATTCACTAAACAAGCAAAATGACAACCAAAAAATCAAAACTAAATATTAGTGTAAAACCAATACTTTTTTCTAACCAGAAAAAAGTATATTTGATAATAAAAGACTAGTTAATAGAATAATTAAACCTGCAATTGCTATTCTGCCATTCCATATTTCAGCCTGAGGAGTGAATCCTCTCTTCCATGAATTAAGTTCACTTGAGCTTGCAAGCCTAGTTGATTTATTGACTTCATTTCCATGTTTTACAGGCATAATAAGAATTTAAAAACCTAAAAATATTGATTAAAAAGGAGGATTAGAATCATAAAGTAAATCAGATTTTTCTAAGGGCCAACGAGCGGAAACACCTAATTCCATTGAACTTTGAACATTATTTGAAGATAATCTTAACAAAGCTGCCGCCCCAATCATTGCTGCATTATCAGTACAAAATTCCATTGGTGCAAGAGCAATGTTAATTGCATTTTCAGATGCTTTTGCAAGCATCATTTCCCTTAATCGGACATTTGCAGCAACTCCTCCTACTAGGACAAGAGAATTTAGACCTTCATCAAGGGCACACCGAAGGCTCCTCTCTACCAGGACCTCAGCCACTACGTATTCAAAACTTGCAGCAATATCATCTATTGGTAATTTTTTATTTTCTGACGTTATTTTTTCGATCTGCCTAAATACAGCCGTTTTCAAACCACTAAAAGAGAAGTCGTATGGATAAAAACCACCCTCGGGTTTAGATACTCTTCCTTTTGGGAACATAAATTTTTTGGGATCTCCAAATTCAGCTATTTTTTGAATTGCGGGCCCACCTGGATAGGAAAGTCCCAGTAGTCTTGAGACCTTATCAAAAGCTTCTCCTGCTGCATCATCATGACTCCTACCAAGACGTTGATACTTATGTTGAATATCTACTTTTATCAATTCAGTATGTCCTCCACTAACCAATAAGACTAAGAAAGGAGGTTCAGGGTGATTATCTGACAAATATATTGATGCTAGATGTCCCTCCAAATGATGAATTCCTAAAAATGGAATTTGATGTAAATTCGCTAAAGTTCTTGCGGTAGTTGAGCCTACCAAAAGTGAACCTGCTAATCCTGGAGTAACAGTTGCGGCTACTGCATCTATATCTTTTATCTGTAATTTTGACTTTGCAAAAACTTCTTCAATTAAAAATGGAAGATTTTCCAAATGTCTTCTTGAAGCAATTTCCGGAACAACCCCACCCCAATTAGCATGTTCTTCAATTTGTGAAGCTATCTCACTACCTATTAAATCAATTTTTCCTTTTTCATCAGAGACTAAAGCGGCTGCAGACTCGTCACAACTTGTTTCGAGGGATAAAATTATTGACATTTATAGCTAGTAATCAACTAAGTTTAGTATTGAAATCCCATTAAAACAGGGCAACAGATAAAAATCAGAACTCATGAGTCGTCTTTTATCAATTCTACTTTCAACATTCCTTTTCTTAGGAATAGCTCCAATAGCTAATGCAAGGCCAGGCCCAGCACTAAACGCTGATAGAGCTCCAACAGATTTTACTGCTTCTGCTTTGGTATCTTGTGCTGATAATCCCCGTTTCCAAGAAAGAGCAAGCTCCGCCTCCACAAACCAGGCCATAAAAAGATTTGAAAGATATAGCAAAGCCTTGTGTGGAGACGATGGTCTTCCTCATTTAATAATTGGCCCCCCTATTGAACCTTGGGGTGCATGGATTAACCGAGGTCATGAAGGAGATCTACTTATTCCTGGAGTAATGTTCATCTATATTGCCGGTATTATTGGTTGGTCAGGAAGAGAATATGTAAGAGCTGTTAGAGGAAAAAAGAACGCTGCAGAATATGAAATCATTATTGATACTGATCTTGCTTGGCAATGCTTAAAAAGAGGAGCAGCTTGGCCTTTACAAGCAAATAGGGAGGGAAAGAACGGAGAGCTCAGGGAAAAAGACAATAATGTATCTCTTAATGGTCCAAGAGGCTAAAAAATTATTTATCTAATTAAAAAAACTATTTAATTTATTCAATCATGTTTCAATTATTTCGTACTAAATGGTTTAGATCAGCGCCAGTTGTGGCAGCGATTTGGATCACAATAACAGCAAGTATTATTGTTGAGTTTAATAGATTTGTACCAGACCTGCTTTTCCACCCGATGTCTTTTTAAAATACAGATTTATTAACTAGATTTAAATTTTAATCCCATTAAGCCTTCAATTTCCTTGAAGGCTTTTTCTATATCTTCATTAATAATTACAGCGTCAAATTCTTTTTTCGCAAAAATTTCCTTATTTGCTATTGCCAAACGATCTTTAATAGATTCTTCGGTCTCGGTGCCTCTTCCTCTAATTCTTTTTTCAAGTTCAGATAAATTTGGTGGTGCTAAAAATATTTGTAATGCTTCAGGAAAAGTTTTTCGAATTTGTCGAGCACCTTCTAATTCAATTTCAAGAAGAACATTAGTTCCTTTTTCTATTTTTTCTTTAACTATTTTTTTTGGTGTTCCATAAAAATTATTAGAGAATGAAGCCCACTCAAGAAAACCTTCACTATCAATTATTTCTTGAAAATTTTTCTTGTCTAAGAAAAAATAATGCTCCCCCTCAATTTCTCCCAATCTTGGTTTACGAGTAGTGGCAGAAATAGAAAGCCATACATCACTATGGCTATCAAGGATTTTCCTAACAATTGTGCCTTTACCTACCCCACTTGGGCCAGTAAGAACAGTAAGATTTCCTGATGATGACATAGTTAAATCCTATCTGATTTACCTACTAAAGGTTGATTACTTTATTTATAATATAAAAGGATGATAAATGAATAAAGTTCCAATTCAAATAATGGACTTAACAACCCTTAAAGCGGTTGTTTGTGAACTTAGCCAATACATAGTTCCAAGTAGATTTGAAAATGCACAGCAAATTGATTCATATACTATTCAATTAGGATTTAGAACACTTGAAAAGCTTACATGGATTGAAATCAGTTGGCTTGCTGAGTCCCCAAGAATTGTCCAAATACCTCCTCCAAAAAGATATGGCGAAAAAAGCACATTAGCTAAACAACTAAAACATTTATTAGTCAATTTAGCTTTAGTAAAGATAGAACAAAATGGATTTGAAAGAATAGTAAGATTTAAATTCTCTAGCAGACCTGGTAAAGAGATTGAGAAAGAATTAGTAGTCGAATTGATGGGTAGATACAGTAATATTTTACTTTTAGACAGATCAAGCAAAGTAGTTACTCTTGGGAAACAAATAAAAGAGACTCATTCAAGACTAAGGCCCATAGGAACTGGAGATAATTATAAATCTCCTCCAGCTCTTACAGGATTAGCTCCTAACCTCTCTGAATCATTTCATTCATGGAAAGAGAATATATGTTTGGTTCCATCAACATTTAAGAATTGCCTTAAAGATACTTATCAAGGAATAAGTCCGGCGCTAACATTACAAATTGCAAGCAATCATTATCATGAAGCAATTAATATAATAAATCAATCGGTAAACAGTATTGAATTAAAAACATGGGAAGCAATATATAAAAGATGGAGGAAGTGGCTAGTAGATATTGAGAGTAATAATTACTCTATAAATTTCGATGGGCCAACTGATTTTATGGTTTGGGGAGAAGTAAAATCACCGGTTGAGAATACACAAATTTGTCTTAGCCTTGGCAGATATTATTCAAATAAAATTATAGAGAGGAAAATAATTTCTATTAGAGAAAAATTAAAACATGATCTCCAAAAGTCAAAAGATGATGAACTAAGGAAACTTGAAGCGCAGAGATTACTAATTAAAAATATTTCTGAATATATAACTTTACAAAACAAGGCTAATAATATTCTAACTTTAAAATCTCCAACGAAAAAACAAGTACTTGAGGCTCAGAATCTATTCAAAGAAGCTAAAAGAAAAAAAAGATCTAGAGAGTCAATTCTAAATAGAGTCGAATTTCACAGGAAGAAAATATCTGAGATTGAATATTGTGAGTTATTTCTTGATTCATTTATGTATGAAGTTAATGGTGATAATAAAAATAAACTAGACTCAATTATTGAACTTAAAGATGAGGTAGAAGAATATATTTGCATTAAAAAAAATTCATCCAAGTTTAAATCAAATAGAAAAAAAGAACAGGCTTCAACTATAAAAGAGATTCAAAGCCCTAGCGGTCTAAAAATTCAAATAGGTTCTAATAACAGGCAAAACGAATTAATTAGTCTAAGGAAAGGGAAAAAAGGAGATCTTTGGTTTCATGCTCAAGAGACACCTGGGAGTCATGTTGTACTTAAATCATCCAATGGACTTTTTGATGATAAAGATATTGAATTAGCTGCCGATCTTGCTTCTTTCTTTAGCCGTGCGAGAGGCAACAAGCTTACACCAATAATTATGGTTCCAATTGAGAATCTACAAAGGATATCAGGATCCTTACCTGGAACTGTTAGCCATAGGGGTGGGAAGGTCCTATGGGGAAAAGCTGAGAGAGTTGCGAAATATTTCCACCAGAAGTGAACTTCAATGTCGTACTATCATCTTCATTAGACCAGTTTTAAATGATTGACTTTTTACTAGGCACTCATGAGTTTCTTGGTAATCACACTTTCCCAGAATTTTTAATTGGATATTTATTTGGTGCTGCTTTAATCATTGGTGCTCCCACAGTCTTTCTTTTATTAGCATTTACAAGCGCTTTAATGAAAACCAACGGGAAAATGGGTGGGTATAAAGAATATGCTAGTTATGGTGAATCTTCACTAAATGATTGTCCTCCTTTTATTCTGCCTGACCCAACAAAAAACAATTAAAACAATCTATCTCGATAGACGAATCATAAATAATTTATCTATTTATATCTTCTAAAATATCTAGCTATCTAGCAAAATTTATTAGTTAGTACTTAACTAACTCAATTTCCTACTAAAATAAAACTATTAAGCTAAATCAACCTGAATAGCTCTAACAAAAAAGAAAATATTTCAAAAGCTCCTCCTCCTATAAGGATCAAGGAAAAAGCTAATTCATATGAGGCATCTCAATCTTTTGAGATGCCTTTAATTGATCATCTTGAAGAACTTCGACAAAGGATCCTAAAAAGTCTTATTTCAGTTCTTCTTTCATCTGGTTTTTGCTTGCTATTTGTTAGGAAACTTGTACAAGCATTAGAGATGCCAGCGGGGAAAATAAAATTTTTACAAGTAGCACCTGGTGAATTTTTATTTACTTCAATAAAAGTTGCAGGTTATGGTGGGCTTACTCTTTCTCTTCCTTTCATACTTTACCAATTTTTAAAGTTCATCCTTCCAGGTCTAACTAAAAAAGAGAAGGTTTTGATAGCTCCATCAGTTGCTGGTTCAGCAATTTTATTTTTTTTAGGAATTTTCTTCGCTTGGAAGGCTTTGATACCTGCAGCCTTGGGATTTCTAATAAGTTATGGGGCCGATGTTGTTGAGCCACTATGGTCAATAGAAAAGTATTTAGATTTTGTCCTTCTACTCATGCTTTCAACTGGTCTGGCCTTCCAATTACCAATACTTCAATTAATTTTAGGTTTCTTTGAAATAATTTCTTGGAAAAAGATGTTATCGGCGTGGAGATTTGTAGTGATGTCCTCAGCCATTGCAGGAGCCGTTTTAACTCCATCAACTGATCCAATAACCATGCTTCTTTTATCAACATCGATAACTTTTTTGTTTTTTGTTGGAATTGGTTTAGTTGCCTTAACAACAAATATCAAAGGACAAATTCTTCCATCCTTTGATCCATAGGCAAAGTCAATGTAATAGCTTTACCTAATCTTGGTTTAGCCTGAACATTTTCTAGCCAATTTCTAACAACATTTGATTGACCAGCACGGTTAATTACTTCTAAGGTTCGATTTAAATTTTCTTTAAAGGTCTCTTCATCTATAGGAAAAGACTGTTGTTCTAAAAATCCCCACATCATTTGCAAATATATTCGGTCTCTTTTTATTAACAATCGCAAATCATATGTTACGCCCCAACGCCTTCTTAAGCACTTCATCACCTCTTCTGCTTCCAATGGAATTGAAGAAGAATAACGACCAAAATTTGACGCATTAAATTCAAAACTCATTTCAAAACCTAGTCTTGGCAGAGATTAATAACCCTTTATGTGTCCATTCTGGTCTAATATCTATTTATAGGTGAACGTCTGTAATGACACAAATGACAACTGCAGATGTGCCCTCAATGGGCAGAAGGCAGTTCATGAATCTGCTTACCTTTGGAACAGTTACAGGGGTTGCTTTAGGAGCATTATATCCAGTAGCTCAATACTTCACTCCTTATAGGGCCGGTGGTGGTGGTGGTGGAACAAATGCAAAAGATGAGTTAGGAAACAATGTAAGTGCAAGTGGTTGGCTATCAACCCATCCAGTTGGTGATAGAAGTTTGGTTCAAGGACTTAAGGGTGATCCGACCTACCTAATAGTTGAAGGTGAAGATGCAATTACTAGTTACGGAATTAATGCGATTTGTACTCACCTTGGTTGTGTAGTGCCATGGAATAGCGGAGCAAATAAATACATGTGTCCATGTCATGGAAGTCAATATGATTCCACAGGAAAAGTTGTAAGAGGACCAGCCCCTCTATCTCTAGCTATAGCTCATGTATCAGTTGAGGATGATCAAGTGCTAGTAAGTCAGTGGACAGAAACTGATTTCCGAACTGGTACTGATCCTTGGTGGGGATGATAAATAAATGAAAAAAAACTTCAATACCATTTCTAAAATCATGAGTCGTTCATTAAAACTTTTTCTCTTTTCAGTTTTTATCGGATTTTCAATATTTGTAATTCCTCAACCAACTTGGGCATACCCATTTTGGGCACAACAAAAATTTGAAAATCCTAGAGAAGCAACTGGAAAAATTGTTTGCGCTAATTGTCATGTAGCAAGTATGCCAACGAGAGCTGAAGTGCCTCAGGCAGTTGGTGCTGATAGTGTTTTTAAAACAGTAGTAGAAATACCTTATAAAAAGGACCTGCAAGAGATTGGAGCTGATGGAAGCAAAGTTCCTCTCCAAGTTGGAGCCGTTGTAATGCTTCCAGATGGATTTAAGCTTGCTCCTCAAGAAAGATGGACTGATGAAATAAAAGAAGAGACACAAGGTGTTTACTTCACCCAATACAGCGAGGAACAAGAAAATATTATTTTAGTAGGACCTTTACCTGGGGATCAAAATAGAGAGATTGTGTTCCCTGTCTTATCACCTGATCCTAGAAAAGACAGCAATTATAATTTTGGAAAGTATTCAATTCATGTAGGAGGTAATAGAGGGAGAGGTCAAGTTTATCCAACTGGTGAGAAGAGCAATAACAATTTGTTTACGGCAACAAATTCAGGGACAATAACTTCAATAGAAACCAACGAAGATGGAACACAAATAATTAATATAAACAATGAAGAAGGAGAAAGTTTTACTGAAAATCTTCCTGCCGGTACTTCATTATTAATAAAAGAAGGTGACACTGTTGAGAAAGGTGCAAAATTAACTGAAGACCCAAATGTTGGTGGCTTTGGTCAACTTGACAAGGAAATAGTTTTACAAAGTAAGGCAAGAGTTATTGGTATGATAATTTTCTTTATTGGAGTGGGTTTATCCCAAATAATGCTAGTTCTTAAAAAGAAACAAGTAGAAAAAGTTCAAGCTGCTGAAGGAATATAAATTAAAATAGTTGATGGAAAATATTTTTTTAGCGCTTAGATCACCTGGGCCTGAGTTGTTTCAACTGGGGCCCTTTTCATTAAGGTGGTATGGATTACTAATAGCTATTTCAGTTTTATTAGGTTTAAATTTATCAGGTGAGTTAGCTTTAGAAAAAGGATTAAAAAAAAGCCTTATTAACGATTTACTTCCTATTTTAGTTTTGTCATCTGTAATTGGTGCAAGAATTTATTATGTTGCATTCGAATGGAGAAACTACACGGGTAAAAACTTCTGGAGTTCTCTTAATTTACTGAACTTAAATATTCCTATTCCTAGTGCGATAGAAATTTGGGGAGGAGGAATTGCAATTCATGGTGCACTGATTATGGGTACACTATCCATTATATTTTTTTGCCGCTGGAGAAAAGAACCTTTTTGGGATGTTATAGATGTTTTGGTCCCCTCAGTTGCATTAGGCCAAGCAATAGGTAGATGGGGAAATTTTTTTAATAATGAAGCTTTTGGGATACCTACAAATTTACCCTGGAAATTATTTATACCTTATAGATTTAGGCCAGAAATTTTCTCAACGCAAGATTATTTTCACCCTACCTTTCTTTATGAATCAGTATGGAATATTTTTGTTTTTGGCATACTTATTTTTCTTTTTAGAAAGGCAAATAGAAGAGAAATTAAGTTGCCATCTGGCAGCTTAAGTTGCTTATATTTAATCACTTACAGTTTAGGCAGGTTGTGGATAGAATCCTTAAGAACTGATCCTCTCTGCTTGGGTGGGGTTCCACCTTTTTGTGAGGGAGGACTACGAATAGCACAATTAATTAGCTTATTTTTAATTAGTGCAGGTTTATTAGGAATATGGAGAATTTATATTTCTAAAAAAGCACTCCCTGATCCTTCCTTAATTAATAAAAGAAATCAATGAATCCGATTTCAATTGTGGGAGCAGGCCCAGGCGCTTTAGACTTGATGACAATAAGAGCTCAACAAAGACTAAAATCAGCCGATGTTCTTGTTTGGACAGACTCTCTCATCCCTATACAAATAACTAAACTTGTCAAAGATGATTGTGAAAAGATAAAGACAAGTTCATTAACTCTTGAAGAGATCCTTTTAATCTTAATTAAAAAGCATAAGGAAGGTAAAAAAATTGTTCGTCTCCATGATGGTGATCCTTGCTTATATGGAGCCATATCAGAACAAATATGTAGATTAAATGATGAAGGAATTGAGGTAGAAGTGGTTCCAGGAGTAAGCGCCTATCAAGCAACAGCAGCAACTTTAGGATTCGAACTAACAATTCCAGATTTAACCCAAACAATAATACTTAGCCGAGCTGATGGCAGGACAGGCAAACCAGAGAAGGAAGGTCTTCAAAAGCTAGCATCTATTCAATCTTCTTTATGCCTTTACCTAAGTGCAAGACATATAGAAGAAGTGCAATCCATACTTATAAAGTATTATCCTCCGAATACTCCTGTAGCAATTGCATATAGAGTAACTTGGCCAGATGAATGGATAAAAGTAATACCTTTGAGTGAGATGGCAAAAACATCTCAAGAAAAAAATTTAATCAGAACAACATTATATATAATTAGTCCAACATTAAAGATAGGTAATAATCGGTCAAAGCTTTATAATCCTACTCATTCACATTTATTTAGGTCGAGTTAAATAGAAAAAATACGGACTATATTTTATCAACATTACAGCCAAAGATAAATTATCTTTTAGAGACAAACGACTTTACAGAGCCTTTAGAATGTACTTGTTACACAAAAGGGTTTTTAATTGGAAAAAAGTGAAGAAAGAAAAAGCGATAGTACTCATGTCGCAAATAAAAAATCTGCATTACGAACTGTTGGTGAGTTCCTAAGAGAAGCCCGGCAAAGTAGAAATCTTTCACTAGAGGATCTATCTTCATCTCTCAGAATTGGGAAAGAACAATTGATTGCAATTGAATCAGGAAATGAAAGCGCACTTCCTGAAAAAGTTTTTATTAGGGCAATGGTTCGAAGAATTGCCGAGAAATTGAACATAGATACAAGTTTTATTCTTGAAGAACTTAATGAAAAAAACAATGAGTCTCAACCTAGCCCAGTGATTAAGAAAAAGAATACTAGAAAAAAAAGAAATTTCAATCCATTTAGCATAGTAATTTTATCGGGTGCTTTAGGATTATTTACTTCAATTATGCTAGTAAAATATATACAAAAAGGTCAAAATGATTCAATTAATAATCAGCGAAGTGATATCTTATTATCAGACAAAAAGATATCTTATTAAAGTATATTTATCTGAACGTCCTTAATTTTCTTAATTAGTAAAATTGCCTTATTTAAACTCCATTTCTCAAGATCTAAATTTTGGCCTAAGTCATTAGGAATTAGCTCTATATTAACTGTTTTATTATTAGCTACAATAACTATCTTTGAAATCAAAGGTTCTGGTCTTCTATCCAAAGAGCATGAGAGTCGAAGAAGTACAGACATTTCGGCAACTAAGCTTCTGTGACTTTCTTCAATCAATAATTGCCAAGATTCATGTCTTTTTTTTGGAAAACTTTTTCTGTGATACCTTGCAATAGCAGCGACCATTAAATGCTCACTTTGGGAATATCCTAAAAGCTCACCATGTTTAATTAAATACCACGAATGTTTGTGATAGGAACTGATATTAATATGTTTTCCACAAGCGTGAAGTTTAGCGGCTGCCCACAAAAGATCTCTACCATCACCATTATCATTATGCAAAACCCCTCTTGTCTGATCATAAAAAGCAAGGGCAAATTCTGATACCCTTTTTGATCTTTTTGAATTAACACCAAATCTTTTCGATTGATGAATAACTGTTCTTTCTCTTATTGACCCTTGAAAGCTCAACTGATCTTTTAAATAATTATTTCGACACATCCAATCAACAACTAATCCTTCCCTAAGAGCTCTCTCACTTAAAATAATTTCATTAACATTAACCATATTCATTATGGTTTGTAAAATCAAAGCCCCAGGGACAATAATTTCAGATCTTCTTTCACTTAATGTGGATAATTCACTTCGTTCAGAAGGTGTCATTTTCACTAACTGACTAACAATTATATCTAAATTAGTTTTTGGGATTTTATATCCTTGTAATTTTGATTGAATATGATTTTCTTTATGAGATATTAATGCACCAATAGCCATAGCAGTTCCACTAGTTGCGACCAAAACTGGTGTTTCACCTACTTCAATTCTCTTAGATATTTTATCAATTGCAGACTCCATAGAGCCTCTAATAAATGACCTTAAAAACAATTCAGTCTGAGAGGATATTGGATCTTTTTTAATAAATTCTCTTTGTAATCTTACTGCTCCAATCTTTGTACTTGTTAATGCTCGTGCTTCAGAACTATCAGCAAGGATTAATTCTGTCGAACCTCCTCCAATATCAAGCACCAGATGAGGTTTATTTCCAAATTGCATGCCTGATAATACACCTAGATAAATTAATCTTGCTTCCTCTGCTCCACTTATCAATTCAACATCTAAGCCTATCTTATTTTTTATTTCAGAAATAAAGATTTTCCCATTTGGTGCTTCTCTAACCGCACTTGTAGCGGCAATAATAAGACTCTCAACTTTATAACTTTCTGATAAATCCTTAAACCTCTTTAACGTTGAGAAAGCCCTATTCATAGCAAGAGAAGTAAGTTCTCCCGTCTGAGGATCTCTTTCTCCTAGTCGTGTTGTCGATTTCTCTGCAAGTTCAATACTAAAAGTATTTAATTTTCGCTCGATCTTTGCAATTAATAAATGAGTGGAGTTGGTGCCAATATCAATTGTTGCCACACGACATAATTCAGTATCTGGATTTTCTCCAAGATCCAATTCCATAGAATTTCCTTCCAAGGAATTATTTATGAAGTCACCTAACATAAATGAGTAGGTTGAACCTCAATACTCTGACACCCTCAGCACCCCATTGAGAAGGCCTTATAAATCATTATCAATTTGAATTTTCGTGAATAATCTTCTTACCCAAAAAATGGGATATTATTTCCAACTTCTTAGATGGAACAAACCCAGCGGAAGATTAATACTTCTCATCCCTGCTGGCTGGTCTCTTTGGTTAACTCCTACAGCCCCTCCTTCTCTATTTGTTTTGGGAATAATAATTCTAGGCGGATTATTTGTAAGCGGTGCAGGATGTATCGCTAATGATATTTGGGACAGAAAGTTTGACAGGAAGGTAATAAGAACAAAAAAGAGACCTTTGGCCAATGGGAAAGTATCTGTAAAGACTGCATGGATAATACTAATTTTAATGTTATTTTTTAGTCTTTTTATAGTTCTTTCAATCCCACAAGGAAGTAGAAATTTATGCCTTCTACTTGCATCATTATCATTACCTTTTATTCTTTTATATCCATCTGCGAAAAGATGGTTTAAATATCCCCAACTTGTTCTTTCTATTTGCTGGGGATTTTCAGTTCTAATCCCTTGGGCCGCAAGTGAATCTTCTTTAGCAGGGGGAGTAACACTAGTATTGTGTTGGCTTGCAACTGTTTTTTGGACTTTCGGCTTTGATACTGTTTATGCAATGGCAGATGAAATTGAAGACAAAGTAATTGGTCTAAACAGCAGTGCGCTCAGTCTCGGGGAAAAGTCAATAAAAACAGTTTCTTTTTGCTACGTTTTAACCTGCTTTTTTCTAGCTCTTGCTGCTTTCAAAGCCAATTTAGGATTAATGTATTGGCCTTTTTGGTTAATAACTACTTTAGGAATGCAAAGAGAGGTCTTCTTATTAAGTTCAAGATCAAAAGGTATTAAGACTTCGGGTTTGCATTTCAGCAATCAAGTGCGACTTGGCAGTTTATTGCTACTTGGCATGATCTTTAGCAAGCTTATTTAATCAATTTTTTTAGCACATAAATGACTGAGCCTCTAAAGAAAGGCGATCTTTTCCACATAGTTGCCGCAAGTTCCCCAATAACTAAAAAAGAAGATCTTCACTCTGGGATCAAAGTTCTTCAGGAGTGGGGATTAATATGCAACCCTATCGATGCAATAGATAGGTCATGGGGTTACTTAGCTGGTAATGATGAAGTTAGATTTAATGAATTACACCCAAACAATCATTACCCTCTCTTGTTTTTTGCTAGAGGTGGATGGGGATCGGCAAGATTGCTAGAAAAAAGGCAACCATGGAAAGCAGGTTGGATGATTGGCTTTTCTGATGTAACTTCTTTACTTCTTGCACGACTAGCAGATGGATTGAAAGGAGGAGTTCATGGTCCACTCATTACAACGTTGGGATCCGAACCAAACTGGAGTAAAGACAGACTCAAATCAATTTTGTTTGGCAATTGTGTACCAGATATTTATGGAGATCCATGGGGAGGCGGGGTCTCAAAGGGGCATATAATAGTTGGCAACCTCACTGTCCTAACTCACTTAATTGGGACTGATCATCTACCAAATCTCAAAAAATCAATTTTAATCATCGAGGATGTTGGAGAAGCTCCCTACAGAATTGACAGAATGCTAACTCACCTAAGATTGGCTGGTGTTCTGCAACAGCTATCCGGCTTAGGTTTTGGTTCATTTACAAATTGTGATAATGAGAAAGACGTCGACAAAACAAAGACGTTTGAGCTTCTTGATATTTTCAAAGATCGAACAAAAGACCTTAAAATCCCAATTGTTTCAAATCTGCCCATTGGGCACTGTTGTGGGAACGCATCACTTCCTCTAGGGAGTCAAGCTATCTTGAATGGCGACAGTGGGAGTCTTAGACTTTTAAAGTAGACAATAAAGACTCTGCTATTACGAGATCAAATGGGGTTGTCACTTTAATATTTGAAGGTCCTGCATCATATATTTTCACTGGTAATCCCAAACGTTCAAATAAGGATGCATCATCGGTTACATTCCATCCTTTAGCGATCGCCTCACTATGAGCATGCTTCAGTTTATTTACTGGAAAGCCTTGAGGTGTCTGTGCCGCCCATAAGTCTGAACGAGGAGGGCTCTCAATAATCGCACCATCTTTATCCACTCTTTTTATGGTGTCAGTCACTTGTGAAGCAGCAATAACAGATTGATCCTTGGAAACAATCTTTGAGATTTCATCAAAAACAAATGATTTCACCAAGCATCTTGCTCCATCATGAATCAGCACATACTTAGCATCATATGGAAGGGCAGCTAATCCCAGTTGAACTGACTGCTGTCTTGTAGATCCCCCATTTATCCATTGAACTGACTTTACTGAGTTATCAAGTATTGAACAAATAGCTTCTTTGTCTTTGGGTTGTCCAATAATTCCAATCCAAGAAATTGTTTTAGCGTCGAAAGCTGATTTCAAAGTCCACTCTAAAACCGTTTTACCTGCAATCTTTAAAAGGAGCTTATTTCTATCAGCCCCCATTCGACTTCCACTCCCAGCAGCCGCAATTAACAAATGCACAACTGATCCCTCACCATTGATTGTTCATTTAATATATTCGACCAGTAAAAATAACTATTTTTAGTGTCTGAGCTTAAACTCTTTTCAAAAAGCAAGTAGCTCAATAGTAAGTTAAATAAACTAAATTTTAGATTTTAACGATTTTAAAAATCATAAGATTATGACATTCTCAAAACTACTTGAAGGTCAGACTGCAATTGTAACTGGAGCCAGCAGGGGTATTGGTAAGGCTATTGCAATTTTTTTAGCACAGGAAGGAGCAGAAGTAATAATCAATTATTCATCATCTTTAGAGAATGCAAATAAAGTCGTATCAGAAATAAAATCCTTTGGAGGTAAGGCATATCCTCTTCAAGCTGATATTTCTAATGAAACCTCGGTAAATGAATTAATAAAAACAGTCCTGGAGAAAAATAATAAAATTGATGTTCTGGTAAACAACGCAGGTATAACTAAAGATGGCCTTTTAATGAGAATGAAAACGGACGATTGGCAGAAAGTTTTAGACCTTAACTTGAGCGGTGTTTTTTATTGCACAAGAGCGGTTTCTAGGCAGATGTTGAAGCAAAAAAAAGGAAGAATTATCAACATAACTTCTGTTGTTGGGTTAATGGGAAACCCAGGGCAAGCAAATTATTCTGCAGCCAAGGCAGGAGTAGTGGGTCTTACACAAAGTGCTGCAAAAGAATTTGCAAGCAGAGGTATCACTGTAAATGCAGTTGCTCCAGGTTTTATTTCAACTGATATGACAAAAGATCTGAATAGTGAATCAATCCTTTCTGCTATCCCACTTGGAAGATTCGGGAACCCTGAGGATGTTGCAGGAGTAGTTAGGTTTTTAGCCGCAGATGCTTCAGCTGCTTACATAACCGGTCAGACGATTCAAGTTGATGGTGGGATGGTTATGAGTTGAGCAAATATCAATTTTGTATGGGCTGACCTAATTCATCTCTCAATCTTCTAATTCGCTGCAAAAGTTTTAATCTTCTGCTTCTTGCTGTAGCTGTAAGAAATATCCTCAAAGGGAAATAAATCAAAGTCATAGTTCCAGCCAACCCAGCCATGAGAATAAAAAATAAAGCCCCAGGATCGTTCATACGTTGACACTAACTACCTTCTGCAAGATTTGGGAATAATTTGTGAATTACAATTCGGCTTTCCCCACTTATTTAGCCTCCCCTAATGTGTGATTCCTGTGGGAGATTAAGTTTAATTCAATCTAGATATGGCAAAACTTCTAAGTTTTTCGGACGAATCTCGCAGTGCTCTCGAAAAAGGAGTAAACAATTTAGCCAATGCTCTAAAAGTAACAATTGGACCTAAAGGTAGAAATGTTGTTATTGAAAAAAAATTTGGAGCCCCTGATATTGTTAATGATGGAGTAACGATTGCTAAGGAGATAGATCTTGAAGATCCATTTGAAAACATAGGAGCAAAGCTCATTGAACAGGTTGCATCAAAAACGAAGGAAAAAGCTGGGGATGGAACAACTACTGCAACAGTTTTAGCTCAATTTATGGTTCAAGAAGGGTTGAGGAATACAGCCGCGGGAGCAAGCCCAATCGAATTAAGAAGGGGGATGGAAAAGGCCGTAGCTCAAATAGTTGATGATCTCAAGAAAAAAAGCAAATCAGTCAGTGGTGATGCAATTAAACAAGTTGCGACAGTAAGTGCTGGTGGAGACGAGGAAATAGGTTCAATGATTGCAGATGCAATAGACAAGGTAAGTTTTGATGGAGTAATAACGGTTGAGGAATCCAAATCTTTAGCAACTGAACTAGATATCACTGAGGGAATGGCGTTTGACAGAGGGTATAGCTCACCTTATTTTGTGACTGATGAAGATCGATTAATTTGCGAATTTGAAAATCCTTTAATCCTAATCACTGACAAAAAGATTTCATCGATTGCTGATCTGATTCCTGTTCTAGAAGCAGTGCAAAAGAATGGAACACCATTAATAATTCTTGCCGAAGAAGTAGAGGGTGAGGCATTAGCCACACTAGTTGTAAATAAAAATCGTGGTGTTTTACAGGTAGCTGCTGTTAGAGCCCCATCATTTGGAGAAAGAAGAAAAGCTGCTCTTGGAGATATTGCAGTACTCACTGGCGGCACATTAATAAGCGAAGACAAAGCTATGAGTCTTGAGAAAGTTCAAATTTCTGACTTAGGTCAAGCAAGAAGAATAACAATTACAAAAGACAGCACAACAATTGTCGCAAATGAGAATCAAAATACTGAACTATCTAATCGCATTGCCTCAATCAAGAGAGAACTTGACGAAACAGATTCTGAGTATGACCAAGAGAAGTTAAACGAGAGAATAGCTAAACTTGCTGGAGGAGTAGCTGTAATTAAAGTTGGCGCCCCAACTGAAACTGAGTTAAAGAACAGAAAGTTAAGAATTGAGGATGCTCTAAATGCAACTCGTGCCGCTATTGAAGAAGGTATTGTTGCCGGTGGAGGAACTACTCTTTTAGAACTAAGTGATGGACTTGTAGATTTATCTGAAAAACTAGACGGTGATCAAAAAACCGGAGTTGAAATTATAAAAAGAGCATTAACTGCTCCAACAAAACAAATTGCTATAAATGCTGGATTTAATGGAGATGTTGTTGTATCAGATATTAAAAGGTTAGGTAAAGGCTTCAATGCACAAACCGGAGAGTATGTGGATTTACTTGAAGCAGGAATTTTAGATGCTTCAAAAGTAATAAGACTTGCTCTTCAAGATGCTGTATCTATTGCTTCCCTTCTCATAACAACTGAAGTTGTTATTGCTGACAAACCTGAGCCCCCATCTACACCAGGAGCCGAAGGAGGAGACCCTATGGGCGGAATGGGAGGAATGGGTGGAATGGGTGGAATGGGTGGAATGGGTGGAATGGGTGGAATGGGCGGAATGGGTATGCCAGGAATGATGTAAGAAATTAAAAAGATCTAGAATTTCAAACTTGCGAAGAATAGAAATTAATAAAAACAATTTAAACTTAAGTTTTTAGCAACCACTTCTTTAGATAACTATATTTAGGCTTAGGTGGTAAAGGAATCAAAGCTTTAATTTCATTTTGACTTCCATAGTCTTTAAATGAATTTACTGCTTTGTTTTCATTATTTTCTTTATCAACTATTTCATAAGATTTAATTTTAAAGGCTTGACTATTCCCATCCATAAACGGCTCTAAATCTTTGTTTTTTACTTCTTTTTCTTGATTATCAATGTCTTTTATAGAAATTGCTTTATCCCCTTCAAAAGATTTTTCTTGTGATTGATCAATTTTTTGATTATCTACATTGGTTGAGTCTTGATTTAATTGATTTAAATCTAGGCTTTTTAGTTCTTCTAAACTTTCCACTCCAAAACGATGTGCATATTGAGATTTCAGGAGAGAATATAAATCATTATCATTGGCCTTTAGAGCTTCTATAATTTGTTTTTGTAGCTGATGCTTTCGAGACTCCAAGGTTCTTTAAATCGCTAAATTAAGATTATCAAGCAAGTTTGCGATTTAAAAGAGGTCTGATAAGAAAAAACAATCCAACTGTAAGAATTAACAGAATTGCTAGGCAAGAATAGCCATTGACTTCTCCATAAGGAGCATTAATTAAAACTGAGTTCAAATCCACAGATTTTTGGTAAGCCATTCGTATAGGTTCAATCGCAAATGTTAATGGATTAATTGATGCTATCCATCCAAGCCATTCAGGCATAAAAGATATAGGAGCCAAAGCTGTGCTAGCAAAAAGAACAGGTAGATTAGCTATGAAGATAATTGCAATTAGTTCTATATGTCCTGGTAAAACAAAAGCCAATCCAAGACTTAGCCCTGTTATTGCAAATACCAATAATAATAAAGTTATTGCTATGAGAAGAAAACCTCCCAGACTTGGCCATCCATAACCCAAGAGAGCAGAAGTTGCCATTATTGCAAAACTCTGCAAAAGGCTAATAGACGTTATATATATTACTGAAGAAATTACGATTGAACTTCTACTACTCAATGGTGCAACTAATAGTCGATTAAGAAAACCAAATTCTCTATCAAACATTAAAGGGAGTCCAGCATTGAGAGCACCACTAAAAGCAGTAAATACTATTAATCCTGCGCCAAGAAATTCTCCATAGCTACTACTCCCAGGCAAAAAATCAATGGGAGCTTTAGAGAATAATGCTGCAAACAGTAAAAGCCATATCAAAGGCTGAAGAATTCCTGCAAATAACGTCGAAGGGCGTCGAATCAATTGAATGAAAAGCCTCCATGTCAAGGCAAAAGTCTCTTGCAACATTTCATTCAAATCATTTCTAGCTTGTTTTTCCTTATGAAGTGATGGCTTAGAGGTAATCATGAGTTAAATAATTTAAGATTAATACAAGCAATTAACGCATTGATTTCTTATTCTCAAGCTTAAAATCTCTTTTACCAGCAAGTTCTAATTCTGCATCCATAAGAGTTTTGCCAGTCGCCTGCAAATAAACATCATCTAAACTTGGCCGACTATGGGAAAGTGCAAAAACTTCAAAATTTTCTTTTGAAAGATAACCCGACAAGTTTGATATAATATCATTATTTTGAACTAAAAAGTTTAAAGAATAACCTTGTTTTTGATTGACTACTACATTTGATACTCCATTAATGTTTTTAATTAATTTCCTTACAGATTCTGCTTCAACTTCATCACTGAACTCTCGAACTCTAAGTGTCACTCTGTCACCACCAAGTTCTTTTTTCAAATCATCTGGTTTTCCACTAGCAATGACTTTGCCTCTATCAATAATAGCCATCTCATCCGCCAATTCATCTACTTCCTCGAGATAATGACTACTTAAAAGAATTGTAGTTTGATTGTTTCTTAGTTCCTTCAATAATTCCCATATAACTGATCGGCTTTCTATATCCAAACCAACAGTAGGTTCATCAAGAATCAATAATTCTGGTTCATGCAATAATCCCGAAGCGAGGTCAAGTCTTCTTTTCATACCTCCCGAAAAAGAACCACATCTTCTATCAATCCATTCATGCATATCAAGTCTCTGAATCAATTCTTCAATTCTCTTTTTCTTCTGTTTCTTATCTAGATGATAAAGATCTCCTTGAAGCTGTAGTAACTCTCTACCTGTAAGTATTTTATCGATTGCGACATCTTGAGCTACATAACCCAATCTTCTTCTAGTTTCTTTTTCCTCAAGAAAGACATTACGTCCCCCGACCTCAACACAACCAGAATCAGGTGCAAGGAGAGTACAGATAATTCTAAGTGCAGTGCTTTTACCTGCCCCATTTGGACCCAACAACCCATACAAAGAACCCTTTGGAACTTCAAGGTTAAGTCCATTCAGAGCCACAACAGGGCCATAAGACTTAAATAAATCTCTTAGTTGGATGAAAAACATCTAGTAATAGATTGCCTAAAAAATAAGCTGATATCTTCTAACAAATTCTAATTAATTTTGAAGAGCAAGTTCATAAAGTTTTTATTTTTATTTTGTAGATTTATGAAAATCCCATAGAGAAGTCTTTAATTAAAGCTATCAACTGATCATTAAAAACAATTGACACTTGTAATCTACTAATAACAAGTAAAAAACAAACTCCAAACATATAAAGAATAGACCATCTAAACAAACCCTTAGCCCGATCTAAATCTTCTGGATTATCTCTTAACCTGGAAACCAATTGAAGAAGTCTTGAATTATAAGGTAGTAATAACATTCCATACAACAAACCTCCTTCGGGCAAAACAAAACATCCTAAAAAGCTTAAAAATACAGTTAGATAACCATAAACAGATATTGCTTTAGCAGTAACAAAAGGACCACTTACTGTTGGAAGCATAGGAATGCCAACAGATCGATAGTCCTCTTTCAACAAGATCGCCAAAGCCCAAAAATGTGCTGGGGTCCAAACCATAACCAAAGAAAATAGCCACCAACCACCTAATCCAATATGTCCTGCCGCTGCTGAAGCTCCTACAAGAGGGGGAATTGCTCCAGCGACTCCTCCAAAAACTATATTTTGAGATGTTCTAGGTTTTAAGTAAGCTGTGTAGAGAAGAACGTAACTACAAAGTCCTAAAAGAGTAAGCCCTGCTGCTAAACAGTTAACTCCACTTATTAAAAGGGCTGAAGAAGCAAGTGTACAAGCAATTGCTCCTATAAAAACAGAAGACTGGGAAAGGCGACCAGAGGGCAATGCTCTATTACTGGTGCGTTTCATTCGCTTATCAAGATCTTGCTCCCACAAGCAATTAAGAGCTCCTGCAGCCGCAGCCGCAAGAGCTCCTCCTCCCAAAGTACATGCCAATCTTGGAGATGGTAACGGCCATTCCTCCGAAAGAGCCATTCCTCCAACAGTTGTGGCAAGTAAAAGAGGAATTAATCTAGGTTTAGCGACTTCTAACCAAGCTGGAAGTTTAATCCGCTTTCTAGAAGGAACTATTTCCTCGCGATTAACGGTCTGTGTAATTAAATCTGATGTAGAGCTAACCATGACATGTCTCCAAGGTTGATTGAGTTATAAAAAGTAATTGGGAAGAGTCATCAATTCCTCTACCTTTAAAATTCAATGCTGATATTACGGCCACTAATAAGCAGGCAATTAGTTGATGACCAATGACAAGGATAGGTTCACTCATGCCTAGATGAACAGAAAAAGCTCCTAAGAGAATTTGTGAGATGATTAAAAAAATAATCGTCAAAAGATAAGGCCATTCTTTAATAAAAACATCTCTGTTTAAAGATGAGACAATTACGAAAGAAATAATTAAAAAGCTCACAGGGATAGCACTCGCCCGATGGAGTAGCAAAAGATTGCACGAATCTCCAAAATCCAAGCATCTTTGAGCTGCCCACGAGGTCGCCACCCGACTACCCAGTAAAGACTGAGCTATTACTGAAAAAAGTGATAACAAACCAAAACATCGAAGCCAAAGTGGGAAAATTGATTTGCCTGGATTAAGTAATTGTTGAGTCACACCACTCATGATTGCAACAATAGTAAATGCGACCGCAAGATGAGCCATCACAACTAAAGACGGCAATAATTGCAGTACTGTTAAAGCACCTAAAAAACCCTGGAAAGCAACCAATAGAGTTAAGAATCCATAAATCCAAGGAAGCCATTTAGGTAAAGTTTTCGCCCAGAACAAAGAAAAGGTAAATTGAGTAATTAAAGCAATCCCTACGAAAAAGGCATCTAAACGATGAAACCATTCCAAGAAGACTTGTAAATTCATTTGCCTACCAGGCAAAAATGATCCATAACATAGAGGCCAGTCTGGGCAAGCAAGACCAGCCTCCATTACTCTGGTTGCCCCTCCAATCACTACAAGAGCGATAAGGGCAACGACCACGTGAGCTGCAATTTGGCCCAATCGAAAACGTGGCTTTAGTGGATAAATAACCTGCACGTATGCAAAAGCCATTAAGATCATTGTTAATTCAACGTAGCGATTACTTCGTACACGTCACCGGAATAAACGGACTGCAACATAAAGATTCTCTTTAAAAAAATTATTCATCTTGAATTAACAATTAGCCGATACATTAGTTACTTTTGCCCATAACCTATAAATAGCCAAGGAGATTTTCTTGCCGAAACTGTCGGCCATCTTAACTCTTACATCAAGTCTAATTCTTGGTATTGGAGGAGTTTGGATTGCATACAACGTCGATATGCTTCCCGTTAGCGCGAGCATGAATGCTCCTGTTTACGATGAACTCTATCGAGTCCTATTCATTATTGGCTGCATACTTTTCATAGGTATGACTGCTTTAGTAATTTATAGCCTTTTTCAATTCCGTCGTAGACCTGGCGAAACTGGTGATGGGATTGACTTAGAAGGTAACATTTCTCTTGAAATTTTCTGGACAGCAGTCCCTGCCATTATTGTTTTGTTTATAGGGCTATATAGCTACGATATCTATGATCGAATGGGTGGCATGCAACCTTTAATGCATGATCACAGTGGTCAAATAAATAATCAGGTCGAAAGAGTTTGGGGAGGTATAGGTTCCGGGCCTATTGAGTCTACATCTACAAAAAATCTATCCTCATTACCGATTGAGTTAACTGCAATGCAATTTGCTTTTATCTTTCATTATCCAAAAGGAGATATTATTTCTGGCGAACTTCATGTTCCAGTTGGAAGAGAAGTTAATTTAAAGATGGAATCTAAAGATGTAATACATGCTTTTTGGGTGCCTCAATTCAGACTTAAGCAAGATGTCATTCCTGGCCAACCAACGATTTTAAATTTTACTCCTACAAAAACAGGTAATTTCCCAATTGTTTGCGCAGAATTGTGTGGTCCCTATCATGGTGGCATGAGATCAAACGTAATAGTTGATGAACAAGAAGACTTCGATACTTGGTTAAAAGAAAACTCTAAAGAACAAATATAAATCTATGACTATTTCACTCAAGCCAGGTAACACTCCTCCAGAAAAACTTCAACCAACTGGATGGCTCAAATATCTTAGTTTTAGTCTTGATCACAAAGTAATAGGTCTTCAATATTTAGTTTGTGGCTTCTTTTTTTATTTAATTGGAGGATCTTTAGCTGGAGCAATAAGGGTAGAACTCACCAGTCCCCTCTCAGATTTCATGCCTAGAGAGGTTTACAACCAAGTTTTAACTCTCCATGGCACAATCATGATTTTCCTATGGATCGTGCCTGTAGTAAATGGAGCCTTTGGGAACTATTTAATCCCTTTTTATGTTGGCGCTAGGGATATGGCCTTTCCAAGGCTGAATGCTGTTGCTTTTTGGCTAATACCTCCCTCCGGTTTAATGCTGATAACAAGCTATTTCATAAACGGTGCCGCACAATCTGGATGGACAGCTTATCCACCTCTGAGCATTACGACTCCTGCAGCCGGTCAAATTATTTGGATATTGAGTGTATTACTTTTGGGTGGAAGCTCAATCTTTGGTGGTATTAATTTCATCGCCACCATCCTAAAGCTAAGGAGGCCTGGCCTGAAATTAATGCAATTACCCATGTATTGCTGGGCAATGCTTGGTACAAGTATTCTTGTAGTTCTATCAACTCCTGTTCTCGCCGGTACTTTAATACTCTTGAGCTTTGACATAGTTGCTCATACAGGTTTTTTCAACCCAAGTCTTGGTGGCAATGTAATTGTTTATCAACATCTTTTTTGGTTTTACTCGCATCCTGCAGTTTATATCATGGTTTTACCTGCCTTTGGGTTGGTCAGTGAAATACTTCCAATTCATAGTAGAAAACCACTGTTTGGCTATACAACAATGGTCTTCTCAATTATGGGAATAGTTGTATTGGGTCTAGTAGTTTGGGCCCATCATATGTTTACCAGTGGGACTCCACCATGGATGCGCTTATTTTTCACAATTGCTACTGCATTCATAGCTGTTCCTACAGGTATTAAATTTTTTAATTGGGTTGCAACCTTATGGGGAGGAAAAATTTCACTTAATGCTGCAATGTTATTTTCCTGCGGATTTATTATTAACTTTGTTTTAGGTGGAATAACTGGAGTTGCTTTAGCTCAAGTACCTTTTGACGTTCATGTGCACGACACCTATTTTGTTGTTGCACATTTTCATTACATAGTCTATGGAGGTTCTGTCTTTGTTATCTTCTCCTCGATTTATCACTGGTTCCCAAAATTTACTGGGAAAATGCTTAATGAAAATCTTGGAAGATTCCACTTTATAATTACTTTTATAGGCTTTAATCTTTGTTTCGCTCCTCAACACTGGCTTGGTTTAAATGGAATGCCTCGGCGAGTGGCTGAATACGATCCACAATTTCAATTAATCAATCAAATAAGTAGCGTAGGTGCATTGTTAATGGCTTTAAGTACTTTACCTTTTTTATGGAATATTCTTCAAAGCATCCTCTACGGAGATGAAGCTGGTGACAATCCATGGAATGCGCTCACTCCTGAGTGGTTAACAAGTTCACCACCGCCTGTTGAGAATTGGGAGGGAGAAGCACCACTCGTTCTTGAACCATATGGTTATGGAGAAAAAGATTCAACTAAAACTCAGGAGCAATTGAAATGACATCGATAGTTCCAAAAGAGCAATCCTCGGAAAGCACAAAAGATCTCTCAACTGAAGAACATGAAGATTTTCGTTTGTTTGGCTTAATAGCTTTTTTAATCGCAGACGGGATGACCTTTGCAGGATTTTTTGCGGCATATCTAACTTTCAAAGCAGTCAACCCCATTGGTCCTGATGCTGTTTACGAATTAGAACTACCATTACCAACTTTAAATACTGTCTTGCTCCTTTTGAGTAGCTTTACTTTTCATCGAGCTGGGAAATTCCTAGAAAAGAATCAATCAAAAGAATGCCAAAAATGGCTTCTTATAACAGGCTCATTGGGACTGGCATTCTTAATCAGTCAAATGTTTGAGTACTTTACTTTGCCTTTTGGATTAACTGACAATCTTTTTGCAAGTACTTTTTATGCCTTGACTGGCTTTCATGGGCTTCACGTAACACTTGGATCAATAATGATAATGATTATTTGGTGGCAAACACGTGTCCCATCTGGTCGAGTAAATAATGAAAACAAATTCCCATTTGAGGCAGTCGAGCTCTATTGGCACTTTGTAGACGGGATTTGGGTAGTTTTATTCATTATCCTTTACCTGCTTTGAGAGGCAAATATTGATACTAAGCAAGAAACTTTCGATTAATTTGTTGCCACAATTCCACTTTTTGGTCAGAATTCAGTTAATTAAATCAGTCTGAAATGCTTGTTGGAAAAGAACTCCTAGACAAAGCAAGATCTTTGAGCAACCGTCCAGAAGACGAAATAGCTAAAGGATGTGGTTACGTGGGGCCAAGCGGGAGAGTTTTACGCAAAAGTTTTTACCGTGCTCTAGTTGAAGCGAAAGGTTATAAACTTCGCTCAAATGGTCCTGGAAGAGCAGGGAACAGATCTTCAAGAGGAAGGCAAGCGGAATTCAGGACTAAAGTTCATGGAAATGGAAATCTTCTTATTGGACATGCCTATACAAAAAAACTAGGTCTTGAACCTGGACAGGAATTTCGTATTGATGTACGAAAAGAATCTGGAGCGATAAGTTTGTTACCACTCAAGAAATAATAAGTCGCTCAAAGAAATCATATAAAACTATTAATTCCAACCTTGCTCGTTAAGCCATTGAGAGCTAATTACTGGCCTTTGCTTGGAAATAGAATTATTATTATTTACTTTTAGAAGTTTTTCTGCGTATTTAGCCATCAAGTCAACTTCCAAATTAACCTTTTCTCCAATTGTCAAAAACTGTAAGCATGTATTTGACCACGTGTGAGGTATTACGGCTACTGAAAATTCAGACCCATCAAGATATATCTCTGCAATAGTTAGACTTATGCCATTTAGGCTAATACTCGCCTTATCACACATATATCTGCAGAAATTCAAATCATCCCAAGATAATCTCAAATTCCAAGAATTTTTCAAGTTTTCTATTGAAACAACTTCACCCAAGCCGTCTATGTGTCCACTAACAATATGACCACCTAATCGGTCAGAAAAACGTAATGCTGGCTCAAGATTCACAAAACCATTTCTCTGAGCTTTTTCTGCAAGATTTGTTCTCTTAAGAGTCTCTTCACTTATATTTGCAGTAAAAGAATCGTTCATCAATTCAGAAACTGTTAAACAAACTCCATCCACAGAAATACTATCACCAAGTTTTAAAGGTGAAAAAGGCTTACATCCATCAACAACCACCCCAATATTATTTTTCTTGATCGTGCCTATAGACTGAATTAAGCCAGTAAACATTATTGAGTCTACAACTTTTAGAATGTTAGTTATGGTATTTAAAAATGTCTTTGAAAAGTTTTTTGAATTTAAAATTTAGTTTGATTATGAATTATTCCAATTTAAAGCCAAGTCTTTTTTACTCTCAAGACTCAGTTTTGGCAATGACCAACATTTATTCCAAACACTCTCTTCTGGAAGGAAGATAGATTTATACTTCTGCGGAACATTTATATTTTTTCTCCTTAAGTCTGATAAATCTGTTGGTGGTAAAAAACCTTTACTTATTACACGACTCAAAGAACTATCTCCCCATAAGTTATTAAACCAATCAGTTGGGAAATACTCTGGAGACAGCGAAGGAGAAGCAAGTACTGTCCAATTCAGTGGACTTCCCTCTTGGGGCAAAAGAACAGACAAACGAGGGTCTTTAATAAGACTATCAACACAGCTTGAAAAAGGTAAAACTGCTGCATTAGCTCTACCTGAAACTACCCAATTCAAAGCATTCCTATCATCAAAAGTTTTGGCATAGCTCTTAATTTTTGAGAAATCATTAACTAAATCTATTTTTTCTGCTATCGAAATTAGAAGATAAGGACTATTAGGAAAAACTATTTGATTTGCTAGTGAACTTGAAAAAATAACTTCCCAAGAATTCTTGTTTTTTAGAGCCAGAGAGTCTTCATTTCTGAAAAGTATCACCCAAGGACTAACCGCTAAAGGTAAAACCTTCTTTTTATAATCATCGCCTAACCCATAGAGAAAAGAATTAGCCTGTTTACTGAAATTTTTTCTAATTTTATCTGCTCTTATTTCTCGAAGAGAATTAATAGATAAATCATAAATCCAGCCATCATTTAAGACTAATAAATCTGTTTTTTCTTGAAGAGTAGAGTTATAAGAAAATGTTTTTAATTCGATATCTTTTATAGGAAAAAATTCCCAACCCGTAGATAAACTATTAACAAATTCACTAGGGAAAGTATCAGAAATCCCTCTCAAAGCTAATTTCTTTTGATATGTTGAGCATCCAGATAATAAAAACAAAGAAGAAATCAATCCATACTTGATGAACTCTCTCCTTCTAAATGTATAAGTATTCATATTATTTAGATCCCTTGATAAGTTTTTCATTATCTGAATTAAATAGATTCCCTACCTCAATATCACACCTTTCAATCATTTCTTTCTGAGTCAATCCTTTAATTTGAGCAAGCAAAGATAATGCACCAGCCCCAACACCCTCTTTTATATAACCAATCTCATAATCTCGAAGAACCTTTTGATTACTATCATTAAATCTATAGCCACTAGCTAGACCAAGGATATTTACTTTAAAATAATTAGCGACATGATTCATTAAATGAATAAAAGAATTTCTATTTTTCGCAGAAGAAAGTGATTCATCAACTAACCATGAGGTGGTTCCTATTGAAATTTTACCAAGAAATTCAGATCGCGATTCAGGTTCAATTTCATTTAATGCCAAAGACAAAACTGCCAACATTTGACAGCCTCCTCCTAATAAAATCTCCTGGCCAGATTCTCTAGCTCCCATTAAAAGACCAACTGCAATTGGCTGGAATGGATCACCAACAGCAGCCATGAGTTCAACAGAAGATGGGTTCTTCTTTAATTTCGCTGCTTGAAGTCCTTGTTTAACTACTTTTGTTTTTAATTCTGAAGGTGGATTTTTATGGCTTCCACTTATCAGACCATTAACATTTATTCCTAGCCCAGAGAGAACTGCAAAAGCTGTAGATGTACCTCCTGGGACACACTCTGTGATCAAAAGAGATTTTTTTAATTTCTTACCTATCTTAAAACCACCATCAAGTAAAAGTTCAACCCTAGTTCTTTCCATTGCATTGCCTGAACTCAAGCATCTAGCTGGACCTATCTCAGGTGACTCTAGGGAAAGATGAGGGAAGGGGGGCGTTTGTAGCAGTCCTGCAGAAATGATAGTTGGTTTAATTTTTAAGAACCTTGAGGCAACATAACTAATCAATGCGGGTGAGACACCCGCAGGCAAAGGAGGTAAAGGCCATCTTTTTGGAAGATTAGGTCCTCTCAATAAAAGCTCAGCATCTGCAACAGCTGTATAACGTCTAGAAACAGCCGTTAAGCCAGCAGCAGAAATGCCCTCAATCTCTGCAGTTTGAGATCCAGCAAGAATTAAAAAGAAAGCCATATTCGTAATATTTTCTTGCCATCTTTGAACTCTTTCATCAATATTTTGCTCTTTGAGTCCTGTCCCAAATGCTAATACTCCTGACGGCAACAAAACATAGTTATCTTCTAACATTTCTAATCAATTAGATTCTAGAGAAATTAAATTTTCTAGCAAAGCGGGTGGTTCAGGTATTGATGATTTGAGCCTAGGGAAAATCCAATAAGCTAAAGCATGTAAACAAAAAACGTAAACGATTTCTTGAGTTACAATTAGACATAGTGCAACTATTTGAACTTGTCTCATATCGGGAGTAAAAGAAAGATTGAAAATGTCTATTCCTTTTTCGAGCAATCCTGCCCCAGCACGAGTAAGAATAACCCACAAATTCTCACCAACCAAAACAGATAACGCGAAGACCCTAACTAGAAAACCCATTGTTCCGATTGAGACTCCAACACTCCAACTTAACCACCAATTCCATCCCTTTTGCCAACTATATCCTAACCATAAGGAAAGTAATCCATACGGAAAAAGCACTAAAGGTCCTCTTAACGGACCCATCAGAGCAATTAATAACATTACGCATATTGTCACTCCCTCAAGGCCTGTCTTAACACCTCTCCGAATTTGAAGTAGAGCTAATGGCAATGGTAACGCAAGACGAAAAACAGCTCCACCAATAGGCAAATAATAAAGTGCTATCCAAATCAAAGCTGTTGCAGCAGCAAGATAAGAGGACTCAACGATTTTTAAGGCTTTTCTCTTGCTAAGAGGAGCTTCATACATAGATCGACTTTTAAAAAAGTTTTTTTTATCTAAGTCCAAATTGTTATCTTTTCATAGATGTATTCTTTGAGAAATTCCCCTCATCAAAACGTTCAATCTTTTCCACCTCAAACTGGACACCTGCTTTTCTTAGAGCCTCAGTAACAGTTTCAGCTGGAGCGGAGGGATTTGCACCTGATAATCTTAAAATAATCCTGTATGGCTGTGGATTAAAAATTGTCTTTTTTATTGGTTTGGTTGATTTTTGACTAAGCCTCTCTTTATTAGATATCGAATTTTCTTTGATAATGTTGCCAAAATCATTTTCTTTCTTATCGTCTTTTTTTCTTGATTTAATTTTTATTTTTTCATTAATTTTTTGTGGCTTATTAGTTATTTCTGAAGTTTTTGGGGTTTCAATAAGGTCAAAACTGTTTTCCAACTTTTCGCCTATTAGAGTATTTGAGCATGATTGAAGTGGCAAAAGCGTAACTATTAGAAATGATCTAATAAATATTTTCTCAACAATTCCTGAAATATTCAAAATTTTATTTTGTTTTAATTACCCTAACTTTACTGGCTCTTAGACGTCCTGTTTTAGTTGTAGAAGGCGTTTTTCGAGCACTACTTTTTTTCGATGATGATGAATCTAACTCTTTCTTGGTTGAATTTGTTGTCTTTTTAGTAGAATTTTTTTTCTTAGATTTTGTGCTTTTACTTGATTTCTTAGCTGCCAATAATTCAATAGCCTCCTCAATTGTGATATCTTCAGCGCTTTTGCCCTCTGGTAGAGAAGCATTTACTTTGCCCTGTTTAACATATAAACCATAAGGGCCATTAAATAATTGAATAGTTTCTTTGGCTCCTTCTGGGATACCAAGTTCCTTCAAAGCAGTTCTTCCTCCTCTCCCCCTTTTAGGGATAGATAAAAGCTCAAGAGCTCTATCTAGACTTACTTGAAGAACGTCATCTTCGCCCTTGATTGATCGATAGTCTTTCTCACCATCATTTTTGCTCCAAACCACATAGGGACCAAATCTACCCAAACTTGATTGAACTTTTCCACCCTCTGGGTGCTCACCAAGTAGGCGTGGCAATTGAATTAATCCAAGAGCCTCTTCAAAAGTCAAGTTCTCTGGTTTTAAATTCTTAGGTAAGGAAGTCCTCTTTGGATTTGGAGCTTTTTTTAAAGATTTATCATCTAGGTATTCAAGGGCTTTTTTCACATCTATCTCTTCCTCTTTTATATTCTCTGGCAACAAAACCTGAACCTTTGAAGAATCCTGCTTCAAATAGAGTCCATATTGACTACTTTTAAACAAGCGAAGATTTCCCAGCTTTTTCTTACCTTTTGGGATTCCAAGATCTTTCAATTCGACTACCAAGCCTCTTTGAACGAAATGACCATATCTACCATTTAATAGATATAAATTCTGTCCACTATCAGGGTCAACCCCAAGTGATGCAGGACCTTCAGCTTTTTGTTTTAATATCATCTCTGCGATATCCTCGTCCAAATCTGCAGGAGTTATTTCCTGAGGGAGAGTAGCTGTTATAGGTTTACCATTTTCACCAAGTTGCTTTGATTCAAGATATGTTCCAAATTTACCCAGCCTAACAAGAGATGACAGCCCCTCCAAGGAAACAGATCTGAATTCCCCTCCATCTATGTCTCCTTCTCTTTGTTGAACTTGATTCTCTAGACCAGAATCACCTTTATAGAATCCCTTAAGGTATGGGAGCCAACTCACTTTCCCTGTCGATATTTCATCAAGTGTAGATTCCATGCGAGCTGTAAAACTAGTATCTACGAGATCAGGGAAATGTTCTTCAAGAAGTGCCGTAACAGCAAATGCTGTAAAGCTTGGAGTCAAAGAATTGTTATTTAGAACTGAATAACCTCGATCTACGATTGTTCCTATAATGCTTGCATATGTTGACGGACGACCTATACCTTCTTTTTCAAGTGTTTTAACTAATGAAGCTTCACTATATCTAGCAGGAGGCTGAGTTTGATGCCCCAACGCCTCAACATTCTTAGCCATTGGAGAATCTCCTACAGCTAATTTAGGCAAAAGTACTTCTTGCCCTTCAAGTGCACTATCAGGATCATCAGTACCTTCAACATACGCTCTAAAGAAGCCAGGGAAATCTATTCTTTTTCCACTAGCCCGAAAAGATACATCTGATGCTTGTAATTCCACTCCAAGCATTGTCAACCTTGCATCGGCCATTTGACTAGCAACTGTTCGTTTCCAAATGAGTTCATATAAAGAAAGGTCCCTCCCTTGCAAGTTGGACTCTTTTGGTGTTTTAAAACTTTCACCAGAGGGACGAATTGCTTCATGGGCTTCTTGAGCGTTTCTCGTCTTGTTGGAAAATTGACGAGGCTTTTTACTTAAATATTCAATTCCATATTTTGATTCAACACAATTTCGTGAGGCATCAATTGCCTGATCGGAAAGGTGAACAGAATCTGTTCTCATATATGTAATAAAACCTCTTTCATACAAACCCTGGGCACATCTCATGGTCTCCCTAGCTGATAATCGAAGTTTTCTATTAGCTTCTTGTTGTAATGTGCTTGTTGTAAAAGGAGGTACTGGTTTGCGGATTGACGGTTTTTCCTCGACATTGATAACTTTCCATGTATCGGTAGTCAATTTTTTAGCAAGTTCCTTAGATTCTTCTTCCTTTAGTAATTTGACATTCCGCCCAGATTTCAATAATCCAGTTGATTCATCAAAATCACTACCACTGGCAATTCTTTGGCCCCCAATCGAGGTCATTTTTACCTCAAATTCACTACCTTCTTTTTCCAATTTTGCCTTTAAGTCCCAGTAACTTCCGCTTTTGAAAGCTCTCCTTGCTCTCTCTCTCATAACAAGCAATCTTACTGCAACTGATTGGACTCTCCCTGCAGACAAACCCCAGGAAACTTTCTTCCATAAAAGAGGAGACAACGTATACCCAACTAATCTGTCTAATATCCTCCTTGTTTCTTGGGCATGAACTAATTCCATATCAATTTCTCTTGTTTTCGATAGTGCTTTGGAAATAGCTTCTTTAGTTATCTCATGAAAAACCATTCTTTTCACAGGGATTTTCGGGTCAAGTACATTCATTAAATGCCAACTTATGCTTTCCCCTTCTCTATCTTCATCAGTGGCAAGCAATAACTCACTAGCACCCTTCATAGATTGTTTTAATTCCTTGACAATCTTTTTCTTGTCTTTGGGTACCACGTACAAAGGATCAAAATTAGCAGTTGTATCAACCCCAATCTTTGCCCACTTTTCTCCTTTGTGCTTTGCAGGGATCTCAGAGGCATTATTAGGCAAGTCTCTTATATGCCCCATTGACGCAAGAACTTGAAAATCCTTAGGCAAAAACCCTTTAATGGTTTTTGCTTTTGTGGGACTTTCAACAATTACCAGAGTATGGTCAGTGGGCATCAGCTCAGTTTTCCTCCTTCTTATCTAACGTACTGAATAGTAAAATGCATAGCCCAAAATGATAAAAAAGGCATATTTCATAACTTCGCTAGAGTTATAAAATCAGACACAGCTTAAAAACAATACATAAATGGGAGAACTTTTGTCTTTTCATATATTCATAAACGAGCCTGTAGAGCTTTTAAATCTCTCTTTAAATGCCAAAGCTGTGCTTCCAGAGGCAGCAGTTCTATTGGCAATGCTAGGGACTCTTTTAGTTGATTTGGCTGGTGAAAAGGTTTCAGCCCGTTGGTCCCCTCCAATTTGTTATGCCGGTCTTGGAACATCTTTGATTTTGCTAACAATGCAATGGAATGGAGAAATTCAAGAATCTTTCCTAGGTGCATTTGTAGCAGACAATCTTGCTATTGCTTTTAGAGGAGTAATAGCCCTATCAACTCTTATCTCTCTGCTAATCAGTTGGAGATTTGCTGATCAAAATGGAAGTCCTATTGGGGAATTTGCAGCCATACTTTTAGCTGCAACTCTTGGAGCAATGCTTCTCTGTGGTTCAACTGATTTGGTAAGTGTTTTTGTTTCACTAGAAACACTTTCCGTTGCTAGTTATTTACTTTCTGGATATCTCAAAAGAGATTCGAGAAGTTCAGAAGCAGCTTTAAAATATTTATTAGTTGGTTCGGCTGCCGCCGCTGTATTTCTTTATGGGGCATCCCTGCTTTATGGAATAAGTGGATCTACAAATTTAAAAGAAATAGGAATAACCCTGATAAGTGCTCCCACACCTTTATCTGCCTTAGCACTTGTTTTTGTATTATCTACAGTAGCCTTCAAAATCGCGGCAGTTCCATTTCATCAATGGACACCAGACGTTTACGAGGGTTCTCCTACTCCAGTAGTTGCCTTTTTATCAGTAGGGTCAAAAGCAGCAGGTTTTGCACTTGCGATAAGGATATTAGTCGGATGTTTTAGCGCTTTTGACACACAATGGAAATTGCTTTTTACTGTTTTAGCTGTTTTAAGTATGTCCCTAGGAAATGTTGTAGCGCTAGCTCAAAAATCAATGAAAAGAATGTTGGCTTATAGCTCAATTGGACAAGCTGGATTTGTGATGATTGGATTGGTTTGTGGAACTGAAGATGGTTTTGCTGCGATGGTTCTATATATGGCAGCTTATTTATTTATGAATCTTGGTGCTTTTGCATGCATAATACTTTTCTCAATCAGAACTGGGAGTGATCAAATATCAGATTATGCAGGGCTATACCAAAAAGATCCATTAATCACTTTGGGGTTAAGCTTATGCCTTCTTTCTTTGGGAGGCATTCCTCCAATGTTGGGATTCTTCGGAAAGATTTATTTATTTTTTGCTGGATGGGCTGATGGGCAATACTTGCTTGTGAGTGTTGGTCTAGTTACTTCTGTTATTTCTATTTACTATTACATCTCAGTTATAAAAATGATGGTTGTAACAGAGCCTAAAGAAGCTTCAGAGGTTGTTAAATCCTATCCATCCATTGAGTGGTCAATTCCAGGGATGTCATCTCTCAAAGTCGCTTTGATATTTTGTGTTCTCGTAACTGCTATTGGTGGGATTATTTCAAACCCTCTTTTTGACTTTGCTGATAGTGCGGTAAACGGAACTCCATTACTTCGAGAAGCTATTACTCTTGCAAGTAAAAGTTCAATTGGTTAACCAATTAAAATCATTGAAGAAATCTGTAGCTCGTTTAACGAATGTAAATAAATTTTATGGAGAAGGCTCTGTCAAAGTCAAAGCTCTTGACGAACTAAATCTTGAGGTTTTCCAGGGCGATTACCTTGCAGTTATGGGTGCAAGTGGATCTGGTAAAAGTACTGCAATGAATATACTTGGATGCCTTGATCGTCCTACCAACGGGACTTATGAATTAAATGGAACTGCAGTAGAAAAACTTGATGATGACTTGCTAGCTGATATAAGAAACAAAGAACTTGGTTTTGTTTTTCAGCAATTTCATCTACTTCAAGAAGTTTCAGCACTTGAGAATGTAATGCTTCCAATGATTTATGCCTGTGTCCCATCACTAGAAAGGGAGCAGCGTGCTGAAGAGGCTCTCAATCGAGTAGGTCTAGGGAACAGGATGACCAATCTGCCTAATCAATTATCAGGAGGACAACAACAAAGAGTTGCCATAGCAAGGGCAATAATCAATCAACCATCTCTGTTATTAGCAGACGAACCAACTGGTGCGCTTGATTCCAAAACAACTGAAGATGTTTTAAATCTTTTTGACCAACTTCATAGTCAAGGAATAACGATTGTCTTAGTTACTCATGAAGACAACGTTGCTCAAAGAGCCAAAAAAATAGCAAGATTTAGAGATGGCAAGGTGACAGAAATTACTCATAATTAACTCAGGTAATCAGATGTAAGCAGACAATACTTTCTCTTTATCTTCTTTACGAAGAATTAATCTTCCGCTTGAGTCAAGACCTTTTATATCCCAATGATATCCAGTTTCTTTTTCAATGTATTTTCTTGACCATAATCTTTGTTCGACCTGAATGAGCAGAAATTTTTGGTTATCTAGAAAATCCAAAGATCTTTCTATTGCAAATAAAACTTCTGATGACCAAAAATTTATATTCATCGTTTTTTCTACAATAATTTTTTTTAGTGAAATCCCCTCTTTAGGAACATTATTTGAAACGTTTAAGCCTACTCCAACTCTTAGTAATCTAAGCTCTCCTCCTCTAAAAAATAATCTAGGTAAGATTCCAGCTAGTTTTTGACCTTCAACCAATAGATCATTTGGCCATTTTATTTTGACATTAACTCCTATCCGTTCAATTCTTTCAACCAATGCTAATGCTACCGCTAACCCGTAAAGCTGAGAATTATTTTCACACCTACAGTCTCTCTTAATAGCTGCACTAACCCAAACCCCTCCTTTTGGTGCATGCCAAATTCGACCAGCTTGTCCTTGAGCAAATCTTTGGCAAGAAGAAAATATAGCTATTGGTTGACTTTGTTTTACTGGTTTCTCTGCAATCCAATTTGATAGCTCTATTTCTGTACTAGCACAAATAGGTTTAAGCATTAATCTCCAAGATCTAGGAGATGGATGATTTAATTTGTGATATCTATAAATCATCCCAACCCCTCTATCAGATTTTTGATTATTCATATTTCAAAAGTAATGTGATCTTAAAAAAATCAAGAATTATCCATTGACTTTTTCATCTCCTCTAATTCAACTTCAACTTCTTGGATTTCTACTTTCTTTACTTCATTCATATCTAAATCAGAAGGAGGCAAAGCTATTGCCTCAACCCCTGATTTCAATTGAGTCCTCAATACCTCTAATTCTTTCTCTATATCCTCACCTCCTTCTAATGCTGCGAACTTGCTTTCTATATCTTCTCCAGCCAACTCTAATGCTGCTTGCCCAGAAGCTTCCAATGCCTCTACTTTATCTTCCATTCTTTCAAAAGCAGCCATAGCAGACTTACTACCTAAATCACCAACTGCACTTTGAATTTGTTGCTGAGCTTTAGCTGCCTGAGACCTTGCTTTAAGCATATCTTTTTTAGTTCGAGCCTCCGCAATCTTTCTCTCTAATAACAAAAGGCTTTTCTTTAGTCTTTCAACTTGACCATTTTGTGTTTGAAATTGAGTCGATAAAGATTCAAAAGTTTCTTGAAAAGTTTTTTTTCTACTCAATGCTTCTCTAGCGAGTTCATCCTCTCCTTTTTTTAAGGCTAATTCAGCTCTTGATAACCAATTTTTAATTTGATCTTTCGCTTGATCAGCCTGATTCTCTAATCTTTTTTGACTTGCAATAGCCATAGCGACTGCTTGACGCAGCTTAACCAAGTCTTCTTGCATATCAGCAACAGACTGATCAAGTATTTTTGCTGGATCTTCTGCATCACTGACAAAAGCATTTATATTTGCCCTTATCAAGCGACTTAACCTATCTAATAATCCCATTAAGATCTTTTATGCAATCTAAAAAATATTAGCTAGATTTAAGCACTAACTTACCAATAGTGTCTAATTAAAATTGATTTTAGAAGATTTAAAGCATAAAACAAAAGCAAGAAGAGAGCAGTCAATTTATGCATGCTTGGAAGAAATCAAGTCTTCGTGGGAAGGTAACGTCGGTGGACTTATTCATGATTGGATAGAAATAGCTGGGGAGCAACTCGCATTGAATTGCACACCACTTAACATTCACAATAAAGTTTTAACGATTGGAGCAAGTCATCCGCAGTGGAGACAGGCGCTACAATACAACCGTTTAGAATTAATTGAATCTTTAAAATCATATGGATATCAAATAAAAGAGATTCGCATTAGACAACATTATCCTCATGATTTAGTTACTGGACAAAGTGAAAAAGAAATATGGGAAAATCATCCAAGTAGAACTGATAAAAATGGAATCGCAAATTGTCCTTTTTGCAAAGTGCCTTCTCCCAAGGGAGAAGTTAAATTGTGGGGTAAATGCAGTTTTTGTAGAAGAAAAGAATTGACAATAAATTGAACGATTTTGATTCAGGCTTCAAGTAATAAAATCCCCATTTGTCCCATTGCTAATGTTTTGTATTTTGCTTTTTTGAAGCCCGCAGAAAGTGCCAAATGAATTTGTTTTTCACCTGAAGGAAAATTAACTAAGCTTTTTTTTATATATGAATATTCTTTTCCTAAACCGAAAAGAGATGCAATTGGAACCACATAAAAACTTAAATAAATTTTCTGGAATAACCCTTGTATTGAAAATCCTTCAAAAGATCTAAAATCCAGTATCCCTGCTCTTCCTCCTGGTTTCAAAATTCTAAAAGCCTCTCTAAGTCCTAGATTATAATTGGAAAGATTTCTTAAGCCATAGGCCATTAAAAGTCCATCGAATTGATGTGATGCTAGATTTATCTCTAGAGCATCACCATTTATCCACTCAATTGAAGAATAATTTTGCTTAGATCTTTCTCTCGCAATTAATAATGATTGAGAAGCTGAATCTATCCCGATAATATTTTCAGAATTCTTCATATATCTAGCCAAAAGTATTGACATATCTCCAGTTCCACAACAAATGTCTATCCATTTTTCTCCCGAAATTGGATTAAGAATATCCAACAATCGACTTTTCCAAAATCTATGCAATCCGAAGCTAAATATATCATTTAAAAAATCATATTTTGAAGAAATTGAATTAAACATTTCCTCTATAGCTTTAGTATTACCAGGCCTCATATAAATCTAAGAAATTCTTTACTCGCACAAAAAGCTTAATGTGGAGAGATTTATTTTACCTCTTTTAGTGAAAATATTAATCATTCAATTGGTCTGATAGGTAAATTTTCCTTAATTAAATATTCTTTTATTTCGCTGATAGTTAATTGTCCATCATGCAAAAGGGATGCCAAGAGAGCAGCTGAAGACTTCCCAAGAGTAAAAGCCTCTTTAATGTGTCTCAAGCAACCAGCTCCTCCTGAAGCTATTACTGGAATTGGAACCTTTTCAGAAATAGATTTAGTCAGTTCTATGTCATACCCATTTTGAGTTCCGTCACCGTCCATGGAAGTTAATAGGATTTCTCCTGCTCCTAGCTCAAATACTTTTTCTGCCCATTCAATCGCATCCAAACCAGTATTATTACGTCCACCACTCACATAAACGTCCCACTTATTGGGAATATTTTTGTTCTTTTTTGCATCTATTGCGACCACAATACATTGAGATCCAAAACGATTAGCTCCTTGAGAAATCAACGAAGGGTTTTTAACAGCACTGGAATTTAAACTTACTTTGTCAGCTCCTGCTCGTAATAATTCATTTATTCCATTAATAGAACTTATACCACCTCCAACAGTGAAAGGAATAGTTACTGCCTCGGATGTTCGTCTAACCATATCAACCAAAGTTGATCTTTTCTCGTGAGTGGCTGTTATGTCTAGAAAGACCAATTCATCAGCTCCAGCCTTACTGTATCTACATCCCAGCTCAACTGGATCACCTGCATCACGCAAGCCAACAAAGTTAACGCCCTTTACTACTCGTCCATTTGAAACATCAAGACAAGGGATCAATCTTAAAGCAACCATGATTTTTAAACAGGGGAACTGTTATGGTTGCCCAAACTTAAGCATTTTGATGCCATGGCTAAGCCAACCTCCCTTGCAAGGATAGGTTCAAAAATTAAGATCAATATTGAACGTGTAAGAGATCGCATACCTTCTTATTTGATCAACCAACTATCTGAGGATCCAAGAGGCACTGTAATCGATTACAAGATGACTGATGGTATTGGTGGCATTGGTGTGGTAATTAAAATGAATGATGGAAGCAAACATTGGTTCTTCGAAGATGAAGTTTCTTAACCCTGAGATTACAAAGTGAGCGATGCTAGGCAACTCCTTGGGATAAAAGGAGGTTCTGAAACAACAAACATTTGGAAGCTTCGTTTGCAATTAATGAAGCCCATCACATGGATTCCTTTGTTATGGGGAGTCATATGTGGAGCAGCTGCCAGTGGTAATTATCACTGGGAACTAAGCAACATTCTTGCTTCTATAAGTTGCATGTTTATGAGCGGGCCACTCTTAACTGGATATACCCAAACAATAAATGATTACTTTGATAGAGAAATTGATGCAATAAATGAACCTAATCGACCAATACCTTCAGGAGCAATTTCACTTTTCCAAGTAAAGTGTCAAATTTGGGTTTTATTAATTGCCGGTCTTGGAGTTGCCTATTTATTAGATTTGTGGGCACATCACACAATTCCTTCCGTCCTTCTTTTGGCATTGGGAGGTTCATTTGTAAGTTTTATTTACTCAGCACCACCTTTAAAACTCAAACAAAATGGCTGGCTTGGGAATTATGCACTTGGTGCAAGCTATATAGCTCTTCCCTGGTGGGCTGGACAGGCTCTATTTGGACATTTAACGTGGACAACTGCTCTCCTTACTCTTGCCTATAGCTTGTCAGGCTTAGGAATTGCCGTAATAAATGATTTTAAAAGCGTGGAAGGGGATAAAAGCCTTGGACTTGAATCACTTCCTGTTGTTTTTGGTATTAAAAATGCAAGTCGTATCAGCGCAGGAATGATAGATATCTTTCAGCTGGCGATGGTAGTAGTTTTAATAGCGATAGGACAACATTTTGCATCTGTCATTCTGGTTTTGCTAATAATTCCTCAAATCACATTTCAAGACATATGGCTATTACGTGATCCATTAAAATTTGATGTTAAATACCAAGCGAGTGCACAACCATTTCTAATTTTAGGAATGCTTGTGACTGCAATAGCCATAGGACATAGTTCATTAATTAGTTTATAAAATTAATTATTAATTCTAAAAATAGAGTAATAACTATTTTAAAAGGGTTAAAACCCTATATCCTTTGATTGATTTTTTAATTTATTTAAAACAGCAATATAAAAACCATCTCCATTACCTTCCTGACCAGGCCATATTTGTTTTTCATATTCCAATAAAAACTCGGATTTTAATTGAAGAAAATTTTTTATCTGATTAAAATTTTCTTCAGGATGAATTGTACAAGTGGAATAAACCAGTGTGCCTCCATTTTTCAATAAAGGGGCTAACGAATTGAGTAGCTGACTTTGAAGTAAAACAAGCTGCTGGATATTATCCCTATTCATCCTCCATCTTGCATCAGGGTGGCGAGCAAGAGTACCCAATCCTGAGCATGGTGCATCTATTAATATTCGATCAAAAAAATTTTTCCATTCTGGATATTTGACTAATAACTCATTGGAATCTGCGACCAATAGATGCAAACAGTTAGTCCCTAACCTCTCTGAGTTAGCGAAGATTTTTTTAGATCTTCTGGATGATCGATCAACCGACCAAATCTTGCCCTCATTATTCATTAATTCAGCAATATGTGTTGATTTACCACCTGGTGCAGCACAAGCATCAAGGATATTTTCTCCAGGCAAAGGACCTAATGATGGGGCAATTAGCTGAGAAGATCTATCTTGAACACTCCATTTACCTTCTTCATAACCAGGCCATTTCCTAGGTTCACCTCCACCAGCTCGTACTTCCAATCCGGAAGGACAGTTTGGGATTACTTGATTTTGAATACCACAGGAATCAAAAAGTTCTTTTACATCTTTTAAATCTGCACGCAATTTATTTACTCTTATATCAATAGGACTAACACTGTTGAATGCTTTAGCAATCTGCTTAGCATGTTCGACTCCCTTCCAAGAAATCAATTCCTTTGCCAACCAAATAGGAAGAGACTCGTTTTTTGCCAATTCCAAACTCGGATTATTTGATATAGGTAGCAAAAGACCTTTCTCTTTTCTTCTAAGAGCAGATCGCAAGATCCCATTAACAACAGGTGCAAGCTTTTTTAAATGATGGGTTTTCGCAAGCTCGACAGTTGTGTTGATTGCAGCAGCAGGAGGAATCCGCTTCATTTTCAAAATTTGATAAAGCCCAAGATGTAATAACCATCTCAATAAAGGAGGTTGTTTGTTTGCCGGTACTTTCCCTAAAGAATCAATCCAACAATCTAAGAAATATCTTTGGCGAATTGCTCCATAAGAAAGTTCAGTTATCAGGGCTTTATCTAATGATTTAAAAGAATAGAGATTAAAAATCCTTTCCAAAGCCACATCTGCGAATGCTCCTCCACCCACTGCTTGGATAACCTCCCAAGCAGCTTTTCGGGCATCTAAGCCTTTTATGGATGACAGTTCTTCACTCAAAAGCGATCATTTAAAATTAAATTCACAGTAAAGTGTTTATTGAAATAATCATAGCTCAAAACACCTAAAAAGTCTTTTACTGCAGTGACTTTCAAAGGATTAGTCGAGACTAGGCCAACTCAAGAGGTGTAACATAAGCTACTTTTGGATCCTCTTGAGATAGTTAAATTTGATACAACTTCTTTAATGTGTGAGGACACTATGAAGCTTTTTTCACGTTTATTAGTAGCTCCTGCAGCTTTGGGCCTAATGGCTCCAGTTGCAGCTAATGCAGACACTGCATTTACATCAACAACAACTCTTTCTGGTTCTGCTTTTTTCACAACAGGTTCAGTTGCAGATGGCGGAACATCTGATACAGAAGAAGAGCTATATATGCAGTATGCGTATGGCCTTGACATAAATTCTAGCTTCACAGGCGAAGACCTTTTCTCTGCTGGTATTGAAGCTGGTAACGCAAGTGGTCCATTAGCAAGTATGGATAGCGCTGTTGAAGGTGGTGACGGCTTAAACGTTACTTCTCTTTTCTACAACTTCCCTGTTGGCGATCTTTCAGTAACTGTTGGCCCTTTGGTTGATCAGGATGATGTTGTTGCTGCGACAACTTCTGCTTACTCAGATGCTTTCAGACTAGGTAGCATGCCTTATTCTTTGGCTGGTAACGAAACCGGTCCTGGAGTTGGTGTTGCTTACTCTAATGACAACGGCGTAGTTGCTTCTGTAAGTTTCGTTTCTGTCGGTGGTTCTTCTTCAACTGTAGGAATCGGCGCTGATGATGGTGATGATGTTTCAACTTTCACTCTTGGCTATAACGGCGACGGCTTTGGTGGCGGTCTCGTAATCGCTTCTAATGACGGCGAAGGTGGAACAACTGGATACGACACATTTGGTGGTGGTATCTACTACAGCCCAGAGTCAATTGATGCAACATTTAGCGTTGCTTATGACACAACAGACCCAGAGACAGGTGCTGATGCAACTGACTTGTTCGTTGGCGTTGACTATGAAGTTGGACCAGGAACATTAAGTGCTGCTTACAACTCAACTGATGTTGATGGTAGTGACTCTGAAGATTCAACAGGATTTGAAGTTTCTTACACTTATTCATTGAACGACAACGTTACACTCACTCCAGGCTTCTTCACTGTTGAAGATACAAGTACTGGTGATGATGACACAGGCGTTGTTCTTGAAACTGCATTTAGCTTCTAGATTTAATAGAAACTAAATTCTTTTAGACAAGTAAAAAGCTCTTGCCCATTGGGCAGGAGCTTTTTACTTGATTTTTTATCAAATATTTTTTAAAAATCACTGATATGTATTTTTTATATATGAAATAAATACCACTATCATCATCAAAGAGCTATAACTATTCCATCAGTCATAAGAAATGCCTCTACTACCTAGACGTTTTGAACGTATAAAATCAGTACTAAATAGGAGGATTTCCAATCTCACCGTCTTAATTGAGAATGTTGAAAAGCCTCATAACCTATCAGCGATAATACGAAGTTGTGACGCAGTTGGTGTTCTTGAGGCATATGCCATCTTCAACAAAGAGAAATTTTTAACATTTAATAGTACCGCTCAAGGAAGTCAAAAATGGGTACAAATAAACCAATATAAAGGAACCACTGAGGCAATAAAAGTTCTTAAAAACAAGGGATTTAAATTGTATGGCACAAACTTGAATACCAAATCAATTGACTATAGAAAATGTGATTTCAAGGGACCAACAGCATTTGTACTAGGTGCCGAGAAATGGGGTATCAGCGAAGAAGCAGCGAGTCTAATGGATGAGCATATTCATATTCCAATGAGAGGTATGGTTGAATCTTTAAATGTATCAGTTGCAGCATCGGCATTATTATTTGAAGCGCTAAGGCAACGACAAGTAGCAAATATAATTCCTGAATCTGGAGAAGGTATGAGCGAAGAAACATACAAAGAAAAGATCTTTGAGTGGGCTTACCCAGAGGTTGCCGAATGGTGTAAAAGCGAAGGTAGAGAATATCCAGAAATTAATGAAAAAGGTGAAATTATAGATGATCTACCAAGAACAGAAAAGATGAGGTATTAAATTCCAAACCTCAAGTACAATTCAATCCTGCAAACCACTTTCACTGATAAATTTCTCTAAGCCTTCTCCAATAAAAGACAGACCCAACACTAAAACGAACATAGCCATGCCAGGATAGATCGCTGTCCACCAGATTCCAGTAGGTAATGCAACTAATGCCATATTTAAATCACTTCCCCATTCTGGAATATTCTCAGGAAGACCTAATCCAAGAAATCCTAATCCCCCAAGAACCAATACAGCATCTGCGGCATTAAGTGTTAAGACCACAGGAACAGACGTAAGGACATTTTTAAGAAGGTACTTTCTTATCACCCAAATAGGGGAAGCCCCCATTGATATTGCTGCCTCAATATAAAGTTCTGATTTAACTTGTGAAGTCTGGTTTCTAACAAGTCGAAAATATTGAGGAATATAAACGACACACAATGCTATTGAGGCATTTAATATGCCTCTCCCCAATAAAAATGCCATCACCACAGAAAGGAGGAGGACAGGAATGGTATAAAGAGTATCCATGAAAAGAACTAAAATCCTATCCAAAAGCCCACCAATATAGCCACTCAAAAGTCCCAAAGGGATTCCTACGAGAACCGCAAGAGATACGGCAACAAAAACAACCTGTAACGCAACCCCACTCGCAGCCAAAGTTCTAATACAAACATCTCTTCCTAATCGATCTGTTCCACACAAGTGATCTATGGATGGGGCTGAAAAAATCGGATTCCCTAAACCAAATTCACCATTAGGTATGATCTTTAAAGAGATTAATAGTGGCATAACAATAGAGATGCCTATATATACAGATAGAATTATCAGCCCAGCGAACAATAACCGTGTCGATAAATTCTTTCGTCTTAAAAAACCTCTCAGATTCAATAGTCAAATAAAAAGACCTATTTAAATTTAGCGGTAAAAGGTAGAAATTAAAAAAAAAATTGCTTAAATAAATGAATACATACAATTCAAGATGCATTTAAAAAATGATGGTCTCACCGTAGGGGAGCTCTCAATAACCATTGCAGCATTAATAATTATAGGTTTTATATGGACAAACCTAACCAAAGATAAAGGGAATCAGGAAGTCTCAATGTTTATAAACAATTCAAGTGAGATAAGCTATACGAAACAAACATAGATCTTAAAAACATCTATTAATCATTATTTAATTTCAATACAGCCATAAAAGCTTCTTGGGGAACATCTACTTTCCCCATAGACTTCATTCGTTTTTTTCCTTTTGCCTGTTTCTTCAATAATTTCTTTTTTCTAGAGATATCACCTCCGTAACATTTAGACAAAACATCTTTTCGTAAGGCACTAATACCTTCACTTGCAATAATTCTACTCCCAATTGAAGCCTGTAGAGGAATCTTAAATTGTTGTTTTGGAATAAGTTCTTTTAATTTCTCAACAAGTCCTTTCCCGACACCATAAGCATTATCTTTATGAACAATTGTAGTTAAAGGATCTGCTCGCTCTGAATTAATTAAAACGTCCAATCTAACTAAATCATTTTCTCTATAACCAATCAAGTGATATTCCATAGAAGCATATCCCTTAGTTCTACTTTTCATTTGATCAAAGAAGTCGGTGACAACTTCAGCTAAAGGTATTTCATAAATAAGAGTGACTCGATCGGTCGTTATGTACTTCATATCTATAAAGTCTCCTCTTCTGTCCTGACAAAGTCCCATCAAAGTTCCGTTGTAATCATTAGGAGCATAAATTTCCATTCGGACGTAAGGTTCTTCTATGGTTTCACGTTTTTGAGGGTCTGGAAGTGTGGCGGGATTATCGATCATCAAAATTTCTCCATCAGTCATTTTCACTTTATAAATAACTGAGGGTGCAGTAACAATTAAATCCAAATCATATTCGCGTTCTAAACGCTCTTGAACAATTTCCATATGCAATAAACCTAAGAAGCCACAACGGAAGCCAAATCCCATTGCACTACTTGTTTCAGGTTCATACTTCAATGCAGCATCGGATAGCTGTAATTTATCTAGAGCCTCTCTTAAATCTGGATATTGATCTGCATCAGTTGGGAACAACCCACAAAATACCATTGGCTTGGCTTCGGTATAACCGGGCAAAGCTTCATCAGCAGGTCTATCTTGCAAAGTAATTGTATCCCCGACTCTCGCATCTGCAACTGCTTTTATAGATGCAGCTAAATATCCAACTTCACCGGCATGAAGCGAATTTACTTTTACTTGATCAGGAGCCATAACACCTATTTCATCTAACTCATAACTTTTTTTACTAGCCATAAGTAAAACTTTGTCTTTCTTACTTATGCCACCACTCATGATTCTGAAATAGACGATCACCCCTCTATAAGGGTCGTAATAAGAATCAAATATAAGTGCTTTTGTCGCTTGATCAGCATTATCTCTCGGAGAAGGTATTCTATCTACTACTGCTTGCAGTATTTCTGGGATACCAACCCCTGTCTTAGCAGAACAGGAAATTGCCTTAGATGTATCTAAACCAATAATTGATTCAATCTCATTTTTGATTTTCTCAGGATCAGCACCCGGTAAATCAACTTTATTGAGAACAGGAATAATTTCTAAATCGTTTTCCAAGGCGAGATAAACATTTGCCAACGTTTGAGCTTCAACTCCTTGACTAGCATCAACAACCAGCAAAGCTCCTTCACAAGCCTGCAATGATCTACTCACCTCATAAGAAAAGTCAACATGACCAGGAGTATCAATCAAATTCAGGACATATTCCTCTCCATCATCCGCTTTATAATTCATTCGCGCAGCCTGTAATTTTATAGTTATTCCTCTCTCTCTCTCAAGGTCCATATTGTCCAAGAATTGTTCTTGCATGTCTCTAGAGGAGACAGTGCCAGTGTCCTGAAGAAGCCTGTCTGCCAAGGTTGATTTACCATGGTCAATATGAGCAATTATGCAGAAGTTCCTCAAACGAGAAATGGGCACATTAGTCATACGAAAGCAATCAAAGGAGCAAGATCTTCATTTATCAATTCAACTCTGAATAAAGATTAAATATAGCTCACCAGTACTAAAGTTTTAAATTAATTTAAGTAAGAAATCGTTTCTTTTGCGAATTGCCAAAAGTGCTTCTTGATTTGAATTGATATCAGTCCCAATACTTGGAAAGAGCTCTAACATTTTATTTTTCCATTTACTTGATTTCATTTTTTCCTGCCAGCACCGGTTTAAAACTTCAATCATGATTGTTACTGCTGTGCTTGCGCCAGGAGAAGCCCCAAGCAAAGCAGCTAAAGATCCATCTGATGAAGTAACAACCTCTGTCCCCATTTTTAAAACACCACCCTTAGATGTTTGTTTAATTATTTGAACCCGTTGCCCTGCAATTGAAAGCTTCCAATCATTGTTTGAAACCTTAGGAAGAAATCTTTTTAAAGTTTTTATTCGATCCTCATTTGTTTGTATTAATTGATTTAATAAATATTTTCCTAGATCTATATTGTCTAATCCTGCTTGCAACATAGAGAAAAGATTAGTTGTTTTAATGGATCTAAACAAATCCAATTTTGATCCATATTTTAAAAAATTTGAACTAAAGCCTGCAAAAGGTCCAAACAAAAGAGATCTTTTTCCGTCTATCCATCTTGTGTCTAAGTGTGGGACAGACATTGGTGGTGCTCCAACTGCTGCGTTTCCATAAACCTTTGCATTATGTGTTTTTGTTAATTCCTCCTCATCACAAATCAACCATTTACCGCTTACAGGGAACCCTGCATATGACAACCCTTCTGGAATTCCCGATTTTTGCAAAAGAGATAAAGCTCCTCCTCCTGCCCCAAGGAAGACAAACTTTGATCTAACGACTATATTTTTTTTTGGCCCTTTTAAAGATAAATACCAATCTCCTTCGCTATCTTGTTCAAGATTTTCAACATTAGTAGAGTAGTTAATCTGAATAGATTTTGCCCCTTCAATTTGACTAATATATGAGCGAGTTAAATTACCAAAATCAATATCAGTTCCTCTTTGAATTCTAGTCGCAGCAATCTTTTCACTCTGTTTCCTACCATCCATAATCAATGGGATCCAATCTTTTAATTCACTATGATCCTTGGTGAATTCCATTTGAGCAAAAGCGGGTCGTGAACTAAGTTCAGAAAACCTTTTTTTAAGCAAAGAAATATCTTTTTCACCAAAGACGAGGCTGATGTGTGGCAATTTATTTAAAAAAAGATTTGGTATCAATTTCCCTCTTTCTGCCAACGATGCCCAAAACTCTAAGCTTTGCTCAAAGGATTTATTTATTTCAAACGCTTTGGTGGTACTAAGAGAGCCATCCTCTTGAATTGGAGTGTAATTAAGCTCACAGTTAGCTGCATGTCCTGTTCCAGCATTATTCTTGGCGCAACTACTTTCCAAACCGGCAGAAGATAATCTTTCAACAACCAGTAATCGTAAATCTGGATCAAGCTCATGCAGAAGTACTGCAAGAGTTGAGCTCATAATTCCTGCTCCTACTAATATTGCGTCATAAGTATTTTCTGACTCTGAGGAACTGATATTAGACAAAATCTTTATCAAGATTACATACAGACTATCCTGCAATTAACTAAGCTAAGCAAAATTAAATTAAGTAAACCGAAATGAGCGACGAAACTCTTGCACTGACCACAGAAAACGTTGAAAAGGTTCTTGATGAATTAAGACCATTTCTCATGGCCGATGGAGGAAATGTAGAGATAGCTGAAATAGATGGCCCTATCGTCAAAGTTAGACTTCAGGGAGCTTGCGGAAGTTGCCCGAGTAGCACAATGACTCTAAAAATGGGAATTGAAAGAAAGCTAAGGGAAATGATTCCAGAGGTTAGCGAAGTAATACAAGTTTTATAAATTAACTCTCTAATTAACCTTTTTTATTTAATTGAGAGAATTTAATTCCCTTTTAATTGCAGACTTATAGTTAAGACAATCTAAAGGGAGTCCATTATAAATGAGATAACCGATTGGAGCTATTAAACCAACTGTAAAAATAAGGTTAGACAATTCTAAACCAATATTTCTTAACAAAAAAGTAATTCCATATATACCTAAAAGATAAACATGCAGAATCAAAAATTCTTTAGCATTTTGAACAGGCCATCTAAAGATAGAACCTAAGAAAAACAAAACACCTTTCATTAATCTTATTTATAGTTGAATAATCATACATAATCTTGAATCAATTTCACTAATAAATATGTATCTAAAGATGAAAAATGATGTATCAATTATTTTTGAATTTTGATTTATTCAGAGAATATTCTTTTTTAAGCTTTCTCATTCTTCTTGCCCAAATAAGCGTCGCGATAACAACCCATAAAAAGAATCCACCTAAAGCAAGAAGGCTAGCTGTGTAATTCATGAAGCAAGACTTTTAAAAGTTAGAAATGAAGTCTTTTGAAGCCAAAATATTCCTGTCACTATTGATAGTGCTCCTATTGATCGCATCAAGAAAGGATAAAACATTTTATTAGCTTTACTAGTTGCGAAAGATATACCTAAGACAACGCATCCCATTGCGAAGACTGATCCAAGTAAATATGCAACAAGATAAGCAAATGCTCCAAACAAAGGCAATGCCAATGCAGGAATAACTGCAACCAAATGACTAGCGCCAGCAAACCCGTGCAAAACTCCTAATCCCGTTGCAGCATGAGTATGACTTCTATGAAGGTTATTTCCAGGTGAATGGAAATGAAAATGTTTATGAGACTTTTCTTCTCCATGCATATGCTGATGCATGTGAATGTTTACTTTTAAGGAAGTCCTAATAGCTAGGCCCCCCACAATCAAAAGGCTTATACCAACAAGAAACTCTGCAAAAGAAGACATTAATTCAATATTTATAAAATCCTTAGCTAAAATTCCTAATATTGAAAGGATTAAAACCCCTGCTGAGTGTCCAATACCCCATGCCAAGCCATCAATTAAAGCCACTCGGGGTTTTCGGATAGAGGAAGGTGCCATTGCAACCATATGATCTGCTCCACTCACTACATGTACTGCCCCAGCAGCAAATCCAGTTAATACACTGATCAACATGAGAACTGATCAGATGAATTGATTTTCATCAAGTAAATATTGTCTACATATAAAAGAATCAATTCTAGAACCTCTTAATCCTTTAATAGTATATCTCAGGGGTTTGATTGTTTTGATGAAAATTTTTTATGTACTTCTTGATTTTTAAGAAATTTGATCCTTTTGAAGTTTTCCAGACATCTCATAGGCCTCTGAACTTCCACCATGTCCATGAGCGATACCTAATTCATGCATTTTTGCGTGTTCATCAATAGTATCTCTCAGCTCCTTTGAGCCTGAACCGAATGTTGAATAAACTCCATAGGCTACTGAGCCAGCTAGTAAAACAACTATTCCACCTATGAGCATCAACAATGTTGGATCAGTAGTTGAGGTTTCCATTTGTATTAATCAAATTCTTCTAATCCTACTGTATGAATAAAGACATCGAGAGCTGAAAATGGAAACTACTTAAATTGTCTTATTATAATCTTTATTTTCATTAATCAAAAAATCAAAAAAAATTGATATTTAAGTAATCTTTAAATAATAAATATTTTAGAGATAAATTGACAACTAACTATGTAAACCAATTTAATTACTAGCTATAAGATTAAATTGTTTGATAATTAAAGAATTAATTAAAGTATTATTAGAGAGTAGAATTATAAGCTAAAAGCCCAAAAAAACCGAGTATCAAAAGGATGCTAGCAATCCTGCTAAAAGTTACAGGGCCAAAATCAATTTTCATCTTAAGACTTAATTAGGAGTTTCATCTTAATATAAAAAGCCACAAAAAGTGAAGCAGCTTAAATAGCAAATAATTCAAAAGCTCAATAGAAATATCATTGTCACTAATTTGCCCGACAGGAGCAAAATCTAATCACTATTCACTCTTTTGATTGTTAACTTCCAAATGATGCTCATAAGCATCAATCTCTTTCTCACTTTTTTTTATTTGCCCATCGAACATGACCACCCATTCTTGAGCTTTGATTTTTTGTTCTTTTTTGATATTCATAAACCAATTAAAAATTAAAAACCATCATACTTTAATGACGCGCTCAATAATTTAAATTGCTCCAGAACATAATAAAAATGGTAGACGTCTAGGTTAACATAACTAGAAGATACAATTAAATTGGTAAGTTGGCAAAAAAAAGATATTCTTAGTTGCCACACCAAAAGATAAAAGATATGTCACCAATATTGTTCAAAGACAATATGCCAGCTCTACAAAATAAAGACTATTTTAATTATGGAGGGCAAGGTCCACTGCCAAATCAATCATTAAATGCAATAACTTCGAGCTGGCAAACAATTCAAAACTTAGGTCCATTTACAAATAACGTTTGGCCATACATTATTAAAGAAGTCATAACTACGAAAAATCTTATAGCAGAGATTTGTGCTATTCATCCCAAGAGAATTGCCTTTACTGAAAATGTTACCTCCGGTTGTGTCTTACCTTTACTAGGCCTGCCATTTTCTAATGGTGATAATTTATTACTTAGCGATTGTGAACATCCTGGGATAATCGCAGCATGTAAAGAGTTAGCTCGAAAAAAGAATCTAACAATCGCCATACTTCCCGTATCAAAATTATGTAATGGTAACGACAAGGAAGATGAGACGTATAAAGAAGTACTTAAATTGATAGATGAATATCTAAAAAAAAATACAAAGCTCGTTGTCCTCTCACATCTACTTTGGAATACAGGACAAATTATGCCAATTGAACTTATTTCCAAAAGACTTAAAGGGCATTCAAGCAAACCTTATTTATTAGTTGATGCTGCTCAAAGTTTTTGTCACATACCAATTAAAGGTGCTTGTGACCATGCGGACATCTATGCATTTACAGGACATAAATGGGCGTACGGGCCTGAGGGACTGGGAGCTGTTGCTCTTTCAACAAGAGTACTAGAAGAGTCAACCCCAACATTAATTGGCTGGAAAAGCTTAAAAGCTGAAGAAGGCATATATGTCAACAATAAAACTCCTTTTCATTCTGATGGCAGACGTTTTGAGATAGCAACTTCTTGTGTCCCTCTTTTAGCTGGTCTCAGGAGCTCTCTAATAATGCTAAACAATGAAGGTCATGAGACTGAGCGCTTTTCTAAGATTAAAAGCCTCAGCTCTATACTTTGGAAAAAACTAAACAAAATCAAAAACATTGAACTTGTTTTAAACAGTCCTCCACCTGCAGGGATTATAAGTTTTACTATTAATGGAATCAATTCTCCTGAAGAGGTTGTCAACTACCTTGGCAAAAAGAATTTATGGATAAGAGTTCTCGAAGATCCCAAATGGCTTCGTGCTTGCGTTCATATCACTACAGATTCAAACGAGATCGATAACCTTATTACTGGTCTGAAAAATTTAATCTCTACTAAATAGTCTAAGTAAAAACCTTTTTTAAAGATAGCGCTTTTCTTGCTTGCTCACGATCATCAAAATAAATTGTCTGATCTTTTAGAATTTGATAATCCTCATGACCTTTCCCTGCAATTAAAACAACGTCGTTTTTCTTGGCTTTTGCTATGGCCAGTTGAATTGCTGAAGATCTCTCTAGCTCAACAGAAATTTCGGAATCAAAAGTTATACCTTTTTTAATATCATTAATAATTTCATTTGGGTCTTCTTGTCGAGGATTATCAGATGTCACAACTACATAGTCTGCAAACTTAGTAGCAACTTTTCCCATCTCAGATCTTTTACCTTTATCTCTATTACCACCACAACCAAAGACACAAATTAATTTTTTTTTCGTCAATGATCTCGATGCGATCAAAGCATTTTGCAAACCATCTGGTGTATGCGCATAATCTACTATCACTAGTGGATAGCCGTCTTTGACTTTAAATCCATCCTTATTTATCAGTTGCATTCTCCCTGGCACACCGGGGAATTTTTCCAATGCGACCAAAAGATCATTTAAAGGAAATCTTCTTTGAACTAGAATTCCTACTGCTTGCAAGATATTCATCAAATTAAAATCACCTATTAGTGGTGAAAAAAAGTTTTCATCCCCAAAAGGCGTATGCAATTTACCCTTATAGCCATCTTGCAAAATTTGAAGATTACTAATAAATAAATCTGGTTTCTCACTGGATTGAGAGTTCTCTTTTAATGAGCATGTCCAACATTTTTGGTTTAACTCTTTCGCTAATAATGCACCCCATTTATCATCAATATTAATTACTGATCTAGGAGCATCATCTTCTATTAAATGTGATCGAAAAAGACTAGCTTTAGCCTCAAAATAAGATTCCATAGAATCGTGATAATCTAAATGTTCTCTTGAAAGGTTTGTAAATATTGCCCCACTAAAATCACAACCAGCAACTCTATTTTGAGATAAAGCATGTGAACTTACTTCCATTGCTGCATATTCAACTCCTGCCTGAACAGCTTTACTAAGTTGTGCCTGCAAAGAGACAGCAAAAGTAGTTGTATATTTTGAAGTTTCCTCATGATTAGGCCATCGATTAATTAACGTTCCAAACAAAGCTGATGGATGGCCAAGCGATGCAGTCAAAAATTCAATTAAAAATGATGTAGTCGTTTTACCGTTAGTACCAGTGACACCTATCAAACAAGTCTCACTAGATGGTTTACCCCAAAATTCTGCAGCCAATTTGCCGATAAATAGTGATACGGGATCCGGTATAATAACTACGGGGTCTTCGTTAGATGGTGGATTTAAAAAAGAAGCCTTTTTACTAATGATGGCCGCACAAGCACCTCTTTCAATTGCTTTTACCCAATAGGTCCCTCCATCAATTTTTTCACCATTTAAACCTAAGAACAGATCACCCTTTTCAATTTCTCTAGAATCACATGAGAGATTTTTTATTTCTGGATTCGCTAACCCTGAAGGGACTTGAAGATCAATTGCTTTCAATAAAGTGTGTAGATAACGCGACAAAACAAACCTCTGATGATGAAAAATCAATGAAGGATCACTTCAAGTATAAAAAGAACTGCATAATTTTCACCACAAAATAACACTAATTATGATTCAGTAATTAAAAAGAAATTTAAAATTCTTTCTAAAAAGAATTTTAGTTATTTAAAAAAAATAAATTATATCTTTCTCTTTGAAATGAATAAAGCAATTGACTAAAAATAGGGATTGATTATTTTCTTAAGATGTTTTGTACAAAATATTCAAATTCTTTTGTATCCAAGACAAAAGCATATCTTCCTTTAAACGTGGAGGAACCCGAGGTAATTCAATCTTTTTAGATAATCTATTTGAGTCAAGAACTACTACTGGGACTTCATTTGTATACTTCATTTTAATATCTAATGACACTTTTTTGCTATCTATATCGATAATGTAAAGTACAATAGAAGGTTTTAAATTTTTTAGACATATATTAGACAATTTGTTTTCAACTGCTTGACACAAGCAGCACCCTTTACGTGAATATAAAATCAATGTCTCTGAGTTCATTTGTCGGGAACGGGGTCACACCCACAAGGAGTAAAAGGATGACATTTGCTTAACCTTTTCAAGGTCAACCAACCACCTCTCCAAGGACCATGTTTATTAACGGCTTCTATTCCATAAGCACTGCAACTAGGGATAAATCTACAACTCGGGGCAAACAACGGTGAAATCCACTTCTGATAAAAGAAAATCAAACCAACAAAAACAACTGCAATAGCTCTATTGATCTTTGTAAGCATCTTTAGATAGAATAATGAACTGGTAAAAAAGGTACCAATGGATTTACGTCCAGACTAACCTTTCCAGTAAACTTTTTCTAAATTAACCCCTATGTCTAGATACCGCGGACCTCGCCTGAGGATCACGCGACGCTTGGGAGACCTACCTGGTCTCACCCGGAAGGCCGCAAAAAGGTCTCACCCTCCCGGTCAGCACGGCCAAGCCCGTCGCAAGCGCTCTGAATACGCGATCCGACTCGAAGAAAAGCAAAAACTTCGATTCAACTATGGTATTTCCGAACGCCAGCTTGTTCGCTACGTAAAGAAAGCTCGTGCTCAGGAGGGTTCTACAGGAACAAATCTCTTAAAGCTTCTGGAAAATAGGCTTGATAATGTTTGTTTTAGACTTGGATTTGGACCTGCCATCCCAGGTGCAAGGCAGCTGGTAAACCATGGACATGTAACTGTGAATGGCAAGATCACCGACATTGCAAGTTACCAATGTAAGGCTGGAGATGTTATTGCTATCAGAGATAACAAAGCTAGTAAGCAGTTGGCTCAAGCCAACTTAGAATTTCCAGGTCTAGCGAATGTTCCTCCACACCTTGAGCTTGATAAAACCAAACTCTCGGCAAAGATATCAGCAAAAACAGATAGGGAATGGGTTGCTATTGAAATCAATGAATTGTTAGTTGTTGAGTACTACTCAAGAAAAGTTTAGAACTAGTCTATTACTGGCTTTTCTTAACCTCAGTCCAACTTTAGTCAAACTCTTGCTGCGCTGCTTTCAGTACGGCAAGAGTTTTTTTCATGCCGAATATTGCAGGAAAATCAAAAGTTTTCGGAAGTAAAGGCGTTGTCTTGTCTTTCACAAGAGCTCCTGACGTTTTCTTATATCGTGAGCTAATCCCAGGGATTAAGAAGTACAGATACAAAGTTATTGATGGAGCCAATACGTTAGAGGCTGCCATTGATAATTCACTCGATGCATATAACGCATTAAGAAGCGAGATCTTAGAGCATGCGCAAGAGGTAGCGATCAGAAAAGCTCAGCATGAAATCGAAACCAATAGTCCAAGAAGACGCGCAAGAATGATTACCGAGAATATGGTTAGGTCAAAGAAAGTCAGTATTAGAAAGTGCCTCAATAACTTCCTTGATGAAGAGCAAAAAAAAGTAGATGCTGATCTGTTAAAAGAAAAATCTCTACAAAATAAAGCACAAGGTTTAAAACAGCTCGAGAAGTATCTCAGCGACAAAGGAATCGAGAAAACCCACCAAACAGATAACAACACTTTTCATGAGTACATAACTTGGAGAAAAGCAAAAAAGTCGACTAGAAGAATTGAACTGATTTACTTTAAAGATTTTCTCATTGGCTACTGCAAACCAAGAGGATTATTAATCAACTCACTAGATGAAAAAAGATTAATGCCAAAGATAGTCATTAAAGAATCCGAAGTAGATGCCAACCCGCCTCTCATAGAAGAAGGGAACTGGAATTTAGTAGAAAAGACTTTGAAGCAGATGATTAAAAACAGAGAGACAGGAAGAGGTCCCGCCAAGTATTCAGTAAAAGGTAGAGGTGTCTACTTCAATCAGTTGTTTTATCGATGGTGTTTAATTTGTAAAAACAGTGGCTTACGTCCAAACATTGAACTGAATAAGTTGAGATTGTGTGATGTCAAAAGAGAGAACGTAGGGCGATGGAGCAAGTCCAAAAGGGAAACAGAAGATAAATGGAACGCAATTATTTATATGAAAGATACTAAGACTGGGAAACAAAGAGCCGTACCCACTAATGGAGTGGATAGTCAATTACTTGAATGGAGGAAAGAACAAAAAGAGTACTTAAGTCGATACTATCCAGGTCAAAAGATTAAAGATAAAGATTTAATCTTTGGCAACCCAGCTAAGGAGATGAAGCAATTTCCATACTCAATGTTCCATACAATATGGATAAGGATGATCGAACTATGTGGAGACGAATTGAAACCCTATGTCTTTAGATATAGGAACTACACCCCATACAGCTTAAGATGCACTTTCATTTGCAATTTGATTTTGCAAGGCAAGGATATTTTTGAAGTCGCTAAGCTTGCGGGTCATAGCATTGCAGTCTGCGAAAGATATTACGCAAAGCTTGATATGGGTAGAAAATCGAAGGAGCTAACAGAAATTGAATATGGAATCAAAGGACGAAGAAAGACTAATATAGGTAGCTATCTAGAGGATTAAAAAAACAAACTCATATATTTTCCTTGCACTAAAACCTAGTCAAGAAGTAAGTTTTTCCCAGATACCCTCTGATTCTTTAATCAATTCAATCGCATCTTCCTTTCCAAGAGTCTTATGAACATCTCTCATTAGCTGTATATATCTCAGTCGTAGTTCTCCCATTTCTATTTCTCGGTCTAATTCACTTAAAGAAGCCTTGTTCTTATATGGTGCATGAGAGAAATTAAGGGTGGCGTTGTGGTGACTCATTGTTCTAGATTTCAATAACTACTTAGCGAGAAGAGGAAGACTGGCTTTCGACAGAACAGTCTTCCTATCTCTCGTTGGCGCTGATCCCAACGTTTAAATATTCTGGCTAAGTGATTTTACGATTGCGTTGATTGTCTAGTACGGTTTTCCTTGTTGAAATCTGGAACGTTTAGCGTTGCAGCTTTAAGTCCTTCTGGATAGACATTCAAACAGGTAGTCCATTCACAGAATTCTTGGCTAACAGCGTAGCTATCTTCGTACCTCTTAAGGCTATCGAGATAAGAAACCCTCTGAGCCGCACATGCAATAGTAATACGTTGACTTATATTCATGTATCTAACTTATTTAAACCCTGAAAGGACTGTGGTTATAACTTCTTAAATGAATATGGAGAAACCAACTATCAAATAAAGACAACCCCTCAGAGATTCGATAAGACTTCAACCTGGCTACCCATGGATAAGCAATCAAACTATGACTTGCTTTTCGGAAGAAAATGTTCATGTTGTTACATTTAATACAATCTGGTTTCGCGTCTTGATAGATCCTTTTGTCAGTCGACATTAATGGTTATGACCAAAAAACTCACCTATCGATACGCATTCACATTATTGAAGATGAAGAAGGCTGAAGGCAGAAGTGAATATATTGATTTAGCGAAAGAAGCCAATCTTTTATGGCATCAAATAGTTAGTCAAAAGTCTAAAAATGCACCTCGGATTGATTCTCGAACTTAGCGTTTAATTGCTCCATTAAGGCTCAAATTTTTAACGCAAATTCCTGAAGCCTCATAACGTCTATTCATAGATTCAAAAGGCACCTCATAGGGCTGATTCTTTACATACTCAGCTAAGTAGGTAGCCTAGGGTAGCTACTTCTAGCCAATGGAATCCCTTCATTCCATTGAGGAAACAATGTCAGAAGTTATATGCCATGCCTTAAGAAGAACCGATCAGCTAAACACTGGAGATCAATTAGCGATTGGTCAAGAATATAGAGAATGGATTCAATCTGTAAAGAATAGAGAACTGATCCCACAAGATATTCTCTTCATTAACACCTCCTCTTTTGGAAAGAAATTTCAATAGAGAGACCGAGTCGTCATCGATACAGGGAAAGACCTAAGACCTTTGTCTTTGACTGAGGATTTCAAGTCTACGCTTATACAGGGAGATGCCTAAAAACTATTCCTATCACTACCTTCTTTGCGAGTCGTCCCCTATACAGGGAGAAAAGATAAAACTCTGCCTAACAATTGATCAACTATCAGACGTAACTACCTGATCTACCAACCGTGTTAGGCGGCGGCTGGTTAGCAAAGAGACAACAGATCTCTACAGGCTGCAAGCTTCTGAGCGTTAGCGAAGAAGTCAATGAGACTCCAAGACGAGGCGTAAGCCGACGATTGGTAAGTCGAATTGATTACCAACAAGAGGATAAGCGAACGTAATGTGAATATTACTTATATGCCTTGATTGGCTATATCTAATATACGTATTACTTACGTTGAACCTCTTTGTATATATCTATTTACCTTTAACTATTACCTATCATCTATGCGTACCAAAACTGGATTAACTACAAAAGATCAAAACCTCATTAATTAATCTTGTCGTTCCATAGCCAAATTCTATAAGCACGCATATCTGAACTAGCACTAAGACATTAAATTTATATACTCGGTTTCTTTACTTTCAGACAATTTTATAAAGCTGGATTTCCAAGCAACTACAAGAATCCAAGTCAGAAAAACTTATCCAATGTGGGTCATTAAGAACTCACCCATGAAACAACCAATACAAGTCAGAGGCTGGATGTCAACAGCAAACATAATTAATCCTCGAAAATTATTTACTGATGAATTACCCAGGTACTACTTAGCCATACAGCCAGAGAGTCCAATGTTTTTTGATGAGCTACAAGAACAAGTAGATCAAAAGAAATGTGAAGCTGAGACTCCATATTCACCAACAAAGATCATTGCAGACAAGATTTTCGATAGCTGCAAAGTCATCTTCCAAACAACGATTGAACCTCGATTAGAAGGAGAGTTAATGGATAAAACCTATGACGATGAACTAGTCGGAAAGCTTGTTCAAGTTGTAGGTCATATACATATTCTTGAAGTTGGTAATGCCATACTCTCCATGCATATCGTTGAACCTGCATTCAATTCATTAGACGGATTTGATCCGATTTCATAAAAACTTTTAATTCACAATCAACAACCATGAAAGGATCAACCCATAAAAACAATCTTAAGATTGGCAAGAAGATAAGTAGAAACAAGTCTCTTTTGATCAATCCGAAGCAGGTACTGCTAAGAAAAAAGGATCTTACGATTAATAACTAAAATATTTCATTCATACTTGACAACACCTCCTTACCATTGCTAGTACATGTGTACTGCTATAGACACATGGCTCCAACGTCCTCACCCTATGCCGTTTTTTGTGCATCAGATTGGAAGTCAGTTGTAGCAGAACCTATTGGATTAAGGCAATGTCTTCGTATCGCACCCAAAAAGTACTACTCCAGAAGCGTTACAACCCAGCAGAGGAGTGGGACTATCTCGAAAAAGACACTCTTAAGCACACACGTTCAGCTAGCGTTTGCATGACATGTCAACATTTTAATTATTGCTGCGACAGGCATTGCAGAACGATTCTTACTTGTCATCTTCACCAACGTCTTATTTCTCATGGAGACCATCTGACTTCAAAGTGTCAGTGCTGGATGCAGCGACTAGAGAAAAAGATTGGATGGTGTCCCGAGGCGGCTTGATCAAATGACAAAAGAACAGCGTGCACAAAAGATCGCTAGAGAGTTCTACAAAGGGAAAGGAAAGCTAGAAAGCTTTCACGCCTTTCAATGTATTCGTAGTTATTTTTATGATCTTTCCATGGATAATCTAGAAGGTATAGCTGGACAGCATGGAATCAATATTTAAAAAATTCAAAGCACCCCAGAGACAGTCAGCATCTGCCTTATAACCACCCCCACAACACAGAAGAGTAATAATCGGCTTAAGACGTAAAGGGGTAAGTTATTCATCCAACTTCTAAATCAATCAATCATTCACCAAAACGATAATGCTTTCGGACTGCCTTATGAACATCCCATCTACAGTCCATTCCTGCGGGGAAGACAACTAAATCACCTGCACAAAACTTCACAGGGTCTCCTCCCTCAGGAGTGACGGAGGCTTCTCCCTCAAGCAACAAGCAAGTTTCCTTGTCATCATATGTCCAATCAAAAGAGCTGGCATCACAAGTCCAAATTGGCCAGTTTTTAATTCCTAATTCCTCAATAGTGCTCTCAGGACAAGGAGAAGTTACTGATATAGCCAAGAGATAAAAACATAGTGGACTTCTTTTTAGCTACTAATAGAAACAGTTGTCTAATAGCTACTCAAATTTTGACAAAAATGTTTGAAAGCGTATTACGTATAGAGCGAGGATCTAGAGTCCCCCATACACCCTTCTAATAGCAAGATTATACATCTTATAATACTGTTACCTTAGTGTTACCCCATTGATCAATACTCTCTAAATCCACTGCTATAATTACATTCTTGAGCTAGGTTGTATAATCGGCATTAATTTAGACGTAAGAATTTGACTGTATTTTACAAATCAGCCTTCACCTCAACAGTAGTCCTAATTCGCTTCTCTTGACAGAAATCTTATTTCCTTTAGGAGTTAAGAAAACCTTCTCCATTATTTTGCCATCCCTTACAACGATTTGTATTGTTTGTCCTGAGAATCTACCTCGTGTCCAATCAATATTTTCTTGATAAGAATTAGATCCTTTTTTAGTAGACGTTTTAGAGAAAATAGATGTTTTACTTTTTGATTTTATTTTCCTATCAACAGATGCTGTAGATTTTGCTATTAAATCATTAAGGCTTGAACGAACGAGTTCTATTTCAGGTACTTCTCTATGAAACCTTGAGGTTACCTTCCGATGAATTAACTCATATTTCGATTCCAATTGTTTGGCAACTTGATGATATTTTGATTCAATTTTCTTTTGCTTATCCTTCAGATACGTGGCCACAGGCATCTTAAATGTCTTCTATTAAGCTTGTTTATCGTATATGTGAATACAAAACCAGATAATAAATACTTATAGAAACACTATTAAACATAAATCGAACCTCTAAAAAAAGTTAGCGCGATGAAGGTATTGAAAAAGAGAAACAAGTTTCTCTACTCGCATCAACTCATCTTTGCCTGTTCAGGCTTATAGCAGGCAATATCTTGACATAAGCAATCCATAGGGGACTATCCATATAGACCAGTGTTTTATATGCTCAGAAAATTGAATGCACTCCTAATCGTAGGCATATGATCTTCTATTTTCCAGCACATAGCAAAGACATATCAAAGGGCCAAGAGTTTCGATCTTCGAGTATGGAAGAAATCGCAGAAGGAATGGTTAATCTCAATGCAAGTTTAGAATCATTAACCACGACAGTTTCAAACCTATTTCCTAGAAGACAACTAGAGTCAAAGCTTTGATAGAAGAGTCACAACGATCTAAGAAACCATTGCAATAACTGACTAGCTGAAGCATACGTAATTCAGTATTTTTCCATTATTACTCTGATTGATGATCGTTCGGTATTCCGCTCTCGAACACTCAACACAATGATTAAAATTTATTTTTCTAAAGAGTCATGAATTCTGGTGCTGAACGTTTTAATGGTTTGATGGCGATGATAGGCATCGTTGCCGGAATAGGCGCTTATGCAACAACTGGTCAATTCATCCCAGGTATTTTCTAGAAATAATTAAAAATAAAAAATCAGTGAATAGACTTTTAAAATCTACTAACTGATTTTTTAATCAACCCAATATTTGAGATACTAATCAAGAAATGATTTAGCCTTGATTAATATCTTTGGAATCTCCTAATGCGGGCGCATTCATTCCGTCATAGTCAGGTCCAACCATAACTCCAACGATTGCAAACAAAGCAATAAAAGCAATTCCTACAATTGGAGCAGTGGGAGCTGGGGTTGATAACAAACCACCAAAAATTAAATGACTCATATCAGTAGAGTTGGGAATTATGTTTTAGCGACTTAACGTTCTGACTGTGATTCATTTGGAAAGTTTTACTCTTTTATTTAACTTTTGTTCCTTTCACATTCGGCTAATACAATCGATAATATTTAATTCTTCCCTGTTCAAATCTTGAGCATTTAATTGGAATTATACTTTCTAGTGACTTGTCAAACCCAAGACGAATAGAGGCCAAACCAACCTAGACAAACGTTGCAATCACTGACTGCTTATACCTAGGTCATGTAGGACCTAACATCAACAATCACATAGATTGGGGTGTTCACCAGTAGCACAATAGTGATCATGGAATGAAGTATTTTCACAAGTACGCTCCTCTGGAACCCCTGGACCCATCGCAAATCCTTTTGGCAAGGATCCAAAACCTCCACCGTGATTAGTGCATGCGGTTAGCAATACTGCTAACGATAGAAAAAATAAATTACGCAACAGTGTCAAAGCTCGTCCACATATATAACCACCTGTTTAAGAAATAGACCACAGCCTAGCAATCACATAAGTTCGGATGTTCACCTGTGGCACAATAAACAAGTGAATTACTACCAACATCCTCGCAAGAGTAGTCCCCTGCTTTACCCGGTGGATAAGGATTCCAACCTGCTGGATAGCTTCCTCCAGCGCCACCTCCAGATGAGATACATCCAATCAGCAAGATAGCAAAAGGAAGAAGAAATAAATTTCGCAACAGTGTCGAAGATCGTTCAAGTTATATAAACATCCCTCCAAGCCTTCGACCACAAGTTAACTCATCGGCATAAATAAGTAGTCGGGAGCAACATAATTCACTCCAATCAGGATGACTGCTGTACTAGAAAGCCATAGTGTTGCGACTACTGGCGCGGTCTTAAACCACTTTGTACGAAAGATTTTAAACATTGTCCAAATATTTCTTAGATGCTAAGAGATCGACAATAGAAGCGAAGGTTCGGTTTTAAGTAGACGATCATGTCTTAATCGATCTCTTGAAAATACGTATTTAATTTCTAAAGTCAAAAAGCCTCTCCCTTGCAATAAAAGGAGAGGCTAAAGAAAGATTGTAAATTAACTCCTAGACAATTCCAGGAACAATCCAACCCGTGAATCCGTAGTTAATGACTGCAGCAAAGAAGCCCATCATCGCAAGGCGACCATTCATTTGCTCTGCTGTTTTCCAGTAATTCGTTTCTTTATTCATTACACAAAACCTGGAATGATTTGACCGGTTGTTAGGTATGCGCCAATGAGAGCTAAACAGCCAACAGAAGCAGCTAGACCATTGAGTCGTTCAGCAAACAATTTGCCTTCTTCTAATCTTGGCGTTTCAGTGGTTTGACTTTTCATTAAACGAAACCTGGGATGATTTGACCTGTTGTTGCATATGCACCGACTAGAGCGATGCAACCAAATAATGCTGCATAGCCGTTAAGTCTTTCTGCAGTTACCTTTTCAGGATCAATGTTTCTGTTGTTGTTGTTTTGAGTAGTCATTAAACGACACCTGGGATTAGTTGACCGGTTGTTAGGTAGATACCTGTTAATAGAACGAATGCCATCATGGCTGGTCTGCCGATGCTTCTTTCTAGGATTGTTTTGTTAGATGGTTGCATGATTAATTGTTTTAAAAGATTCCAGGAATGATTTGGTGGGTTATTGAGTAGGCACCGAGTAGAGCGATCATACCGAGCATTGCCCAGCGTCCATTCGTTTTCTCGGCGTCTTCTGGTTTGAACTTCTCAACTACGTTGACGTAGTTGCCAGATGCTGAAGGTGATTCAGAAGTCAAAAGATTCCAGGAATGATTTGACCAGTTGTGAAGTAAGAAACGAGAAGACTAAAAAAGCCAATCATCGCCCAACGACCATTTGTCTTTTCTGCTTCTTCTGGATAACTTGTGTAATCCTCGACAAGCTGGGGCTGTGTTTCACGGCCAAAGATGTTTTGCTTGCCGTACTCAGTGATTACCTGAGAAGAAGAAGAAGAAGAAGTCATTACTGAAAATAATTTATGTAAAGAAATGTAAAGCATCAGCTTTCTAGGGTAAAGATTCGGTCCGGTACGGCTTCTTCTAATCCTTGATAGATATAGACCTCAAACACTAATGACAGCAACTAATTAGAGAGATCTTTATTCAATGATTAGATCCACTGATGATCCTGATAAGTATAAATAACCCAAACACGAGTGTGTTTACCCATCCTTGATATTTTTTTTACGAGTTAGATTCCGTTGGTCAATAAATCACTTTTCATGCGTCCCGAACCTGATGATATACAAATACTTATAAGCAAGTACAGGACTATGGATATTGAAGAATTAGAAGCAAGTATCAACGACTGGGAAGGAAAGAATGATTGCTCTATTCAACAAGAAAACCTTGCTATTGCAAAAAACGAACTAGATCTTAAATATCAAGAGAGACAAGAACAAATAGAACTTTTAACTAAATCACTTACTTCTTCATCAAGAATAGGTAGATGGATTTCAAGTTTTAAAGCAGTTATCAGCCAATTTGTAGATTTAAAGAGTTAAAAGCTATAAAAGTTTTAATTGAGCCGGGAAAAGATCGCTCAAATATATGGAGTAAGTCCTACTAGTGTCAGGAGATAGTCTAGGGCTTAAAAAGATCTCTTTATTCTTCCCTTTTCCACTCTCTGTACCACTGGCGATCATCAAGCCATCTAATTAGAGGCCAATTAATGAGTATGGATACAATCAGAACTAAATAAGTAGAAAATCTTCCTGAATTAATAGCGAATAGAAGAGTCGGCGGTAAAGACATAATTGCCGCTGTAAGACAAGCTCTTCTAGCGGACATCTTTGTTCTCATAACTAGATCCTATCGTTCTTTGGTCCTACAACTATTCGGCGATGGAGTAATTGAATATCTTTTTTAATTAGTTTCCTTAGATAGCTTAAACATATAGTCTTCCCATTCGTCATAGTCGTGATTGCATAACGATCTTATAGCCTGATTCTTTAAACGATCTTCGTGATTATTGACTTCATGAAGAGAGTCAAACCTTGACCCATCAAAAGTTTCGTAGATAGTAATTTCTTTGACCACATTTTTAAATCACCATTCTATATCTATAGACAAAAATCGATTAAAGACAAGGCTTAGGTAAGACCTGAACAGAAAAAATACCAAAAAAAACGATTGCATTTAAACCCAATGTAACTGAAATTACAATGATCTTGAATATCGTTCCTACATCATCTGAATCAGAATTTAATTTAATATCAACCATAAGGGCCTTTTCTTTTGCTTTCACTTCATGAGAAAAAGCATCATTAAGTAGACCGTTAAAAAAGATTATTTCCGTGACTAAGTCCCCAATCCTTGCAACTCTGGGAAAGTCATACCATCACCATCATTATCGTCATCATCAAAACCAGAAATCAATACCCATATACCACCCAGGGCAAGCAAACCCGCTGAACAAATAACAATTAATTGGCTAAGCATTATTAAGATTAAAATCAATTTCTAACTGAGTAGGAGTATTAGAAGGTAATTCAACCCCCCAGAGCTCACCACGTTCACAGGCTTCGACAATTGATTCGTAAAAATCAGGAGTGTGAATTGACATTTTAATTGATTCGATCTTCTATTAGTTTCTTTTCACAATCAATATCACCTTCAGCACAAACCACCTCGGCTTTGTTGGTAGATGAATTGCAGCCCATAGCATTCATAGGCAATGTACCAATCGTGGAGTAAAGAGTTGCAGATGAAAGGAGTAATAACGGAATTAATTTCTTCATTGATTTATATCGAATATATATATGATCAGAGAATCAAATGAGTTTCGTGAGATTCAATCGTTCGGTTAACTATAAAAATAAGACGATTTTAGAATTCTTTTACCCATTGATTCCCTTTCTGCATATGAAAGCTGTTTCGCATCTTCCAGAATTAGAACTACAAAATGATTAAATGTATTTAGTTTTCTTGACCTATTCGTGTCTAGATAAGTAAGGATAAATGAAAATGAATCTGAACAATATTAGTTAAACTTGTTATGACTAACTAGGTTCTGCTGTAGACATTTGAACAATTAAGGCTGAGCTAATTATTATCAGGATCCCGAAAAAAAAAATTTAGAGAGATTTGATGATCGAAGGTTGTAGTGCAAGTACTACTTTCTATTAGGGGGTTCTACACATCTAAAGAACCTCCGAATGCCCTAAAACATAGGAGTAAAAGGGAGATTTTTATGAAATTGTTTACCCCTTTCAGCATCCCTAAACCAGAGATGACTGAACTTTGCCGTATACAAAAAGCAGCAAAGAAAAAAGCAAACAATCATTTTAAATTGTTTTAGCTATCCACATGAAGTCAACTACTTTCTACCTCTCATTCTTTAGTCGTAGACCATTAGAAATGAGTTTGTTTTTTATCTATTGCGGAGCTTTAGCATGCTTCGTTAGCTCAATTGGTCACTACTAATAAAATCCAATGAACTCTTCTAATGATTTATTTCAAAAACCACTAGCGATGACTTTCGCTTTTGTTGTTTGTAATTTTTTAGCTGACTCTCTAATTGGTAACTTTGTATGAAAATTCCAACTATCAGCTTAAAAAGGACTCTTGAAATAACAATGAATGATGCTTCAAAGAGACTTATGGAACTTGATGGGCTTGATAAAAAAGCTCTTAAAGAAGAGTACAAAGAATGGATTCAAGCAAGTGAGGGTAGTAAAGACCAGCCACACGTTCTTTATGCCAACCAGATAAATATTGAACAACTGTAGATTTTAAACAAATAATAATCATGAGTTCAATATCAAAATTGATAAAAGTTCTTAAACATACCCCTAAATCAAATCAGATCGTCGAGCTCATTAAAATAGCTGCAAGCGAATCCTCTGTAGACATAACAAAGCAAATTGATCTTCTCACAGGTGTATGGGAACTTAGATGGAGTACTTCTAACTCACCTCTTTTAAATTATTCACCGCTATTAGATAACTTACAGATACTTGAGCCAAAGAGAAGTAGAGGACTAAATTTATTAAGACCAAAAGGTTTTGCAGGAAAGCTATTTTCTACTAACATTCTTGCTAGCTTAGAAATTATTGATCAGAAACGTATAAACGTTAGCTTTATAAAAGCAGGAATAATAGGTCCAAAGTTACTAACTAAAAAGATTAGTTTCCTATCAGAAATAAAAAAGACTCAAAAAGGTTGGCTAGATACAACTGTATTATCTCCCGACTTACGTATATGCAAAGGTTACAAGGGTACAACTTTTGCTTTGTTAAAAAGAAATGATTTATCACTTACTGAGTTTTTTAATGCTTAGCCTTTGTCGTGTTAAGCGTAAAAATTTGTCGTACAAGCCTCAATCAAAAAGCATGCAGATGCTTTAGAACATAATTGTCATCATTTATATCATTATGACTTCAATTCCTACTTATGATTTTCCATCATTCTCTCCAATCCTAGTTGTAGGTTTTTTAGGGATCGCTGTATCTCTTTACACACTTTATACAGTTAACAAGGCTTATTACAACTCACCTTTTCGAGGTGAAGCGTGAATTATTTTAATCGAATCACTCTGGAAGAAGTATTAGAGGAAGACCTATTTTTTAATTACAACGAGTATTCAAATCTTCTAGAAGACTCTGATTGGAAACAAGCATAGTCTTCTAAAATAGATTACCAATTTTTTTGGGATATCATCTGAAGGAGAAGGTCTCAGCATTGGAAGATGTAAATGTATTTTGCTTGGCTAATAGCCTCTACTTATAACGTATATTTTGTTACTTAAATAATCAATTCCGGTCTTAAGTTATCTATAACATAAGATTCCGTCATGAACTCTGTTCTAACTAAAGCGACAAATTTCAAGCTGAATAAAGGCTCCAAGATCGCTATTACGTTGACATCATCAATATTCATTCTGTTTGGATTAGGCCAAACACCAATAATTAAGAGTTATCTTGCAAATGTTTTTTTATGCTCTGGTTCATAGTGAAAAACTAAAAGTGAAAATTTGCGAGAAGTCTCTTTAGGGGCATCAAGCCACTTTTCTTACTCCTAAAGCAACTCAAAAATCGATCACTCACACTTCTATTTTAATTACTCGATTATTTATGTTATGGGAAAGACAACCATGACATATTTCAATCGAATCGCTTTGGAAGAAGTCTTAGAAGAGGATATTTTCTTTGATTATCATGAGTATTCAAATCTTCTAGAAGACTCTGAGTGGTAAAAGTAACTTAAATTCTTAAAAAACCTATCAAAAAATTTTCAGTGTTTGGAAAAACTTCTTAATAGATTTCACTTCTCGTTCTTCAAGTATTGAATAAGAGTTTGTAGTTCTTTAATTCGTAGTTCAGCAGCTTTAATTCTTTCTTGTGTTGTCATTTCTTACCCCTGCATCATGTAGAGAAGAAACCCAGTAAATATTGCTAGTTTTCCAACAACAAAAAGAGGAATATACTTTTTAATTTTTGATTCAATAAATCTTTCCTGAAATGAAGTCATAATTATGCAAGTACTGAAGAACCAATTTCGAAAGCCCCGGCCAATAAAAGGATTGCCGGCAAATTAAAAAGAAGCAACAGCTTAGTAGCAGTAATTCTAGTTATTGCGTGCATAGCTAATCGTTTTCTAGTTACTTATGTGAGGATGTTGATAATATAGAAGTTAGTTCTTTTTTCTCATAGGTCGGTCGATGTAGGGCTAACCAGTTCGGGTTGTTTTTACCTAATTAGGTTGTTGTAAAAGTTAGTGCGATAAATACTTGGGTTATACCAATCACCTAAGGGGTTTTGCTTGATATCTTGAGAGTCTTTCATCAATGATTAAGCTCGCAATTTTTTTTCAGGACGATGTACTATTACTTTTGACCTTTCTCAAACTATGAGGAAGGATAAAGTTTTGACACTCTCTTAGATTGTCTTGCAAGTTCTCTTCGCTTGAATTTTTGATTTGTCATTCTGGTAAATACAAAACCTGGAACGATCCATATTGATGCAATCAGGAAAGTCATCAAGACTTGATTATGAAAGATACTTTCGAATAGATTCATCACAAACTAATTTGGTTACTTAGTTTCATTAATGCTCGCTTCTAAATAAGATAGTCGTGATAATGAGTTTGTACGGATAGCCACTCAGATAAATTGCGCGTGTATTGTGCGATCTGTGGAATAATCAGTCAAATCAAAGTCCATCTTAATTTTCTTTAGAATTAACTGCTATAGCTGAATTCAAGTATTACTCAAGCAAGGTATGAGAGTACACATAGCTTCTTTCTCATTAAATTTAATTATATAGCCCTTTTTTTAGGGGCTTTTTCATGTTTTTCTATAGCCTATAGAAAAACAACTCAAAGGATATGGGATCAATAAAAAGAGATAAGGAGTTCAACACTGGAGTAAACACAAGAGTTATTCATCACAAAGAAAATTTTTCTGAAGAAACCGGGTCAATAATGCCTCCCATCTTCCCAACCTCAACTTTCGCACATGGAAATGAGGGTGGCTTTGACTACACTCGTTCAGGAAATCCAAACTTTCGAATACTGGCATCAGTTTTGTCTGATTTGGAAGAATGTCAGTTTGCAAGTGTATTCAGTTCTGGAGTCGCAGCAATTACAGCAATAGTTTCCTCTCTTAAGGCTGGAGACTTAATACTTTGCGAGGAGAACCTATATGGGTGTACGGTGAGATTATTTGAACAAGTTTTTAATCGTTTTGGATTAAAAACTCTATGGATAGACTTTACTAAGCCCAATTTTCAAGAAGTCATTTCAAATCACAACCCCACAATGATTTGGCTCGAAAGTCCGACTAACCCACTCCTAAAAGTTATTGATATTGAGGGGATTTGTAATTTCTCAAATAAAATGCAAATTCCTGTTGTCGTAGACAATACTTTTGCAACGCCTCTAATACAAAGACCTCTTAAACTTGGAGCGACCTTATCCTTAACTAGTACGACCAAGTATATAAATGGTCATTCAGATGCACTTGGAGGTGCTGTTTGCACCGAGAATACTGCATGGAGAGACAAGTTAAATTTCGCCCAAAAATCTCTTGGCCTAAATCCTTCTCCTTTTGATTGTTGGCTTATTACTCGAGGGATCAAAACTCTTCCACTACGATTAGAAAGACAAATAAATAATGCATCTAAAATAGCTAATCAATTAGCCAACAATCCAGCAATAAAATCCGTTCGATATCCCTTTAGAAGTGATCATCCACAATGGAAGTTGGCAAAAAAACAAATGGCTATGGGGGGAGCAATTGTTACTGCCACAGTTAACGGAACTCAAGACCAAACTTATTCATTTTGCAAAAGTCTTCATTATTTCAAAATGGCAGAAAGTCTGGGAGGAATTGAAAGCCTTGTTTGCCACCCAGCAACAATGACACACGCTTCAGTCCCAAAAGAAACAAAATTAAAGATTGGAATTACTGATTCACTTATCCGATTCTCTGTCGGATGTGAAGATATTGAGGACTTAAGTGCTGATTTAAATCAAGCATTGGGAACAATCTCTTGACTGAAAGAAATTTACTAAATGATCCTTGCTGGAGCGCTAAAGACTTAGGAGAGCCTCTCCCAAGTAGGCCACATGCCGTATCTGTTGCCTTACCTAGATGGAAAGACGTAATCGCCTACGAAGAGAAGGTTCCAGCCTGTATCAATTCATTAAAAGCAATTTATCCAAGATTCGGATTTAATCCTTTTGTTGCTGAGGTGTCTCGTAAATCACTTGAATTTGATGATGAATCACAGCAAAGTAGTTGGCCCTTTCCCAATAGAGCTTCAGCTTTGAGTGCCCAAAAATATTGTCATCGAAAAGATTCTGATTGTTCTTCAACAATAAAAGATTTTCTTGGTATCTCCTGTCTAATTGTTGATCAAAGAAATACTCCTTCAGCAAAAGCATTCTGGCAACACACTGGGCTTGGATTGTCATCACGTGAGGCGGCAATTGCGCTTGGGAGAGAGAAAAAGCCCTCCACTTCAGATGGTCATTGTGCTCGAGCTAAACTACTTAATCGTTTAGCTAATATATATAATTGTGATCGCAGTTTAATACGACTACATCGATCAGGCATGGCTGCCTTAACGACTATTCTTAAAGCGATAAAGTGTATCAAAGGGAGCAATTCAATACTTCAAATTGGCTTCCCATATGTTGATGTGCTTAAACTCCCTCAGATTATTTTCCAAGGAAGCGATCTCATTGTTAAAACAAAATTAAGTCATATAAAAGAAGAGCTGGATAAAAAAAATCCAGCTGCATTAATCATAGAAATACCTAGTAATCCTTTATTGCAATGTGTTGACCTCATATCTATTTCAAAATTAGCTCAAGAAAAAAATATCCCAATCATCGTTGACGACACCATCGGTTCGTCTCTAAATGTTCATCTAACTCCTTATGCAGATATAGTTTTTAGTTCACTTACAAAAAGTTTTGCTGGAAGAGGGGATATTCTTGCTGGCAGTACTGTCATAAGTCCTTATTCCAAATGGGAAAAAGAATTAGCTGAGATGATTCCTAAAGTTGCATTATCTACCCTATCCGATTCAGATGCTATCGAGTTAGAAAAAACTAGTCGAGATGTAGAATATCGCTTGAAAAGGTTAAATATATCTTGCTTAAAGCTGAAAGAAAAATTAGAAACAAAAAAAGAAATTTCAAAGGTTTTACATCCTCAATATTGTAAAAATTTTAATTCGCTATTGAAGAAAGGAGGAGGTTATGGGTGTCTATTATCGTTTGAACTTAAAGGGGGAATTGAAGAATCAAAAAGAGTTTATGATTCATTAAAAGTAAACAAAGGACCAAGTTTAGGTACAAATTTTACATTGGTTTGTCCATATGTTCAGTTAGCTCACTTTAAAGAATTAAAATGGGCTGAAAGCTGTGGGGTCCCAGAACACTTATTAAGAGTATCTGTAGGGTTAGAAAATGAAGATGAATTATGGTCAAGATTTAATTCAGTAATCTAAAAAAATCACTAATAATGATTATCTAAATAACCAATTACCGAGATTTTTATATAGATTTAGTGTATTAGCTAATTAAGTCATTTAAAAATGTCCAGAATCTATGAAGACAATAGTTTTGCTATTGGTCGTACACCATTGGTCAAGCTTAATTCGATTACAAAAAACGCAAAAGCAACAGTACTCGCAAAAATAGAGGGTCGTAACCCTGCCTACAGCGTTAAATGCAGAATTGGAGCAAATATGATCTGGGATGCTGAGAAGAAAGGTTTACTCAATAAAGAAAAAGTTATTATTGAACCAACATCTGGAAACACAGGAATAGCACTTGCTTATACAGCTGCTGCTCGAGGTTATAAGTTAATCCTCACGATGCCTGAGTCCATGTCAATTGAACGTCGGAGAATGATGGCTGTTCTCGGCGCTGAATTAATACTTACTGAAGCAGCAAAAGGCATGCCTGGTGCAATAGCAAAAGCGAAAGAAATCGCAGATAGTGACCCTAAAAAATACTTCATGCCAGGACAATTTGATAATCCAGCGAATCCAGAAATACATTTCAAGACAACAGGTCCTGAAATTTGGGATGATACTGATGGCAAAATTGATGTTTTAGTTTCTGGAGTCGGCACAGGTGGAACAATCACAGGTGTTTCTCGTTACATAAAGCAAGAAAAAAATCATTCATTATTATCTGTTGCCGTAGAGCCTACTCATAGTCCAGTGATAACACAAACTCTTAATGGAGAAGAAATAAAGCCCGGCCCTCACAAAATCCAAGGTATTGGAGCTGGGTTCATTCCTAAAAATCTTGACTTATCTGTAGTTGATAAAGTTGAGCAAATCTCTAATGATGAGTCTATCGCAATGGCATTACGTTTGGCGCAAGAAGAGGGTCTACTAGTAGGCATCTCATGTGGTGCCGCTGCAGCTGTGGCTTTAAGACTGGCCGAAAAAGAAGAGTTCTCTGGAAAGACAATCGTTGTAGTTCTACCTGACCTTGCCGAAAGATATATCTCATCCGTAATGTTTGAGAATGTTCCTACAGGCGTTATCAAAGAACCATCATTAGCTTGACTTTTGACTTTATATAACTGACTCCGGCGTTATCAACATCGCGTCTCCATAAGAAAAAAATCGATATTTGTTAGAAATAGCATGTTTATAAAGTTTCAACAAACGTTTTCGACCAATTAGAGCGCTAACTAAAAGTAATAGGGAACTTTTAGGTAGGTGGAAATTAGTGAGCAATCCATCAATGACGGAAAATTTAAATCCTGGTTTAATTACCAAATCTACTTTGCCCTCATACGGCTTCAAAGTTCCTTTCCCTGAAAGGTAAGCAGCCTCAAGGGCTCTCACACTTGTAGTGCCAACAGCAAAGACTTTTCCCCCATCCTCCTTACAATTAGTTATCGCTTTGGTGGTCTCTTCAGTAACCTCTACCCACTCACTATGTAAATGCAACTGAGATAGATCTTCTTTCTCTAATGGTCTAAAAGTTCCTAAGCCGACATGCAAAGTGATTTGTGCAATTCTAATACCTCTGATTTTTAAAATTTCTATAAGTTCATCACTTAGATGTAAGCCCGCCGTGGGAGCAGCTATAGCTCCTGGTTTCGAAGCAAATCTAGTCTGATAGCTTTCCTCATGACCACTAGATTTGTCTTTATCTATATAAGGAGGCAATGGTACTTCTCCACATAAATCAAGTAAATTTTCAATTTCCATCCAACTAGTAAACTCATTTGAAAATTGAATAATTCTTCCGCCTGTTCTCTCATCCTTATCAATAACTTTTAAGGTTAAAGAATTATCTGGTGACGTATCTAACCATAATTGATCACCTCCTCTCATACGTCTAGCAGGACGACCAAGACAAAGCCATCGGCCATTACCCCTCGGCTCCATTAGCAATAATTCGCCTAAACCTCCTCCTGACAATCGAATTTGCAATCTTGCTTTAACAACTCGCGTATTATTAACAACTAAAAGATCACCAGTCTTCAAGATATCCTTTATGTCCCAAACCTTTGCATGCACAAGGTTTAAAGAATCATCTAGGCCATCTTTAATAATCATCAATTTGGCATCATGCCTACTCTTGGTAGGTGATTGAGCAATTAAGTCATTTGGTAAATCATAGTTATATGAGCTTAAAAGATTATCTTTATGATCTAACACATTAAATCAGATTAAAGTAAGAAAAAATCACTTGTTGTTCGACTAATTAAATCTCAAGACGAGAGACTATAAGGGTTCTTTTCGATTAAGTATGCCAAATCCTTCAGGAATAGTGCTCCATCAGCCCCATAGATCACTCTGTGATCAGCGGTAAGATTTACTTGCATCTGTTTTTTGATTGAAATCGAACCATCTTTAGAAGCAACAACTTTAGACAAAGAAGCCCCTACCGCTAAAATTGCTCCAGTCCCTGGGGGCAGAATTGCATCAAAACGATCCACACCAAACATACCTAGATTCGAGAGTGTAAACGTTCCACTGCTATATTCTTGAGGTTCTAATTGCTTATTCCTCGCACGCTTAACAAGATCAGCCCATTGCAGGGATAAATCAGCAAGACTGGTCTTGTCAGCATTTTGAAGCACTGGAGTTATCAATCCTCCGTCCTCCATCGCAACTGCAACGGCTACATTTATTTGTGAAGGATAGGCAATCCCCTCAGAACTAAAAGCTGCATTCACCTGGGGGTGTCTAGCGAGGGTTAAGCCAACTGCTTTAGCAAGTAAAGCAGTCATAGTTACTCCATTAGGTTTAACTTGTTTATAAAGATCATCTAATTCATCAGTAAGAATTGAATATCCGACTCTGAAACAAGGAGTATTTAAACTTTCCTCCATGTTCCGATTTACAGCTTGTTGAAGAGTATTGAATGCAATTGTTTCCCCTCTGGATCCAAAACTTTTTCCTTGAGCAGGTGGCTTCTCAGAGTCAACAGATTTTTTTTCTATGGGAGGCACATCAGAAACAATTTTCGCTGGAGCATTACTTTCAGCAATCCAAGGAACGCTTATGGGTTGCCCTTTTGCACTTTGAACATCCTCAGCTTGTATCCGTCCATGAGGTCCTGAGCCCCTAACAGTTGCCAAATCTACTCCCATTTGAGAAGCAAGTTTTTTAGCTCTTGGGGAAGCGACTATTCGACCATCATTTAAAAACTGATCCTGATTTACAGAGGATTCTGAAACAAGAGGTGCAGGAGATGTATTTGTAATTACTGTTGCTTTAGGAGAGTCAACAGAGGCTTGTTTTTCTTGAACTTGAGTCGATGAACTCTCTTTTTCTTGACTAGATGGTTGGGGGGAAGGAGAAGGTGCATTGGCTTGAGCCGCTGCGATCTCATCTGCTGTCTCAACAATCAATCCAATTGTCTCTCCAACAGGTGCAGAGCTTCCAGCAGGCATCACAATCGATGCAAGAAAGCCATCTTGGAAAGACTCAACATCCATATCAGCTTTATCTGACTCAACAACTAAAACCGACTCGCCTCTCTCAACTTTATCTCCAGGTTTTTTTAGCCACTCAACTATTTTGCCCTCAGTCATTGTTGAACTTAAAGCAGGCATAAAAATGTCATGAGTGGCCATAATTTGTTCCTATTTCTTTTATGGAGAGTTTGTAGCAAGGCTTCAAAATTTTCTATCTAGAAGCTTTGCAAGTATCAATACATACCAATGTTAGTTCTACATGAGTGTCCTTACAACGATAGTTTTTTTTGTGTGGATTTCTTCTTAATTTCAAAAATTCTTTATTGGATAAATTGTAGTTCGACCCGATTTCAAACTTGATCAATTGCCTCTACAACTCCATCTCTTACCAAAATACTCACACCCATTTTACTGACTAAGTTATCACCAACTTTTAAATCACAAAAACTGTCAATTTGTCCTTGCTCGACGATTTGTTCCATCTCTAACTCACGAACTTGAGATTGCTGTAACAGAAGATTTCTTTTTTGTTCTTCAAATTCTGATCTCTTAGAAGCCACTTGATTCTGAACTTGAGCTACTTGCTCTTGAACTCTTGGATCAAGGGGATTAGAGCTCTGACGTCTAATACCATCAACAATTTGTTGTCCTTCTTTTTCTAATTCACCAAGTTGCTGATCTATTGCTGAAATTGCATTACTTAATTCGCGCTCAGCCTCCTCTTTCCATGAAGGTGTTACAACTGCTCTTACCGTTATTGAACGTTTTATAGAAATTGAGTCCACCTGATCAATAAATCATGATTAGATCCATAGGCTCTCAGTAAAAGAGAGTATTGGTCAATTTAATTGGCCAAACAAACAAATTACAAACCATATATTTCATCTATAAGTTTAAAATCACGTTGAATAATTTTTTCACGTTTTTGCTTAAGAGTTTGCGTTAACAAGCCATTTTCTATTGTAAATGGCTCTACTAAAGCAATTTCAAATAATCTCTCTTCTCTTCGAGATGCAAAACGATTTGCAAGAACTTTATTCATTTCCAATCTTAGAGATTGTCTTAATTCATGATTTTCAGGGGATAGTCCAAGAACAACTTGTGAATTCACACCTCTTTCTGCCTGCCATGCTTTTACGTGATCAATTCTTGGAACAATCAAAGCAGAAAGATGTTTTTGATCTTGACCCAGTAGCAAAGCTTGTTCAATCAATGGACTTGCAATCAAGCATTCCTCTAGAGGACCAGGCTCAATATTTTCTCCACTACTTAGCACAATCGTATCTTTTGCTCTTCCAGTCAGGATTAAGGATCCATCAGCAAGCAACATCCCTAAATCTCCAGTATTAAACCAGCCATCAGCATCTAAAACCTTCTTCGATTCTGATCGTTTTCCTAAATAACCAGCCATTATTTGAGGACCACGAGCAAGAACCAAACCTTTTTGAAGCAGCTTTTTGATTTGGAATGTTTCTGGATCTACAATCTTTATCTCAGTCTCTGGTAAAGGTTGGCCTGCACCTCCACGTATATTTCTCCAAGGTCTTCTACATGTGAGGACTGGACTAGTCTCCGTCAAGCCATAACCAACCAATAATTCAACACCTAAAGCTTCAAAGAAAGAATCAATATGCGGAGCAATTGCACCTCCACCACTAATCGGGAATCTCAATCTTCCTCCACAAATCTTGGTAAGGATTTTTGGCCATAAGTAAATAGAAGAAATTCTATGGATTGGGTACCGTATAAGAATCTCTATCAGAGAGATGGTTTGTTCTAAACTAGAAACACTATTTATAGTTAAAGAATAAAATTTTCGTCGTGCCAATTTATATGCCTTACTGTTAGAAATCGCAACTTTTATCAAAGTCTTTCTCAGCATTGGCATTTTATCAACAGCGTCATCAAAGCCTAACTTTATTGACTCCCAAAGCCTTGGAACTGTTGCCATTACAATTGGCTTAACCCTTGGCAAATCTTCTTTTAGATACCTTATTGATGTATAACTTTGAGTACAACCACAAGAAAAAAAATAATATTCTGCACTACGTTCATATGAATGCCAAATTGGTAAAACGCTTAAAACTGGCGCACCAGGAGAAGGGTTTGCTACGCAGGCGAGAGACCTAATTTGATGCAATAAATTAGAATGTGTTAGTGGAACGCCCTTTGGTTTACCTGTCGTTCCAGAAGTATATAAAATGGTTGCTATTCTTGTTGGTTTCCTCTCAATTATTTTCTCCCGTTTACTTACATATTCTTCTGTATTCAACCCTGTCTTCAAAAAACCCTCCCATTCAAAAACGCCTTCACAAGCTTTACCCTCAAGTTGAAGAACAAATTTCAAATTTTTTATTTGATCATCATTAAGCGCAAGTTTGTCCCAGACATCTGAGTTTTGAACAATCAGTCCAACCGCATTTGAATCCTCAAGAATATATCTAAGCTCACTTGGAGGAGCAGTCGCACCTCTAACAGAGTCTGCTGCACCTATTCGCATAAGTCCTTGATCGGCAATGAGCCATCTAGGACTATTTTCTGCAAAAAGAGCGACCACATCATCAGGTCCTATCCCGATATGAGCAAAGGAAGATGCTGCCTTAGAAATATTTTCAGCAAGTTCTTCATATGTAAATCTTTCTGGGTGGAAAGTATGTGGTGAATCAACTGCTAATACATTGCCCAACTGAACTTTTAATAGTTCCCAAATCTCATCAACTTGAGTGATCTTCTCAAGATGAGATCTTCTATTAATTGCCTTTTCTTCTTTACTATTTGGGATCCAAAAAGCTAAAGCATCTTTAAAAGCTAATATATTTTTTTGTGAGTTAGTTTTTGTCATATCCAAAAAAATAATTTTTTATTTTTTTTAGTAAAGCTTAAAGGTCAATTTATATGTTTTCCCAGTTCAATTTAAAACGTCTTTTCACAGATTCCCTTAAAAGAGGTTTAACGTCACAGACTTTGATGCCAGGTATCCAATCACTCAATTTACCTAATTTAACTTTATCCAGTCCACAAGGAATTATATTCTCAAAACCAATAAGATCACAATCTACATTTAGTGAGAATCCATGTTGAGTCACCCACCTCTTGCAACCAATTCCGATTGATCCAACCTTTTTTTCTTCACACCAAACTCCTGTTAAGCCATCGCACCTCTTCCCCTCGATTCCCAACAAGTAAAGAACATCAATCAGAACCTGTTCCAATTGTCTCAAATACCAAGATAAATCTTTTTTGTGCAGACTTAAATTTAAAACCAGATATCCAACGATCTGCCCAGGCATGTGGTGCGTGACTTCACCTCCTCTCTCAATACTAAAAACTGGTAAAGGAGATTTATTTTCTTCGAACAACAAATTTTTTTTATCGCTACCTCTACCCATTGTGAAACAAGAAAAATGTTCAAGAAGCCATACTGCTTGGGGTGAGAACGGTTCCTCAATAAGGCTTTTTTGAAAATTCTTCTGCCAACCTAAGGCAGTCTCAAATGGCACAATATTTTTAGGTTCAAAAAGAAAAGCGGAAGAAGATTGTGCAAGTTGAGGGGTTAGATCTAAGTTGCTATTAGGCCCTGATTCAGGCGAAACAGAATGAAGCTTCTTATCCATGGACGCAATCTTGAATTAACTCCATCACTTCGTGATTACACCAAAACAAAAATTGATAAAGCAACTCACAACTTCCAAGAAATGGTCCAAGAAGCTGATGTCCACCTCTCAGTCGCTCGAAATCCTCGCGTGCCACAACAGACAGCTGAGGTGACTGTTTTTGCAAATGGAACAGTGATAAGAGCCCAAGAAAGAAGTGAAAATCTATATGCAAGCATCGACTTAGTAGCAAATAAACTTGCACGACAATTACGTAAGTACAAAGAGCGACATAACAGTCATAATCCTCATAATAATCAGTCAACGAAATCAGTCCAAAACGAAGAAACTCAAAATTTTTCTTCCTCGGATCATTCTCTCATTGAAGGTAAAGAACCACATCTACCTAGCCCAGGAGTAAGACGCAAATATTTTGAGATGACTCCGATGACTATTGAGCAAGCAAGAGTCCAATTAGACTTGATTGATCATGATTTCTATTTATTTAGAGAGGAAGAAGGGTCAGCTTTGCGAGTTATATACAAGAGAAATCATGGAGGATATGGCGTAATCCAGGAAAAAATTTAAATAGTACTAGCCAAATGAGTAAAAACAGATTGGAAGAAGCTCATGCCAATATTGCTAGTGTGATTTATCAAGCAGTCCTAAATCCTCATTTTGATAAAGAAAAGATTGTTCAAGTTTGTGATGCATCTAAGCAAACTGGCTTTGCAGGTTTATGTACTAGTCTTTCCAATCTATCAATTGCACGTGAAAGGTTAGGAAGCAAAAGTAGTACAAAATTAATCTCAGTAATCGCCTTCCCTTTTGGGTTTATCCCAACTTCTAACAAACGAAAAGAAGCCGAGTATGCAATAGAGAAAGGAGCAGAAGAGTTAGATCTTGTTCCAAATTATTTTGCATTAAAAGAAGGAAAAATAGAACTATTTGCTGAGGAAATAAATCAAATAAGTGAACTTGGTATTCCAGTAAGAGTAATAATTGATGCAAATATACTCTTAGACTTATCAAAACTTTCCTTGGCAATTGATGCCTTAATTGATGCGGGCGCAATTGGAATTCAAATAGGTAATGGTTTTGGGCCATCTGCCTCAAAAGATCAAACTAATCATGTCTGTAAGATTGTTAAAAATCGCTGCTCAATTAAAACTGTTGGTGGTATTAAAACTTTTGATCAAGCAATAGAAATGATTGAAGCAGGATCTACATATATAGGGACAAGTTTTGGTTTTGAGATTACCCAAGAACAAAAGGAAAAGAAATAATGAGTTTAAATCAAAGAATGAAAGGACTGTCTTTAAAAATTGGACCTCTAGGTGAAAATGACAGGCTATTAACCATACTTAGTGAAGAAAATGGAATATCTCGTCTTGCCATACCAGGAGCAAGAAAACCCAAAAGTAGACTTGGAGCAACATCACCTTTTAATTTTTTAGACTTACACATAGTCGGAAAAAAAAATCTTAGGCGAGTTACACAAATAAAGATTCTTAAAAGTTATGGGAATCTTGGAAAAAACATCGAAACACTCTCAGCAGCACAAGCTATTTCAGAGCTAATTATGATTATGGTTGGGAACGAAGATCCTCAAAAAGATTTACTTAAATTGGTTTTAATCCATTTAAATAGACTAAATGACTTACATAAAACTGAATTTGATTCATTAGAAGCTTTAGCAATAAGCGTTCAATCGTGTGTTCATTTATTGGCTCTAGGTGGATATTGCTTACCACTTCAAAACTGTTGTCATTCTGGTGCCAGGCTGATACCCCCTATTGGCGAATGGAACTGGAAGTGCAGCTTTATCCCTGAAGAAGGTTTTGCTATTGGAAAAATAGTCAATTCAAGCTCAGAGCTGAATCCATCTGAACTTGCTTTACTCCAGAGACTATTACTTGAAAAAGTGCCTTTTCACAGTAATGGGAAATTATTAGGTCCTAAGAATGTCTGGTTAAAACTACTAAGAATTGTTGAAACCTGGATTGAAACTCATTTACAAAAAAAAATTACATCTCTTCAAATGATGAGAGAAGTAATAATTAGTAATGATCTAAATACCAAGTAGTGCCTTATATTTTAATTTTTATTAGAAAATCTTATTTATAAATTATTTAACTATTAACAATAGTTTGAAAAGAAATATAGGGTAGCTGCTAGTTTGAAATACCGATTTTTTTAGAGTTTGACCCATATCGCCTGGCTAGGCAAAAAAACACCATTTTGCGGGAACGTCTGTTATGGACTTAGCACAACGGAAGAGCTTAAAGAAAGAGGATATCAAACAAGTTTTATTCACTTTGATAACCCAATGAGAGATGGGAATAATAAAACTTCCCTACTAGCCAATGATCCTGATGTGAGTCTTCCTTATTTAATTAAATCTCAGGTTTATACAATCCCTTCTTTAAATGCTCAAAGAGAGCTTAGAGAATCTCTCTCAAGACTTAAACCTGATTTAGTTCATGCAAGTCTGACTCTCTCTCCATTAGATTTCCGATTACCTGAGCTTTGCCATCAACTTAATTTACCTTTGATCGCAACTTTTCACCCTGCTTTCGATTCAAAACTTAGAAATCTTACAGCCAATACACAGCAACTTACATACCAACTTTATGCACCATCATTAGCTAAATATGACAAAGTAATTGTTTTTTCAGATTTACAAGCCGAGGTTCTTGCAAAACTAGGAGTAAAAGAGAGTCGACTCGAAGTAATCCCTAATGGAATTGACATAAAGAAATGGAGTCCCCTTAAACCAAATAATTCACAAAATGAGCTTCAACTTGAAATAAGGGAAAAGCTAGGTTCTGAAAGAATATTTATCTATATGGGTCGAATAGCTTCAGAAAAAAATGTTGAAGCTTTACTGCGTGCATGGAGATTTGTCCAGCCAAAAGGATGTCAACTAGTAATAGTAGGAGATGGACCATTGAGGCCAACACTAGAAAATCATTCAATCTTTAATAAAGAAGATAATGTGGTTTGGTGGGGATACGAAGCCGATCAAAATAAAAGAGTCGCTCTTCTTCAAATCGCTGAGGTTTTTTTACTTCCAAGCCTGGTAGAGGGATTATCTATCGCCTTACTCGAAGCCATGGCAACTGGAACAGCATGTGTCGCAACAGATGCTGGAGCAGATGGTGAAGTGCTTAAGAATGGAGCAGGAATAATACTTAACACTGAGGGGGTCACTTCACAATTAAGGACCCTTTTACCTGTTTTACGAGATCAACCAGTACTTACCCACGAATTAGGTAGACGTGCACGTTTGAGAGTAGAAGAAAAATATACACTTCAACAAAATATTGACTCACTTGAAACTCTATATGCAAACGTACTCAAGTCATCTAACTCGAAACATCCTCAGCCAATTGACGACTCTTCTGAGCTGCCAAAACAACTGCTTCAATTAAGGCGGATCTCAACCCCGCAAGTTCAAGGTGTCGAAGAGCACTAATTGTGGTACCCGCAGGAGAAGCAACCATATCTTTAAGTTCAGCAGGATGCAAGCTCTTTTCTCTAAGAAGCGTTGCTGTACCTGAAAGTGTTTTGTGAGCTAATTGATTAGATAAATGTCGTGGCAATCCTGCGGCAACAGCCCCATCAGCCATTGCTTCAACCACTAAAGCTATATATGCAGGTCCTGAAGAAGTTAAAGCCAAAAAAGAATCAAGCTTTTGCTCTTCTAATTCGTACAGTTCACTAATGGGTTCAAAAATCTTTCTAACAACTTTCTTTTGATCCAAAGTTATGTCATCATCCCAAGCCAAACCAGTAAGACCCTGGCCAACAAGAGAAGGGGTGTTTGGCACTGCTCTTACACACGTGTGTCCAGGGAAAGATTTCTTAAGACTTTTTAAGGTTATTCCAGCTAAAACTGAAATTATTAATGGTTTAGGGAACTGATCACTCGATTGAAATGATGAGACAGATTCTTTAATTTTGCTGAATTGTTGAGGTTTTACAGCCAATATTTTCAAAGGAGCTTTCCATACTTCTCTGGAGGAAGAATCTTCACTAGATACAACTTTTATTTCCTTGGGAAGATCATTCAATGCAGATTTAATACTTGAGCTACTACCAACAATTCCTAAAACATGTTGAGGATGATATTCACCTCTTTCCAAAAGAGGTGAAACAATAGCCTTCGCCATACTGCCAAGGCCAATTATCCCAATAGAAATTTCCAAGCTATTTAATCATTCAAAGAGCTGTAGCTACAGTCTCCCCCCAAGCCGGCTCTGGAGCAGGAGAGGTTCCCTTGGAAATCAAATCATTACCTTGACTACTCATACTTGAAGGGGAGGCTTCCTCTTGAAATGAATTAGTCACAGTTACGCAAGAAGGTGCAAAAAGGAAAATACTTTCTCCAACTCTTTCTTGATGTCCATCAATAGCAAAAGTCCCACCTGCAACAAAATCAACTGCTCTTTGAGCCTGATCAGGCTCCATCATGGTGAGATTTAAAATAACTGTTTTACGCTCCCGTAAAGCTTGGATCACTCTTGGCATTTCATCAAAGCTACGAGGTTCCATCAAACTAACTTCAGAATCATTTGTTGAGATCCCAGGCATACCAATAACATTTGAAGATTTAAAACCACTCCTTCCATCAAAAGGATTGGTCTGAGAGATAGTTGCCATCTCTCCACTTCCTTCTTTATTGCCTCTATTGAAATTCTCAAAGTCATCACTTGTATCGTAATCGAGCTCATCAAAATCACTATCTAAAAAGTCATCGCCAGCGACGACAGCACGAAGACGGGAAATAAGCGACACCAGTTAATCCTCTCGGGATGATTTGTTAAAGGTTGGACAAGCCAACGATCGATACATCTTCAATGACATGAAGTATGAACCATATACTTAAATAACGTTCCTTATCTTAAGGGGCAAGCTTTTTTATTAGTTTTTTCATATCTTTGACAATCATCTAAGCTTGACGTTTGCCAAATAAAAGAGATCCTAATCTAATCCATGTAGCACCACCTTCAATAGCCTCTTGCCAATCATTGCTCATTCCCATTGAGCAATCCTTTAATCCCAAATAATTTGCAAAGTTTCTACATTCAGAAAATAAATCTTTTCTTTGATATAAATTGAGAGCTATTGGTGGAATTGTCATTAGTCCTACCAAATTAATATTTTCAAGAGAAATAATATTGGACCAACTTTTCATAAGCTCTTGTTTTATAAATCCACCCTTGTGGGGGTCATTTTGAAATTTAACTTGTAAAAATATATTCGGAGTTTTTTGCTCTTCCTGTGAAATTCTAGAGATTCGTTCAAGCAAAGGCAAAGAATCAACAGAATGAATAAAGTCAAATTCTTTTACAACTCCCCTAACTTTATTTTTCTGCAATCTCCCAACAAAATGCCATCGAAGTTGCTTTAGATCATTCAGATCGATTTTTTTTGGAATAGCTTCTTGCAAGCGACTTTCTCCAAAATCCAACTGACCATAACTAGAAAGTTTACGTATCGATTTATGATGATGGCCCTTACTTACAGCAAGTAAATTTACCCCTATGGGCAAATAGTCTTTAATTATCTTAAATTCATTAGAGTCAATCAAAATCTAGTCACATAAAAGTTTGATTAAATAATTCTTGCCAAACATCCATATCTGAGGATTTTTCTCTCTTACATCTAGACAAATTCATTTCAGAATGATGTCGAGCATCCATATATGGAATAACTTCAAAAGTTGCTCCCCGTGGTTGCAAAGTAACTAAGAAAAATATTTTCTGTGCATATAATGTTGCATATACATCTCTACCATTACTTGCTGGTGAGACTAGATATAGCATTCCAAAAGTTGGGTGATTTAGATAGCGTTCAGCGTTCAAATCTGATTTTTTTTAATTAAGACGTACCATACAGACAACGTAAGATAATAGCTATCAAAAGCAAAAGAATCGAATTTAAATTAATCCACAAATGTTTAGGATTACCAATAATACTAGGTCTTAATTGTTGTGATGATAGCCACAGCCCCTCTCTTAACATTAAAGAATCAGCCCCCTGTTCAGCCCTAAGCAAGATATTTGATAAAAGTCTTTCCCCTAAAGTAATAAATAAACCCAATGAACTTTTGAGTCCCAATTTTCTAAATTCAATTGCCCTCACAGCAATTGAACGAAAGAGATTTTGGAACTCCTCTTGAACTAAAGGTAAAAAGCGTAAAGCCAAAAGCAGTTGAAATGATATTTTTTCCAAGGGAAATCCCAATAATGCTAAAGGAGAAAAAAACCACCTTATTGCCCACACAAGGTCTTCAGGAGGTGTTGTAATTAACATCAAATTCACACTGTGAATAACAGTAAAAATCAAGGTCGAAGTTTTAATACCTAATTCTGCAGAGCGACGATCGACAACTAATGGTCCTAATGAAATCCCTCCGAAGTTAAATGGTCCCAACCTAAAAATCTCCCATGATCGAGTCAAAACAATTGCTCCAGGTATTTCATCAGGTGCTCTTATGGGCAATGCAAATGATGATTCACTAGCAGGTAAAACAATAGATAAGGAGCCAATAAGCAAAGAGAAAGCTAATAAAAAGAGTAGAGATCGCCACCAAATACGTGGAGGAAGCAAACTAAGAAATGTAATTAATAAAAGAACAAAAGCCGTTGAAATTCTCCACATGGAGTTAGCTAAGATTGGAGTCAACAAAAACAACAGGATCCAAGAGAGTTTGATTCTAGGATCAATACCACGAAGCCAGCTAGATTTGCCAGAGACATATTGACCAATTGGAATCTTTTTTAGCCAATCCATAAATAGTTACTAATTTCGCCCCCCTTTCTGTTGGCGTGCCAAATCTTTTTCGGCATCGCGTTGCTGCTTCCCTCTCCAAAACAATTTTATAGGAGTCCCTTCAAAACCAAGACCCTCTCTAATTTGTCTCTCAATATATCTTCGATATGTTTCCCCAAACAATTTAGGTTCATTCACAAACAGAGTAAAACTTGGAGGATTAATAGCCACTTGAGTACCGTAATAAAGACGCCCTTGCTTTCCACCTCTCGTTGTAGGAGGACTTCTCCATTTCAATGCCTCAGTCAGTACCTCGTTAACAACTGATGTGGTTACCCTTCTTCTACTCTGATCAACTGCCAAAGTAGCTAATGCAAAAATTCCATCTACTCTTTGTCCCGTAAGCGCAGATGTAAAGATCATCTCAGCCCAGTCGAGAAAGTATAGTTTTGAACGAATGTCTTTTTCCATTGCAGACATTGTGTGACTATCTTTTTCTACAGCATCCCATTTATTAATAACAATCAAACAAGCTCTTCCTTCCTGCTCAATTCTACCTGCAAGCCTTTGATCTTGTTCTGTGACGCCATCCAAAGCATCTATAACCAACACACAGACATCACTTCTTTCTATTGCCTTAAAACTGCGATTAATACCAAAAAATTCTGGGCCATAATTAACACTTCTACGTCTACGTATACCCGCCGTATCAACTAATTTCCATTCCTTACCCTTATTAGTAATTCGAGTATCAATCGTATCTCGAGTTGTACCCCTAATAGAACTAACAATTGCCCTTGTCTCTCCACAAATAGAATTAAGAAGACTTGACTTGCCTACATTTGGTCTCCCAATAATTGCTAATTGGACAGGAGAATCACTAACTTCATCTAAATCTTTAGAGGGAAACAAATTGACTACATTATCAAGCAGGTCGCCTGTACCTACTCCATGTATAGCAGAAATTGGATAGGGCTCACCAAGACCAAGCTTCCAAAATTCAGCTGCCATCGCTAACCCTTGTTCGGGAGATTCACATTTATTGACCACCACGAGTGTTTTACAAGAATGAGACCTTAAAAATTCAGCAATCGATTCATCTGCGGTAGTAACTCCCTCCTGGCCATCAACAATGACTAATGCAACCACTGCCTCTTCAAGTGCAAGATTAGCCTGCTCTCTAATTTCAGGAAGGAACTCACTATCGTCGTCAAAAACCAGGCCTCCAGTATCTACAACTTTGAAATCTCTATCCCTCCAAAATCCATTTTGATAAGTTCGGTCTCTAGTTACACCTGGTTCATCATGAACAATGGCTTCTCTGCTCTGACATAAGCGATTCACCAATGTAGATTTCCCAACATTTGGGCGTCCAATTATTGCAACTATTGGTAGCGCCAAATTTCTCTACCTTTCATAAGATTATTTACCCTTTATAGGTCAAAATCAAGATTCATTCTTCATACTACAAGTATGAGCAAAGAGTTCGATTCCAAAATGAAATTTAGAAATCAAACTTCCCTAAAAAGATTGACCCAAAGGAAAAGGGATTCATTTACTAGCAAACCATCTTTAAAAACAATCCTTCTGGTTTTGATAGCTTTTCTGCAAGTACCAATTTCCTTACAAGCATCATTAAGTATTTTTTGCTTATTTTCTGAAACCGGCGAAGCAAATAAAACTTTGTTTTTTTGTAAAAACTGATATAAATCCAAGATTACTTTAAAGATGAAAGAGTTATCTCCGATTTTTTTAGCAGGAAATGGTACTTCTAGATCTTTGGAATGTCCCATTATTCAGTCCCCACTAGCAGGCGTAAGCGATCAAATATTCAGGAAATTTGTTCGCAGATGGTCTCCAAAAGCTTTACTTTTTACCGAAATGGTAAATGCAAAAAGTCTTGAATTAGGTCATGGAAAAGAGAAGGTAATTGAGCTTTCAGAAGAGAGTGGACCCATTGGTGTTCAACTTTTTGACCATAGGCCAAATTCAATGATAGAAGCTGCAATCCAAGCCGAATCATCTGGTGCATTTCTTATAGATATCAATATGGGTTGCCCAGTAAAAAAAATTGCCAGGAAAGGAGGCGGCAGTGCTCTATTAAAAGAACCAGAACTTGCTCAATTAATTGTCAAAAAGGTTTCCAAGGCGATATCAATTCCAGTAACAGTAAAAATAAGGTTGGGGTGGTGTGAGACCACAAGTAATCCAGTATCTTTTGCTTTAGGGCTACAGGAGGCTGGAGCACAACTGATAACTGTTCATGGGCGAACGAGAAGGCAAGGATTCTCTGGGAATGCAAACTGGGAAGCTATTTCAAAAATCAAAAAGTCATTAGATATCCCTGTCATTGCTAATGGTGATATTAAAAACTCTCGAGATGCTATTGAATGCCTAAATATTACTAATGCCGATGGGGTGATGATAGGCAGGGCAAGCATGGGTGCCCCATGGCTAGTTGGGCAAATTGATGAAGAAATTAAAAAACAAAAAACTTTTGAACCACCTGACGCAAAGATGAAAGTAAGCTTATCTTTAGAACACCTAAAATTACTTGTTTCAAAGAAAGGTACTCATGGACTTTTGATTGCTAGGAAACATATGAATTGGACTTGTAGAGGTTTTGAAGGCGCCTCTACTCTTCGCCACAAATTAGTTAGAGCAAGCACTCCAAAAGACGCAATAAAACTACTCGAAGACGAACTAATGAAATTCAACTAAAAAGTTTTAGGGCATTATCAACGGCCAACTTTGTCTAATCAACAGTAAAGAAAAATATGGCCTAGTCCCTGCGGGTAGATCAGATGCCCTAAGAATTTGTTGAGCTGAAAATCCTATTCTTTCTGCGAATATAGACTTTTTTATTAGATCAAGTTCTTGAAGCAAAGGTTTGACCCATTCCCATTTTTTACCAAGTTTTAGCAAAACAACTACCCTTTTCTTAGACGCCGCATTAGACAAAACAACCTTCAACTCCTCAGATGAGTCTGGAACGGGCAAAACAAGTAATTGTTCCTCTTTAAAAGCAAGTGGTAATCTACTTTTCGCGGCAGCTGCAGAAAAAGATGTAACACCTGGAATCAAGTTAACAACGCACTCTGGATGATATTTTTCTAACTCCTTTGAAAGATACGACCCTGTCGAAAAAATCGAGATATCTCCTTGAGCAAGAAAAATAACTCTTTCACCTTTCTCAACCATCTTCATTAATTCATCCCCAGCGACTCGCCATGCACTTTGTAAAGTGTTCTGATCGTCAACCATGGGGAAATGTAAAGGTAATTTTTTTTTATCTTTGGTTATCCATTTTGAAGCAATTTTTGCAGCAAGACTCTCTCCTCCCCAAGTCGAGACAGGATAAGAAACAACAGTTGATTCTTGAATGGCATCAACTGCTGCCAAAGTTAATAAAGAAGGATCACCTGGGCCTACGCCAGTAATAGTCAAAACTTTCATTTAGTTGAGTAACATTTGTCTACTTAAAAGAGATAATTAACTATGCATTCTTGGTTCATGATGCATTTCCAATAAAGCATCAGATTCAACCTTAGCTAATTCTTCTAACCTAGAAGTAAGAAGATTTCGATCAAAACGTTCATCTGCCAACTTCCAATAAATTCCAAAATGCCTAGCCTCGCTTTTTAGTAAGTCGGCATATAAATTACGAAGTTCAATATCAGTAGAATGTATAGACAATAATTTCATTCTTTCATGACTCCTTGCCTCAATAAGGCCCGCGACTAGAAAACTATCCAACATTCGAAATGGTTCATCTTTAGAAATATTTTTTGCCAGAATTGTTCCATAAGGAGGTGAGGCTAATTTTTGAAGTTTTTTTCCACGCGACTTCAAAATAGACAAAACCCTCTCAAAATGTTCAAGCTCCTCTCTTGCTAAAGGGCTTAAGACCTCTGAAAGCCCAGGTTCACTTACATAACGAAACATAAGTTGCAACGCCACTCCAGCAGCCTTTCTCTCACAATGCGCATGGTCCAAAAGTATTTCCATTGGATTAGAAATTGCAAGATCTACCCAATCTTCAGTAGTTTTATTTACTAGCCAGCGAATCTTTGATTGCCCAAAAACTTGAGATTTTGAATTATCCATAAGTTCCTCAGGCTTGCTTTAAATAAGAAACTATCCCCTCCAAAGCAAGTTGATAACTATTTGCTCCAAAGCCACAAACTAAACCCACTGCTTTATCTGAAAGGAATGATTTATGTCGAAATTCTTCCCTAGAATAAATATTACTTAAATGTACTTCTACATAAGGAATAGAAACTCCTAACAAAGCATCTCTAAGAGCAATAGAGGTATGTGTATAAGCACCTGCGTTAATTAAAATTCCATCAATTGAACCAACACAATTCTGAATGCAATCAATCATCTCGCCCTCTGAATTACTCTGAAAGAATTTGAGCTTTGCATCAAGCTCACTAGCTAAATTCAATAACTCTTCCTGAATGTCTTCTAAAGTTTGCGATCCATATAAAGATGGTTCCCTTTTTCCAAGAAGATTTAAATTAGGACCATTAACAAGTAAAAGATCCATACTCCTTAGGAATTAAACATCTTTCATGATCGTATCCATTACAACCTCAAAGGACCAACAAATTCGAGAAAAGTGGCACCATTTACTGTTAATCTCATGACGTGGATCGGGTCGGTGCCCGAGTGGTTAATGGGGGCGGACTGTAAATCCGCTGGCTACGCCTACGTTGGTTCAAATCCAACCCGGCCCATCTTTCCACAAGCCCTTGTAGCTCAGCGGTAGAGCACTCCCTTGGTAAGGGAGAGGTCTCGGGTTCAAGTCCCGACGAGGGCATCGTCGGAGGGACATCAAAGAGATTCAACCGCAAAAAAGAGACCTCAAAGGGTCTCTTTTTAAATGCTGATGCACTGCGAATAATGAGGATTTGCGAAAAAATACTTAGCAGGAACTTTCAGGATAAATCAAAAACTGAAAACTAAATATTCCCGATTTGTTCCAGACAAGAATACAAATGTTCCCGACAAAAATTGCATTAAAGAAGGGGGTGAGATTATGGTCACCCCCTTTGAGTTCAGCACTTTTGTATCCAAATGAACATTTCACCCCGACTTTCTAACTTCGACCCAATGGAACGGAAGTGCTAGAACTCCTAATTCATTTCTAACAAATATGTATTAAAGAAACATGAGATTAAACACCTGATTAAGCGACAGCATCATTTATCTGATTCTCCACTAACTCCCAATCATTAGACAGCAGTTCATTCCAAGTTTCATAAGCGGATTCATAATCCAGTCTTCTTGTGTTTTTCAATTGGGTTGGGATACCTTTTTCCGTGCAATACCAAAGTTGAGTTAAGACAGTCGGTGTAACCATGACCGATTTCGGATCACGAATAAAGAACAAACAAAAATCTCTTGCAGGAGCGACTAACCATCCTGCTGGAGTCGACAATGCTTCTTTTATTGGTTGGTTCATTTCTTAATTAAAATGACAAAGAAACCTCCTCCTCAATGATGGCTTCTTTGCCGCTTACGACGAGGATTTAACTAATACAAATATACTATCCCTGCCTAGATAGTCAAGCAAAGAGGTCGCGATAAAAAAAGGGGGTGGGTGAGATTTTGGTAACCCCCTTTGAGTTCAGCACTAATGTATTTAACTGAACTTTCCACCTTGAATAACCCAACCATCTACTGGCAAGTAAGTACTAGTACGCCTAATTCATTTCCAGCAAATCTGGACAAAGTGAACATGAGAACAAATTCCTGTTTAATCAGCGACCTAATAATCTTTGTGCTTTCTGATAATCAATTTTAAAAGATCGAAAATCGTTGTTATTAACTCAATATTTCAACTGAAAGTAATAAGGAATTAGATGTGGAAGCATTTCAAAGGAAATCAATAGGATAGATAGCCAAAGAAAGATTGATGAAAGAGTATTAGACCCATTGGACCTGAAACTACGAGTCGCTTGCATGATCACACATCCGGTTAGTTCAATGTTTTTTAGTAGTCCATTGAGCAGTTACCAAACTGCACGCATTCATTCTCGTAATCGACCTCATCAAAATCAGTTTCATAATTAGAAACCAGATTGCACCAATCGTTCCCTTGGATAGGAACCCCACAAGATTTAGAGAATGTTTCCTTTACGTCTTCGATTGCATGTTTAAAAGGATTACCGCATGACATGGCTTGTCCTCCTAATAGTGTCTTGATTTATTTCTACTCCTACAAACCAAAAATATCTATACAGAGAACCCAACTGTAGAAATACCTTGATGTTCTCACCACTATGAATTTCCATTCAAGAGGCGTGAAGCAAGATCAGGAGTCAAAACACTTCTATCTCTGGGGTAATGGCCTCGAAGGGGGCAATCAAACATTCCCTTGCTACTTACGAGGTATCTTTATGATTAAAAAAAGAGCCAAGATTTGGACAACAATCATTGCTAATAGTCAATGGTTTTCTAAACTTTTTACTAGCATGGCAGATGCTTTAGTTGATGACTTCACGAATAATCAACCCATAAGGGTTTGGAAATCAATCTAATTCAGGAGATATTCTCGCCGAAGGAGACTGATTTAACTAATTAAAAATTGCATTAAGAGAGGGGCCCTAATGATTCATCAACCTTGAGTCCGTGTCTTTATTTATAGAACGGATTGTGTGAGTGGTTTCTCTGCTTTCCTTTTTCACTCAAATCCACAAAGAGTCTGCATCAAAAAAAATTCCTAATTACCCAAAGGAAGTAAATCCTACTTATGCATTTATTGCTGAAATGCGCAAACAATTGATTCGACAAACTGACTCTCTTTTGGGATAGAAGACATGATTAAAAAGACGGAGAAGTTCAATGTGAATCAGGGTATGACTCTTTTGCTGCTTAAAAAAATTTCATTACCTGCAAACCTAGTATTTCAACTGATTCTCTTTATTACTAATTCAGAAAATAATATTGGTTACGAGAAATATTAATAGGCACAAAAAAACCGCCCGTTCAGAACAAGGCGGTTTTTTTGTGAGATCAGGCGCAAGTGTTTCCTTGTTTCCACTGCTGAGGATCTCTACTCCTCACAAAACAAAAATAAGCTGATTTACAGTAAAAAGAGCAATTAGAAGTAAAGTTTTTAAACTGTCACAGATCATAAGGATTAAAAAGTTTTGCTTCAGCAAAGACAATCAGCTTTTTGTAACAAGATGAACATCGACAAAACAATATTCTGTTTATAGTAAATCTGTAGCAACAACTACCAAAAACGTTCAACTCATCCAATGATGAGCCGCAGTTTGACTCAAGCCAAGGAACGGGGACTTGAGCATATTTCGGAGATAAAAAATGTCTTTAACCTACAGAGGTCTTAAGTACAACCAGCATAAAGCAATTGTAGAAAAGCAGCATGTACAACTTACATATCGAGGTAAGTTATACCAAAGCTAGATACAATTACAATTTCTATTTGCCCTTAATTTTTAAGGGTTTTTTTTTGCAAACTTTTAAATTACTTAATAATATTAGATCTTTTATTGAAATATAAATTTATCATTGCCAAGGTGAAAATTATTAAAAAAGATATTAAGAATAAAAAAAGGTAATTACCAGAAATCATATCTAATTCTCCATTCAATATTTTTTGTAAGAAATTTTTTAATCCAATATCTTTGATTTTTCTTGCGGCAAAACCACTAGCAACAAAAGGTGAATCTGAGATTATTATGCTAAAAATCAAAGCAGGCATAAACCTTTTCCATGTAATTTTCGTTAGTCCAATTGCATAGCAAACAAAATCAAAGAACCCTGACATCAAAAGAGCTGTCATAAGGAAATAATTATTTTCCAGATAATCTTGACTAATGCTTTCGACTTTTCGCATTTGTCTTGAACCAAGTAATCTACTAATGTAATTTCTTCCTAATTTTCTAGCAAGTAGAAATGATATTGAACAAGAGAAAAAATCTGCAAAAAATATAATAACTAGCCCCTGCGTAAAGCCAAACTGAAATCCAGCAGCAGCGGAAAATATTGTTCCAGGTAAAACTGGTATTATTATACTAATGGATCTTAATAAAAATAATAAGAATATTAATATTAAGCTAAAAAAGTTATTCGAATTTAAACCGCTAACAATGTCATAAAAGAAATCACTAATACTATTAACATCCAACAGAAAAATATTAATACATACAACAACAACAAAGAAAGCTATTATTACGTACCTAAAATATTTACTAATGATAAAATTATTAGTCATAAAATATTTTTACAATGGAAATCTAATTCAATCTTTAAATTATAGTAATCAGATTATTAAAAAATTCGTAAAGAGATCACTAATTCTGTTCAAACTTTAAGCTACACATTGTATTAGCCTCTGTTAAAGGCATTTCTCCGGAGTTCCATTTCTCATATACGCATGTATAAAAAGGTTCATTTAAACTACTTAAATCATTTTTTTGATCTATTAATTCTCTTAGATATTTAGCTTTGGCCCTAAGATATTCTTTTTTATATAACCAGTACATCACCTCGGCAACACCTACAAAAGCAAGGGAGAATACCAAAACGACAAACAAATGATTAATCAATCTTTCTATTCTAGGGATTAATACAATAGTCCTAATATCCAAATAAAGTAACTCGTAAATAATACTCAAAACCCTTTTTCTTTTTTTTTACTTAAAATAGTGATTATTACCTTTGAATATTTTCATAGCCACTGTTAATAATTTTCAGATCAAATAGTTGCCATTCAGAGCCTTAGAGCCAAGAACCGAGTCAAAATACTTATGGAGCTGTCTTCTTAGGCCCTAAGCTCAATTAATGATTTATTTTGTTAGAAGGAATGAAAATCGGAAACAACAATGTCATTAGAAAATTTCGTACTTAATCAATTACAAGATCCCGTTTTATCTGGTAAAACAAGGCACGAGAAGTGGAGAAGGAAACAACTCGATGCTTTATCAAAATTATTAGAAAACCATCAGAAAGAAATCTTAAATGCTTTAAATCAGGATTTAGGAAAGCCTGCCACAGAAGCCTTCTTTGAGATTATTGCTGTTAAACAAGAAATCAAACTGGCGCAAAAAAGTTTATCCAATTGGATGAAGACAAAGCAAATCAACGTTCCTGTCTCTCTTAGACCTGCTCAAGCATTGGTCCAACCAGATCCTTTGGGCTGCATTCTGATAATTGGTCCGTGGAACTATCCTTTTTCACTTACTCTTCAACCACTTGTAGGAGCGTTAGCCGCTGGGAACACAGCTGTTTTAAAACCATCTGAGCATGCACCACATGTATCTTCTCTAATAAAAAAACTTATAGAAAAATATTTTGCACCAGAGATCGCACAAGTCTTTGAAGGAAATGGAAGTATTGCTGCTGATTTAATGACTCAACAATTTGATCACGTCTTTTTTACGGGTGGAGAAAATATAGGAAAAAAAGTAATGGAAGCCGCCTCAAAAAACCTTACTCCCGTTACTTTAGAGCTTGGGGGCAAAAGCCCAGCCATTGTAATCGATGGTGCCAATATAGAAGTAACTGCCAAGAGAATTACATGGGGAAAAAGTCTAAACGCTGGTCAAACATGTATTGCGCCGGATTATTTATTGGTTGAGCATGAACTTTTTGATTCTTTAATTATTAATTTAAAAAATTCGATTAATGATTTTTATGGAAATACACCATTAGATTCAAAACATATGGGGAGAATTATCAATCAAAATCAATTTGATAGACTTAATAATTTATTAAAACAAGCAAAAAAGAATAACCAGATTATCTATGGAGGAGATAGCAATGAAAAAGAAAAAAGAATTAGCCCTACTCTCATCAAAATCGATAATAGAAATGATCCACTAATGAAGGAAGAACTTTTTGGTCCATTGCTACCTATTTTATGTATTAAAAATCTCGACCAAGCCATTTCAGACTTAAAGTTATTGCCTAAACCACTTGCTCTATATCTTTTTGGTGGGAGCGAGAAAGAACAAGGAAAAGTACTTTCAATGACCTCATCAGGAGGCGTTTGTTTTAATGATGTTGTATTACAAGCAGGAATTCCAGAACTTCCATTTGGAGGTGTTGGAACAAGTGGTATGGGAAAATATCATGGCAAAGCAGGTTTTGATAACTTTACTCATTACAAATCAGTCCTAAAAAGACCTTTTTGGCTAGATCTAAATTTCAGATACCCTCCGTATAAATTAGATATATCTTTACTTAACAAATTATTAGGTTAAAATAATTTTATCGACAAGATAGATTATTAATTTAGGCTTGAGATGATTACAAAGAAAAAAATACCAATAGTTTTATTTTGCATTAATAGTGTTATCTTTCTCTTATCAATATTTACTTTAAAAGCTAGTGCAGAAACAAAGATTATTGCAAAAAGTGGTGATACCCTTGTCAAGATATCCAAGCAATATAGAGTTCCCTTGAAAGAACTAATGTATAAAAATAATTTCAATGATGCGACAAAAATAGTAGAAGGAGAAGTTATAGTAATACCTGATAAAAACATTACTAAATACAAAAAGAATGAACATCTAACTTATAAAGTTCTTGAAGGAGATACTCTTTATAAGATTGCAAGAGATTACAACGTAAATATAAAAGATATTATTTACATAAATAATCTAACAAATGATTCTTATCTTAAGCTTAATCAGATTATTTTATTACCAAAGGGAGCTAAATATAAAAAAGCAATTAATGAAGAAGATATTAAATTAGCCAGTAAAAAAGTTTTTTATCATAAAACATCTAAGACAGAAGATCTTTCAACGATCGCATATATACACAAAATACCAATAGAAGAAATTAAGACTTTGAATACATTAAATGATCCTATAAAAATCAAGCCTAATATCAAATTAAAATTAAGAGAGAATAAACCTTCAAAATGGCTAAAATATGGCTCATTAATGATCAATTGGTCAGACTGGACATATTTTGATGGCAAATATATTGCTCAAGCAAAAACAAAAAAAAATAAAAATTTCTATTTAGCTCTTAGCTGCCAAAACAGAGCATTAAACAATACATTAAATAATGCTTACTGGACAAGATGGTATTTCCCTGAAACTGATTTTGAATTTAAATTAATTAATGACTTTTGTGATCAGGATTTTAATTTTTAAATTATTTATTCATTTCAAGAGATGGAGGTTCCAATCTTTCAGAGTCTTCCTCAACAAGTTGCAATCTCAACCTTTTCCCTCCTGAAAGTTCTCCAAGAGAAACTCTTATTGTTGAACCAGTTAGCGTTTGCAGAGTGTCTAAAAGCTCTCTTAAATAAGGCGTACTACTCCCAGACTCGACCCATAGCCTCTCTTGCAAACCTTCTAATCTTTTCCAAGCGGAATGAAACTTTAGAATAGAACTCTCTATTGTTTTTGCTTGCCCAAAAGCATCTGAAAGTAATCCTAAAGAATCCAACCTGAGAGCTTCTTGAGTGGCTTTATCTAAATTTAAATTCTTATTTTGAAAAGCTCTTAAAGCTAGAGAAGCATCTAAAGACTTTCCCATCCATTTAGCAGTATTCGTCATGTCTTTTACTGAATCAATTTCAGGGTTTTCTCTTAAAGTTTGGCAGATTTCTTCTTGCTGTATAGGCGACAACTTAGATAATTCTCTTACCAATGGCGCAACAAACTTAGCTGGTAACAAATTCGATTGCGTTTTTTCTCTAATTTCATCTGGCAAAAGAGAGCTTGTTGCGGCCATAAATTGATCAGTTAAACTCTTTACTTGTCTTCTTGTTATGTCCTTCCCTTCATTCGCAGCCTCAGAAATCATATGTTGAATCTCAGGTTCAGCATGTGCCGTTTCGATAAAAGCTCTTTTTGAAAAATTATTTACGCTTGATTCTTCAAGAATTCCATCCACCACAAGATTATCTGACGAATCAGCTAATTGAATAAGCGAATATGCTTTGCTTTTACTGATTTCCATCTCCCTTAACCACTGCAAAAAGCCTGTACCCCTACCATCCCCGCCTCTCTTTTCTCTATCTCTTACAACGCGTAAAATCCTTCCTCTCCAAATTTCGGTTTGTAAATCAAACTGCTCGCAAATAGACCATGCATTTTCTAATCTCTCAATGAAATCAATATTACTTAAGTCGTCTTGCTCAGGATCAGGCAAATCAAAACTAAGAGAAGAGGGGTCTAAAGATGACTTTGATATCACAAAAAATAAAATCTTTTAAGGTTCAACACTTCAAAGCTAATTGAAAATTAGCCCGAAAATCAATATGAATTATTTTTGTCTGGAAGCTAAAAATAATTTAAAGACGATCTACTTTTTTAAAATACCAGCGACAGTCTGTGACACAAATACAAATATTTCCTGTTCTGATGGATAATAATGATATTAATCATTAGAGAAGTCAGATGAGCTTTGCAAGAAAAGATAAGGTTCGCATCTTGCGACAAGAATCATACTGGTTCAATCAAATTGGAGAAATAGTTTCTATCGATAAATCTCCAGCGATGAGGTACCCAGTGACTGTCAAATTTGAAAAATGTGATTTCAAAGCTTTCAGTGGTGTTGATGGTGGTGCCAATACCAGTCAATTTTCAGTAAAAGAATTAGAAGCTGCATCAAATTAGCTGCATTATTACTTTTGCCTGAATTACCAGAAGTTGAGACAGTTAGAAAGGGACTTAATAAACTTCTCAATAGTTTTTTTATTGAAAGAATAGAAGTATTAAAAGAAAGATCAATTGCAAGTATTGGTGGATCTGAAAGTTTCAAAAGTAATATTAAAAATAGTTATTTAGGGGAATGGGAAAGAAGAGGGAAATATTTAATAGGTTCACTAAATACGAAAGATAAAATTAGTAAAGGTTTTTTGGTTGTTCACCTTAGGATGACCGGTCAATTCAAATTAATAAATAAACAAATACCCCCATGCAAACATACTAGAGTAAGGTTTTTTGCAAAGAGAGGAAAAGAGCTTCGTTTTATAGACATTAGAAATTTCGGACAAATGTGGTACGTACCACCATCGAAATCAGTCCCAGAGATAGTATCTGGAATTAAAAGATTAGGTCCAGAGCCGTTTAGTTCTGATTTTAATAATCATTATTTAAAAGAATACTTGAAGAAAAAAACTCGCTCGATTAAATCTGCTTTATTAGATCAAGAAACTGTTGCTGGTGTTGGAAACATATATGCAGATGAAACATTATTTGATGCAGGTATTAATCCAAAAACCAAAAGTAGGAATTTAAAAAACTCTGAATTAAAAAAACTTTGCAATAGTCTGGTCAAAATTTTAAATATAAGTATAGGAGAGGGAGGTACAACTTTTAGTGACTTTAGAGATTTAGAGGGAATTAATGGAAATTATGGGGGACAAGCATTGGTATATAGAAGAAGTGGTAAAAGCTGTAAAAAATGTGGAGGGAAGATTTTGCGAGAAAAAATTTGTGGCAGAAGCACTCACTGGTGTCCTAATTGCCAAAAATAATTTTCCATTAAAAGAGGGTCCAAAAGGACCCTCTTTTGAAATATTTTTACCTGGCATTGAGCTATTTTCTCAGGGGGCTACCCCCCAAATATCGTCGCCGCTGATGCGTTTCACAACCGAGTTCGAGATGGATCGGAGTGGTTCCACATCGCCATGAACACCAGGATAGTGTTATTTAAGAACCCTGAAGACTGCATAGAAATTATTAAAAAATAATCAGAAAAAACAAAGCATTAATTTGAGTAAAAGCAAAAGAAGGTCAAGCCCTCGATCTATTAGTACTCCTCCGCTGCATCTGTTACCAGACTTCCACGTAGAGCCTATCAACGGGTGTTCTTCCCGTGATCTTACTGGTTTAAACCATGGGAATACTCATCTTGAGGTGGGCTTCCCACTTAGATGCTTTCAGCGGTTATCCACTCCGCACATGGCTACCCAGCGTTTACCGTTGGCACGATAACTGGTACACCAGAGGTGCGTTCCTCCCGGTCCTCTCGTACTAGGGAGAAATCCTCTCAATATTCCTGCGCATACACCGGATATGGACCGAACTGTCTCACGACGTTCTGAACCCAGCTCGCGTACCGCTTTAATGGGCGAACAGCCCAACCCTTGGGACCGACTTCAGCCCCAGGTTGCGATGAGCCGACATCGAGGTGCCAAACCTCCCCGTCGATGTGAACTCTTGGGGGAGATCAGCCTGTTATCCCTAGAGTAACTTTTATCCGTTGAGCGACGGCCCTTCCACTCAGAACCGTCGGATCACTAAAACCGACTTTCGTCCCTGTTCGACTTGTAGGTCTCACAGTCAAGCTTCCTTCTGCTTTTGCACTCGACGACTGATTTCCAACCAGCCTGAGGAAACCTTTGTGCGCCTCCGTTACCTTTTAGGAGGCGACCGCCCCAGTCAAACTGCCCAGCAGATACTGTCCGTTTCCCGGATAACGGGTAAACGTTAGATCTCTAGCTCTGAAAGAGTGGTATCTCACCGTTGACTCAGTAGCACCCAAAAGCACTACTTCAATGTCTCCCACCTATCCTGCGCATTCAGAGCCCGAGAACAATACCAACCTGCAGTAAAGCTTCATAGGGTCTTTCTGTCCGGGTGTATGTAGTCCGCATCTTCACAGACAATTCTATTTCGCCGAGCCTCTCTCCGAGACAGCGCCCAGATCGTTACACCTTTCGTGCGGGTCGGAACTTACCCGACAAGGAATTTCGCTACCTTAGGACCGTTATAGTTACGGCCGCCGTTCACCGGGGCTTCAGTCACCAGCTTCGCTTACGCTAACCAGCTTCCTTAACCTTCCGGCACTGGGCAGGTGTCAGCCCCCATACATCGTCTTGCGACTTAGCGGAGACCTGTGTTTTTGGTAAACAGTCGCCTGGGCCTCTTCACTGCGACCAGCTTTCGCTGGCATCCCTTCTCCCGAAGTTACGGGACCATTTTGCCGAGTTCCTTAGAGAGAGTTATCTCGCGCCCCTCGGTATTCTCTACCACCCCACCTGTGTCGGTTTCGGGTACTGGCAGTTATGCCTTAACGGGTATAGGGATTTTCTTGGAAGCATGACGTCACCAACTTCGCTGCCGTGGCAGCTCGTACTCACGCCTTAGCTCAGAACGTTTTCTCCGTTCCTCAAAGCCTCGAACGCTTGAACCAGTAACCAACATCTGGATTGGCTAGCCTTCTCCGTCCCCCTTCCCAAAACATAACTGGTACAGGAATGTTGACCTGTTATCCATCGACTACGCCTTTCGGCCTGACCTTAGGACCAGACTAACCCTCCGCGGACGAGCCTGCCGGAGGAACCCTTAGGGTTTCGGGGCATGGGATTCTCACCCATGTTTTCGCTACTCAAGCCGACATTCTCACTTCTATGCAGTCCACGCCCGCTTACGCTAACGCTTCACCCCACATAGAACGCTCCCCTACCATTTATAAATAAATCCGCAGCTTCGGTACAACACTTAGCCCCGTTCATTTTCGGCGCAGGATCGCTCGACCAGTGGGCTATTACGCACTCCTTTGAGGATGGCTGCTTCTAAGCAAACCTCCTGGTTGTCTGGGCAATCCCACCTCCTTTATCACTTAGTGTTGATTTTGGGACCTTAGCTGGCGGTCTGGGCTGTTTCCCTTTCGACTATGGAGCTTATCCCCCACAGTCTGACTGCCTAGTTACACACAGGGTATTCAGAGTTCATCACGATTTGGTACCGCTCTCGCAGCCCGCACCGAAATGGTCGCTTTACCCCCCTGCTGGAGCACTAGACGCTACGCCTCAACGTATTTCGGGGAGAACCAGCTAGCTCCTGGTTCGATTGGCATTTCACCCCTAACCACAGCTCATCCGGTGACTTTTCAACGTCAGTCGGTTGGGACCTCCACTTGGTATCACCCAAGCTTCATCCTGGCCATGGTTAGATCACCAGGGTTCGGGTCTATAAACACTGACAAAACGCCCTATTCAGACTCGCTTTCGCTATGGCTCCACCATTCTCGGTTTAACCCGCCAGTGCCTATAAGTCGCCGGCTCATTCTTCAACAGGCACACGGTCACCCGATAAGTCGGGCTCCCATTGCTTGTAGGCTCATGGTTTCATGTTCTATTTCACTCCCCTCCCGGGGTTCTTTTCACCTTTCCCTCACGGTACTGTTTCACTATCGGTCACACAGGAGTACTTAGCCTTACGAGGTGGTCCTCGTAGATTCACACGGAATTCCACGTGCTCCGTGCTACTCGGGATACAGATAGGCTAACTCTCCTTTCGATTACGGGGCTTTCACCCTCTATGGCGCGCCATTCAAGCGCTTCTTCTAGGTTTGTTAGTCCACGTTTCTGTCCCACAACCCCGACAGTCGAAACTATCGGTTTGGGCTATTCCCCGTTCGCTCGCCGCTACTTAGGGAGTCGTTATTTACTTTCCTTTCCTCCAGCTACTAAGATGTTTCAGTTCGCTGGGTTGGCTCGTGCCAGCCTATATATTCAGCTGGCCGTTCTAAGGGTTGCCCCATTCGGAAATTCCCGGATCAAAGCGTGTATCCAGCTCCCCGAGACATATCGCAGGTAACCACGTCCTTCATCGCCTCTGTGTGCCAAGGTATCCGCCATGAGCCCTTTGTAGCTTGACCTTAATACAATCACAAAATCAATTGTGCTCGGCTATTACTCAAGAATTAAACATGAATTCCATAAACAAATAATTTGGTTTTAAGGCCACATTATTTGTTCAGAATTATGCATCCATGAGATGCTTTATTCTTTCTAATCTATGCAGTTTTCAAGGTTCTACTGAATTCTCATGGAATAAATCCATGTGAGCCCAGCATGTTATCAACTTAAAAAAGATGATAAGAAGCTAGGTTCTTTTCAAATAGACAATCTAAGTCACATCTACAATTTTCCTCCGGAAATTTAGTTACCAGGGTAGGTTTCAGTGGAGGTAAGCGGACTCGAACCGCTGACATCCTGCTTGCAAAGCAGGCGCTCTACCAACTGAGCTATACCCCCAACAACGAATGGGCCATCCTGGACTTGAACCAGGGACCTCACCCTTATCAGGGGTGCGCTCTAACCACCTGAGCTAATGGCCCAGGAGAAACCCTTGTTGGGTGTGACCTAGACAAGTTTAGGAACTGAAATTAAAGGATTAATTTATAAAATTAATTCGAAAATCTGAGGTACCGATCGACCTTAAGGTGACAGGATTGCGGCCTAAGATAAATTACTTAGACATCACAATCAATTAATTGTCTCCCTGTTAGGAGGTGATCCAGCCGCACCTTCCGGTACGGCTACCTTGTTACGACTTCACCCCAGTCATCAGCCCCACCTTCGGCGTCCTTCTCCACAAGGGTTAAAGTAACGACTTCGGGCGTGGCCAACTTCCATGGTGTGACGGGCGGTGTGTACAAGGCCCGGGAACGTATTCACCGCAGTATGCTGACCTGCGATTACTAGCGATTCCTACTTCACGTAGGCGAGTTGCAGCCTACGATCTGAACTGAGCCACGGTTTATGGGATTTGCTAGCTCTCGCGAGTTTGCTGCCCTTTGTCCGTAGCATTGTAGTACGTGTGTAGCCCAGGACGTAAGGGGCATGATGACTTGACGTCATCCACACCTTCCTCCGGTTTATCACCGGCGGTCTTTCTAGAGTGCCCAACTAAATGCTGGCAACTAAAAACGTGGGTTGCGCTCGTTGCGGGACTTAACCCAACATCTCACGACACGAGCTGACGACAGCCATGCACCACCTGTCACTGCGTTCCCGAAGGCACCCTCTAATTTCTTAAAGGTTCGCAGGATGTCAAGCCCTGGTAAGGTTCTTCGCGTTGCATCGAATTAAACCACATACTCCACCGCTTGTGCGGGCCCCCGTCAATTCCTTTGAGTTTCACACTTGCGTGCGTACTCCCCAGGCGGAACACTTAACGCGTTAGCTACGACACCGAAGGGGTCGATTCCCCCGACACCTAGTGTTCATCGTTTACGGCCAGGACTACAGGGGTATCTAATCCCTTTCGCTCCCCTGGCTTTCGTCCATGAGCGTCAGTAATGGCCCAGCAGAGCGCCTTCGCCACTGGTGTTCTTCCCGATATCTACGCATTTCACCGCTACACCGGGAATTCCCTCTGCCCCTACCATACTCAAGCCAATCAGTTTCCACTGCCATGATGGAGTTAAGCTCCACGCTTTAACAGCAGACTTGAAAGGCCGCCTGCGGACGCTTTACGCCCAATAATTCCGGATAACGCTTGCCACTCCCGTATTACCGCGGCTGCTGGCACGGAATTAGCCGTGGCTTATTCCTCAAGTACCGTCATATCTTCTTCCTTGAGAAAAGAGGTTTACAGCCCAGAGGCCTTCGTCCCTCACGCGGCGTTGCTCCGTCAGGCTTTCGCCCATTGCGGAAAATTCCCCACTGCTGCCTCCCGTAGGAGTCTGGGCCGTGTCTCAGTCCCAGTGTGGCTGATCATCCTCTCAGACCAGCTACTGATCGATGCCTTGGTGAGCCATTACCTCACCAACAAGCTAATCAGACGCGGGCTCATCCTCAGGCGAAATTCATTTCACCTCTCGGCATATGGGGTATTAGCGGTCGTTTCCAACCGTTATCCCCCTCCTGAGGGCAGATTCCCACGCGTTACTCACCCGTCCGCCACTAACCCGAAGGTTCGTTCGACTTGCATGTGTTAAGCACGCCGCCAGCGTTCATCCTGAGCCAGGATCAAACTCTCCGTTGTAGTCAGGCCCTATTGTAAAAATTAATTCTACTCAGTCTGATTTGCTTCTCCCACTAATAACAGCACTGGCGTACTGACTGTGATTGTTGCCACCTTATTTAAATAAGGGTTCTAAAGAGTGCACTTAGTTTTATCTTCGTGACTTTCCCGGATCTCAGATCCGTCGTTGCTCTAACTCCGTAACACCAAATATCAAGATAGAGCCGTGAAACTCTAATCCGAAATAGTGACAGAATTATGCAACTAATTTCTTTTGACGGGACCTCACACCTTTATCGCAAATACATCCAATTAATAAATAATTGAACGCGATAAAAGCGTCAGTTCCTAAACTTTTAAGTTGTCCAGGTGCAATGTCTTTGACTTAAAAAGCCAAGAACATTTTCGATCTTGCGACCGTTTCTCAGCTTACAACACCAAAGGGTTTAGTCTTCGAATGTTGTAAAACTCCCACTTAACTAAAAAACTTTCGTAATTTCGCTAACTGAGTACGCTCCAGATTGACTTTTGCGCAGAAGAATAATTTAAACCATCAACGTACTTAGATGCAACAAAGTTGCAAATGAAATGTTTTACCTCTTACTATCAATATCAAAGGAGTAAGCCATAACTAGCTTTTAGCGATGGCAACAGATTATCTTAATGCCCGCACGTTTTAGCCAACAACACCAAAGGGTTCGCCCTAACTCGAATGAAGACAAAGTTGTTGCAAGAGCCAAAGAACATTTTGAAAAAACTCTGATTGAAATCTCTGGAGATATCGCAGGAAGTGTCGCGGCTTTAGAACATCCAACAAAAAATGATGCTCTCAATTATGGAGAGATCTTTTTAAGGGACAACGTCCCAGTAATGATTTATCTACTGACTCAAAAACGATTTGACATAGTCAAGAAATTCTTGACAGTAAGTCTCGATTTGCAAAGTACTACTTATCAAACTCGAGGGGTTTTTCCCACAAGCTTTGTAGAAGAAAAAGGAAAGTTAATAGCAGATTATGGTCAAAGATCTATTGGAAGAATTACCTCTGCTGATGCAAGCCTGTGGTGGCCGGTACTTTGTTGGCTGTATGTAAGAAAAAGTGGTGATCAAAGTTTTGGGACAAGTCAACAAGTTCAAAGAGGTGTTCAACTTCTTCTTGATTTAGTTTTGCATCCAACTTTTGAGGGGAATCCAGTTTTATTTGTACCAGATTGTTCATTTATGATCGATCGACCTATGGATGTTTGGGGAGCTCCTCTTGAGGTAGAAGTTTTGTTGCATGCATGCTTAAAAAGCTGCATTCAACTAATGGAATTAAGCAGAAAAAATCAAAAAAGTCGATTACTTGATCAAAGACTTGTTTTAACTCGTCAGTGGGTGCATGACCTTAGACAATTTCTTCTGAAACACTATTGGGTAACAAGCAAAACGATGCAAGTTCTAAGAAGAAGGCCTACTGAGCAATACGGTGAAGATCAACATCAAAATGAATTCAATGTCCAACCCCAAGTAGTCCCTTCATGGCTTCAAGATTGGCTCGAAAATAGAGGTGGATACCTTATTGGAAATATTAGAACTGGTAGACCAGATTTTCGTTTTTATAGCTTGGGGAATTCCTTAGCGTGCATGTTTGGAGTATTGACTGCACCGCAGCAGAGAGCATTATTTCGACTTGTTTTACATAACCGGGAACACCTCATGGCACAAATGCCAATGAGAATCTGTCATCCACCAATGGATATAGAGGAATGGCAAAATAAAACAGGCTCAGACCCGAAAAACTGGCCATGGAGTTATCACAATGGAGGTCATTGGCCAAGTCTTTTATGGTTTTTTGGTGCATCTATATTGCTTCATGAAAAACGTTATCCAAAAGCCGATGTTTTACTCATGGGACAGATGAGGGCTCTTATTGAAGAATGTTATTGGAGTCAATTGAATCAGCTCCCAAGACAAAAATGGGCAGAATATTTTGACGGGCCAACTGGTACATGGGTAGGTCAACAATCCAGAACTTATCAAACATGGACTATTGTTGGATTTTTATTACTTCATCACTTATTGAGAGCTAAGCCTGAGGATGTATTGATGCTGGATTTAGAGGAAAGTTTCTAAAACAAACCAAGAGTTAGAGATTTATCAATAGGTAAACATGCTCCTATACCCAGATACATTGTCAAAAATGTTCCAAACAAAAATAATGACATTGCAACTGGCCTTCTAAAAGGGTTAGCAAATTTATTGATATTTTCTATAAAAGGAAGAATCATCAAACCAAGAGGTATCAAAGTCTGGAGAGCAATTCCAAGTAACTTATTAGGTACAACACGTAAAATTTGAAAAACAGGGTATAAATACCATTCAGGAAGAATCTCCAATGGGGTTGCGAACGGATTAGCTTTATCTCCAAGGAATGCAGGATCAAGAACTGCTAAGCCAACAACACATGCAATGGTCCCAAGAATAACCACAGGGAAAATATACAACAGGTCATTGGGCCATGCTGGTTCGCCGTAGTAATTATGCCCCATTCCTTTAGCAAGTTTTGCTCTTAATTTTGTATCAGCTAAGTCAGGTTTCTTAAGAGTAGACATGATTTAAGAAAATTTTTAAGATAATTGAGTTTTATTGGAATATATATTTTTAATTTTTAATTATAATGGTCCGGAGATTCCTTGTTTTCTAATCATTAGAAAGTGCATCAACATAAATACTGCTAATAGCCATGGCATTACGAAAGTATGAAGACTGTAAAACCTTGTCAAAGTTGACTGCCCAACACTCTCACCACCTCTTAAAAGTTCAACCATAAAGTCTCCAATTACTGGAATAGCAGCAGGTACTCCAGAAACAATTTTAACTGCCCAATAACCGACTTGATCCCAGGGCAATGAATAACCTGTGACTCCAAAAGCAACTGTTATAACTGCCATAACTACGCCAGTTATCCATGTCAATTCTCTGGGTCTTTTAAATCCCCCAGTTAAATAAACTCGAAAAACATGCAAAATAAGCATAAGCACCATCATTGAGGCACTCCATCTATGAACTGATCTAATCAACCAACCAAAGCTGACGTCTGTCATTAGGTAACTGACTGAGCTATAAGCTTCAGTTACAGTAGGCTTGTAATAAAAGGTCATCGCGAATCCAGTCGCGAATTGAATCAAAAAACAAACCAGTGTTATTCCACCAAGACAATAAAAAATGTTGACATGTGGAGGAACGTATTTTGAAGTGACATCATCAGCTATGTCCTGTATCTCAAGACGTTCCTGGAACCAGTCATAAACCGGTGAAGAGTTCGCCATCCACTTATGCACTGTACTTTCAAATATCTTACTCGATGTGCCCCTTGGTCGCCGCAAAAGATCAATCCAATGCTTTCATCTGTTAAATCTTTAACTAAGCTACTGCAAAGATTTTTTGCAGTAATAATTTGTTTTGGTATTTTATTTCAAGTCTTTACTCAGCCCGCTTTTGCCCTGAATGATGGACAATTACTTGTTATTGAGGCCTGGAATCTAGTTAATGCGGGTTTTTTAGATCCTAAGAAATTTGATGAAATTCAATGGAAAAGATTGCGTCAAAAAGCTCTTGAAAAGCCAATAAACAACTCTCAACAGGCTTATTCAGCTATAGAGGCAATGCTTCTTCCTCTTGGAGATCCCTATACACGTTTACTAAGACCAGTTGATTATGAAGCGATGAAGAAAAGCAATATAGGGAGTGAAATAAATGGCGTTGGACTTCAGCTAGGGGCTCGAAAAGAAGATGGAGAGATAGTTGTGATATCTCCTCTTGAAGGCTCTCCCTCCTCGGATGCGGGTATTAAAAGTGGAACAATTTTAAAAAAAGTCAACGGTCAATCTCCCAAACAATTAGGACTTGAAGCAACAGCAGCAAAATTAAGAGGACAAACCGGAACGCAAGTAATCGTTGAATTAGAACAACCTGACAATGAAATAACAGAAATTTCTTTAGAAAGAAGAAGTGTTGATTTAAGACCAGTTAGGACTAAGAGGATAAGAAATGAATCTCATACATTGGGTTACTTAAGAATTACACAATTTAGTGAGGGAGTCCCTGAGCAAGTCAAGGAAGCATTGGAAGAGCTCTCTGACAAAGAAATAGATGGACTAATTTTGGACTTAAGGAATAACTCTGGAGGTCTTGTAAGTTCTGGACTCGCCGTTGCTGACGATTTCCTAAGCAATATGCCGATTGTTGAAACAAAAAAAAGAGATTCCATAAATGATCCAATCAGTTCTGGGATAGAAACTCTTTATGACGGCCCCATGGTTACTCTTGTAAATGAGGGGACAGCAAGCGCTAGTGAAATTCTTGCTGGTGCTCTTCAAGACAATAAAAGATCTGAACTTATAGGTAATAAAACTTTCGGGAAAGGCCTCATACAATCTCTAACCAATCTCAGCGATGGGAGTGGTTTAGCTGTAACAGTTGCAAGCTATTTAACTCCAAGTGGAAGAGACATACAAAATCTTGGAATTGATCCTGATCGCCTCTTGGAAATGCCAGAGCCACTTAACCCAGGTTCTGATGATGACAGATGGCTTTTAGATGCAGAGCTAATCATGCAAGCTACTTTGGACAAAGAAGAAGTCTCAGAAAAATTATCAAAAGAGAATCAAGTAAAAGAAGAACAATTAAAAAGCCAAGAAATTAAATAGTAATGTCAACAAGAACTTATTATGACCCTCTGCATCAATCTATTAAATTAAGCAGCTCAATTCCAGAGGAGAAAATGGTTATGGAATTAATAGATTCCTCTCCATTTCAAAGATTAAGAAGAATCAAACAACTAGGACCTGCTTATTTAACGTTTCATGGTGCAGAATCAAGCAGATTTACTCATTCTCTTGGTGTATTTCATATTGCAAGAAGAGCAATAAATCATTTATCTGAGATGAATTCTAGATTAAAAGAGCACAAATTCATTCTCTACGGTGCTGCTCTTTTACATGATCTAGGTCACGGACCACTAAGTCATACAAGTGAGGAAATATTCAAAATCAAGCACGAAGAATGGACAGCAAAATTAATAAATTCAAATCAAGAAATTACTATGATACTTAATAAATATGGGAAGGGAAATGCAAAAGCAATTTCAGATCTAATCCAATCGAGGAAAGCCTCAGAAAAATCAATAATTTCTTTAATTAGTAGTCAGCTTGATTGTGATAGGCTTGATTACCTAATGAGGGATAGCTATACAACAGGAGCAAGATACGGTCAGTTAGATATTGATCGAATAATATCAGCAATGATAATTGCACCAGATGGAGATTTAGCAATACACCCTAAAGGATTAATGGCAGTTGAGCATTATTTAGTAATAAGGAATCTTATGTATAGAAGCGTATACAATCATAGATTAAATGAAGTTTGCAATTGGTTATTAGAACAAATCATAAAAACAGCAAGAAAAATTGGACCAAAAAAAGTATGGGCTGATGGAAACATGTCTGAATGGCTATGGAATCATGAAGAAATGAGCCTAGAAAGTTTTTTATCTAATGATGACATAGTAACTTGTTATCATATTAATAAATGGCAATACTCTAGTTCTGATAATTTATCTAATCTTTGTAAACGTTTTATAAATAGAAATTTATTAAAAGCATTAAATTTATCCTCCTTCTCTTTAGAGATAAGGCTAGAAGCTCTAGCAAAAGCTAGAATACTATCAGAAAAATATTACATGGAGCCAGATATCTCCTGTGGATTAAGAGAGCAAGTGGTTAAAAGCTATCATCCTTATAAATATGGACTTCGTTTATGGGATGGAGAAAACTTACAGGCTCTAGAGGAAGTTTCACCATTAGTTGAGAGATTAATAGAGCCTAATCAATCTTCATGGTTGATTTATCCTAAAGAAATAGAAAGTGAGTTAAAAATAGAGATAGAAAATCTAAAAATGAAACATAATTAAAAATGAATTCAAAGACTCAAAAAATTATTATTAATCTCGAAGATAGTAAATATCTAAATTGGAAATTATGCTTAAGAAATAAATTAAAAAATCTGAAGTCAAGCAACATAGAAATCGATTGTAAAAATCTCGATCTTTCATGTACAGAAATATCAGATATAATTTCAATTGTAAATCAATCTAATTGTAAAGTAATTAGTTTTTATTCATCATCTTCAAAGACAATAGTAAGCTCTCAATCATTAGGTTATAAATCTCAATTTATTCTTGAAAACGATTCATACGAAAACTTAAAAACAAAAGAAAAAGATTTGACTGTTTCAAAAACTAACTTTCATCAAGGGACTGTAAGATCAGGAGAATATCTTGAAAGCCCTGGGGATTTGTTAATCCTTGGAGATGTAAATCCAGGGGCAAAAGTTAGTGCAGAAGGAAATATTATTATATGGGGAAGACTTCTTGGGATTGCCCATGCAGGCAACAAAGGCAACTCTAAAGCAACTATTTCGGCACTTCATTTTAGACCTGTTCAACTAAGAATCGCTAAAAAAGTTGCCAGAGGGCCTAAGGAGAAGCCTCAACTTGGTCTTGCAGAGCAAGCAAGAATAGATTCCGAAGTAATTATAATTTCCCCACTCGAGAACACATAGTACGAGAAGTTAATCCAAATAGGATTTACAAATAAAATCAAGAATAAATTACTACTTAAGACCTGAGAGATGTCTTCAAAAGCAAACCCAATGCAATCGATCTGACAATAAAGCTTTTTTCTTCATCAAAATCGAACTAAAATTTGTCGAATCCAAGGAGGTCCGTGGCGACAGATACGCGTGTAATTCTTATTTGCTCAGGGAAGGGTGGTGTCGGCAAGACAACCCTTACAGCAAATCTTGGCATTTCACTGGCAAGGCAGGGGTTAAACACTGCTGTCTTAGACGCAGATTTTGGTCTGCGAAATTTGGATTTACTTTTAGGTCTTGAAAATCGAATTGTGTATACGGCACAAGAAGTTCTTGAGGAGGAATGCAGGCTTGATCAGGCCTTAGTCAAGCACAAGCAAGAATCTAATCTATCTTTACTTCCTGCTGGGAATCCAAGAATGCTTGATTGGTTAAAACCAGATGATATGAAGCGTATAGTCGATATGTTAAAAGAACAGTTCAATTACGTTTTAATTGACTGCCCTGCAGGAGTTGAAGATGGATTTAAAAATGCTATGGCAGCCTCTCAAGAAGCAATTGTAGTTACCAACCCTGAGGTATCAGCAGTAAGAGATGCAGACAGAGTAATTGGTTTACTTAATACAAATTCTATTAAACCAGTCCAGTTAGTTCTTAATAGAGTTAGACCAAAGATGATGGCAAACCAAGAAATGCTTTCTATCAATGATGTAACTGATATTTTAGCCTTACCTTTACTTGGTCTTGTATTAGAAGATGAACAGGTAATTGTCAGTACAAACAGAGGTGAGCCTCTAACTTTAAATAGCGTTAATTCCCCAGCAGCTAAATGTTATTTAAATATTGCCAAGAGATTACAAGGAGAAGATATTCCACTTATTGACCCAATAGAGGAGAGTTCGGGATTTGGTGCGAAATTTAGAAGACTAATGCAAACAAAAATTTTCTAAAACAATGGCAATGACACTTAGAGACATTATCAACAAGTTGCTACGTAGGCAGCCCGCTAGCGCTAGCACTGCGAGAGAGAGGTTGCAACTTGTTTTAGCTCATGATCGATCAGATCTCAGTACAGAACTTTTAGATCAAATGAGAAGAGAAATACTTGAGGTAGTAGCTAAGTATGTAGAGATAGATGTCGATGAAGGCGCAGTAAGCCTTGAGACAGAAGATCGCATGACCGCATTAGTTGCGAACCTACCAATAAAAAGAACTATGAATGGTCAAATCAAACTTAAAGAGCCTAAGGATCAGCCAAAAGAAAATCCTCAACAAACTGAAGCCACAGATAAAAATTCTTAATCACTGAAAAGATTGCATTCATTGTGTTGGATGAGATCAAAAAGAAACTTAAAAATTATTTTCAACAAATTTCCTATATGGATTAACTTTTAGATTACTTTCTTAGGTAATATAAAAAAAAGCCGGCTTAGCTCAGCGGTAGAGCAGCGCTTTTGTAAAGCGAAGGTCATCAGTTCAAATCTGTTAGCCGGCATTTTAGAAAGCAGAGCTAAAAATATCTATTTAGATTCACCAGAGACAATCCAAATAAAAAAAACAAAAACAAAGAAGTTGAAAAACTTTAATTGATAAATCCAATCAAAACCAATCATGGGCAATCTAAACACCCACCAAAAAAGAAACTGCAAAAATAAAACGGTCACAAGCAGATAAATCATTCTTGTCTTTTAATTCAAAACAACTGAACCAGCTCTTAATAAATTCCAGTCCCCTTCTCTCCATTCAACAACTGTGCTTGCGAGACCAGAGGAATTTGGCCAAGGAACAGGAGCAAGTATTGGAATCCCAGGGAATTTAATCGAAGCTTCTAAAGCATCTTTAACAGGTGCTTCTCCAGAAATGTTTGCACTAGTAGTTGCAAGAGGACCTGTTTTTATAAGCAAATCTCTTGCAAGCTTTTGGGCGGGGACTCTGAAACCTAGAGAATTAGAATGACAATTTAGATTCTCAGAAAAATTTCCTGTTGTTGGCAAAACAATTGTTAAAGCTCCAGGCCAATAAATTTTTGCCAATTTCAAGCCGTCTTCTTTGGCACAAGGATGAACAAACTCAAATAAATCATCCAAGCATCCTCCCATTAATATAAGTGGCTTAGTTGAAGGCCTTTTCTTGATAGCCCATATTTTCTTTGAGTATTTGGGGTATGAACAAAGTGCTGGCAAAGTATCAGTAGGGAATAAAGCTAAAGATCCCTTTCTCAACTTTAAAGCCAAGTCAGAAACTCCCAATTGCTCGATGATCATTTCATTTTTTACGGCAAATTGCATAACGCTTAATTCCACTTAAATCTTTTTCAAAGGAAACTTCTTCCATTCCAATATTCTTCATGACATCAATTATCTTTTCACTTTGATCATAATGATGTTCAAGAATTAACCAACCTCCTTTAGCAAGTCCATTTGATGCCCCGAGAATGATTTTTCGAGAAGCATTCATTCCATCCTCTCCACCATCCAAAGCTATACGAGGCTCATGGTTTTTAACAACTGGTTCTAACTCTGCAATTAAGTCAGAAGGTATATAAGGAGGATTACTTAAAACTAGATCAAAGCTTCCCCACCATCTTTTCAAAGGTTCCCACCAATCTCCCAAAGAAAATCTCACATTCGCATTAGGAACAATAGATTTTAAATTTCTTTTTGCGAGGTCTAAAGCTTCATTACAAATATCAGAGGCATGTCCATTCCAATTAGGAAGAGATTTAGCTAAAGATACTGCAATCGGTCCAGAGCCCGTACCTAGATCAGCCCATCTTCCACGATCAATATGAGTCACTTTTTTCAAAGCAAAATCAATCAAAAATTCTGTTTCTTGCCGAGGGATCAGAGCCTCTGATGAAGCCTCTAACTCAACATCTCTCCAGGGACATTTAGAAATCAAATATTGAAGTGGTGTTTGATCTTTCAAATGAGATTCCCAAATAGATTCTAATTCTTCAGTTGAGATTTCTAAGAAAATAAAATGCTCAGGATTCAAAATTATCTTTTGCAACTTAATCCAAGAAACTCCAGCAGCTATATCTAAAAGCCAATCAAAATCAACTTTACTTCCTCCTTTCAATATCATTTTTTTTCTCCATTGAAGAAAAGTATTACCAGTAATGGAGTTGACAATCAAAATAATATAATGATTTAAAATTCAGGTCCTTCTTCAAGGAGTAATAATATATTTTTTATTTGTACTGGTAAATCTCTAACTAACTTTATTGAATTATTTATTTTGTTTACGACAACAAGACCTATTGAGGCTTCTGCACCAATATCACCATTTGATTTCAAAAATAAAGTTTTACAATTAAGTCTTATTTTATTTTCCAGCTTAAATTGACTATTTAATAAAACCTTTTCCCCATGAAAAAAAGATATTTTATATTTTATTTGCATAGAAATCACTATTATTTCAAAGCCTTGTTTGGATAATTCGGAATATGAGCATCCAACTTTATCTAATGCATCGATTCTCCCCTCTTCTAAGAAATCTAAATAAGAGCCATGCCACATAACTCCTGCATGGTCAGTGTGCTGAGGAAGAACTGTTTTTTTTAATTTCCATCTATTATTTGCTGCACTCATCCTAAAGAAGAACAAATTATCTTAGTCTTTTAATTTAACGTATAAGTATTTGAAGCCATACCTTTACGGTAAAACTTCAAAAATTTTAAATACCTCAAGCAAATACTTGAGAACTTTTATTTGATTTAAGTCCTAAATTACTTTTTAGGCTCAGGGCTCAATCTACCCTTGCTGGTATCAGAATAAAAGCTTGATTTCTCGCCATCGCTGGTAGAAACGAAAAGGCCAATAAGAAAGATCGTTGGTACTCCAACAAATAAAAGACTTGCGGCAAATCCAAAACTAGTGGTTTCCATACCCAGGTTTTTACTCAGAACAATTTTAACTGAAACAAACTATATATCCCTTAAGCAAAAAAACTGGGTTTTAAATCAAAGAGACTGAGATTTTGTAATTTGCCGAAAAATTACGATTTTAAAACCCTATTCAATTATTTGGATTTGATATGGCCAAAAAAATTTCCCAAACTTATCGGTTTTAAGTAAATTCATTGCCGATTTTCAGTTTTTTTAAAACTAATTGGTTATAAAAAAGTCTTAAAATTACAAAATAAATTTAAATTCAACAAATTCTTTTTTTTCTTCTTTTTTTCATCTTTTCTAGTCTATCACTGTCTATTCGCCATTTTTAGACCCTCAAAACCAGTTAGATTTGACTCAAGAGTGTCAAAAGTCATTTCAGGTCTCTACATCCTGTGCCTTAACTCAAGCAATACCATTTACGATCTTTCCAGTCTTGCTGCATTAAGCAGCTTCGTTACACGAACCTGACCCATGGGATTGCCCTGGTATCGGGTGCACACAGTCGTTATCAACGACCCTGGCCGCCTCTTGGCCGTGCACCTCATGCATACTGCTTTGTTAGCCGGCTGGGCCGGCTCAATGGCCTTATATGAATTGGCCATTTTTGATCCTTCTGATCCAGTACTTAATCCAATGTGGCGCCAAGGCATGTATGTCATGCCGTTTATGGCCCGCCTAGGAATTACAGGTAGCTGGAACGGATGGGATATAACCGGAGCAACCGGAGTTGACCCCGGATTCTGGAGCTTCGAAGGTGTTGCTGCAGCTCATATAGTTTTCAGTGGTCTTTTAATGCTCGCTGCCGTATGGCACTGGACATATTGGGACCTTGAATTGTGGGAAGATTCCCGCACTGGAGAACCAGCTTTAGATCTTCCAAGAATATTTGGAATCCATCTTTTCTTAGCTGGCTTGACATGCTTTGGGTTTGGCGCATTTCATTGCTCAACTGTAGGCATATGGGTTTCTGACCCATATGGATTAACCGGGCATGTAGAAAAAGTTGCTCCAGTCTGGGGTGCAGAAGGATTTAATCCATTTAATGCTGGAGGGATTGTCGCCAATCACGTTGGGGCAGGACTTTTAGGAATAATTGGTGGAATATTCCATATCACCAATAGACCTGGAGAAAGGCTATATAGGGCTTTAAAGCTAGGTAGCCTAGAGGGCGTTCTAGCAAGTGCTCTAGCAGCTGTTCTTTTTGTATCCTTCGTAGTCGCTGGAACCATGTGGTATGGATCAGCAACAACTCCAGTTGAATTATTTGGTCCAACCAGATATCAATGGGATTCTGGGTATTTCAAAACTGAAATCAACCGCAGAGTTCAAGAGTCTATGAATGATGGTGCTTCGAAAGCTGAAGCTTATGAAGCCATTCCTGAGCAACTTGCTTTCTATGACTATGTCGGCAATAGTCCAGCAAAAGGAGGACTATTCAGAGTTGGAGCAATGGTTAATGGCGATGGAGTTCCAAGTGGATGGCAAGGTCACATCTCATTTACTGATAGCGATGGCAATGACTTAGAAGTAAGAAGAATTCCAAATTTCTTTGAAAACTTCCCAGTCATTCTTGAAGACAAGGATGGGAACGTTAAAGCTGACATTCCTTTCCGTCGCGCCGAAGCTAAGTACTCTATTGAACAAACTGGAGTAACAGCTACTGTTTATGGTGGTGAATTAAATGGTCAAACATTTACTGATCCAGTCATAGTAAAGCGTTTAGCTAGAAAGTCTCAACTTGGAGAAGCATTCAAGTTTGATAGAGATCGCTACAAGTCTGATGGTGTATTCAGAAGCTCTCCAAGAGCCTGGTTCACTTATGCACACTTGTGCTTTGGCTTGTTATTCCTCTTCGGGCACTGGTGGCACGCCGCAAGAACTCTATTTGGCGACAGATTCTCAGGTATCGATCCAGAGCTTGGGGATCAAGTTGAGTTTGGTCTCTTCAAAAAACTAGGAGACGAATCAACGCGCCGAGTTCCAGGTCGAGCCTAACTCAGGATTCTTTACCCCCTTATACCGAGAACTTAGATGGAAGCTTTCTCCTACGTGCTAATACTTACTTTGGCACTTGTAACTCTCTTCTTTGCTGTAGCATTTCGCGATCCTCCGAAATACGACAAGTAAAAGTCACAAAAAAAGCCCTGAAATTTCAGGGCTTTTTTTGTGACTGGACCTTAATTTAAAATTTTTATTAACTTCATTCTTCAATAACAAATACAATTTATTTAATTAAAAAGTAGTTTTATTTAATCTTCCCCTTCTCATAAGCCAAATAAATGTTTAAAGTTAGTTAAATCATTGAAAAGGGCTGCATGCAGTGCCCATCTTGCCAAAATACAGACAGTCGAGTTCTTGAATCTCGTTCCGCCGATTCTGGAAGAAGCGTCAGAAGAAGAAGGGAGTGCTTAAATTGCGACTTCCGATTTACTACTTATGAAAGAGTGGAAACTACACCAATTACTGTTTTAAAAAGAAGTGGAGCAAAAGAATTATTTAATCGAAGTAAAATAGTTAATGGTATAAACAGAGCATGTGAAAAAACACTTGTAAATGGATCTCAAATTGAATTTATTGTTGATGAAATTGAACTAGAACTTAATCAAGGAATTCGAAAAGAAGTAAAAACAAATGAGATTGGAGAAATGGTTCTTTCACAATTAAAAGATATTAATGAAGTTGCATACATAAGATTTGCCTCTGTTTATAGACAATTTGATGGGATAAATGATTTTATGAAAACCCTTGAATCACTAAAACCAATAAAAAAAGAACAATTGGCATCAGTTCTTTAACTAGAAAGACCTATCAATAAAGTAGAATTTAAGCTCAATATGGTCGGCGGGCCATTTTGTATTTCTATCGCACTGTCCTAAAAAGGCAGACCGTCATTCAAGCATGTCCGAAAATCAAGCAAGCAAAGTTCAAGAAAAGAATCCTGAAAAAGAAACATCAATACCTGAAGAAACTATCTCAAATTCTGTAAGTGCTGAATTAGAAGAGAATTCCAATAATGAATTAAAAGAAGAAGATATCCCAAAAAACATTCCTGCTGCTGATAACTCTTCAAGCAGAGTTAATAAGAGTGATCTTGAAAGTGCAGGCTTCACTCTTGATGAATTTGCATCTTTACTAAGCAAATATGACTACAACTTTAAACCTGGAGATATAGTAAATGGAACTGTTTTTGCTCTTGAATCCAAAGGAGCAATGATTGACATTGGTGCAAAAACAGCTGCTTTTATGCCAATGCAAGAAGTATCCATAAATAGAGTCGAGGGCCTGAGTGATGTTTTACAGCCTTCAGAAATTAGAGAATTTTTTATAATGACGGAAGAGAATGAGGATGGTCAATTATCCTTATCAATTAGAAGAATTGAATATCAACGAGCTTGGGAAAGAGTTCGACAATTGCAAAAAGAAGATGCAACAATTTATTCAGAAGTTTTTGCTACAAATAGAGGTGGAGCGCTAGTTAGAGTTGAAGGACTTAGGGGCTTTATTCCTGGATCCCATATAAGCACTAGAAAGGCGAAAGAAGAACTAGTTGCTGATTTCCTACCTTTGAAATTTTTAGAAGTTGATGAAGAAAGAAATAGGCTCGTCCTAAGTCATCGCAGGGCTTTGGTTGAAAGAAAAATGAATCGTCTTGAAGTTGGAGAAGTTGTTGTAGGAGCAGTTAGAGGAATCAAACCTTATGGTGCATTTATAGACATTGGGGGTGTAAGTGGGCTGCTTCACATTTCCGAGATAAGTCATGAACATATTGAAACTCCCCACTCTGTATTAAACGTCAATGACCAAATGAAAGTCATGATCATAGACCTAGATGCTGAAAGAGGACGAATTTCCCTTTCTACTAAGGCACTTGAACCAGAGCCAGGAGATATGCTGACAGACCCTCAAAAAGTTTTTGATAAAGCTGAGGAGATGGCCGCAAGATATAAACAAATGCTTCTTGAGCAAGCTGAGGAAGGAGAAGATCCTATTGCAGTAATGACTATTTGATTATTGAATTTATAGGAATGGCAGAGCTGTTAATAAAAAATAGTTCTGTTGGTTTTATTAAAGCAATAATATTTGATAAGGATGGAACATTATCGAATAGTGAGGAATACTTATTAGAACTAGCCAAAACTAGAGTAGATTTTGCAGTTGCCAAATTTAGAAAATTAAAAATAAACAATTTTAAAATCTTTTTATTAAAAAAATTACTTAATTCTGTTTATGGATTAACAAATCAAACTCTTTCAGCTAATGCAAGTCTAGCAATTGCATCGAAAGAACAAAATATTATATCTACAGCAACAATATTCACTATTTTTGGTTTTGATTGGTTTAAATCAATTTCAATAAGTCAAACAATATTCGATGAAGTAGATATTTTCCTTGCTAAAAATAAAAATAATAGACAGAAGCGCAAGAAATTAATTTCTGGGGCATTTGATCTATTAGCTTCTATCAAAAATAAAGGTGTAAGTATTGCATTAATGACGAATGATACACAAGTTGGCATCGAAGAATTTATTTCCAGCAATCAACTAGAGGGTATGTTTGATTATCTTTGGAGTGCTGAGAATAAACCGTCAAAACCCAACCCAAAAGCAGTTATAGAACTTTGCAAAAGAATGCTAATAAATCCTTCAGAATGTGCACTTATTTCAGATGCTGATACTGATTTAAAAATGGCCAAAGAAGCTGACATACCAATAATAATAGGCTTTAGTGGTGGATGGAAAAATCCTCCCATTCTCACCGAAACACAATTCATTATCGAAAAATTAAATGAATTAAATATTCAGATAAACACCTAAAGTAGTATTCAAGTCAGATTTCCAATGAGTAGATACGTTTTTACCTCTGAATCGGTAACAGAAGGGCATCCCGATAAAATTTGCGATCAAATAAGTGATGCTGTTTTAGATGCTCTTCTAACTGAAGATCCAACAAGTAGGGTTGCATGTGAAGCAGTAGTAAATACTGGATTATGTCTAATAACTGGAGAAATAACTTCTAAAGCGGAGGTTGATTTCAATAAGCTTGTTAGAGAGGTCATCAAAAACATTGGCTATGAAAGTGCAAGTGCTGGTGGCTTTGATGCTAATAGCTGCGCAGTCCTAGTTGCACTTGACCAACAGTCCTCAGACATTGCTAAAGGAGTAGATGAAGCTGAAGACCATTCAACAGACCCACTAGATCAAGTTGGTGCTGGCGATCAAGGAATTATGTTTGGATTTGCTTGTGATGAGACTCCTGAACTTATGCCATTGCCAATTAGTCTCGCTCATCGATTAGCAAGACGATTGGCATTAGTGAGGCATCAAAAATTAATTGATTATCTTTTACCTGATGGGAAAACCCAAGTAAGTGTCTCATATGAAAACGGATTACCCAGCTCCATAGACACAATTCTGATTTCTACTCAACACAAATCAGAAGTCAATGGAATAACTCTTGAAGATGAAATCCAAAAAATAATTGCAAAAGACCTATGGGAATTAGTTGTCGAGCCAGCCACAGAGGACCTAGCTCTAAAACCTTCACTAGAAACTACTCGTTTTCTAGTGAATCCAACAGGAAAATTTGTAATTGGAGGACCGCAAGGAGATGCAGGACTCACAGGTCGCAAAATAATCGTAGACACATATGGTGGATATGCTCGCCATGGTGGTGGAGCGTTTTCTGGAAAGGATCCTACAAAAGTTGATAGATCAGCAGCTTATGCAGCAAGATTTGTCGCGAAAGCTTTGGTTGCAGCAAATCTTGCAAAAAAAGTTGAAGTCCAACTTAGTTATGCAATTGGTGTAGCCAAACCAGTCTCAATACTTGTTGAGTCTTATGGCACCGGAAAAGTTTCAGACGCTGAATTAACTCAACTAGTTCAAGAACAATTTGATTTAAGACCAGGGGCAATTATTAAATCTTTTAACCTACAAGAACTTCCTAGACTAAGAGGAGGACATTTTTATAAAGATATTGCAGCTTATGGTCATTTTGGAAGAACTGATATATCTCTTCCATGGGAAGATGTTTCTCAAAAAGCCAAAGAAATCAATTTACTCGTGTAAAAAGATTTAAATCAAAAAATGTTAAATGATTCTCTTGTACTTGGCATAGATCTTGGTACATCGGGTACAAGAATTGCAATAATCAATACTAAAAAAAAAATACTATTCACATCATCAAAAACATACTCTAAAGGTCTCGAAATATCGGAAGACTGGATAAATAGCCTCAAAAATCTAATACAAGAAATTCCAAAAAGTCTAAAAGAAAAATTGGTTTCTTGTTCAATAGCGGGTACTTCTGGAACACTTTTAGCATGCAAAAGAAATGGAGAACCTTTAGGAAAAGCCCTACCTTATTTTGTATCTTGTTCGGAATATTCATACGATATTAAAAAGATATTTACCAAAGAATGTGCTGGCTCAAGCATAAGTGGAAGTGTTGGGAGAGCATTAAGACTTATAGCCTTATACGGTAATGAAATAATCTTAAGGCACCAAGCAGATTGGGTGAGTGGATGGCTTATCAATAATTGGGAATATGGTGAAGAAGGTAACAATATTAGGATGGGATGGGAAATATCAAATAGTTCATGGCCAGCAAAATTTCAAAATTTAAAATGGTTAAAATGTCTTCCTAAAATAATTCCTTCAGGACAAATAATGGGAAATATATGTATTAAAAAAGCCCATGAATTAAATTTACCAAAAAACCTTCAAATCATAGCAGGAACGACAGATTCTAATGCTGGAGTTTTAGCAACTTTACCTAATAAAAATGATGGTATAACAATCCTTGGTAGCACAATAGTTATTAAGAAGTTTGTTAATAAAGCCCTTTCAGGCAAAGGCATATCAAATCATAAATTATTTGGGAATTGGTTATCTGGGGGAGCATCTAATGCAGGGGCAGCGATACTCTTAGATTTCTTTGATATTGAATATATTGAAGAACTAAGCAAACAAATAAATCCTAATAAGTCTACCGGATTGAATCTTCTTCCACTATCAAATCAAGGCGAAAGATTCCCAATAGATGATCCCAGTTTAAAACCTAAACTTGAGCCCAGACCAGTAAGTGATTCTCTTTATCTACATGCATTATTTGAAGGATTGGCGAAAATAGAAGCGAAAGGCTGGCAGAAACTTCATGAATTAGGAGCTGATTTACCTAAGCGAATAATTACTATTGGAGGAGGTGCAAAAAATATTACTTGGAAAAAAATAAGAGAAAAAGAAATCGGTATACCAATAAAAGTTTGCAATACCCCACCCGCAGCAGGAGTGGCAAGTATTGCATTGCAGAGATTATTATGAATAAAGGATTAAATTCTTTATGAAATTTTTAATTTTACTTTCTTTAAACTTAACTAAATTATTAATTAATTCCAAAGTCAATAGTAAAAAAACTTATGAATCCCGAACCAATCACCCAAGAGTCAAGTACAAGAATATGTAATCATATGAACAAGGACCATAAGGATGCAGTCAATGCATATGCAAAATATTATGGAAAAGTTAAAACTTTTAAATCAGCAACAATGATAAGCATATCTAAAGAATCTCTCCAGCTTCAAATTGATAACAAGACATTGGAAATAAAATTTGATCATATTCTTCAAGACTGCTCAGATGCTCATAAAACATTGGTTCGGATGATTAAAGCTATTCCTACGTTATGAAATTTGCTTACAACAAAACCATGGAGAAGCTAGCGTTCTCATGATTTTCAAATTACGTTTGCAATTGACAAAAGAAAATTAAGGAGATTTCAATTTATTTTTCTATAAAGTACTTACGAATTGGTAGATTATCAAGGGTTAATGCCGGGATAGCTCAGTTGGTAGAGCAGGCGACTGAAAATCGCCGTGTCCCCAGTTCAAATCTGGGTCCTGGCACCATTATTAAGCACCGAAAGGTGCTTTTTTAATGCCTATTTACCATCAATTCACTATGCTGTAACCGCCTATCACAACAATGTTTTAGAGAGAAATAGAATATGCCTTCCGTCGAAAACAAGGGTATTAGAGGCGATTCCGAGAGGAGTAAAACTGGTATGTAAGTACCCGATAAGTCCCATAACAACTCACTTACATAACCATCAGGGTCAGTCCACACGCAAAAAAGCATAAAGAAAGAGCACCTGTAACGGTAGGTGCTCTCTAATCCAAATGAGGAATAGGATCTTCTGTTCTATGTATTAACTAAATCTTTTCTACGCTCTCGCTCAAAATAAGCATCGTCTTGGTAGGCGGATTTGTTCTTTTCATACGGCATTAGAAAATATCCTCCCAAATGATCTACTTTCTTGCTCCATAACTCTGTGCTTGTAAGCAAGAAGTTTTGGATACGCTCTAAGAATCTCAGCAACCGTATCTGCTTTGGATAGATTGAACTGTTCTGAATACTCCTCAATTAGTTGAGATAGGTCATCATTTCTGCTTGAAATATTTAACCAAATGCCTTGTTTTCTCATTTGATTTTCATATTTTTATAATAATTATTTATTCGCCTTTAGAAACCCAAAATTGATAAATAGATCTGAAAGTATTGGCATCCTTCTCTTTAAAACGTACTCATTTCTGTAAGCCTGGTTGTTTTGTATCTTCTTATAAATTGTATTTATATAATAATTTGTTTGATTCAATAATAAAAACTTAATAACTATACTTTTCTAAAAATAGAGTTTATATTCCAACTATTATTCATTCCCCAAAAATCGCAAAAATAAGTATCAACTTCATAATTCAGATTTCTTATACCATTCTCAGATTGTATTGTCTCTTGATACTTTATTTGATCTAACGTATCTTCTATTACTAGATAATCTCCAGATCTTAAGAAAGGATCAATAGATCTAACTATCTCGTCAACATTTACATGAGAGTCTTCAATAATTAGAATTGGGCTTTCCATATTTTCGAATAAATCTCTACTTTTATCTATAAATTCATTGATTTTGTTATTGTCAAGTTGATGGTATTTTATTTTGCTATCTTCTGGAAGTTTTACTCTGTCTGGGTTAATATCAAAAGTATGAATTTTACAATCTAATGATAGAGATTTCATAATATCTTCCATCCATAGAGAACTACCTCCATCATATGTTCCAAATTCCAATATAGTTTTAGGCTTTATTTCTTGTATCATCATCATGTAGATACTTAGAGTCATTGGATCTTTCATTAATGTAAGCCCTTTCCACTTATGTTTATTCCATTTAGAGGCTTTTATTGTCTGAGTATAACTTTGAAGGAAAGCAGCTGATAATTGATAAATTACTGTAGCAAACTTCCTATTTTTAATATTTACAAATCTCATTTATTTTTTTGAATTTTGAAATACTAATATTATTGTAATAGGTCTGAATTGTTAGAATATGTTTTATTTTGGAAATGTTAACCAGCCAGTAATAATATATTTTGAACCTGTATTTACAATATTACCTTTATGTGAGTGAGTCCATTCAGCTGGCCAAATAATAGTTAGTCCCTTTCGAGGTTTTATATCTAAATCATAATGTGAGAAATATGTTGATCCTCCATCTTCTACATCATTTAAATAGGTCATAAATGCTAATAATCTGTGAAGTGTACCTAGATTGGATCGTTCAGTATGTATTCTTTTAAAGTGCTGACCAGGTCTATATTTTCCTATATTGAATCTACCTATTTCAAGAGTAGAAACAATTGATGCTAGAAATGGCCATTGTTTATTATAGTCTTTATATAATTCATATAAGCTCGCAAAGTATTTATTGAATATTTCGTTGCCTTTTAGATTTATATCTTTTGGAGACATAGATATATCGCTTCTGTCTTTAGTTTCTAAACTGATACCTCCAAGACCAGTTGCACCTTTTATTTGTTTTTCTTTATTCTTATCATAATAAGCTATTATTTGATCACATAATGAAGATTCTATTTCCCATGAACCTATAAAGTTAGGAGAGAGTTTTGATTTCTCTAAATTTACTCGCTTTGTCATTAGATTCTCGAAAATCCTTTCTTAAGATCAAATATAATTGAGCCATCTCCTTCTCTGATATTTTGTATACCTTCAATATGCTTTCCCTGATTTAAAAGCACTTTTCCGATAGCAGCTATACATTTTTTAGGTTCAATTTTGTTTTCTTTTGCTTTTTTGTAGTTGTACAAAGCCTCATCAAACTTAGCACTAGCTTTTAAAATATTGCCTAAGTAAAAATATGCTTCCCCTATATTAGGATTATATTTAATTGCTTTGCGAGTCGATAATTCTGCTTCTTGTAATTTGCCAAGATCACTCAATATGATTCCCCGATTAGAATGAGCCTCTGCGTAATCAGGTTTTATTTCAATTGCTTTGCGATATGACAATTCTGCTTCTTGAAGTTTGCCAAGATCTTTCAATATGATTCCCAGATTGTAATGAGCCTCTGCGTAATCAGGTTTTATTTCAATTGCTTTGCGAGTCGATAATTCTGCGTCTTTTAATTTACCAAGAGCTCTCAATATATTTCCTAGATTGGAATAAGCCTCTGCGTAATCAGGTTTGATTTCAATTGCTTTGCGGTATGACAATTCTGCTTCTTGTAATTTGCCAAGATCCTTTAATATATTTCCCAGATTAGAATGCACCTCTGCGAAATCAGGTTTTATTTCAATTGTTTTGCGATATGACAATTCTGCTTCTTGTAAGTTGCCCATATCACTCAATATAATTCCCAGATTGTAATGAGCCTCTGCGTAATCAGGTTTGATTTCAATTGCTTTGCGATATGACAATTCTGCTTCTTGTAAGTTGCCCATATCACTCAATATAATTCCCAGATTGTAATGAGCCTCTGCGTAATCAGGTTTGATTTCAATTGCTTTGCGAGTCGATAATTCTGCTTCTTTTAATTTACCAAGATCTTTCAATATATTTCCCAGATTGGAATGAGCATCTGCGTAATCAGGTTTGATTTCAATTGCTTTGCGAGTCGATAATTCTGCTTCTTTTAATTTACCAAGATCTTTCAATATAATTCCCAGATTGTAATTAGCATCTGCGTAATCAGGTTTGATTTCAATTGCTTTGCGATATGACAATTCTGCTTCTTGTAAGTTGCCCATATCACTCAATATAATTCCCAGATTGTAATGAGCCTCTGCGTAATCAGGTTTGATTTCAATTGCTTTGCGAGTCGATAATTCTGCTTCTTTTAATTTACCAAGAGCTCTCAATATATTTCCTAGATTGGAATGAGCATCTGCATAATCAGGTTTGATTTCAATTGCTTTGCGAGTCGATAATTCTGCTTCTTTTAATTTACCAAGAGCTCTCAATATGATTCCCAGATTGGAATGAGCATCTGCGTAATCAGGTTTGATTTCAATTGCTTTGCGAGTCGATAATTCTGCTTCTTTTAATTTACCAAGATCTTTCAATATGATTCCCAGATTGTAATGAGCATCTGCGTAATCAGATTTGATTTCAATTGCTTTGCGATATGACAATTCTGCGTCTTGTAATTTACCAAGATCTTTCAACATGATTCCCAGATTGTAATGAGCATCTGCGTAATCAGGTTTGATTTCAATTGCTTTGCAATATGACAATTCTGCTTCTTTTAATTTACCAAGATCTTTCAACATGATTCCCAGATTGTAATGAGCATCTGCGTAATCAGGTTTGATTTCAATTGCTTTGCAATATGACAATTCTGCTTCTTTTAATTTACCAAGATCTTTTAATATAACTCCATAATTAGAAAAAACTCGGTGATCTTTAAAACCTTGATTTATACAATACTGATAAAGTTCACCTGCTTCTATAATATTTCCTTTTAGGTGAAACTGAATTGCTTGATTAATTATTTGTTCTTTAGAAGGTTTAGAAGAAGTATTTGTATTAACAGTAATATTTTCTTTGATTTCTTTGAACTCATATGGAACTGAGTATGTTTTTACTTCAGTGACTTTTTTCTTTACTTCTCCTTCCTGAGTAGAGCCATCCATCTTCTCTTATCTTTTCTCTCTTGTGGTTCTTCAGATTTTACTACTTAAATTAGGTTATTTTTTAATTAATAACTAAAATCTATCCAACCACTAATAATATATTTTAATCCGGATTTTAATATTTTGCCTCTATGTGCGTGGGTCCATTCAGCAGGCCAGATTAAAGTTAATCCTTTTTTAGGTTTTATATCAAGATCATAATTACTAAAGTATGTAGAACCACCTTCCTCTACATCATTCAAGTAAGTCATAAATACAAAAACGCGATGAAGTGTGTCCAAGCTAAAACGTTCAGTATGTATTTTCTTGAAATGCTGCCCAGGTTTATATCTAACCATTGCGAATGTCCCTATTTCATATGCTGTAGGATTATTTTCTAAAAACTCCCATTGAGAAATATAATCTTTATGACATTTATGAATTTCTTCGATATAATTTTTAAAAATTTCATTTCCAGGTATAAGTATATCTTTTGGTTTTATAGATAAATCTGTAGTGTCTTTGATTTCTGGATTTAATCCCGATGCGGTTACCCCTAAATATTGTTTGCTTTTATTTGCTTCAAAATATTTTATTAATTCATCACATAATGAAGTTGGTTTGATAATCCAGGAGCTAATAAATGTGGGATTAGATTTTGGTTTTGCTAATATTACTCTTTCCATTATTTAAAAAACTTTATTGTTTTTGATGGAGAACGATAATCCATTTTTACACAACCATCTCCCTCTCTTAATTTCTGAATACCTTCTTTATGCTTACCTTGCCTCATTAAAACTGATCCAAGTGAGGAAATTACATTATCTAAGCTTTTATTAAGACAAATCGCTTTGCGTAGTGATAATTCTGCCTCTTGTAACTTTCCAAGATCGTTCAATATGATTCCGAGATTGTAATGTCCGGCTGCGAAATCAGGTTTGATTTCTATTGCTTTGCGAATAGATAATTCTGCTTCTTGTAATTTGCCAAGATCACTCAATATGTTTCCTAGATTCAAATGAGCATCTGCGTAATTAGGTTTGATTTCTATTGCTTTGCGATATGACAATTCTGCTTCTTGTAATTTGCCAAGATCTTTTAATATGTTTCCCAGATTGTGATGAGCATTAGCGAAATTAGGATTAAGTTCAATTGCTTTGCACTGTAAAGATTCTGCTTCTTTTAATTTGCCAAGATCTTTTAATATAACTCCATAATTAGAAAAAACTCTGTGGTCAATCAAACCTTGCTTAATGCAATATTGATAATATTTTGCTGCTTCTGAAATGTTTCCTTGTGAATGAAAATTAAATGCTTGATTGATTATTTCTTCTTTAGAAGTTTCAAATGAATTATTAGTAGAAATAATAATGTTTTCTTTAATTTCTCCTAGAGCAAATGGAACGGAGAATACTTTCACTTCAGTGATCTTATTTTGTCCTTCTTCTTGAATAGAATTATACATCTTTTCTTATATTTTATATTTTTTGTGTTTCCAATTTTACTACTAAAGACAAGCAGATAATTCAAATTGGTTGGTTTCCTGAAGTTGCTTACATATCTACTAACCAGAATCTTTCTGCAAAAATTCTAACGCTAATGATTTAACTGCTTGCTTCTCCTTGAATGATATTCTTTGGCAAGTCTTTTTATCACCAGTACTTATGAATGGCTCTTTAATCAGACAAAACTCCTCAAAAATGTACTGTTATGGAAATCAAGGTTCAAAAAGAGACTATAAAGTACTGTATTTTTTGATTATTTCTGCAAATTAATATGTAGTAAATATTTAATTCATATACCAATATGAGAATCTATACATAACGTGAGATCAATATGCACGAAACTAGCAAATCTATTTTTCACAAAATAAAAGATTCTAGATATGGGACAAGATATATAGTCGGGAACGGCATTGATATAGGATCAGGTGAAGATTGTTTATCACAGTATGGCGAATTTTTTCCTTTAATGAACTCTTGCCGAGCATGGGATACACCCGATGGAGATGCTCAATTAATGGAGAGTATTGAAGATAACTATTTCGATTTTGTTTATTCATCACATTGCTTAGAGCACACGGTGAATCCTTATATATCACTTGACAATTGGATAAGAATATTAAAACCTGGTGGTCATCTTGTTTGCACTATTCCCGATGAGGACCTTTATGAGCAAGGGATATTCCCATCAACATTCAATCACGATCACAAGCATACGTTTACAATACACAAAAAAAAATCATGGTCTAATAAAAGTATTAATTTAATCCAAATGTTGTCAAATACTTCCTTGCCTATTGAAATTAAAAAAATTGAATTGCTTGATGCGACATTCAGATACAACTTAAACCAGAAAATAAATATTCCCAGATTTGATCAAAGTATGACTCCAATAGGAGAGTGTGCAATTGAATTCGTCTTGAAGAAGATTATGCTCTGAAGTTATCAAAAAGTATAGTAATTTACCCCAAACTTTGATTTTTTTAGGGAAATGTTGGTTTATTACCTATTTAATTCTTACATATATTTCATGTTTTCTCTTTAAGGCATAGATAACGGAAGAATTGAACCATTTCTAGCCTCTATGAGTCTGTATTCCACTCTTCTTGAAGTTTTGAAGCTACTAAAAGTCCCCAGAACTTCCATACCTATGAGTCTGAAATAAGAAACAGAAACATTCCTAAGAAAGGTACAGGTATGGAATTGTATGAAAAACCTCCAAAAATAGTGCTTTTTCATATCCTTTCATACCAAATATGATGTTTTAAAGGAGTTTTCTGTAAATGTCCCCCAGTTCAAATCTGAGTCCTGGAACCATTCAAATAGGATTATTTGAATATTCAAAGCACCTCCAAAAAGGCTATTTTTAATGCCTAGGACAGTATTAGCAATACTTTTGATTTCTGAATTTACCTGCCCATCCTATGAAACTAAAAGGCATTTAAGTCCTAAGTTGATAAGGAGACAAAACATAATTATTACAAAACTGCATAAGAGTTGATACTTGAAGCTCGAAAATTAAAAGATCATTTCAATCTTGAGTTAGCATAAAAGAAACTAGTAGTTAAGAGATTATGAACCTTTTACTCGGAGTTCAAAGTACATTTGATCTTTCTAAAGTCGATTTCTCCTCAGGTCTAGGTATAAATTCACCTGATCTTGCTGGTATATCATTTTTAATGGTTATTTTTGCGGGGGTTTTAGCATTGAGACTGGGAACAACTCTTAGAGACTCTTAGTTTTTAAGAATATTACATATTAAATACTTTTACTATATTTGATAATCTTCAAAGACTAAGTAATTTTTTTTCTTAAAACATTAATAAAATTTGACGATTCTAATTTCGATTTCTTCGAAAGAAGTTCACAAGTAAAATGAATACAATAATAAATAAAACTAAAAGATCGTTAATATCTGGCAAAATCAATAGTTGATAATCAATTATATTTTATACAATAATCATAATTTATGTTGGTTTTCATATCATTTATCTCCAAATGCTTTATTTAGCTTATAAATCAAAAATCATACTGAGATAGTCTTTATAGACCAAAATAAATAATGATTAACTATATTGCAAAGAATAGGATATTTTTAATATCCTATTAAGGAGTTAAAATGATTTAAAGATTTGATTCTATTCTTATGAATTTAGAAGCATCTAGTGAAAATTTATATGATAATGCTGATAGTTTTGCAATGTCCTTTGATGCAGCCTGGAAGGATTGTGATCTAGGAACTAATAAAGATGTAGAAATAGATGAAAAGATTGAAATAGCTTTTGAAAAGATTAAAAATCACCCTTTTCTAATTTCTAATCCAATCCAATCAAAAAATGTTGCTCTCTTCAGAATTAAATTATTAGGACTAGCCTAAGTTATAAATAATCAGAAAAAACCAAAATAATTCTTCAATACGTATTTTTAAAATAATCTAAGTACCATTCAGAAAACAATTTAATACCATTCTCTATGGATGTCGTTGGTTTGTATTCTACCCATGAATTAAGCAAGTCCATCCTTGCAGCAGTTGAAACCACATCTCCTGGCTGTATAGGTTGAAAATTCTTTATAGCTTTCTTTCCTAAATTCTTCTCTAATAACTCTATAAAATATGTGAGTTGAATTGGATGTGAATTACCTATATTAAAAATTCTATAAGGTGCAGATGACGTTGAAGGGTTAGGAGTAAGAGGATTAAAATGATCATCAACTCTTGCTTTCTTGAAGCAACAACGAATTATCCCTTCTACGACATCATCAATGTATGTAAAATCCCTCTTCATTCTGCCGTGATTAAATACTTGGATTGGCTCATTATTTAAAATTGATCTCGCAAAAATCATTGGAGCCATATCTGGTCTTCCCCATGGGCCATAAACGGTAAAGAATCGAAGCCCAGTTGTTGGCAAGTCATATAAGTGGCTATAGGTATGGGCCATTAATTCATTAGATTTCTTAGTCGCGGCATATAAACTCACTGGATGATTTACTGCTTGTTCTTCATAGAAAGGAAGATTTTTATTGCCACCATAAACAGAACTGCTAGATGCATAAATCAAATGAGGAATCTTATTCTGCCTACATCCTTCAAGTACATTTGCAAAACCTACCAAATTACTTTGTATATATGCAGCAGGATTTGTTATTGAATAACGAACACCAGCTTGCGCGGCAAGATGAACAAAAACTTTTGGATTGTATCTATTAATTATATCTTGCAATACTTTATTATCTTCTATAGGAATCTCATGAAAAAACCATTCTCCATTTTTCGTGGAAACTTTCTCAATTTCTGTTAATCTAGATCTCTTTAAGGAAATAGAATAATAGTCATTCAAGTTATCAATACCTATAACTTTACAATCCAAAGTAAGAAGAGCTTTTACTAAAGCCGCACCAATAAAACCTGCAGCACCTGTTACAAGAATTGTCTCATCACTCGGCTTTAAATTCATGTGTTTATTATAATTTACTAAGAATAAACATTTTCACTATGATCATAGCATCATAGTGATTAACTTTTTAAATTTATAATAGTTAATTACTTATTTAGTTTTTACAAAGGTTAATTTCATTTCAAAATACTCTCTCATAATTTCTAATCAGTCTTTCAAGATTATTTTGTGATCCCAATTTAATTCTTTTTTGAAAGATAAATTCAAGGTTTATTATCTAAGGATCATACAATAGTTCTTCTAAAAATTTCAGATTTACTTATTCAATTACTTTTATCATTAAGTTATTAATTTAAAGAATAGATAATTCTTCAGTATCGCCTAAATTAATTGGTTCTATATTTGAAAAATTCATGAATAAAGTTAAACCATCAATAAAAAACAAACGAAACAAAAGCTTATAGTTTGATTACCATTGCAATATATAGTTAGGTCCTTTACATCTATTTATTGAACTAATAAGTTACTAAACAGTATTCCGTCATTTAATAACATTCTAGAACCAAAGGTATTAAATATTCTGGAAATTCTTATCTCAATACCATTCATTCTCATATAGTCATAACACAATTATTAGGCAACACGTTTACCCTCATCGGAGCAACTACGAATTCCTATAGGATTTAATTAAAGTTATATTTTCAGTATGATTATATGTTTCGGGATTTCCATAAATTTGACTAGTGCTCGCGAATAATATTCGAGCTCCAACTCTCCTCGCTAATCCAAGCATATTGTAAGTCCCAAGAAAACTCGTTTTAGTTGTTTTAATAGGGTTAAATTGATAATGAATTGGAGAAGCTGGACAAGCAAAATGCCAAGTCCTATCCACATCAAGCTTGACTGGCTTGGTAACGTCATGATTCATAAGCTCAAAAGATGAATGACCAATCAAATGTTCAATATTTTCTTGACTCCCAGTAAAAAATCATCCAAACATATAACTTTTTCTCCAGATTTCATTAAGCGATCAACCAAATGAGAACTTACAAAGCCAGATCCTCAAGTAAACAAGTTTTTTTCAGCAGATGTGTGCATCAAGTTTCACGCTTTAAAATTTAATTTTAGTATCTTGCCAAGACTCATGAAATTGATTAATTATTTTCTCGTAAATTATGGATTAATAAAAATAAATACATTTTAAATAGGATAATTAAATTAGAAATCTTTTAAGATCTGATCACAGACAGCTAGGAGTGAACTTTGAGAAAGGAAAAATTACGAAAATTCCTATTGATAGCGCTTTTCGTATTGGCAGCTGCTCTCTTTTACTACTTTATTGTAATCGAATGGGAAGAACAGATTAATCAGATTGTTAAGGATATGGGTATCTTGGCTCCTTTAGGAATCTTTATTCTTAGAGGTATAAGTACTATCTTCCCTGTTATATCAAATCTCCCATATGCAATTCTTGCTGGAAGGTTGTTGGATTTCAAAACTGCTTGTTTAACAATTTTTTTGGCTGACTTTATATCGTGCCAAGTGGCATTTTGGATAGCAAGAAATTTAGGACGTGAACCTGTGCGTCGCTTGGTTGGAATAAAAGCAATGAAAAGAATTGAAAGTTTCAATCAAAACCAACTAGAAGGAAATTTCTTCCTAATGACTGGGGTTCTAATGACAGGACTTTTTGATTTCCTCAGCTACGGATTAGGGCTAGGAAGAACAAGGTGGAGACTATTTACATCTGCTTTGCTTCTTTGTCTTCTGATTTTTGTCCCTGTAGCAGTTGCTATAGGAGCTGGACTCGCGGATAAGATATATATCGTATTTGCAATGGTTGGTATGTTTGTACTTGCTATTATTAGTGGTTTGATAAAAAAAAGGGTTTCTTTAACTCAAGGTAAAAGCCAAGGCAGTTGATACTAATATTAAGAAATTAAATAATAAAGAGAATTAAATGCACAAAATTTATATTTAGCCTAACTGTATTGTTAAAATTGACCAGTACAAATCAATCATATGTTATCTATTCCATTTAAAGCATTAAGAATAGGAGCAGAAACTATTAATAAAGAACCAGTTAAATATAATAAAAGCAGGATATCTGGAAGCAATAGAATACCATACAATTTACACATTAGAGGTGCATCAATGCCCGGTCAAAAAAATAAATTCACCACAACATCTACGACAAAACCTAAATCAAACTCAAGCCTTCTAAACAACAATGTTATGAGCTCTTACAAGCGAAATAAGATAAATACATACAATTATAAAATACAAAATAACAATGAAATAAATTTACTTCAAATCAATGAATTTGTTCCTAATGATGATGATGCATTACTTGAAGCAATCAATGCATTGTATAAACACATCTTTGGAAACTTATCTTTAATGCAATCAGAGCGACCAATTGATATTGAAAGGAAACTAAGAAATGGTGATATAACAGTAAGAGAGTTTACGAGAAAAATTTGTAAATCTACTATTTATAGAAATTTCTACTTTGATAGTATTAGTCAATATAAATCTATCAAGTTAAGATATAAACATATTCTTGGTAGGCCCATCAAAAGTCAACTCGAAGTAGCTCAAAGTTCTAATATTATAAATAACCTAGGTTTTGAAGCTCATATTGATTTTCTAATAGATTCTGATGAATATAATAATGTTTTTGGTGAAGATATAGTTCCTTACATGAGGTCATGGAATTCTCCAATTAGTTTTAAAACAAAAAGTTTTCTAGAAACTGCAGCGATAACAAAAGCCTTTGCTACAAGTGACATTTGTCAAGTTATTTAATTTTCTAAAAATAAATTAATCTCAACTCAAATAAATTAGATGAATATTGAAGAGTTTTTCTTAAAAAGCGTTGGAGAATGGAACTCAATGAGAAGCGGACATTCACTAGCATTTCAAGAGTTTGAAGAAATAAGAAGTAAAATAAAAATAGTTCCTTCAAAAAGAAACGATTCTAGAGTTGTTAAATTTTTAAAAGATAATTTAATAAATACTAATGCAGAAAATAAAGCATTCCTAATTAATTGGCAAGCAAAAAGTGAATGGGGTGAAGAGAATCAAAAAGAAACATCTTCTGGTGAAAGCATACTCGTTCCAATAGAAATTTCTAAAACAGAAGGAAAGATAATTAGGAGTGTTGGATATACTGAAGCGGTGCAAGTAGTATCATTATATAAAATTCTTGATGATGGAACTCTAATTATTTATTCAGACTATAGTCATATTTGTACCGAAGAAAGAATTTGGTTTGTATCAAACAATTTAAGGAGTAGAACTTCTGTAACAAGAGCAATAGATTCATCAGCTATTCTGCAAACATCTTATGCATCCGAAATTCGTTCTATAAAAAAATAAATTATATCTATAAGATGAGCAACAAAAACTTACTAGAATTTGCAAAGATAATTTCAGGCATATTTAGCAATAAGGAGCAAGCCTTAGATAATCCAAAAAACTTTGCGCATATTCAAATACATATTCGACCATTGTTTTTTAAAACATATAAATGTTTTGCTTTTTACTCAGAACAGAGATATCAACATGATATATGGAATCCATATAGACAGTCTATAAATAAATTATCCCACGAAAAAGAAATTTTTATTTTAAGTAATCATAAGATTGAAGATAAAGAAAGATTCACAGGTGGTGCTTTAGATATATCTCTTCTAGATACAATATCTAAATATAAGTTATATAAAAAGTCTGGTTGTTCTATGCATTTCAGAGAGACAAGCCCAGGAAATTTTTCAGGAACTTTAGAACCAGGGTTAAGATGCTATATACAATATGGGAAACATAAGACTTACGTAAAAAGTGAAGTTACAGTTAATAAAAATAGTTTTATTGCTGAAGATTCTGGTTATGAAATAGAAACTGATAAAAAAATTTGGGGATCAGACTTTGGACCATTAATATTTAAAAAATTAGATAATTTTGATTTTTTCATCAACGAGAATTGGGTATAGATCTTCTATTTATCTTTAAAAATAGAAATTGACTAAGAACAAATTTCTTGCGCCTTTAATCTCACAAATCTATTGCTATCATTGAGAAATGATTTACCAAAATCTTTTTTAATATGTATTTGCCTATTTTGTAATACAAGCAAAGCTGTATATCTATTTTTCCAATAAGGTGTAAGCCTCTCATCGGAAAATTTATTTATATTATTATAGAATTTAGCATCATTTAAACAGCCCAGAATTTCTATTGCTGAAGATTTAAATTTCATATAATTAGGCCAATAGTCTGATAATAAAAAATCTACTTTATCTAAAATTGATTTATCATATAATTGCTTAGCTAATAATATTTTATATGCATTTATAAAGAAATATATTGCTCCATAATCTGATTTTGCTCTATCCCAATTATTATTTAGGTGATACAAAACTTCATCTAAGGGGAATTTTTCTAACTCCTTCATTGATTTATAACATCTATTGAAGTCAGTATGAAAAAGTTGCTCTATCAAAAAAGCTAAATCTTTTTTAAAATTATTAATATCTAATGTGTTTATCTTTTTTGGATCATCAATAATTACTAAATCTATACAATCAAGGATATTTATATTTTTGCAAAATAATATGTCATCAATCCAAAGAGAGTCTATTGCCTGTAATTTAAATGATGGAGAAATTGGGGACTTGATTAAAAAAGGTAGAACAGCTATTTGACCAGCATTTATAATATCTTGAACTGCGCAATGTCTATCATTTTGATTAGATAGTCTCAAGAAATCCTTTAAATTACTAAGCTTATCCTCTTCCCCACAAAGTTTTATTAATGCGGTAAAAGAAGCTGCTTTAACTCCATTTGAGGATTGCATATCCGTTGATAATGATCTTATCTTATCTATTTCGTTTTTAACTCCCAATTTAGTTAAGGTTTGTATTACTACTCTTTTGTTATTGAATTGTTTATACAATATTGAACAAATACTATTAATAATATAAATATCATCACATTTAAGTTTACCTAATGCCCATACAGATGTCTCAATGAGATAATCATCATCATGTTTTAGAAAATCTGCAATAATTGGTATAGCCCTTTTACAATCAAAAATAGCAAGTACTTCTATCGCTTTTCTTTTTGCTATCTTATATTCAAGTTTTTCGCAGTCATATTTAATAAAGTCAAGAAGTATGTTTTCTGATTCTTCACAAGGGAAATTTGCCAAGTGAAATACAGCTTTATAATAGTCGGCTAAAATCTTAACTTCAGAAATTGGTTTTCTAAGAATATTGATAGCATCTCTTTTCTTGATTTTAGGTAGATTATCAAATGAATTGGATTGCACTTTAAATTTAAGGGTCTTTATTCAATAGATACTCTGAGAGCATTATATTCAGCATAAAATTGATGATGAATATAAAAAGATATTATTTATGAAAATACATGTAATAACATTGCAGCGAATAGTTTAATCTAGATTATATAAGAAGCTTTTAAGTCGATAATAAAAAAGTGGATAATTACTCTAAAAGTAATCTAACAACAGAAGAACAGACATCAAACACCCAGGGTGGCAACCAAAATATGAGGAGTAAGAAAAAATCAATTCAAGACGAAATCAAGTTTTTAATAAAAGGTCTTAATGATGAAAATGGTTTAGTTAGAAGAAGTCATGCAGAAGCTTTAGCTAAAGTAGGTACAGCCGCTTTACCTGAGTTAATTAATGCTCTGCTCAATAGTAAAAACGTAATACAAAGAAGAGCAGCAGCCAAAACTATAAAGTTAGTTGGAGATCCAGTAGCCTTACCTCATTTAATAAAAGCACTTACTAATGATTCAGATTCTGTAGTGCAATTCTCTGCCGCTGGTGCAATTGCGATTTTTGGCGAGGCTGCTGTGAATCATTTAATCATTGTTTTAGAAAGTGGAGAATATACAGAAATGCAATATGGTCTTGCAGCCTGGTGTTTAGAATTTATTGGATCCGAAGCACCAAGTGCAATAAAGAGAGCAGCTAAATCAAAAAACACAAATGTTAAATCAGCTGCAATTTCAGCACTTGAAGAACACATTAGGCAGTCGCAAGACCAAGAAGCAATTCAGCTAGTAGAAGGTGCTATTAATGATACTGCTGAAAATGTTCAGATTGAAGCTATTAAATTAGTTGGTAAATTAAATAAAATAGAATCATTTATTCCAACCTTAATATCAAAATTAAAAAACAATAGTGTAGATATTCGAAAAACCTCAGTATTGTCTTTAATGCAACTTAATATTAACGAAGCTATATGTCCACTAAAAGAACTACTGAAGATTGAGAAAGATAAAAATGTTAGAAAAATAATTAAATTAGCTATAAAAAAAATTGATAACTAAAAGAATTAAAAATAATCAAGAATATTCAATATTTTTGTCTCTTAAAATATCTTCTTTTATCATTGGATCAATAGATTTATCATTTAATAATTCATCAAATAAATCATCAACAGTCTGGTCTTTCATTTCCAAAAGAGCGCTTATAGAAGCTTTAGCTTTTAACAAGTCTTTATCTCTACTAATTTTGATCAAAATATTTCTACCAGTTTCCCCTAATTGCCTCAAAAGAGAAATAACAGTCAATATTATCTCAGGCGCGTCTTCATTAAGTGCTGATTCCACTACTAACATATTTTCCTGAGTTAATTCTTCTAAATCAAAATTAACAACAACTTTGATCATCGTTTTAAGGCAGCTAACTTTAACAGTTGTATTATTACTATCCATATACAATGTAACTATTGACTTTAAAGTCTTTTCTCCAAATCGTCCCAAAGCTAATATTGATTTTCTTCTTAGAAATAAATCTTCTTCCTTGAGATTAGCTAAAAGATTATTCATAAATTTAGACTCAAATTCTTTTCTTAAAATCAAAAATGCTTGAGAATTAATATTTGGATTTGGATGCAAGAAATCTTGATAAAGTTCTATATATTTATTTAAATCTATAGAATCAATCATTATAATTTCAAATACTTATTTAAAAGTCGTAAAAAATATTGAATTAAATTAATTTATTTTTATGCAAGTGCGTTTATTAAATAATCCAATAATCCTTTGAATTCCGTTGCGGCTTGCTGACTCATAACATCATTGATCTTAATTTCATCCCGAATAAAAATAAATGCTTCTATATATGCAGCTGTTGGTAGTAGCTGGATACGAATAATTTCTCTCATACCTGAGATTCCCCATTCATCTAAAGGACCAGTGCCACCAGTTACTAAGCAATAATTGATAAGACGCAAGTAATGATGAATATCTCTCACGCACTTATCTTTATTAGCCTGCTCATATGAACCATTTTCATACACAGCATCAACAGCAAGATTAGTAAATTTATCAAGACAAGAAGCAAGTTTTTCTGCAGCCTCTAGACGAGCATTTGCCCTATCAAAAGAACCTTTCACAGACTCAAAATCGCTCATGCTAGGAAATCTTCCTGCTGCATCAGCTGCGCTTACAACGGTTGTAACTGCAGATTTCATAATGATTAATAAGATTTGGTTGGAAGTACCCTAGAAGAGGAATTAAAATTAAAGTTGAATATTCAACTCAAAGCCTCTATTACAAGATCAAAATATGATGCTGCCTCCGCCGCGATATCTTGACATTGTGCTCCTGAACCAGAATTAATTCCCTTAAACATTTTTCTTCCTGTATTTGTCTCAGTCATAATTGCTACTGTGGCAATCTTCATGATTTCAACTGCCCGAACAGCATTAGAAGTTGGTACTCCAAGAGCTAGATAAGTTTCTTTTAAACCGTTTAAACATCTATCTTCAAGAACAGATGGATCCCCTGCAAGAAGTGCGTAGCTTACATATCTCAAAATAATTTCTCCATCCCTTAAACAAGCTGCCATTCGACGCGTTGGATAACAATGTCCCCCTGGCTGAGTAAGTCCAGTATTTTCACAAACCATCCCTGCCACTGCATCTGCAGCTATGCAAGAAACATTTTGAGTAATTGCAAGGGTTGCATCGATTCTTTTATTTGCGTCTGCTACGTACTTTCTTAAATCTGAAAGATCCTCACTTCCAATTGCTGCACCTTTGGCATCAGCACTTACAACTGTTCTAGAGAACGCATCAAGCATCTTTTAACCACCTACGATATGTAAGTAAAAAAATTTAAATAACTAATGATTTACTAGTCATTACTAATTCAACTTAAGACTTACAGTCACATTTCACTGAACGAAACCTAAGAACGCAATGCTTCTTAACTGTAAAAAGAATTTTCACTAAAATCATTCATAGAGTTATCTCAAAAAGCTTATAAGCAAAGGGGATATCACTAATTTGAGCTATTGTTGAGATAAAAAAATGCAAAGCCCTACAGAAGAAGAGTTGGAAGAATCAATTAAGGAACTAACCGAGTACAAAAATCGTCTAGAAAAAGAAGTGGTAACTATTTCAAATAAGCTGAAAATGCCTCAGAAAAAAATCAACGCAATTATCAAAACTCATTCAGAGCTTAATCAAATCAAGATAATACTTTCCAAACTAAATAAACAAAAAGAAAATATGACTTCTAGCTTGATAACATAACTTTATTTTATCTGCTTAAATAATATAAAATTATCTTTATTAATATAGCTAAAACTAAATTTAAATTAATGTATTTTCAGTCTATAAAATGAAAAAATCAAACAATATATTTTTAAATGGATTAAACCAGGCTCAGTCTCAAGCAGTTGATCATTTTCATGGTCCATTGTTAGTTATAGCAGGGGCAGGGAGTGGAAAAACCAGGGCTCTTACTCATCGAATTGCACATTTAATTATTGAATATAAAGTTGATCCAAGCTCTATTCTTGCAGTCACTTTTACCAATAAAGCTGCAAGAGAAATGAAAGATAGACTTGAAATACTTTTAGCAAAAAGATTAGCAAATGTCATTCATGGCAAGACCTGGTCAGCCTTACAAGTTGCAGAACAAAGACAAATTCGTAATCGTATATACCGTGAAATAAGCCGTGAATTATGGATAGGAACTTTTCACGCCTTATTTGCAAGATTGTTACGTTTTGACATTGACAAATTCAAAGATACTGAAGGATTAACCTGGACTAGACAGTTTTCAATATATGATGAAACAGATGCACAAAGTCTTATCAAAGAAATAGTTACACAAGACCTACAATTAGACCCTAAAAGATTTGAACCCAAAAAAGTCCGCTGGGCCATAAGTAATGCCAAAAATCAATGTTTACTTCCTGATGATTTATCAAAGAGTGAAGAAGGTCAGAGAGGAAAATTAGTCGCTGAAACTTATAGACTTTATAGGAAAGCTTTAGCTGCTAATAATGCATTAGATTTTGATGATCTTCTATTAATACCTGTTCAATTACTAAAGCAAAATGAACAAATTAGAACTTATTGGCACAATCGTTTTAGACATGTTTTAGTCGATGAATATCAAGATACTAATTGGACCCAATACGAATTAATTAAACAATTGGTTACCAATGGTAAAAATCCATCTTCTTTTAAAGATTGGAATAAGCGATCAGTTTTTGTTGTTGGCGATGCAGATCAAAGCATTTATAGCTTTAGAGCTGCGGACTTTAGGATACTAATGGGATTCCAAGAGGACTTTGGGAAGAAAAGCCAGGAGAATACAAATGATTCAACTCTTGTAAAACTTGAAGAAAATTATCGGTCTACCTCTACCATCCTCGAAGCAGCAAATTCACTAATTTCCAACAATAAAGAAAGAATAGATAAAGTTCTTAGAGCTACTAGGGGAGAAGGTGAGCCTATTAAATTAACAAGATGTGACGATGAAATAGCAGAGGCAGAGGCAGTTATTCATAGGCTAAGAATTTTAGATGCCTCGAATCCAGAATTAAATTGGGGAGATATGGCTATTCTTTATAGAACTAATGCTCAATCAAGAGCAATTGAGGACTCATTGGTCCGATGGAGTATCCCATACATAGTGGTTGGAGGATTGCGTTTTTATGACAGAAGAGAAATTAAAGATCTGCTAGCTTATTTACGACTTTTAATTAACCCATCTGACAGTATAAGCCTTCTAAGAGTTTTAAACGTTCCTAAAAGAGGGATAGGTAAAACAACAGTCCAAAGATTGAGCGATGCTGCTAGTCAATTAAAAATTCCTCTTTGGGAAGTTGTTAATGACCCCGAGGCTGTTAGATCTCTCGCTGGAAGATCTGCTAAAGGTCTTTTGATTTTTAGTGAACTTATCAATGAATTACAAAGTCATCTTCTTTCTTCAAGCCCTGCTGAGTTAGTTCAATTAGTTTTAGAAAAAAGTGGCTACTTAAGTGAATTAATTGCAACAGGAACAGATGAGGCAGAGGAAAGAAGGCGCAATCTTCAAGAATTAGTTAACGCTGCTTTGCAATATCAGGAAGAAAGTGAAGATGCAAATTTAGAAGGTTTTTTATCAACTGCAGCTTTATCAAGCGATGCAGATAATAAAGACACTGCTTCAAATCGAGTCACATTAATGACTCTTCACAGCAGCAAAGGTTTGGAATTTCCTGTGGTTTGTCTTGTGGGAATGGAGCAAGGTTTATTCCCAAGCTATCGATCACTTGATGATCCATCTTCACTTGAGGAAGAAAGGCGACTTTGCTACGTAGGCCTAACTAGAGCTAAAGAAAAACTATTTCTATTTCATGCATCAGAGAGAAGAATGTGGGGAGGAATGAGAGAACCTGCTATCGCATCTATATTTCTTTCCGAAATCCCAGAAGATCTTGTTAAAGGCGATATCCCTTTATCTGGTGGAGCCACACTAAGGAGAGAAAAAAATCTAGATAGACTAACTAGAATTGATCGCCAAAGTAATAAAAATTCTTTTCCTAGTGGAGCTGAAAATGGAGTGAGAAAAACATATTCAGGTCCTTATCCAGGTAAAAAATGGTCAGTCAACGATAAAGTTGAACACTCTTCATTTGGAGAAGGAAAAGTAACACATGTATTTGGTTCAGGAGAAAAAATATCACTTGCTATAAAATTCTCAGGAATGGGACCCAAAATACTGGACCCAAGATTAGCTCCATTGAAATTAATAGATGAGTAAAATTTAAACAAAAAATGTAAATTAAAAATCATATATCTCATGGAATTATTTGATAAAGATACAATTGAAAAAAAAATACGAGAATTACCCAATGGAATTCTAACTATTCTATTAGATGTAGCAGTCTCAATAAATATAAAATCTATAGCCATAGTTGGAGGAGTTGTTAGAGACTTAATAACAAAATCTAAAAACCAAGATTATGAAATTATCTTTAATGATCTAGATTTGGTAATAGAAGGTGAGACATCAACTTATGTCAAAGAATTGCAAAAAACCCTTGGGCCCGAAAGAGTAAAAGTAATTCGCAATAATACAACTTATAAAACATCAGAAATAACAATTAATGATATAAAAGTTGATATTGCATCTGCTCGTGAAGAAACTTACCCCATACCTGGAGAAAATCCAATAGTAGAATCATCAACAATCAATAATGATCTAATCAGGAGAGACTTTAATATAAATGCAATGGCAATTGATCTTAAAGGTAATAAAATCATAGATTTATTTTCAGGATTAGATGCTATTTGCAATATGAAAATCGACTTTTTGCATGAATCAAGTGTTTTAGATGACCCAACAAGAATTATTAGGGCTTCTCGCTATTCTGCAAAGTTAGATTTTGATCTATCAAGTCAAGCCTTAAGGCAAATAAAAGATACAATAAATCTTTGGCCATGGAAGTGGCATATTGGAGATAATACTGATTTGGCACCTTCAGCATTATCAATAAGATTAAAAATGGAACTCGAATTACTTTTAAAAAGTGAATATTGGGAGACTGCATTAAAAAATCTACAAACCTGGGGAGGACTAAAAATAGTAGATTCCAAATTACAGAATGATAAGAGACTAATCGAAAAAATAATCATTGCAAAGAAGTCAAATATTGAACCTCTTATCGCATTAGTATATGAATCTAAAAACCCTATAACACTAGCTAAAAGATTACACTTAAATCAACAACAAAAAGAAATTATCCAAGGGGCATTTAAATTAAATAAATATCTTGAACTTATAATCGCTAATGATTTATATAAAAATTGGTCTCCATCAAAATGGACAATAAATTTAGAGGCAATAAATGTTAATGAATCTTGTTTCATGCTTGAAATATGTAAAGAAAACCCTCTAAAAGAATATTTGAAATATTGGCTATTCAATTGGAAGTATATAGAGTCTCCAATAAAAGGAGATGACTTAATTGCTAAAGGTTGGAAACCTGGACCAGAAATAGGAAAAGAAATCAAACGGCAAAGAATGAAATTAATTGATGAAAAAAATATTTATTAAGAAACAAATCCAATTTTAATCCAAGGTCCTTTGACTATAAGTTTTTGTGCATGAATGGGAGAACAACTAACAACCAAGGGTCCACATGTTTGTGGGTCTATTAAAATCTTTAACATTTTATTATAAAACGATTCATTCGAAAAAAAATTATTAGATACAAGATCAAATCTGAGGTTTTTATCTCCATCAATATTTTTTAAAAAAATTTCATTTGAAGGAGCTAAACTACTTTCAAAACCTTGATCTATAAGTTCTTTCACTCCATCATATACTGGTATATTATCCAACTCAAGGATAATTTTTAAGGGTTCTAAATTCTTTTTTAATTTATCGTTATTTGTAGATTCTAACATTTCAGACAAATGACCTAGTAATCCAAAACCAGTTATATCAGTACATGCATTAATAATTTTTGAATGTAAATTTATATTTGTTAATTGATTAATATAATTAACAATATAATGCTGGCTTCTATTCATTTCTTTTAGAACTAAATCAAGTAAATGAGGTTTGATTTGACCATTCATAAATGCAGCAAAAATAATTCCAGTTCCCAAAGGACGACTTATCAGAATTTGATCTCCCTTTTCCATTCCTCCCTTAGACCAAAAATATTTCTTTTCATCAATAATTCCATTTACCATTAATGAGCTTTCAATATCTAGAGAGAAAGGCTCTTCAGATATTTTTCTTGATTCTAATGTATGCCCACCTATAAGTTTTGCCCCCTGAATAGTCAAAGCAGAATTAATGCCTTCCAATAATTGAAATAACAATTCTTGCTGCAAATGATTTTGTAAAGATGGTAATTTAACAACAGATTGTGCAGAGATTACAGACCCTCCACATGCCCAAATATCAGAACAAGAATGAAAAGCCAAAAGCCTACCGTTTAACCATGGATCACTAACTAAAGATGGGAATCCATCGACACTTTGTATCAAAGTCTTGCTTGATTTTAATATTCCTATATTAATAGAATCATCTGTTGAAGTTTCTATTAAATCTAATTTATTCAATGCTGACTTTAATGGAATAAAAGCTAATTTTGCGGCACATCCTCTACACTTAATCATCTCTGTACCAGAGAACATTTCTGAATCTATTTTTTTAATAAGATAAAATTTAGAGATAAATTTTTTATCAATTAATTCTTTCAATCTTGATAGAAAATTATAAGGGCCCATAACAACCCCCCCCCAAGAGATAAAAGCTTTAGATTCTTTATTTGCAAAGTTAATATCTAAAAGTTGTATTGCTTTTCTTTGAGGTTTCCATTCCTCAAGCTTTAAACCTTTACTGATAAGCTCTAAATTTTTCGCAAGTGGTTTTGCCGAACGAACTGCCCACACTCCAGATGAAGGGCGAAAATGATGCTTAATTACTCCACAATCTCCTACAGCAAATAATTCAGGATAATTAAGGACTTGGAGAGTTTTTTTTGTTAATACCCTCCCATTCTTATCTATAGGCAAACCACTATCTTTTATCCAATCATATGATTTATTACCAGTGCATATTAGTCGTGGATATGAAATAGATGGATTCTTTTGTGTGATCTCAATATTTAAATCCTTTAAATATCTTAATAGATTCTTATTGATTTTTCTTCCCGATTTGACTTTTAATAAAATAGATCTTTTTGGCCATCTTTTTCTTAAAGAAAAAGCTATTTCTATTCCAGCAAATCCACCACCAATAATTACAAATGGTTTTGCCAAAGAATCATCCTTATGAATATCTTGGGCAACAATAAATTTATATGATTCGGAAAAAGGTTTAATTGGAACAACTAAATCTTTATCCCGCCTAATTAAAGATCTAGAATTTAAGTTAGTTTTTGTTCCGATATTTAAGGATAATAAAGAATATTCAATTTCAGGACGTCCTACTAAAAGTAATTTTTTTTTCTTAAGATCAATCCCCTCAATTTCTGCCATGACAAATGAAACGCCGGCTTTTGAAGCAATAGTCCTCAAATCAATTAGTATTTTATCAATCTTGTATTTACCTGCCAGGACCCCTGGAAACATCCCAGAATAAATGGTTGTACTTTCTTTATTAACTAAAGTAATCATTCCAGCAGGCTTCAATTTTGGATTCATTGCCCATCGGAGCAACACAAGGGCATGAGTATGTCCACCACCAGCCAAAACGAGATGATCAGTGAACATGATTTTTTGAATATTTCTGGAACACAATCAGATGCCTATGATTTCAAAAAAGCAAGATTAGGAATTATTGGAGGGAGCGGACTATATAGGATTGAAAATCTTAAAAATATAGTCGAGTTAAGCTTAGACACTCCATATGGAAAACCTTCTAATAAGTTACTAATAGGCAATCTATTTGGAATAGAAATTGTTTTTCTAGCTCGCCATGGAGAGAAACATACTTTAAACCCAAGCGAAATTCCATATAAAGCAAATATTTGGGCTATGCGCTCTCTAAACGTGAGATGGTTAATCTCCGCATCAGCTGTGGGATCATTAAAAGAAGATATCAAACCTTGCGACATTGTTATTCCTGATCAATTTATTGACCGAACTCATCAAAGACCATTGACTTTTTTTAACAATGGAGTTGTAGCTCACATAAGCATGGCAAATCCTTTTTGCGAAATTCTTTCTCAAATACTTTCGCAAGAAATAGAAAAATTGTTAACCGAAGAAAAAAAAATACACACTGGAGGCACATATCTTGCTATGGAAGGACCAGCATTTTCAACAAGAGCAGAATCAAATTTATATAGAAATTGGGGATGCTCAATAATAGGTATGACAAACCATACGGAAGCTAGATTGGCAAAAGAAGCCGAAATCGCTTACTCAAGCCTGTCCATGGTTACTGATTATGATTGCTGGAATCAAAATTGCGAAAATGTATCTGTCGAGATGGTCATTGAGAACCTTCAGGAAAATGCAAATTTTGCAAAATTAATAATCTCTGCTGCCGCTAAAAGAATCTCATCATTAAGGCCTTCAAGCTCTTTTCATAATGCATTAAAAAATGCGTTAGTTACTCCAAAAGAGCATGTACCAAATAAAACTAGAGAAAAGATAAAATTATTTACAGATAAATATTGGCTCTAAAAAAACCAACTCACATTAAATGTAAGTTGGTTTTTTTAGTTATTTCAAATAAATAGTATTTTTCTAGTTAAAATTAACCAGCGTTACCAATACCAGTGTATGAACCGTAGAAGAAAATACCAAGAACAAAAATAACAGCTGTTCCACCTGCAGTAGCTACTAACCACAAAGGAAGTGCTCCCTCTGTCCAACGTCTTTCCCAGGAGACTGCAGGCATACCATTTGGCAGACGATCTCCTGCTCGTCCATCAGGTCCTTTTAATTTGCTCATGATAAAGAGATTTAGTTAAAGAAGTAACTGGAAAAAAGAATTCCCATTACAAAAACAAGTAAGAGTCCAAGATAAAGACTTGTTCGGTTTAATTCAACCGGAACTTTATTTGGATTTGGATTGACTTGCATGGATAATAAAGCAATCAGATGAAATTTGTTTATTTCAGACGCGTGTCAAGTTCAGCCTTGGAATCAAAGCGCTGAACAACAACAGGAGCTTTGCTTTCTCCAGCCTGAAAATACGTATCTGGTCTAGGAGTTCCAAAAGCGTCGTAGGCAAGCCCAGAAGACACAAATAAAAATCCTGCCACGAAGATCGCAGGAAGTGCAACCGCATGGATAATCCAATAGCGGACACTAGTAATGATCTCAAAAAACGGGCGTTCCCCGGTAGAGCCGGCAGCCATAGCCTCACTTAATCAGCTCAGTGATCTTATCAAGCGAAATCAAAAGAATGGGGCTCTGTTGCAAGGTGGTTACACAGAGTTATGGAAATCATCAAAAATTTATGATTTCAACCCTGCCATCGCAGTAAATTGCCCCTTTCTCCGAAAACAAATCCCTTTGGACTGTCACTATTAGAATCGTCCACAAATAAAATTCTGATGAAATTTGTTGGAACAGATTCACCAACTGGGTCTTTTCCCCAAGTTTTTCCATTATCGTTGCTTACTAACAATGTTCCATTTCCACCCGCTGCCCAAATCGATTTAGATGGATCCCAAACAAGATCTTGATAGTTATAACCGTTGACGATTGGGATTATTGGCTTTGACCAGGAGTCAACATCATCAGGGTCTGCATTAAATCTGATTTCAGCTCCTCTTGAAAGCATCCATAAATCGCCATTTGGCTGTTCACCAACGCTTTGAACTCTCTTACTACTTGCTCTTTGATGAGGCTCCCATGACTCCTCTCCTGGAATTAGAAGCGAGAAGAAGTTACCAAGGCTACTAACACTTATATAGCCACCATTATTTGTACGTCTTAATTCTCTAATACCTCCAGAGCCTGAGGTATCAACAACTATTGCTTCCCAATTTGTACCAGCATCTGTTGTTTTATAAATTGCTCCAGCAGTAGTTGCTAACTCAGCAGAATCAGTATCAATTGTTGTTATCAAATATGGATCTCCTGGCAACTTATTTCCCAAATCGAGACGAGTCCAATTTTTCCCTCCATCAGTTGTGTGAAGAATCAATCCTGGTTGTCCTGCAATCCAACCTTCTTGGCCTTTAAAATCAATACTTATCAAACGAAAGTTGCCTTCGCTTGGAATATCTAAATTTCTTTCTTTCCAGGTAATTCCCGCATCATTTGTCTCAAGAATCAACCTGTTGGTGCCAACTAAAAACCCATTTTTGTCATCGACGAAGTCAACATCAAGTGGATTTGCCTCAGTATCGAGATCGATTAGTGACCAAGGGCTAGATGAACCAATGGAAGCATTGCTAACAGTACAACCACTAAGAGCTACTCCGACTATTAAGACAAGGGTCAAATTAATGACATTTGAAAGCAGACGTTTCATTTCAAAGAATAAAGAGAGAGAAAACAGGCAGCGGCTAAAGCCAGGCTTCCAAAAATAAGAACGTTTTTCTGGCCTGAAGGCAGTTTATTAAATCCAAAGCCATAAGTAAGGTTTTCTTCAAATCCACTAGGCTTTGATTTAGGTCCAATATCCTTATATCCACCAAATCCTACTCGACAGACTGGACATCTAAACTTCTCTCTATCTATATCCAAGAATGCCGTCCCTGGTTCAATATTTAGCTTTTTTATACCCTCATCAGGATCATAAATAAAACCACAACTCATACACTCGAAGCGATTTAATCTTGGATCAAACTCCTCGGTTGAGTTTTCTAGTTCCATTGAAATCACTTGATTCTGTTTTTCATCAGAATTCGAATTTCCCAAAGGATTTGATTTTGTTTTGATGTCTTCACTCACAGTTTTCACCTTCACACAGAACAACTCTATGGCACTAATCTAGAAAATGACTGTCAGACTGATATTGAAATCAGTAATTCATTCATGTTTTCCCTTCAGGGTTATGAGTATTTTTTAGGATTTCTTCTTATTTCCGGAGCAGTTCCCATTCTTGCTCTCACAACAAATAAGTTAATTTCTCCTAAAAGCAAAGCAGGAGAAAGGCAGCTTACATATGAATCTGGAATGGAACCCATTGGAGGAGCATGGATCCAATTTAATATTCGTTACTACATGTTTGCACTTGTTTTCGTTATCTTTGATGTCGAGACGGTGTTCCTTTACCCATGGGCAGTTGCATTTCACAAACTTGGGTTATTAGCATTTATAGAAGCACTTGTTTTTATCACAATATTGGTTGTGGCATTAGCATATGCATGGAGAAAAGGTGCCCTTGAATGGAGTTAAATCCCTTGAATAAATCTCCCTCCTCTGAAGCCGTAAGAAATCTCAGAGAATCTTCATGTGGCCCTGTTGGGACTCCAAAAGTAACTAATGATTTAAGCGAAAATATAATCCTCACGAGCCTTGAAGATCTTCACAACTGGGCAAGATTAAGCAGTTTATGGCCTCTTCTTTATGGAACTGCTTGTTGTTTTATTGAATTTGCTGCTCTAATCGGTTCGCGATTTGATTTTGATAGATTTGGATTAGTACCACGAAGTTCTCCTAGACAAGCAGATTTATTGATAGTGGCAGGTACGGTCACAATGAAAATGGCACCAGCTCTTGTAAGACTTTATGAGCAAATGCCAGATCCAAAATATGTAATAGCTATGGGGGCTTGCACTATTACTGGTGGCATGTTCAGCGCCGATTCAACCACGGCAGTTAGAGGTGTTGACAAATTAATACCAGTTGACCTTTACCTTCCTGGATGTCCTCCAAGACCAGAAGCAATATTTGATGCTGTTATCAAATTAAGAAAAAAAGTTGCTAACGAATCAATCTCTGAGAGATCAAAAATGACTCAAACTCATCGTTATTTAACTATTCCTCATAAAATGAAAAGATCAGAGTCAAAAGTTAATGGTAAATATCTAAACGCAAAATCCCAACTAATTGCATTAAATCCTTCCTTATCTGAAGAATTTGATCAATCTTTAAAAGAGGTTCAAAAAATATCTGAACAACTTTCAAGTAATTAAGCATCTCCTATTAAAAAAATGACAAATGAATCTGAAATTGTAGTCGAAGAAAAAATCTCAGGTCCAATAAGCGATTGGCTATCTAAAAATGGATTTGAAAACATTCCTCTCCAAGATGACCACTTAGGAGTTGAAGTAATAAAAATCACTCCAAAAAATATTTTATCAGTAGTTGAAGCGTTAAAAAATGATGGATTTAACTATCTTCAATGCCAAGGTGGATACGATGAAGGTCCTGGTTTAAATATTGTTTGTTTTTATAATTTAATAGAAATGAATGAATTTAAGAAAGATTTTTCTCCTCGCGAAGTAAGATTAAAAGTATTCCTGGATAGAGATGGAGACTTAAATGTTCCTAGTTTATACAGTCTTTTTAGAGGAGCAGATTGGCAAGAAAGAGAAACATTCGATATGTATGGTGTTAACTTTACAGGCCACCCTCATCCTAAAAGACTTTTAATGCCTGAAGACTGGAAAGGATGGCCACTTAGGAAAGACTATGTTCAGCCAGATTTTTATGAAATGCAGGATGCATACTGAATTTATTTACCTTTTTTGTATCTTCTATAAAATCTCATTATTGCTAAAGCTAGACTCCTAGGATCATGCCTCAAAGTCGGAGTAGCCTTTGAGCCCTGAAGAGAAGCTAAATAAACCTTATAACCTCTAGACAAAAGATCAACCTTGTTGCATTTGACGGGTTCAGCCCCTTTTGATTTGTAATAATCAACCAATGGGGAGGGTTCTAATTCATCTTGAGCAAGTATTGAACTAAATATTTTCCTAGTAATTCCTCTAGAGGCCAGTTGCGCTTCTATAGCCCTCACATGACCAGTAACGTCAAGTCCATCAGTTTCACCTGGTTGAGTCATTAAATTACATATATATAGCTTTGGAGCTTTGCTCCTCTCTATAGCTTCGACTATTTCAGGAACAAGTAGGTTTGGAAGAATTGAAGTGTATAGGCTTCCTGGCCCTATCAAAATAATTTCAGCATTTCTTATTGCTTCCAGTGCTCTTGGCAAAGCTGGAGGTCGAGAAGGATAACAACCGATTCTAATTATTGGTAAGCGCGCATTACCAATAGCTGATTCTCCATCTATTCGATCACCATTCTCAAGTTCGGCCCATAACCGGACATCTACATTTGTAGCTGGTACAACTTGACCCTGAACAGCAAGAACCCTGCTTGATGCCGTGATTGCTGTCTCTAAGCTTCCAGTTATTGCCGTTAAAGCCGAAAGGAAAAGGTTTCCAAAGCTATGTCCCTCAAGTCCACTTCCTGAAGGGAAGCGATATTGAAAAAGCCCTTTTATTAGTGGCTCTTCTGTTGCTAAAGCTGCCAAACAATTTCTTATGTCTCCTGGAGGCTGGACACCCAGTTCTCTTCTGAGCACTCCACTACTTCCTCCATCATCTGCAACAGTAACTATTGCTGTTATTCGACTGCTATATCTTTTTAAGCCTTTTAATAATGATGATAATCCTGTACCACCTCCAATCGCAACAATATTCGGACCTCTATTTAATTTTTGCTTAGCTCTTAATGCATCAACTAAAAAAGTATCTTTTTTGGAACCTAAGGCTTGCCTAATAGATTCAAAACTTCTTCCTTGCCCCCAAACCAAAAGAGATATCCCTATCAAAAAAACTATTGGTCCAGAAATATTTCTAGGTACAAAAGTGGTAATGAATCCTAAAAACCAAAAAAGTATTTCAACCACCCAATAAATTGGACGTAAATCAGCCCAAATTGAGGCTCCAATCAAAGCAATTAATAAACCCAATCCTGATGTCATCATCCACCTTTTGACTACTAGGCCTGGCAAAAGCCATCTAATGCCTCTTTTAAAGCGTGAGTAAAGATGAAAAGACAAACTAGCGAAAAAACTTTTTCGCAAAGTAGATCTTCTTGATTTTCTTTTCCTTCTTTTGTTCAATGGATTCAAATTAGATAAGATTTCAACAAACAGACCTAAATAATTAATTCATATAAACACTACTTAAACTTCCCAATTCACCTATCTCATACAAAATGAGATAGGTAAACAAACATTAGGAGAGAGTGTGCCAAAAAACACTCAAGTAATGTTGATGAAAGATCTCAGTGTTCAACTGGGATCAAATAAAATTCTCAATGAAGTCAATCTTGACATGCGTGCGGGAGAGAGACTGGCAATTGTTGGTCCGTCTGGCGCAGGCAAGTCAACAATACTTCGCCTACTAGCTGGCTTGCTATTACCTTCTAAAGGAAGTCTGCAAATATCAGGTATAGAGCAAAATTATTTAAGGCTTGATCAAAACGACCCTCCCGACGTGAGATTAGTTTTTCAAAACCCAGCATTATTAGCATCATTATCAGTTAGAGAAAATGTAGGTTTTTTGCTTGAAAAGCAGAAACTTTTTTCCGAAGAAATTATCAATAAAAAAGTCATAAATTGTTTACAGAAAGTAGGCTTATATGATGTAGCAGACAAATTTCCAAATCAACTTAGTGGAGGAATGCAAAAAAGAGTAAGTTTTGCTCGTGCATTAATTAGTAACTCCAAGAAAGGAAAAGACTCTATCCCTCTTCTTCTATATGACGAGCCAACTGCTGGTTTAGATCCAATAGCTAGCACTCGTATTGAAGATCTAATTATTAAGACAACCGATGCAGCGGAAGGCTCTTCAATCGTTGTAAGTCACGTTTCCAGTACAATTGAACGAACAGCTAATAGAGTTATCTTGCTTTACGATGGAAAGTTTAAATGGGATGGATCTATAGATCAATTTAAACAAAGTGAGAATTCCTATGTAAAACAATTTCGCACAGGTAATCTTCAAGGACCAATGCAACCTGAGGACTTATAAATTTATGCGTAGAAGTTTACGAGATGCGTTTGTTGGATTTTCACTATTAGGTGGATTAATTATCTTTTCAGGAGCAATGCTTTGGTTAAGAGATTTTCGTTTAGGGTCTAAAACCTGGGAGGTATCTGCAAGCTTCAAAGATGCAAGTGGTCTTGCGAAGATGTCTCCGGTAACTTATCGGGGAATCATTGTTGGCTCTGTTCAAAAGATAAATTTCACCCCAAACACTGTTGAAACTAAAATCAAATTAAACAATGATAATCTAATTTTACCAAAACCTGTAATTGCAAAAATAGTTACAAGCTCTATGCTTGGAGGAGATGCTCAATTATCGCTAGTCTCATTAGGCAAATCATTCAATAGTAACGAAGTAATTACAGTCAAAAAAGATTGTCCCAATAAAAAAATCTTATGTAGTGGAGATAAGATTAAAGGTGTAGAAATGGTTAGCATATCTGGCTTGACAGAGGGTATAAATGGAATTATTGACGAAGCAGATAGACAAGCAATAGTAAATAAAGTATCAGAATCTATTCAACAGTTTGATAGAACTCAAGCCAATCTTGATGAACTTGTCTTATTATCTAAATCAGAACTTCTAAGAGCAAAACCTATAATTTCTGAATTAACAAAAGCTTCTATTCATTTAAATAATATTCTTGAAAGCCTCGACAATCCTAAGACTCTAAAAGACATTCAGGAACTTGCCTCAACATCTAGTTCACTTACAAAGAAAATAGACCAAATGAGCTCAGACATGGGGAATATTATGGAAGACAAAGAACTGTTAGATGCTCTAAAAAGAGTGACTATAGGCCTGAGTAAATTATTCGATGATATATATCCTTAAAAAACAAACAGTTTTAGGTCACACTATTAATTGCATCCATTGCTATTGAAGCAATAGCTTTATCACTTGCCTTAGGCAATTGAACATATTTACCTCCTGACGCTTCAGCCAAGTCTTTACCCATACCACTTGCAATAAACTTTCTTTCTGTATCAATAACAAGTAATTTGATACCAAGCGCTCGATAGCGCGAAGCAACATCAAGAACTTCCTGCTTCAAGTCAGGTGGTGTCTCTCCTTCAAGAACTGGTTGGCCTAATGAAGTGCTCAATGGAACGTTTCCTCTACCATCTGTAATTGCCACTACAACAACTTGACCGAGATCTCCTGTTGCCAAAGCATTTGCTCCTACTCTTGCAGCTTGAGTTAATCCATGAGCAAGTGGAGATCCACCACCACATGGCATTGCCTCAAGTCGCCTTTTCGCAGCAGTGATTGATCTTGTTGGAGGAAGCAGAACTTCTGCTTGATCTCCTCTGAAAGGTATTAGGGAAACTTCATCTCTATTTTCATAAGCTTCGGTTAGCAAACGAATAACAGCTCCCTTTGCACTTTGCATTCTATTGAGAGCCATTGAACCACTTGCATCAACCAAGAAGATCACAAGTGCGCCTGCTTTACGCTGAAGTAATTTTGCGCGCAAGTCCCCTTCCTCAACAATAACTTTTCTATTAGGTTCTCTTTCCCTTCTAGCTTTCTGGTAAGGCGCAGCAGCTCTTAAAGTTGCATCAACTGCAATTCTTCTAACAGGACCTCTTGGAAGAATTGGCTTTACATATCTTCCCCGGTTATCACTTAAAACAGCTGACCTACTTCCGCTATTTCCACTTTTTGATTTAGTGGATGAAAACAGTAACAGATCAGGATCAACAGCACATGCTTCTGGATCAAGCATAAATTCCTCAGGGATTGGAGGTGATGACTCTTGGTCTTGGTCCTCTTCCTGATCTTCTTCTTGATCTTCTTCTTGATCATTATTTTCATCAGAGTCTTCAGGAGGCGGAGGGGGAGGCTGCTGATCTTCTGGCGCCGGAGGCTCCATCTCCTCTTCTGAAGGCATTTGCATAGCCCTGGGAGCAATTACAAGTCTTACTGCAGCCTTTAAATCTTCAGCGTCCACTGAATCCCTACCGCATAAAGCAGCATGAGCCTTTGCAACTCTTACTGCATATAACTCTGACCTATGTCCTTCTACACCTCCTCGAATAGCTTCTAGAACTAAGTATTCAATTTGATTCTCACTAATTTGAACATCTGGAAGCCATTGCCTTGCCAAAAGCAATTGCGTTGAAAGCGATTCTGTTTCTTCTGTCCATTTCTTAGAAAAAGCTTCACTTGATTGACCATGAGAAATGGCAGCTTGGGTTATTTCAACTCTTTGCTCATTTGTAATTAATTGATCAGCAGACAACACAATTGCAAATCTGTCTAAAAGGTGATCCCTCAATGCCCCCTCTTCAGGGTTATAAGTAGCAATCAATAAAGGACGGCATGGGTGACTGAGGCTCAAGCCTTCTCGTTCGACTCTATTTTCACCTGCCCCTACTGAAGCCAAAAGAAGATTAACAATTCCATCATCCAACAAATTCAATTCGTCTATGTACAAAACTCCTCTATGAGCTTCAGCTAGTAATCCTGGCTGAAAAACCGGCGCTCCACTTGATAGTGAAGCAGCAACATCAACAGCACCAACAAGCCTATCCTCTGTTACTCCTAGGGGAACCTGAATAAAAGGGGCGGAAACAACTTTCTTAGGGATATTTTCTAAGTCATCAATATTCTCAAGACTTCCTATGTTTTTTGTGAATAGCTTTTTAGTCAAATCATCCCACTCGCCTGAAAAAGAAGGATCTAAATTCCTACCTGCTGGATAAATCAATGAATCATTATCACCTTCATTGTTAGCTAATTTTTCTAAATCAATTATTTCAATCGGAGGGAGAAGGGCATGTAAACCTCTAGCCAAAACAGATTTACCAGTACCACGACCACCAGCAATTATTACTCCTCCCAAACCTGGATCGACTGCAGCAAGCATTAAAGCAAGCTTTAAAGTTCCATGGCCTGTAATTGCAGCCAAAGGGAAAGAACGATTAGCTCTATCCATAACAGCAGTGTCTTTTGAAGCCGAAGACATATTGTTGTTATTCAATCCACTGGAAACCATAGGCTTGGATAAATCAAGCAAATTTTTAAAAGTCTTTTAATATTCGCATGACTTATGCAAAACAAAAAACAGAATTGAAACTAGTTATCTCAATAGGCGCAAATATCCCTGGCATTCTTGGAGATCCCATAAGAACAATTGCTGCCATGAGGCCGCTCATTGAAAAAAGCATACTTGATTGGATTGTTGCTTTAAATTGTCCAAAAATCGACTCTCAAAATATTGATAAGTCTTTATCTTTTCAATGGGCGCCTTTATTTGAGACTGAACCTTTAGGTGGGCCAATTGATCAACCAAAATTTATTAATACCGTACTGGTTGTAGAGGGTAAGGATTTTAGCTCAGTAACCCCAAATGAAAAAGCAGCTATCTGTTTAATGAAAAAATTTTTAGATTTAGAAAAAATCGCAGGGAGGGAAAGAGAAAATACAGAAATTTTTTTGGGGCCAAGATCTTTAGATATTGACTTCATTTCCTGGGGAGGACTGCAAATAAATACAGAAACTCTAATTTTGCCTCATCCAAGATTAAGTGAAAGAAACTTTGTTTTAATTCCCCTTGCAGAAGTTTTATCAAAAGATCAAGGGAAACCAAAACAAATTAATTCTCCAAAAATTTGGCCTGAATAAAACTCCTAACAAAAATCACCAAACTTTTCTAAAAAAATCAGCCATCCTATATGAATATAAAAAAAAGTATGTCTATTCCAGGACCGGAACCATCAGAAATAATCGAGACAAAAGATTGTCTTGATGCAAAAAAAATTCGTTTTGAAATTAATAAGTTTCTTTTACCTAATTCAATGGAGGGTGAATTTGGGATTATTCGTCATCCAGGAGCTGCCTTGGCAGTACCAATAACAGATTCAGGAGAAGTCATTATTCTTCGTCAATACAGATTTGCTTGCTCGAGAAGAATTCTCGAGTTTCCAGCTGGAACGCTAGAACCAGGTGAAAGCCCATCTGAATCAATTAAAAGAGAAATTCAAGAAGAAAGTGGTTACTCTGCAAAAAGATGGAACTCTCTTGGAGAGATGCTCCCTTGTCCTGGATATTCAGACGAAATAATTCATCTTTTCCTTGCAAGAGATTTAACTAAACTTGAACATAAGCCTGAGGGCGATGCAGATGAAGATATTGAAGTATTAAAAATTGCCCCCAAAGAGTTAAATGAATTGATTGCAAGCGGAGAAGAATCACTTGATGGTAAAACTATTACTGCATGGTTCAGAGCATGCCAAGTCTTGAATAAAAAATGACTAAGTTTCGATCAATATTTTGGCATAGAAGAGATTTAAGAATAGAAGACAATATAGGTCTATATGAAGCATCTAAAAATTCAAAAAATTTAATTGGAGTATATATTTTAGATCCCAATCTTTTAAATCTCAGTAGAACTACTTCTGAGGCAAAAAATTGGTTTTTGGGCGAAAGCCTTTTAGAACTCCAAAAGAATTGGGAAAGGAGAGGAAGTCGTTTATTAATCCTGAATGGAGACCCTATTAGATTAATTTGTAAATTAGCGGACTTAGTTAAAGCTGAATGTATTTACTGGAACGAAAATATTGAGCCTTATGAAATCAACAGAGACAAACAAATATCAGAACAATTTTCTAAAGAGAAAAGGAAAATATATACATTTTCAGATCAATTAATTGTCAATCCAAGAAACATAAAAACGAACAATAATGACCCTTACAAAGTGTATGGCCCTTTTTATCGAAAATGGATTGATATAATCAACAGGACAAAAATATCAAGTGATAATTTAATACAAATATCAAGGACACCTGAAGAGATTATAGGTTTTAATGAAAGAGATTTATCATTAATTCAAAACTCTGATTTAAACTATTGTATTTCCAGAGAAAGAAAACCTGTAGATGATTTACTTACTTCAAATATATTTAATAATACTAACCGCTGTCCTTGCCAGCCAGGAGAATCAGAGTCAATAAAACAATTAAACTTTTTTATCAATTCAGGAGTTATACATTCATACAACCAAGCAAGAGATGTTCCATCTTTAGAATCAACTTCTAATCTAAGTGCGGCTTTAAGTTTAGGGACAATAAGTTGTAGGGCAGTTTGGAATGGGGCTCAAATCTCAAGAAATATGGCGACTAATGGATATCAAATAAATTCTATTGATACTTGGATAAAGGAACTTGCCTGGAGAGAGTTTTATCAAAATGCTCTCATTAATTTTCCAGAGCTAGAGAAAGGTCCATATAGAGAAAAGTGGTTAAAGTTTCCATGGCAAAATAATCATGATTGGTTTAAATCCTGGGAGGAGGGATTAACTGGTATCCCCATAATTGATGCTGCGATGAGACAGCTTAAGCATTCTGGATGGATGCATAATCGATGCAGAATGATTGTTGCTTCTTTTCTAGTAAAAGACCTTTTAGTTGATTGGAGATGGGGAGAACTTTTCTTCATGAAAAGCTTAGTTGATGGTGACTTAGCATCAAACAATGGAGGGTGGCAATGGAGTGCTAGCAGTGGAATGGATCCAAAACCGATGAGAATATTCAATCCTTTTAGACAAGCTTCTAAATTCGACGAGAATGGCAACTATATACGAAAATGGATCCCAGAGTTAACACATGTCTCAACTCCTAATTTGCTGTCCGGTGAAATAAATTCTGCGGAGAGAAACGGCTATCCAAAACCTATTGTAAACCACAAAAATCAAACATCTATCTTCAAAGAATTATATTCAAGTATTAATTAGATTATTTTCCAAATAATTCCTTTATTGTATCAATAACATATAATTGCTGAATAGATTTAAATTCAGGGAAAATGGGTAAACTAATTACCTGACTACATACCTTTTCAGTAATAGGAAGAGAACCTTCTTTATAACCTAACTCTTTATATGCTGGTTGAAGATGTATGGGTACTGGATAATAAATAATTGTATTAACTCCAAGGCTATGAAGTTCAGTTTGAAACAGATCTCTATTTGAAATATCAGAAACATTCTCTGAAGTAGATTTTAGATTTTCAACAAAAGAATTGTTCATTATTCTTATTACAAATTGATTCCAAGAATGACCAGAATTGTTGATCAAAGTATTAGATGGCAACTTAATTCCTTCTATCATTGATAGCTTATTTATATAATTAATTGCTATAGCTTTTCTTTGCTCTATCCATTTGTTTAATCGTTTTAATTTAACATTTAAGATTGCAGCTTGTAAGGAATCAAGTCTACTATTATATCCAATATTTGTATGTAAATATCTCTTTGGCATTCCATGAATAGCTAATTCCCTAATTATTTTTGCCAGATCAAAATCATTAGTAGTTACAGCTCCTCCATCTCCTGCTGCACCTAAGTTTTTAGTAGGGAAAAAGCTAAAGCAACCTACATCTCCATAACTTCCTACAGGTTTACCTCGCCAATGGGCACCAGCCGCTTGAGCACAATCTTCTACAACCTTTAGATTATTTTCTTCAGCAATTGCCATTACTTTATCCATATCTAGTGGATGACCAAACAAATGCACAGGCAAAATAGCTTTTGTTCTAGAAGTTATTGCTTTTTCTATTAGACCCAGATCCATAAGATAGTTTTCAGGCTCAATATCTACAAAAACAGGCCTAGCACCAACACTGGTAATTGCTTCTGCAGTAGCAAAAAAACTAAATGATGAGGTGATCACCTCATCACCTTGACCAATATTTAGCGATCTTAAGGCAAGAATTAATGCATCTGTTCCACTATTACAACTAACTGAAAAAGAAGTTTCTATGGCTAATGCAAAAGCTTTTTCAAATGAAGCTACTTCCTCTCCACCAATATATTTTCCGCTTCTAAAAACTTTAATTAAAGCTTCTTCAATCTCTTCTCCTATTTCAGAAATTTGAGCTTCAAGGCTAAAAGGAGGTATTTGCATAACTATTTAAATTAAGTTGAAACGATGAAAAATCAAAAAGGCACTTATTAATTCATCCAAACCACTCAGGCTCCATACCAGGATGCCATTTAATGTTGCAACCAATAGAAGGTTTTTGATTAGCTGAAATATCTTCTCCCTTTAATAATGATCTGAGTGCTAGACGAATATCATCGCCAGAAACAGGTGTTTCATTGCCAGGACGGCTTTCGTCCATCTGTCCCCTGTATCTCAGTTTTGATTCTCCATCTGAAGAAGGCCAAAAAATATAAAAATCGGGAGTACATGCCGCTTTAAGCGCTTTTGCTAATTTTTGATCAGCATCAAATAAATATGGAAACTTCCATCCCAATTTATTAGCTTGAGAGGCTAAGAATTCCGGCGAGTCTTGCGGATGTGTGATAACGCTATTACTAGAAATAGCCAAAAATTGAACATCCTCTCCAAAAGAATTGAACAAATTTGTGATTCCACTTTCTACATGTTTAACAAATGGACAATGAGCGCATATAACCATCAAAAATAATGGTCTTTTTGTTAAATCAAAACTTCTAATTTTACTAAAGCCTTTTAAAGAATCATCAGGAGCAAGGTTCACGCCTGAAACTACACCTAACTCAAAATCAGGTAATGGAGTTCCTAATGGAAGCATTGTTGACGCTGTTCGAACCATGATTCTTATGATTTGAGGGGTTTAATGGATTACAGAACTTTTAACTATATATTCATTTAACTATGAGTCTTAGCCCTAAATAAGGGACAATTAGTAATACTAACCAAATGAGTCCGAAAGATGCTTCTCGATCTTAGTGGCAAAAAAATCCTTGTTACAGGAATAGCAAACAACAGATCAATTGCCTGGGGCATTGCTCAACAGTTAAAAGCAGCTGGAGCTGAATTAGGAATTACATACTTGCCCGATGAAAAAGGTAGATTTGAAGCAAAAGTAAAAGAACTTACTTCTCCTTTAAATCCAAGCTTGTTTTTACCACTTAATGTTCAAAACACTTCTCAAATTGAAGAAGTTTTTGAAGCCATTCAAAATCAATGGGGACAGCTTGACGGATTAGTTCACTGTTTAGCCTTTGCAGGGAAAGAAGAATTAGTTGGTAATTACAGTGCAACTACTTCAGAGGGATTCTCAAGAGCCCTAGAAATTAGCGCTTACTCACTCGCCCCACTATGTAAATATGCAAAACCTCTTTTCAGCAAAGGTGCAGGGGTAGTCACCTTGACTTATTTAGGAGCAGAAAGAGCAATTCCTAATTACAACGTAATGGGAGTTGCTAAAGCAGCTTTGGAGGCATCAGTTAGATATCTTTCGGAGGAACTTGGGCCTGAAAATCAGGTTCGAGTTAATGCCATCAGTGCTGGGCCAATAAGAACTCTCGCCAGTTCAGCTATTGGAGGAATTCTGGACATGATTCATAACGTCGAGGAAAAAGCTCCGCTGAGGAGAACCGTTACTCAAATCGAGGTAGGTAATACCGCTGCTTTCTTGCTTAGCGATCTTTCGAGTGGTATATCAGGACAAACTGTTTATGTTGATGCAGGTTATTGCATAAATGGAATGTAATTTTAAGCCAATTTAAATTGCCAATTAAATATGAAGAAAACTAGAGAAGGAGAGATTAGCCGGATAACTAAGGAAACGGACGTTTTTGTCCAAATTAATCTTGATGGTTCTGGCAAATGCAATGCAAATACAGGTATTGGTTTTCTAGACCATATGATCCAACAATTATCTAGTCATGGATTATTTGATATTGAGGTAAGAGCAAATGGAGATACTCACATAGACGATCATCACACGAATGAAGATGTTGGGATTGCAATTGGACAAGCGTTATCAAAGGCATTAGGTGATCGATTGGGAATAAAACGCTTTGGTCATTTTTTAGCTCCTCTTGATGAGGCCCTTATTCAAGTTGTGGTTGATTGCTCAGGTCGACCACATTTAAGTTTTAATTTAGATATTCCTTCTCAAAAAGTTGGAACTTACGATACGGAGTTGGTTAAAGAATTCTTTGGTGCTGTTGTCAGCAATTGTGGTTTAACTCTCCACATAAGACAACTGGAAGGAAATAATACTCACCACATAATTGAGGCTACTTTCAAATCTTTTGCAAGAGCTCTTCGCATGGCTACTGAAATTGACCCAAGAAGATCAAGTCAAATACCCAGCAGTAAAGGAGTTCTTGAACAAGCTGGTAGTTAAATGCTCCATATTCAAATAAATAATTTTGAGCTGGAGCTCGCAAAAATCATAAGTTTAAGCGAAAATCAAGTTCCAATTTAATAAAAATAGTGGCCGTTAGTTATTTAAGAAGAGGAACATCACCACAGCAAACAATCTTCAGCCAAGAGGATTGGTCAAGTGCATATTGCAATGTTGAAAAAGAACTCGATCACGCTGAACTAAAACTTGTAGAAGGATCTATTCCTAAACAAATTTCTGGTACCTTGTATCGAAATGGTCCAGGAAGACTAGAAAGAGGAGGAAGATGGGTTCACCATCCATTTGATGGAGATGGTATGATTGCCGCTTTTCAATTTGAAAACGGAAAAATAAACCTGACTAATCGTTTTGTTCGAACAAAGGAATGGGTAGAAGAAGAAAAATCCCAGAAATTTCTGTATAGAGGTGTATTTGGAACTCAAAAAGAAGGCGGCATCTTAGCTAATGCTTTTGATGTAAGGCTAAAAAATATTGCCAATACTCACGTAATAAAACTTGGGAATGATCTATTAGCCCTATGGGAAGCATCTAGTCCATATTCACTCAATCCAAACACTCTAGAAACCAATGGTTTATCTAATTTAAAAGGAGTTTTAAAAAAAGGAGAAGCATTTAGTGCTCATCCTCGATTCGACCCTGGCCATCACAAAGGTCAAAGAATGGTTACTTTTGGAGTATCTACTGGTCCTAAAAGCACAATTAGATTGATGGAATTCTCTACAGAGGGAGAAAATATTGGTTCTCTTGTAAGCGATAGAAAAGATTCTTTTAATGGATTTGCTTTTTTGCATGATTTTGCCATCACTCCAAACTGGGCAATATTTCTACAAAATGCGATAAGTTTTAATCCTCTCCCATTCCTTCTTGGACAAAAAGGAGCAGCACAATGCTTAGCTTCCAAATCTTATGGGACTCCAAAATTCTTATTAATTCCAAGGGATTGTGGGAAATTTGCTGGTCAACCTCCAAAATCAATTGATGCGCCAAAGGGTTTTGTTTTCCATCATCTAAATGCTTGGGAAGATGGTGAAAAAATAAATATTGAAAGCATTTTTTATGATGATTTTCCTAGTATTGGTCCCGAGGATAATTTCAGAGAAATTGATTTTGATCTTTTACCAGAAGGAGTTTTAAAAAGAAGCGAAATCAATCCAATAGATAATTCATTTACCTGCTCAACCATAAGCAATCAATGTTGTGAATTTGCAATGGTCAACCCTAATTTTGAAGGACTGAAGGCACGCTTCAGTTGGATGGCAACTGCAGAACGAAAGGAGGGTAATGGCCCACTACAAGCTATAAAAAAAATCGACTTAGCAAACAATAAAGAAATTAGTTGGAGTGCCGCCCCAAGAGGTTTTGTAAGTGAGCCAATATTTATTCCTTCCCAAGAAGGATCCAAGTCTCAAGAAGACAATGGGTGGGTTGTTGTATTGGTTTGGAATAGCATTAGATCTGGAACTGATTTAATAATCCTTGATTCGAAAGATCTTACTGAACAAGCTATTCTTGAAGTTCCTATTTCCATACCCCATGGATTACACGGAAGCTGGGTTGAAAACTAAAAACCAAAAAAGTTGATTTGCAAAACAAAACTAATTTTTTATAAAATTCAATAGCTTTTTCAATTCAGGTTTTAGCAATTTGAAAGCGCTCCCCCTATGACCAATCTGCTTCTTTTTTTCGTGCTCCATTTCAGCAAAAGTCTCACCTAATCCAGAAACTTCAAAAATTGGATCATAACCAAACCCGTTTTCCCCTTTTGGAAAAAACGTTATTAGACCTTCGCAAAATCCTGAAACTTCTATCAAAACTTTTTCTCCACTAGCAATACATAATGCACACTCAAATTTAGCTTTTCTATTTGGAAAAGGTTTTAACTCCGTCAATAGTTTTTCAATTCTTTCCTTGTCTGATCTTGCGTACCTAGCAGAATAAATTCCTGGAGCTCCTCCAAGCGCCTCAACACTTAATCCAGAGTCATCTGAAAGAGACAATTGGCCCGTTGCTTTACTAACAGCAATAGCCTTGATTCTTGCATTTTCGATAAAAGTCTTTCCTGTTTCCTCAATCTCAAAACCAACAGGTTGAGTCAACAAGTCAAATGGGAAATCAGCCAAAAGTTTTTTAAATTCTCGAATTTTACCTTCATTGCCACTAGCAATTACTAGAGGGAGATTATCCAAAACTATTATCTATAAGTTGCTTTGCATAATACAAAGTTGAAGTAACTTCTTCGATTGATGGAGCTTCACAATAAATTCTTAAAAGAGGTTCTGTTCCAGAAAAACGGAACATCAGCCAATGACTTTTATTAAGTACAAGTTTTATTCCATCAGTTGAAATAACCTCTAAAACGGATTTATGACCAATTGAGGATGGGGTCTTCTGATTCAAAAAATTTTCCAAGTCACTTCTCATTTCCATATCTTCGAGAGTTAAATCAATACGTTCAAAATGACTCTTACCAAAACGAGCATGAAGAGAATCTATTTTCTCACCTAAACATTTACTATCAGCAACTATTGACTCCATCAAAAGCAAAGCAGTAAACAAAGCATCACGTTCTGGCAGATGATGACCAAATCCAACTCCCCCGGACTCCTCTCCTCCAATGAGAACTTCTCTTGAAAGCATTTCCTCAGCTATATATTTAAACCCAACAGGCTTTTCGATAACTTCTCTCCCCAAATCCTGCGCAACCAATCGCATCAAGTCCGAACCACTTACAGTTTTAACAACACAACCTGCCATATTTCTGACTCTTGCTACATGGTCTATCAGGACAGGCATTAATAACTGCGTATTGCAATATCTACCTTTTTCATCTATTGCCGCAATTCGATCTCCATCTCCATCAAAAACCAAGCCCATGGACAACTTACCTGCTTGAAATTCATCCTGAACTTCTTGAATTAATTGCGAAAGGTAAGCCTTCATAGGTTCTGGAGGATTCCCACCAAAACATGGGTCTCTTTTTGTTCTGATTTCATAAATAAGCCCTTCACTTGCAGAACCAAATAATTCAGATATGCAGCCAGCAGCAGATCCATGCATTGAATCAACAAATATTTTCAGACCTAATTTTCTCAAGCCATTAGAAATTAAAGGTATGTCAAATTTCTGACTAATACCCAAAAGATGTTGTTTTCTAAAATCAATTCTCTCGGTTTCATCTTCAATTGGGATTGATATTCCTCCAGCATCTAATCTTTTTTGAACGGAATCGGTAAAAGAGCTATCAACTGAGCCTCCAAAAGGACCTTTGATTTTTAAACCCAACCATTCACAAGGGTTATGACTTGCTGTGATTACTAGTGCACCAAGTGCATTTTCTTCAATTATTCCCCAGCTACAAGAGGGAGTTGGGAGCGCGGAAGATGCCAACAAAGGCACTAGACCTACTCCTCTAACTGCAGACGCAACTGCCTCAGCCATCTCCTCTGCAAGAAAACGACGGTCAAAACCAATAATTATTTTGTTATTTTTTTTCTCCTTCACATACGCAAGCTCTTGTGCAGCAGCAGCAGATACTTTAAGCAATCTTTCCAATGTGAAATCAACTCCTAATATTCCTCTCCATCCATCTGTTCCGAAATAAATTTTCTCATTAGTCAGATTTAACTTTTTCTTTTTCATCTTTATATTGGAGAAACTTTGTTCTTAAAGAAATGCAGATTATTCTCTAAGTATGAAATGTAATGAATCCAAACCAATTAACGATCACCTTTTAAGGAGTTGGATTCGATGCAGAAGAAAAGCTTGGCTTGAAATCTATGGTGATAAACAAAAAAAATTGTGGACAGCTCATAGCACCCTTCAATTAAATCATCAAATCGACTGCTTTCATAATCTCGCACAAAAAAGTTATGGGATAGGAATTCAAGCTTGTGAAGAGGGCAAAAATATCGTTTATGGAATCAGGCTTAAATTTCCTTTAATAAAACATAGAATTATAAAAGGAAATTTACCGATTCTAAAAAAGACATCAGGAGATAGTATTTGGGGTAATTTTTCTTACCAACCTGTGTTAGCAAGACAAGGTAAAAAAATCACAAGAGAGCACAGATTAATACTTTCTATGACAGGTTTATTGATAAATAATTTACAAAAATATCAATCTCAAAAGGGTTTAATACTACATAAAGAAAATGACATAATAAAAGTCGAAAAGATAAGATTAACCAATAAAATGAACACAGAGTTAATAAAATCATTATTAAATCTAGAAAGAGATATTGAATCCAAAGATCCTCCACCAATAACTTCTAATAGAAAAAAATGCACAATATGTTCTTGGAGAAAATATTGTGATTCCGTATCTATTCAAGAAGGCTATCTGAGCGAAGTTAGCGGAATAGGAGCGAAAAGAGAACTTTTATTAAACAAGATTGGTATCAACAATATAGAGGATTTAGCGAAAATTAAGCATTATAAACTTAAGGCAAAGCTTGATAAATTTGGCACACAGCATGGTGATATTTCCAAACAACTTATTTCACAAGCGCAATCTCAATCAAATAATAAGGCTATCAAGCTAAATCCAGAAGAAGAGCTAAAGAACCTAAAACAAGCAAAAGGTTTTTTAATTTACGATATTGAATCTGACCCAGATATTAAACATGATTTTTTACACGGTTTTATTCGAATACCAAACAATTTAAATAATGAGATAAATTTCAAAAAAATTAAATATTCACCATTACTTAATCTTGAAAAGAATACAGAAAATTCCCTATGGGAAAGAATAAAGAGAAAATTAAATCGTCATAAAGATCTCCCAATACTCCATTACGGTGAAACAGAGCCTATATCTTTACTAAAACTAGGATTACGGCAAGGCGCTAGTACTCATGAAATTGTTGCGATAAAAAAAAGATTTATTGACATACACCTATTAATTAGAGAAAATTGGCGACTTCCTGTAAGGAATTATGGACTTAAATCAATCGCAGAATTCATAGGATTCGAATGGGAACAATCCAATATTGATGGAGCTAGAGCTCTTTTATGGTGGAGGCAATGGAAGAAATCGCGTAGATTAAATAACGTTTACTCTAAAAATTTAAATTCAATCTTTAAATATAATCGTGATGATTGTATTGCCACTTTAATGATCGCAAAGTGGTTAATAGATCAAGAATGAAAAGTATCTTAATAGCTTAAAAAGCCTGAACGAATGAGATTGGCTTTTTAAAAATTATAGATTCTTCTTTTTCAGAAAAGCAAATATCCTTATTAATAAAATTATTTTTGATTAATGCAAGTCCACAAAGAAAATTATCGTTGATCTTCATTGAAGATGTAATAACTCCTACTTTTTTTCTTAATTCGTTATCTTTAATTGTATTAAAAAAATTTTTACCAATATCTAAATTATCAGCTTCACCAAAAGCTTCCCAATAACGAAGTTGATATTTTACAGATTTACTTCTATAAAATCTTGCAATTGCTTCTTGTCCTAAATAACAACCTTTATCAAGCTTTATAATATCTCCTAAACCTAATTCATAGGGATTTGTTTCTCCATTCATCTCTCTATCAAAAGCAGGTATACCTTGTCTTGTTTTCCATATTTGCAACTCTTCTTTTGTTGCTTTAGTGTACTTAGAAATTTCACTTTCAATTAACTCACTATTACGTATCCAACTAGAATTTAACTCCTTCCATGATTGATAATTATTTATTTTTTGAATTCTTCTTATTGGTTTTAGAACTTCTAACTTTACTTTATCAGCTGGAAATATAACTGATTCAAATCCTTCAATTATAGAATTAATTTCACCAGCGATTATAACTATTTCAGCCATATTCTTTGAAATTCGAATTTCCAATAAAGCTTTTAAACTTCCTTTAGTTGACAACCAACAGCTCAAAAATACTCCTTCTAGTTGTTGCTGAGCAAAAATATCTGCAGTCGTTTGACCATGTAAAAAAGCAGCAGTCCCATTCCCTTTGAGAAGTAATGAAGGAAATGTTTCATCCCAGATCAATGATTTAGTTTCTGTCATTACATTCTTTTAGCTCTTTCTACAATCTCTTTTAAACAGAAAAGGCTATTCAAATCCAAATCAACTTTAGACATGGCATCTGCTCCTCCTTCTTCTCTATCGACTATTGCTAGTACTTGGTTAACTAAATAACCTTGATTTCTAAGTTGTTCAACAGCTCTTAAAGAAGAGCCACCAGTTGTCACAACATCTTCTAGGACAGTAATCATAGAACCCTTAGGAGGCAAAGGTCCTTCTAACCATGCTCCAGTGCCATGACCTTTAGCTTCTTTTCTTACTATTAAACCGCTTAAATCAATATCTGATTGAGCAGCCAACATTACAACGCCACTAACAAGAGGGTCAGCACCCAAAGTTAAACCAGCTACGCCGCTATCACTTTCATTTATTTGTCTCAGAAATAGGGAACTGATCGACAAGAGGCCTGGACCTGAGAGAGAAACTGGCTTGCAATTGACATAATGAGAACTTTTTTTCCCAGAAGCCAAAGAAAAATCGCCAAACCTATAAGCTTTTTGAGCTAATAAAGTTAAAAGATTTTCTTTCATTCCCTCTAAAGAAGAATTCAATGGGTTCATATCTTTATATGCAAGTTTAATTATTAAACATCTTGGTGGGATTAGATATATATTTACTTTAGGCAAACTAATTAACTATTATCAAAAAAAGTTTTAGTTCTGCTTTTTGGGGGTGTAGCAATCTGGTGAATGCAGCGAACTCATAATTCGCCTTAGGCGAGTTCGATCCTCGCCACCCCCATAGAAAAATTATTAATGAGTTTATTAATTCTTTGTATATTGCTTGTGATACCAGCGTTTTTCAATGCAGGTCAATTTGCCATTTTGCGGCTTCGTTCAACTAAGGTTCAAAGGTTGGTTGAAGATGGACTTCCTGGTTCCAATTCTATAATTCGTCTGCAGAAAAGGCTTAGAAGAACCCTCTTAATAGCAGAGCTAGGAATAACTATTTCATTAGTTTCAATTGGTTGGATCTGCAAAAATTTCGCGCTTCAATGGTGGGGAAATAATGGTCAAATTAACTATTTTTTAGATATAGGACTTTTTATTATTGTTGTACTTTTAGCAACTCTGATATCTGGTCTGCTTCCAAAAGCACTTGTTCTAAATCAACCAGAGGCTTCTGCCCTAAAACTATCACCTCTAATTGAAGCAGCAATAAAATGGATGTCACCATTTCTTTCTTTGCTAGAAGGACTTGCTTTATTAATACTTAGATCATTTGGACTCAATACTCAATCAGAAAGTCTTACAACAGCTGCATTCTCTGCAGGAGAATTAGAAAAATTAATTGAAACTGGTGGCGTAACAGGATTAAAACCTGACGAAAGAAACATACTTGAAGGTGTTTTTGCACTCAGAGACACACAAGTCAGAGAAGTAATGGTTCCAAGGTCAGGGATGGTTACCCTTCCAAAAGAGGTTTCCTTCTCACAAATGATGGAAGAAGTTCACAAAACTCGTCATGCAAGATACTTAGTAATTGATGATTCACTTGATAATGTTCTTGGGGTTTTGGATTTAAGGCAACTTGCTGATCCAATAGCTAATGGAAAAATGCAAGCCAACACATCATTAGAGCCCTATATAAATCCAGTTGTTCGTGTTTTAGAAACTTCTACTTTGGCCGAATTATTACCCCTTATCAAAAATGGGAACCCACTACTTTTAGTTGTTGATGAATATGGAGGAACTGAAGGATTAATAACATCAGCAGACTTAACAGGTGAAATTGTTGGCGATGAGATTCAATTTGATAATAAAGAATCTGAGCTAAGACCTATTGATGACTTAAAAAAAATATGGATTACTTCGGGGGATATAGAAGTAATAGAACTAAATAGAGAACTTAAACTAGAACTACCAGAAGCAGAAGATCATTACACTCTTGCTGGATTTGTTTTAGAAAAACTCCAAGAAATACCTAATACAGGAGAAACTTTGGTTCATAATGAAATCGTATTTGAAATCATCTCCATGAAAGGTCCAAGAATAAATAAAGTAAAAATAACCCTTCCGAAATTATTAAAAAATTAAATTTCTTAATAACAAAAAAATATGAAAACCAACTCCAAGATTAATAAAAATATTATTCCCGTAAAAGTTGGTGTAATCGGAATTGGGAATATGGGGTGGCACCACGCAAGAGTATTAAGTCTTCTCAAAGATGCTGAACTAGTAGGAGTTGCAGATTTAGACAAAGAAAGAGGGAAATTAGCAATGGAACAATTTAATTGTAATTGGTATAAAAATTACAAGGATCTATTACATCAAGTAGAAGCAGTATGTATAGCTGTGCCTACTTTATTTCACCAAGAAGTAGGCCTAGAATGTCTAAACTCCGGAAAACATGTGTTAATTGAAAAACCAATAGCTGCAAATAAAGAAGAAGCCTCATCTTTAATTAATGCCTCAAACAATGCGAAAAAATTATTACAAGTTGGCCATATAGAAAGATTTAATCCTGCTTTCAGAGAATTAACAAAAGTAGTCGCTAATGAAGAAGTTGTAGTTCTTGAAGCCAGAAGGCATAGCCCTCATCCCGAGAGAGCTAATGATGTTTCAGTCGTATTGGACCTAATGATTCACGATATTGATTTAGTTATTGAACTTGCAAATTCAAAAGTTATAAGGCTTGCTGCAGTTGGAGGATGCAGTGGAAATGGACCCATGGATTACGTTAATGCGACACTAGGTTTTCAAAACGGGGTGGTAGCAAGTTTGACTGCAAGCAAAATGAGTCACAAAAAAATCAGAAGCTTGAGCGCGCATTGCAAACAAAGTCTTATAGAAACAGATTTCCTAAATCACAATATTCACATCCATAGAAAAGCTCATGAGTGGTATTCAGCTGATCATGGAGAATTACTTTATAGAAATGATGGTTTTATTGAAGAAGTAAGTACAACATCAATTGAGCCTCTATATGCAGAGCTTGAGCATTTTCTACAATGCGTTAGAGGGAAGGAGAAACCAGCAGTTGGAGGGCTTCAAGCATCTAGAGCGCTACACCTTGCTGATTTAATTGAGAAAGCTGTATCAATGCCAAGCGAAGACATTTTGCTAAAAAAAGGTATTTAAAATAAGACTTATCGATTCTCTAAAAAAAGCAAAAATTTTGCCCAATGTTTTAATTCGGGCAAAAGTTTTACTTTGTTAAGAAATTCTAAGAGATTACTTAATTTGTAAAAGAACAAGAAGAAAAAACTTCTCTTTTAACGAAAGCCAACTGCCGCTTGCCAAACAAAAACAAGCAGAAAGAAGAAAAGAGGTATAAGCGGAAGTACATCCACTGTTGGTGCAAAAGCCTGGTAAGCAACCGGAAGTTCAGCAAGTAAGTCGAGATTAATCAGTGCCATCCCTAATAAATAATGGACGTATTAAGCACGCACGCTACCACGTATGACGCGCTTTAGAGTCACTCTGCCACGGAGCGAAATCCTCTGAAAAAGAACCTTCAAGGATTGCTTTCCTCATAGCGCCTGTAAAACGGATCAAATGAGTGAGATTATGCAAGCTCAAAAGTGTCAGACCTAGCAACTCTTTGTTGCGAATTAAGTGATGTATGTATGCCCTTGTGTATCCAGTACAAGCTTCACAAGGACAAGATGAATCCAGTGGCCTGTAATCGTCTTTAAAGCGTGAATTTCTTAAGTTCCATGTCTCACCGTTCACCAAAGCACTACCATGCCTTCCCAAGCGCGTAGGGATTACACAATCAAAAAGATCAACTCCATTTGCCACTGCTACAGCCATTTCTCGCAATGTCCCTATTCCCATAAGATATCTGGGTCGATCTTCAGGTAATAGAGGACAGATTTCTCGTACGATTTTATGCATTTGATTTATTGGTTCACCTACACTCACACCTCCTATAGCGATCCCAGGCAAATCAAATCCCGAGACGATTTTTGCACTCAATTCCCTTAAATGAGGAAAGCAACCCCCTTGAACTATTCCAAAAACTGCTTGATCCTCTTTTTCATGGGCATTTATGCACCTCTCTAACCAATGGTGAGTCCTTTTACAAGCCTCTTCAACGTCCGATTCGCTCGCTGGATAAGGGGGGCATTGATCAAAAGCCATTGCTATATCGGAGCCTAAAGCCATTTGAATTTCTATAGCTTTTTCAGGAGTTAAAAAAATATTTCTACCATCTCTTGGACTTTGAAACGAAACACCTTCATCATCAATTTTATTTAACTTTGCCAAACTAAATACTTGAAAGCCGCCTGAGTCAGTAAGTATTGGCTTCTTCCAGCTCATAAATTCATGTAGTCCCCCTGCCTCTTGAACAATCTTTTCCCCAGGTTGCAGATGAAGATGAAAAGTATTTGCAAGAATCATTTCTGCTCCTGTTTTCTTTAACTGATCAGATGTAACGCCTTTGACTGTTCCTAAAGTCCCTACTGGCATAAATCTAGGAGTATTTACAATGCCATTTGGCGTTTTAAAAGAACAGACACGAGCTAATGTCGACTTACATCTGCTTTTGATTTTGAAATCAAATAAGGGCTTTTTCAATTATTCCTAAATATTCCATAACTTAAATTAGTTATATAACTAATTTGGTAACTAAGAAACAGTTGAGGTTGTAATTCTGATTTTTAAAAGCTGGCTAAATGACCTTGCAGGTGCATGGGTTTTCTACACAATTTTTCCTCAATGGCCAAAAATTAAACCTAAATTCAAAAGAATTGCTCGTTTTGCGCCTTTAATAGGAGTATTAATTGGCTTTTCACAATCATCTTCTTGGCTTTTATTGAGATACTTTAATTGGCCAAATATTTCTGTCGCTTTGATATCTATTGCAATCAGCATCTTCATAACTGGTGGACTTCATATTGACGGTTTAATGGATACAGCCGATGGCATGGGTGCATGTCCATCAAAACGAATAGAAGCAATGAAAGACAGCAGAGTTGGGGCGATAGGTGTGCAAAGTTTAGTAATCATTTTAATTCTTCAAATAGCAGCAATTATCAAACTTAGTTTTTATGCTCCTTTTGCCTTCCCTTTAGCTGCCTTTTGGGGAAGAATTTCCCAACTTTTTGCAATTGAAAATTATGAATATCTTTTCAAAAAAGAATCAACTTCAATTCATCATGAATACTGGAGAGGCCTATCTAAAGAAATAAGACCATCATTGGTAATAATTTCTATAGGCATAATTCTTTTTTTATCGCTAAATAGTTTAAGTATATATAATACTTTTTTATTAACATATTGTATTTTATCAGGTTTAATCACATCCATTTCAATCCCACACTTAATAAACAAATATTTAGGTGGGCATAGTGGTGATAGCTATGGAGCAAGTTTAGTCATAACAGAAACAACTAATTTATTACTATTAAGTATCATTTTGGCTCCAAATTAAAAATGAAAGCATTGCCTGATTTAGGCAAAGAACTTTTGAATATGTTCGGATTGACAACTAGTTTTAAATCTCCACCTAATTGTCTAGCCAAATCTCTAGCTAGAGCAAGACCAATTCCACTTCCAGACATTTTCGCACCACTTTCACCTCTAAAACCTTTCTCAAAAATCTTTTCTCTTTCTTCCTCCTTTATAGGGATACCTTCATCCCAAATACAAATACCCTCTTCAACTAATTCTATTCCTATGGATGATTGAGGAGGGCTATAACGAAAAGCGTTTTCAAGCAGATTTGCAACAATTTCAGCAATAACACCCTCTGAAATTGATTTTGATTCCATCCATGTTGGCCATTCTGCAGGACTAAACCATTTTCTACCTTGCAAATTAGCTCTGGCTTTCGCTCTTTCAATCAAAGGTTCTATTAAGCTTTTTACAGTGATATTTGCCTCAGTTGGCAAAAGTGGAGGCAAGAGCAATCTGTTTGATCCATCATCAGCTTGAGGTAGTTTCACTTGACTCAGTTGATCTAGCGCCGAAAGATATTTATTAACTTGTGCTTGTTCTGAAATCAGTCCTTTTACAAGGTTTTCATGTTCACTTTCAGGGCCTATTTTTCTCAAAAGAAGTTTTGCATATGTTCCAAGAGCAGCTAATGGATTTCTTAATTGATGAACCATTAATGATATCTGCTCCTTTTGATCATCCAATTGATCTAACAACCTTTTTCTATCAAGTTCAGAGGCAAGAGAATTAGCCAATAAGATTGACATTGATTGCAATCGTTGGTCAACGAATTCAGGCCATTCCTCCTCAGAAGCAATTCGCTCCGCGCGAATAACACCCAATAATATTGATCCCTCTTGTAGCGGGTACCATCTTCTATTTGAAGATGGAGTACGAAGAGCTATATCAGTTTCTACAGGCTGTAATATTTTTTCTGACTTCGGCCATTGTCCTACTACTTCCAAAGTAGGGGACCCACTATCTCCAGATCGGGCTACATAAACAACAACATGCTCCAACAGTTGATCAGCTTGAAAGCTCATCAACTGTTGTTGAACAAAATTCAAAAACCTTTCTGAATACTGTATTGCGCTCATTATGCAATTTTAGAGAAGGGAAAAGAAGTATTCAAAAACTTGAAAAATTTGAAAAAAGTATTAAGATGTGGATAAAGATTTTAGATCCCTAACAGGAGGTTATCTCAAATTTAATTAAAAAGTGATCACTTTGAGTGACTTTTATTCTGCGGAAGAGATTGATGGGTAACCTCCGTAGTTCACTTTGAATTATTTGAGAATAGCTTTCTAATTCAATTTCAAATCTATTTTTCTAAAAAAACTAGCTTCAACCAGAGCTAATACAAAAGAAAAGTCCCTATCCCTCTCATCCCCAATAAAGGTAATTTTTTTCATGTCTAAGAAGCGTAAAAGAATTAGCAGACGCAGACTTGCAGGCCAGCGAGTTATGTCCCATGTTCCTATTTTTCATTTAGGAACAGGTCAACATAAGCCTGTAACTGCAGCAAGACGATTTATTGCTGAGGAGGGTTTATATGCACCAGCAATACTAAATGTGCGTCGTAATGAACATACTACTGATCGCTTCTTCTGGGGAGAAAAAGGTTTGTTTAGCGCTCAGTACGCTGAGGAAAATCACTTTCTTTTCCCTTCCCTTAGAGTTATTGTTGAATTTCTTGGTGAGGACAAAATTTTTGCTGGCTTAGAACTTACAGCAGATGATTGGGAAGAAATCGAAGAGTATGAATATGCTTTTGTTTAACTTAAAAATTTTTGTTTAATCTTTTCTCGGCAATATTCAATTAGATCATTCGTTATTTCGTGGCCTCCATCAAAAAAATATAATTCTGATTTAACTCCATTTTTTAATAAAATATCAAAACTTTTTTGAGAAGCGGCTTTGGGAACTACTTGGTCAATAATTCCATGGCAAAGGAAAATAGGTGGCATATCTTTTAAAGGTCTCCACTCAGGATGTGGATAAGAGCTAAGTGCAAACACTCCCTCAAAGTCATTTCTTATGGCAAGCTCTAATGCCATTGCACCGCCTTGAGAAAAACCAAGTAGCAATGTTTTATTTAAAGGTATCTTTTTAAAGCAAAGATTATTTAAACGCTTTTCAAGATCTAATACTGCATTTGGGACCTGTTCCCATTCATGAGGATACAAAGGATACCATTGTCTACCTGATCCACTTGGATGAGGCTGAGGAGCTGAGAAAGAAACTATTTCAAAACGCTCGTTTAAACCGTCAGTTAATAATTTTCCAAAAGGTACAAGATCATTTGCATCAGCTCCCCAACCATGAAGTAAAACCAATCTATTTGTTGCGAATTCAGAATTTAATAAGATTAGTTCAGTCATCTTGAATGCAATATGAGTCTTTGATGCGTAGGTTATCGATAAGAATCGATTTCAAACAATAAAGATGTCACCCATAGCTCTGCTAAGCGTCTCAGACAAAACTGGTTTAATTCCTCTCGCCCAAGCATTAGTTAATGAATTGGGCTTCAAAATAATTTCAAGTGGAGGAACTGCAAAGTTAATTGAGAGTGAAAATCTTCCTGTTACACGAGTCGCAGATTACACAGGATTTCCAGAAATTCTTGGAGGAAGAGTAAAAACACTAAACCCTAAAATCCATGGAGGAATATTAGCCAGAAGAGATAAACAATCTCATCTGGATGATTTACAGAACCAAAATATCAATCCAATAGACTTGGTGGTTGTGAACTTATATCCTTTTGAAAAAACAATTTCAAAAGACAATGTTTCATGGGAGGAAGCTATCGAGAATATTGATATTGGCGGGCCAACAATGATCCGAGCAGCAGCAAAAAACCATCAAGATGTTCTTGTAGTTACTGATCCAAGGCAATACTCAAACTTAATTAATGCCTATAAATCAAAACAGATTACTACTGAATTACGAAAAAACTATTCTCAACAAGCTTTTGAGCATACTGCAACCTATGACCTAACAATAAGTAAATGGATTGCCAACCAAAGTTCCTCTCAAGAGGCTTCTTGGTTGCAAAGATTGCCATTAAAACAAGAACTTAGGTACGGAGAAAATCCCCATCAAAAGGCCTCATGGTTTGGAGAGCCTGAAAAAGGATGGAGTGGAGCTAATCAATTACAAGGGAAAGAATTAAGTACTAATAATCTTCTCGATCTGGAGGCTGCTTTATCTACTCTTCGTGAATTTGGATATGAAAATACTATTAGTAGTCCTTCATATGAAAAAGCAGCGGTAGTAATTAAACATACAAATCCTTGCGGAGTAGCAATTGGAGATTCTCCATACTTAGCTCTTAAAAGAGCATTAGATTGCGATAGAGTGAGTGCTTTTGGCGGAATTATTGCAATAAATTGCGCTGTTGATGAAGCTGCAGCTAAAGAACTAGAAAATATATTTATTGAATGTATTGTAGCTCCATATTTTGATAATAATGCAAAAAAAATACTTTCAAAAAAGAAAAATCTAAGGCTACTAGAATTAAAAGCTGAGTCTATTCAAAAAGCAGATAAAAATCATATAAGAAGCATACTTGGTGGTTTATTAATTCAAGATTTGGATGAACCCATTATTAATCAAGGAGAATGGGAGAATGTTACGACATTAATCCCAACAGAAGAAGAATTAAAAGACTTGTCTTTTGCTTGGAAAATTGTAAAACATATACGATCAAATGCAATAGCTGTAGCATCTAATCAGCAGAGTCTAGGGATTGGAGCTGGTCAAATGAATAGAATAGGTTCAGCAAAAATTGCATTAGAATCTGCTGGTAATAAATCAAAAGGTGCTGTTCTAGCTAGTGATGGTTTTTTCCCATTCGACGATACGGTAAAGATGGCAGCTGATTACGGTATTCGTTCAATTATTCAGCCGGGGGGAAGTATAAGAGACAAAGATTCTATTAAAGCATGCAATGACTTAGGAATAAAAATGGTTCTCACTGGTAAAAGACACTTTTTACATTGATATTAATAATAAGTAATTTTGAATTTAAATATTTTTATCTAACCTTAGAAATTACTCGTAACTTACGTACCTTTTGGATAATAAGTTATTTTATTTGATTTCCTAAAGAGTGAAAGCCTTCCTGGACCAGCACATAAAAAATAAAATGAGATTGCTGCATAAATGGCTGACAATTCAAATATGTAATTGTGATTTTCTACTACAGCGAAAGGGAATCCTTCTAAGCCAGTATCTATAAAGTGGAAATATAACGCAAATACCATAGTTGATAACAAGCCCAATGAGGATAATCTTGCCAACACACCAGTAGCTAAACCAATTGGACAAACTATTTGAGTAACTGCAGCCATATATGTCCAAATCACAGGATCACCAGGAAGAAAACTGAAGTATTTACCCACAACAAATTCAGCGAACCCTCCTGGATCATTTAATTTCTCCAAGCCATGATGAACCATCAACAAACTAAAACTAACCCTAAGAACTAATATTGAAAGTTCTCCAAAAATATTTACTTCTCCTTCAGGACTCTGCACAACGACTTCAACCTTTTGTGAGTCTGAATCTTTAATATTAGAACTGGTAGGTTGAGCCATCTTCGACAAATATTGATGATTTATCTTACGAGAAATTGGGTCAAAATTGTGATTTATCCTAATTAATCTTTTTCACTTATTTTCATAAGCTTGTGAATAACATGCTCAACCACTCGATCAGGAGTAGAGGCACCAGAGGTAATACCCACTTTAATTTTGCCAGTTGGAAGAAATTCCTTCTCAGTAATTAATTCACCTTCAAGTGGCATATGAGTAATAGTATTTGTCTCTTCTCCAATTCTCTCTGGAGTATCAATATGAAAAGAGCGAATACCCCTACTCACGGCTATTTCTTGAAGATGAGTAGTGTTTGAAGAGTTGTACCCACCAATAACAACCATAAGGTCAAGAGGTTCATCAACTAGAGAAAACATTGCTCCTTGTCTTTCCTCAGTGGCATCACAAATAGTATTGAAAGCTAGAAAATGTTCATTTAATTCAGCTGGACCGTATTGTTTTAGCATCGTTTTTTCGAACAATTTACCTATCTCTTCGGTTTCACTTTTAAGCATTGTTGTCTGATTCGCGACCCCAATTCTTTTCAAATCCTTATCGGGATCAAAACCAGCAGAAGATGCTTTAGCAAAACGCTTTAAGAATTCCTCTCTATTTCCATTACCAAGAATATATTCAGCTACATAATTGGCTTCATCCAAGTCAAATACAACAAGATAAGTTCCCGCGAAAGAACTAGTCGCAAGGGTTTCTTCATGCTTGTATTTCCCATGAATAATGGAAGTAAATGTATGTTTTTTATGCTTTTCAACTGTATGCCAAACTTTTGAAACCCATGGACAAGTGGTATCAATAATATGACAGCCTCTATCGTGAAGCATTTTCATATCTTGAACAGTTGCACCAAACGCAGGAAGAATTACAACATCTCCATCTTTTACGCCTGAAAAATCTTTGATTCCTTTCTCCTCAGTAATAAAAAGTACATCCATTTTCCTAAGCTGATCATTAACGGAAGGATTATGAATAATTTCATTAGTAATCCATATCTTTTCATTCGGATAATGCTTTCTAGTCTCATAAGCCATTGCTACAGCCCTTTCTACTCCCCAACAAAAACCAAAAGCCTCTGCAATTTTAACTTTGAGTCGACCATGCTCTAATTCATTTCCATTATCTCTGATTGATCCTATTAGTCCACTTTGATAAGCCTCTGCCAAGGCCTGAGCTCGTTTATTGGCAGAGCCAAATCCTCTCCTGTTATATCTATCTGATTTATGAAGAGTTTGCTTGAATGCTTGAGTATCCATTTCAATTAAAAGGTTATAAACAAATTGATAGGATTCCCATCACTATTAAACCACACTAAAAAAGCCCGGAATATATCCGGGCTTTTTTAGATTTAATGTAAGACAATTAAACAAGGTAACTAACTAGAAGCAAAGTCAGGATAAGCCTCCATTCCATGCTCACCGATATCAAGACCTTGGGTCTCTTCTGCTTCGCTAACTCTGATGCCACCGAAGAAGCCACCAATAACTTGCCAAGCAATCCAGCATGTAACAACAGTCCAGATACCATAAGCAGCAGCACCTAATGCTTGAATTAAGAATTGGTTAATGCCTCCTCCATTGAGAAGACCAATTCCCGCAGCACCTGGGTCCATGCCATCAACGCCCCAAAGGCCGATAACGACAGTTCCCCAAACACCACAAACACCGTGAACTGAGAATGCACCAACTGGATCATCAATACCTGCAGAATCTAAAGCAGCTACTGCAACTACAACGATTAATCCACCCGCTGCGCCAGCAAGCCAAGATCCAGCAAAAGTCATATTCCCACAACCAGCAGTAATACTTACTAATCCAGCAAGTATTCCGTTGATGATCATGGTTAGATCAGGTTTACCAGAGGTAATGGTAGATAAAACTGTAGCTGCGATTGCGCCACCAGCTGCTGCCAATGTTGTTGTTACGGCAACATAAGCAACATATTGATCCATTGCCAATTCGGAGCCAGGATTAAATCCATACCAACCAATCCAAAGAATTAGCGCTCCTAAAGTTGCAATAGCCATATTGTGACCAGGCATAGCTTGAGCTTTTCCATCTACAAATTTGCCAATACGTGGTCCAAGTAGCATTGCCCCAACGAGACCTGCCCATCCGCCAACAGAGTGGACGATAGATGAACCAGCAAAATCAATAAAGCCCAGTTCAGAAAGCCATCCTCCATTCCACTGCCAGCTACCAGCAATTGGGTAGATGAAAGCAGTTAAAACTATAGAGAAAACGACAAATTCACCAAATTTGACTCTCTCAGCAACTAATCCAGAAACGATAGTTGCAGCAGTACCAGCGAAAGCAGATTGGAAAAGGAAATCAACTGCTGGAACTAGACAACCTGTATCACCAGCAGCTGCACACTCTAAGGCACCGGAAGGATCAGGATCAACAAATAAGCCTTGAAAATAAAGCCATCCATCAATTACTGAACCGCCATACATTAGAGAATATCCAATTACCCAATAGGCCGTAACCGCAAGAGCAAAAACAAATAAGTTTTTAGCTAATATGTTTACCGCATTTTTTTGGCGACACATACCAGCTTCAACCATTGCAAATCCAGCGTTCATAAAAATAACGAGGATTGTTGCTATGAATAACCAAAGGTTATCTGCCAAGAATGCAGCAGCTTGAGGTCCAGTTAAATCAGAAAGTGCAACCTCAGCTCTTGCAGAGAAAGTGAATACACCTAATCCTAAAAGTGCCAATGGGACAGAGGCTAGCCATGCCCAAGATTGACTTCTTCTAAAACCTTTAATGCTTCTTAGAAGAAGCATTGGCCCGTTCAAAAGACTTGCGTCTTGAAGACGAGAAGTACTTCGCCTTGGAGGCGATTGCAAAGCAGTGGTCATAAATGATGCTTACTTCGAAAAAAAGAAATGGATAGTTAATCCAAAATTTATACAATTAATAATATGAATGCAACTGATACTTAAAAGATGTAGGTGTTGATACAAAAAAAGACTTTGGCACTACAGATATGTCCTTATTTACACATTTTTCATATGAATTGATTAGATTTTCAAATCGATATAAATCTCAAAGTTAAAAATCAAAATAAAAAACTAGTTCAACTAGCCAAAATAGATATACATAACTATTTTTTTCTAGAAAACTTTTTTTTGCGACATCTTAAAGGGTTTAATACCTTCCCAAGTTATATGGTCTACAAAGAAACCAAATGCACATGGAATAACTTCTACTCCCTTAGATATTGCCTCTCTAAATAATTTTCCATACAAGTGATCTGCCAAATCACAAGGGGCAAAAATTTCCATATCACTTCTACTAATACAGGGAATCAATACTGCTCTTGAATTGGTACAAATACTCATTAACTCCTTCAAATGTTTTTGACCTCTTGTAGTTACCGTATCCGGGAACAAAGCCAATGTTTTTTCACACCAAGTTGTATTTTTAACCTCTATATAAATATTTCTACTATCTGAATTTCCTTTTTCTGGTCTCAGTAATAAATCAATTCGGCTTTTACCTTCTAAACCATATTTAACTTCGGGCTTGATATTTGCAATTAAACCCAATTGCTTCTGTAAACCATTCGCCTCAACCAAATTCCTAATCAATTTATTAGGTAAAGATGTATTGATACCAACCCAGCACCTCCGCAACTCATTATGACTGGGCACCTCAGCTTGCTCCCAAGACCAATCTAATTTACGTTTAGGCGAAGGACAGTACTTAAGTCTGACTCGACCACCAGGCCACAAGACCCCTTTCATTGGTCCTGTATTCGCACAATGAGCGGTAACAATTTGACCATCAGCCAACTCAACATCAGCCAAAAACCTCTTGTATCTCTTAATTAAGATTCCCTCTACAAGAGGTGGAAACTTAATAATGGTTTTCCCAATCTCAATCACTTAAATAACATCAAATTAATACAAGAACTACAAAATATTCTAAGAAAATGAAAGCTCTTTTTTTTCAAATCTAACATGACGAAAACAATCAAAGAAATTGCTTTCGTCGTAAGTTTAGGAACTTTATTAAGCAAATTTGGAGGGATGGCAAGGCAATTAGTTATTGCTGGTGCTTTTGGAATTAGTGCTGCATATGATGCATATAATTATGCTTATATTATACCTGGATTTTTCTTAGTTCTTTTAGGAGGCATTAATGGACCATTACATAACTCAATGGTTACACTATTAGCAGACAAGAACAAAGTTGATAGTAGATTATTTATAACTTCAATCAATACTATTTTATCGATAATACTATTAATAATAAGTTTATTTGTTTTCTTTTCATCCGACTTGTTGATTAATTTAGTTGGACCAAGTTTAACTACTGAGATCAAAGAGATAGCATCTTCTCAATTAAAAATAATGTCTCCAATTATATTCTTATCTGGACTAATAGGCCTAGGTTTTGGATCTCTAAATGCAAAGAAAGAATTTTTCATCCCTTCTATAGCTCCATTACTTTCAAGTCTAATAATTATAATTGCTGTATCAAACTTTTGGATCAACAAAGAAACCTCAGCTGATATATATAAATTAAATTTAGGTGGAGGAGTTATTCTTGCAAAGGCTACATTTATAGGGTCTCTATCTCAATATTTAATCCAAATACCTTTTCTAATTAAGAAAGGAATATTTACTATAAATTTCTCAATCCAAACACAATATTCAGAACTAAAAAGAGCCTGGAAAATGATTGCCCCTGCGTCACTTTCTTCAGGAATGATGCAAATCAATGTTCTTACTGATCTATTCTTTGCATCAAAAATAGTTGGAGCTGCAGCTGCACTAAGTTACGCAAACTTCTTAGTTCAAGCGCCTCTTGGAATAATATCAAATGCTATTTTAATTCCATTATTACCCGTTTTTGTAAGCTTAAGAGCTCGAGAAAATCATTTAAAATTGATCAAAAAAATCCATCAAGGATTAATCATTTCCTCTTCTTCGATGGTATTTTTAGGTTCAATATTCATTTCACTGTCTGCTCCAATAGTAATACTAATCTATGGCAGAGGTTCATTTAATCAAAATGCTATAGATGTTGTAAGCAAACTATTGATTGCATATGGAATAGGTATGCCTTTTTATCTATTAAGAGATCTATTAGTTAGAGTATTTTATGGTATTGAAGATTCAAAAACACCATTTAAAATATCTACTATAGCAATATTGTTAAATTTATTCTTTGACTGGTATCTAATAGGAGGAACTAGTCCATGGGGTGAACTATCTCCAATCAACTTAGGAGTCAATGGGTTAGTATATTCAACTACTTTTGTTAATTTATTTGCTTGTATACTTTTACTATTAAAATTAAACAATAAACTAGAAAACCTGAAACTGTTAAAAATAGTATCTCAAAACCTTAGAATAATTTTAATTGGTTTAATTTCTGGTATTAGCTCATTTTTTATTTTTAAATTAATATCTTTACCCTATAATTTCTTTAATGTATTATTTAAAATAATAACGTCATCTGGAATTAGTCTTGTTATATTCTATTATCTAGCAATTATTCTTAAAATTGATGATATTGATATTTTAAATAAGTTTTTAAAAGAGAAATTCATTCGTCTTTAAGAAAAACATCTTTTTCTGATCTAACTTTAAGTGGGATTTCTAAACAGTTCATTTCATCAGTTTTCACTCCACTGACTGAGAGAATTCTTGCTTCAATACCAAACTCTTGAAAAGCTATTTCCATCTCTTTCATTAATTCCTTTTCAACCTGTGCATCAGCATCAGCAACTTTGCCTATAAGTCTTTCTCCTAAGCGACCAATTCGCTGCCTTACAACCTCTCTAGCATTTGTCACCTGAATGATTAGCAAGAATAACAAAGCAATTGATTAAATCTTATCTGCAATAGGGTTCTAAAATCTCCTCAAGGTCAAAAAATTGATTTGGTGGAATTAATTTTGATAATGGCAATCTAGTTTTACCCCCACCAAGTTTTACTTGAATGCCTTCAAGACCTTTGCTAGCTGCAACATTTGCACCTTGATCAAAGTAAGCCTGACATTCAATAGCTAAGTCCTTTGCAAGGCCTGCATCGCCTAGATAAAGGTTCCAATTTCCAACTTGAATAAATAATCTGTCAGCTATTGACACCACTAGCTCATTAATTTGTGATGAATCGATAGAAGTGGACATGAAAAAATTTTTTTCTATTATTAATGACCTTAGATTGAGATGGTTTCTATATAAATAATGATTTTTCAAGGGATAGATACAAACATATTTCCCTATTCTTTGGGAGTCAATCTGATATTGTTTTTTTATGCGCCTGTAGCTCAGCGGATTAGAGCATCTGACTACGGATCAGAGGGTCGGGAGTTCGAATCTCTCCAGGCGCGTTTAAAAAATTTGTAAATCCATATATAACCAGAAAATAAGAGAAGGTTTTTTCTCATTAGACTAAACATATGCCTAATATCACATCAAAATAAAGAATAAAGTGACTATCAAATCTTCCTTGATGGAATGTGATCCAAGTATTGCGAAATTAATAAATAATGAATTATCAAGACAAGAAACTCATTTGGAACTTATTGCAAGTGAGAATTTCGCCTCAAAGGCAGTAATGGAAGCTCAGGGATCAGTCCTAACAAATAAATATGCTGAAGGTCTTCCCAACAAACGTTATTACGGAGGATGTGAGTACATTGATGGAATTGAGCAATTAGCAATAGATAGAGCAAAAAACCTTTTTGGTGCTAACTGGGCAAATGTCCAACCACACAGTGGAGCACAAGCAAACTTTGCAGTTTTCCTAAGCCTTCTTAAGCCAGGTGACACAATAATGGGAATGGACCTTTCTCATGGTGGTCACCTCACTCATGGTTCACCTGTCAATGTCAGTGGCAAATGGTTTAAGACATGCCACTACGAAGTTGATAAAACGACTGAAAGGCTCGATATGGATGCAATTAGAAAAAAAGCAATTGAAAATCAACCAAAACTAATTATCTGTGGATTCTCTGCGTATCCAAGAACAATTGACTTCCAAGCTTTTAGATCAATAGCTGACGAAGTCAAGGCTTTTTTATTGGCTGATATTGCTCATATCGCTGGTTTAGTGGCAAGTGGTCTTCACCCAAGTCCAATACCATATTGTGATGTAGTTACTACAACCACTCACAAAACTCTAAGAGGGCCAAGGGGAGGACTAATTCTCTCAAAAGATGAGGAGCTTGGGAAAAAGCTTGATAAGGCAGTATTCCCAGGCACCCAAGGAGGTCCTTTAGAACATGTAATAGCTGCCAAGGCTGTGGCATTCAAAGAAGCTTCTGAATCCGCATTCAAGCTCTACAGCCAAAGAGTAATCTCAAATGCACAAGTTCTTTCCAATCAACTGCAAAAAAGAGGTATTTCTATTGTAAGCAAAGGTACTGATAATCATATTGTTCTTCTTGACCTGAGAAGTATTGGTATGACAGGCAAAGTTGCTGATCAGTTGGTTAGTGATATCAAAATAACCGCAAACAAAAATACTGTACCTTTTGACCCCGAATCCCCATTTGTTACTAGTGGGCTAAGGCTAGGTTCAGCAGCTCTTACGACTAGGGGTTTTGATGAACAAGCCTTTAAGGATGTTGGGGATATCATCGCAGATAGACTGCTTAACCCTAACGATGAAAAAATAAAGGAAGAATCAATCAAAAAAGTATCTGAACTTTGCAATAAGTTTCCTTTATATAGTGAAAACATTTAAAGAAATCAATCTTAACCATAAAAATAAATTTGGAGCAGAGGTCTTATGCATTGGAAGTGAAATACTTCTAGGAAATATTGTTAATACTAATTCGCAATGGATAGCTGAACAACTAGCAATTTTAGGTATCCCACATTTCAGACAAACCGTTATCGGAGACAACTCCGCCAGATTAAAAGAAGCAATACTTGAGGCATCTAATCGATCTGAAATTCTAATAACAACTGGTGGTCTTGGACCCACACCTGATGATATAACAACACAGGTAATTGCTGATACTTTTAACACACCACTAGAACAAAGAAATGATATTTTGATTGATTTGAAAAATAAATTAAGAAATAAGGATCTTAAATTATCTCAAAGTCAAAAGAAGCAATCCTTAGTTCCAAAAGGTTCTAAAATAATAAACAATTACTCTGGCACTGCACCAGGTATCATATGGAGTCCAAAGAATAATTTTACAATTCTTACTTTCCCTGGAGTTCCAAATGAATTAAAAGAAATGTGGATTAACGAAGGTGCGAAATGGTTAATTAATAATAATTTCTCAAAAAAAATTATCTCTAGCAAAGTTTTACATTTCGCGGGTATAAGTGAATCATTACTAGCTGACAAAATCACACATTTACTTAAAGCAAAAAACCCTACTGTTGCTACTTATGCAAGCACCGGAGAAGTAAAGGTACGCATTACAGCAAATGGAGATAATTTAGAAGAAACTAATAAATTGATACAACCCATTGAAAAAGAGCTAACTCAAATCACAGGATTAAAATGCTTTGGGGTAGATAATGTAACTCTTGAAGAAATAGTATTTAAATTATTGCTGAAAAGAAAAGAAACAATTGCTGTTGCAGAATCATGCACCGGAGGAGGAATAGGATATCAACTTACAAAAATTCCTGGATCTTCAAAAATTTTCCATGGAGGTGTTATTGCATACAACAATTTGATCAAGCAAAGAATATTAGGTGTACCTGAGGAATTAATTAATACCTATGGTGCAGTCTCAAAGCCAGTAGTTGAATCAATGGCAGAAGGTGTTCAAAAAAAATTCAAAGTTAACTGGGCAATATCTGTCAGTGGCATTGCAGGGCCGACAGGAGGAGACAAATCAAAACCAGTTGGTCTAGTCAATTTTTGTATTAAGGGTCCAAAGGCTCTCATCACATGGGAGGAAAGATTTGGATCTAATAAGACAAGAGAAGATATTCAAAAATTAAGCGTTTTAAATGCTCTTGATAGATTACGTTTATCTATAATCATGGACAACTAAGTCCTAATTGTTGGATTTGACAGTTGAGTTCTGGAACCCTCTACGACAAAGTTTGGAACTTCCATCAGGTGAAAGAGCTACCTGGAGGATCAACGCAACTTTTTGTTGGTCTTCATTTAATTCACGAAGTTACAAGCCCACAAGCATTCTCTGCTCTTAATGAAAAAAATCTTGAAGTAAAATTCCCTCATCTAACAGTTGCTACTGTCGATCATATAGTTCCAACATTAAATCAGAAGCGTCCTTTTAGTGATCCTCTCGCAGAGGAAATGCTGGTTACTTTAGAAAAAAATTGCAAAACATATGGAATAAAATTTCATGGAATTGGAAGCAATTCCCAAGGCATAGTTCATGTTATGGCTCCCGAATTAGGACTAACCCAACCTGGGATGACGGTAGCTTGCGGAGATTCACATACCTCAACGCATGGAGCATTTGGAGCAATTGCATTTGGCATTGGAACAAGTCAAGTTCGAGATGTTTTGGCAAGTCAAAGTTTGGCGATGAAAAAATTAAAAGTAAGAAGAATATGGGTAGATGGTTCATTGCAAAAGGGAGTTTATGCAAAAGACCTTATTCTTCACATCATCCGTTTGCTTGGAGTCAAAGGAGGAGTCGGATTTGCCTATGAATTTGCTGGCCCTGCCATAGAAAAACTTTCAATGGAAGGAAGAATGACCATATGCAATATGGCCATTGAAGGGGGTGCAAGATGTGGATATATCAATCCAGATGAAACTACTTTTGAATATCTTAAAGGGAAAGAGTATTCTCCCAAAGGTCAAGAATGGGATAACGCTATTAAGTGGTGGAAAAGTTTAGTTAGTGATTCAAAAGCCAAATTTGATGATGAGATTAAAGTAGATGGATCATCTATAGAACCCACGGTCACTTGGGGTATAACTCCTGGCCAAGGTATTTCAATCAAAGAAAAAATACCAAATCCTAAATTACTACCAAAAAATGAACAACAAATAGCTAAAGATGCATGCAAATACATGAATTTAGAAGCAGACCAACCTATAGAAGGAACATCAATTGATGTTTGCTTTATAGGTAGCTGTACGAATGGAAGGTTAAGTGATCTCCAAGAGGCATCAAAAATTGTTAAAGGTAGGAAAGTCTCTGATGGAATTAGAGCTTTTGTCGTACCCGGTTCCCAAAAGGTTGCTAAAGAGGCCAAGCAAAAAGGAATAGATAAAATTTTCCTTACAGCAGGTTTTGAATGGAGAGAACCAGGTTGTTCAATGTGCCTAGCAATGAATCCAGACAAGTTAGAAGGAAGACAAATAAGCGCTAGCTCAAGTAATCGAAATTTCAAAGGGAGGCAAGGGTCTGCAAATGGAAGAACCTTATTGATGAGTCCAGCAATGGTTGCTGCTGCTGCAATCAATGGGAAGGTTACGGATGTAAGAAAATTACTAAAAGAATAAAACTACAAATAACGTTATCCATCAATGAAACAGGAATTCCCAAAAGGAGAAATCAACGCAATTACAGGCCGCAGCTTGGTAATTAAAGGCGATGACATTGATACTGACAGAATTATTCCAGCAAGATTTCTCAAATGTGTAAGTTTTTCCTCATTAGGAGAACAAGTCTTTGCAGATGACAGAAAAGAACTACAAGGCAAACACCCCTTTGATCTAGACCAGAATCAAGGAAGCAATATTCTTGTTGTTAATGATAATTTCGGCTGTGGTTCAAGTCGCGAACATGCCCCACAGGCTCTTATGAGATGGGGAATTAGATTAATTATTGGTGAAAGCTTTGCCGAAATTTTCTTTGGGAATTGTCTTGCACTTGGCATACCTTGTATGACGGCTTCAAAACAAGAAATCACTAAATTACAAAACCTAGTTAATGAGAACTCCAATCAAATTTGGGATTTTAATCTTAAGGAACTTTCAATTTCCAATCAAAAAGAAAGCTTTAGACTCGATCTGGAAGGAGGAGCGTACAAAATGCTTTATTCAGGGAAATGGGATGCCACTTCTCAACTATTAGATGCAGAGGAAAAAATCAATAATACAGTCAAAAATCTACCTTATTTAAATAATTTCAAATAAGAAATCTAAAATACTGGATTTACAGAATTACCAAATTTAAACCCATTTATACGGAAATATATTCCTCCGGCATCATTATTGGGATGATAGTAAATTCCACATTCGTAAGATCTTTGATGCAATAAAAGGCCTAACTTTGTATCAAAATATTCTCCATAATTTTTCGAACCATTATCAATATTTAAATTAGATACCACATCAAACATTAAAGGTCCATACACTTGTTGCATTAAACTTATACTTAGCGTTTTCAAATCAATAGCGTTATCAAACTTAAATGGACTATTTCCAAACTTAATTTTCACACCTGGCATAACCGAGATTTTTGTATAATCAAGAAAATTTCTCTCTAAAGTTCCTAGTCTAATTTCAGGACCAAGACTAAGCTGAAGGAAGCCTTGATCGCTAACATTATCATAATTAAAATAGGCTGAATTAATATTAGTTCTGAATACTAATTCAGGATTAATTAAAACAGGAGATAAAAGCAACTCATTCTTTTTATCAAGATTTTTTGGATTACTCTTCCAAATTGAATATTCACTAAATAAAGAAGCAAAAATACTAGAACGCCAAAGACTAATTATTTCACTATTCTCCAATTTTTCTGCCTCATATTTAGCGGATCCTATTCGAATATTTAAGTTATTTTTCACGTCAACAGTTTTAAAAAACTTAGTCTTTTCAATAAAGCCTCCAAATGCAGATTTAATCTCTGTTTCACCAATTGTTCCATTCCAAGCTCTAGATCTATAAGTGGTAAAAACATTAAAATTTGAGTCTTCTAAAATAGGCATTCTAAAATACCTTCTGAAAGAACTTGAATGCCTTAAGCCACTGAAGAATCTAGAATTATTCAATGTACTTAAATCATTTTGACTTTCTAAGCTCCAATTTTTATTAATTGCTTTTAGCTTTATATTCAAACCAAATAGATCAGAAAATTTTATATTTTTATTCTGACTATTTTCATAACTATAAGTTTTACCTAAAATAGCTCTATTAATTAAAAACTGAGGTTGAAAGTCAAGTTCTATATTATTAATAGTTTTGGTATTAATTCTTCTTGCCAAAACTAATCCATCACGATCTTTACCATCAAATATAAATTTGAATTTACTTTTCTTTTTCTTTTTATCGCCAAAGATTCTTTTACCTAAAAAAATCTTTGTTCTATTCTCAAGAATTAAATTAGTTTTAGAACTTGTAATAAGTAATGTACCATCATCATCTTCTTCTGCGATAACATCAATCCCCTCAAAAGAGATTTGATGAGGGTCAAATGGATCATTCGTAAAAATAATTCTATTAGAGCTCCATCCACTCTCCTCAATATTTATTAAATTAGATTTAAATCTCCAATTATTTATTGAACCTATCGACTTATTAGATCTCGTAACTTTATTTTCTAGTAATTTTATATTTCCAAAAGCAAATTCTATTCCATCATCATAAGTATTTTTTCCTTTATAACTAGTTATATTTCTAGATTTAATCTTATTTGAACTAGCATCAATTTTTAAATCATTTAATACATTTCTTACATCTAAAATCCCGTATACATCTTTAATAATTCCTTGTTTATTTAATAAATTAAATTTAAATTCTTTAGCCATAAAATATTGTTCCCCCTTTCTGAATCTAATATCACCCTCGGCAAATAAAATACCTGTTGATTTATCATAACTTAATAAGTCAGATCTTAAAATTCCACCATTTATTAGAGCCTTGACATTACCCTCAGCTAAATAAATATTTTGATCGTAATCATATTGCTTATCAGCAAAGATCTTAAGAGTTAAAGATGTAACATCATTATGTTCTAATCTTCTAATAGGTGCATTTTTATAGGTTTCGCCTAAATTACCTATAGAAAAATTGTGATTTTTGTATTTAAGGGATTTTTGGAGAAAAGGCTCCTTTCCTCTAGAGGTCTCAAATAAAGACAGTAAGATGCCAAACCCCAGCAGTCCAAGGTTTATAGCAAATAGATATTTTCTCTTCGCCGCCAAATTAATTAAGCCGACGAAAAGATATTACCGAACAAAGAAATTACAGGAGCTTATTTAGTCCAGTAATTAGCGTGTCATTTTTAGTCCTGTGGACTTTCCAAATCCTTTCTGTTGGGTGTCCTTGTTGGATCACTTGCCAAGAAACCAAATAAAAAGATACCGACAAAGAAAAAGACGACCGTATAGACGGAAATCTTGAGGGCAAGCATGAATCCGAACCAACTAAATAGAGATTCAACATATCCTATGAAGTCAAGAACTCCAATGAAAAAAACAAAGGTGTTACAGACTTTTGGAAATGAATAAAATTTTTATCCCTCAGTAATATCCAAGAAAGCCAATAAAACAAGGAAAAAATAGAAAGCTCAACTTTTTTTCTCATGTCATTGCCTTAAATCATTAATTTATTTTTTTGTGAATTTGCTAGTTTTTCAGCTTTTTTAAGACCACTTTTATCAAATATCATATTTTTTTGGTTCATTCCATCACAAGTTTCTACAGTCTCTTCTTCTTTTGGACAAGTTCTCATACAATATCTTGACTCATACAAATCTGAGCTTAGAGAAACGACATGGGACAAAAAACAGCACTTGGATCTTTGCTTAAATCCATTGGCAATTCTGGACAAGGAAAAGTTGTTCCAGGCTGGGGAGCAGTACCCGTAATGGCCTTTATAGGAGTTTTATTACTGGTTTTTCTAGTAATCATGCTTCAAATTTATAACCAATCACTTCTTCTACAGGGTTTTTCCGTCGACTGGAACGGCTAAATTGGTTAGATTTTGACAAGTTGAGATTCGCCCATGAATATTTTCGGGGTTGGTTTGCCAGAAATAGCTGTTATTGCTGGTTTAGCGTTAGTTATTTTTGGGCCAAAACGACTTCCCGAACTTGGGCGAACTATTGGAAAAACTCTAAAAGGTCTTCAAAGTGCCTCTACAGAATTTGAACGTGAAATCAAAAACGCCATGACTGAAGAAGAGTCTGCAAATGAAAACATTGTGGACAAAGAAAATTAATTTGCCCAAAACTAAATAAATATCTAACTATTAAAAACAACAACGATTAAGTTTGATTGGTATGTTGTCAGATAACTTGAGATTATTAGTCGGATTAGGAAATCCTGGGACTGAGTATAAAAAAACTCGTCATAATGTTGGATTTATGGTGTTAGAAGAAATCGCAAGAAAAAATAATTGTAGCTTTCGTGAAAGCAAAAAACTTTTTGGTAGAACTTGTGAATACGGCACAGGTATAGAGAAAACAAGACTTTTAATGCCCAACACATATATGAATGAAAGTGGAAAATCAGTAAGATCAGCAAAGGATTGGTTTAATTTTCAAAATAATCAATTAATAGTCCTAGTAGATGACATGGATCTACCCCTGGGAAAAATAAGAGTCCGATCTAAAGGGAGTTCAGGAGGTCATAATGGATTAAAAAGCATTATCAACCATCTTGGTACTGCTGAGTTTAAGCGATTAAAGATTGGAATAGGAGCGCCAAGTAAAGACCAACAAGAGAGAAAATCTAAAACTGTTTCTCACGTTTTAGGAAGATTTTCAAAAGAAGAATTCATAATATTAAATTTCATCATTCAGGAAATAATTAGTTCTATTGAATCAATCACATCTAATAATTGGGAAAAGATAACTACTCGACTAAATTCTTACAAACCCAAAAATTAATAACTTTAGAATCATGTACAACAAGCCATCAACTACTGCATATCTTCAGATTCATAAGCAATGCTTTAATCAAAAAAAAGTTGAGGGTATTGTCCGTGCAGGAAATTTTGAATGGAGTTTTATTTGGGCTTTTAACCAGGGACAACTTTTTGTCGAACCACCCCTAGGTAGAGCTCTTATAAAAGATGCATTAGAGCGCTATTTAGTTAAAGCTGATTATAAACTTGAGTCTGGAGGAGATTACATTTTTACAGTTAGAGCCAAATTTTAATACTTACTTTATCTGACCAAATGAATCTATAGTTTAAAAAATCTTCCAATAAAATCAATGCGACAATTGCATCAAGATTTGCAGGAGGGAAAAGAATTTCTTTTGGAAGCCAACGAATAAAATAATTTGGAGGCCAAATTTCCCAATATCTAAATCTTGCTCTTAATGTTGATCCTCTTTCATTCACATAATTTATATTTAAAAAATTTTTTCGCTTTAATTTATTCTCTATATACTTAGAATTAGTCCCATCACCAATTATTATATTAATAATCTCATAATCTTGATTCCATAGAGAAACTAAATCAGAAAATTTATTTAATGAAGCTACACCTGCCTCAATAACTTTTCCAGATTTCATATCAGCCAATAATAAGCCACATTTTTTTATTCCAGGATCTATCGATATATAAAAACTCATTTAATTACTGTTTGGTATAGATTTTTCTAGAGATTTCAATTCCAATGTTACTGAGACTTTATCTGCACTTTGACTATCATCAAGAGCTCTTGCAATAATTTGGAAATCTCCCTTTTTTTTACTAACTAGATATTTTCCTAAATTATTCACTTGATTAGCATTAATTTTCAACTCAGAACTTAATGATCCTCTTCTCCTAACCTCAGCCAAAGTTGAAGCCATTAAAAGATTAATCTTTCTAATAATGGATTCAGAATCAGACTGTAATAAAGATATATTCTCTATTGCAATAACTTCACCTTTCTTTGTAATCATTTTATTTAATGTGACCTCAGGAAATGCATAAACATAATTTTCACCTCTCAGTATATTTCCTGCTGATTTAATCCTAACTACCCAACTTCTATTATCAGCTATTTTCTTTTCAAGCTTCTCAATATCATCTTTACGAACTAACAATATTCTTCTATATTCAGATTGATTTGTTTTTACTAAATTAAAAGCATAAAAATTTGCTTGCTGTAATATGCTTTCTATATTTTTTTTAATATCATTAGTTTTATTTAATTTAATAGTCTTAGTTACTAAGGTTTGCCCACTACTTATTACTACATTTCCACTCCTAAAAGCATACAAATTTTTTTCTAATTTTTTTAATTCTTTTTCACTAGCGGTGATCTTTTCTCGAATATCCTCTAACTGAAATAATCCAACCCTTAAATCTCTATCAAATACAACCATAGTTGCAAATGAAATAGCACTAATAATACTTCCAGTAAAAACAGTTATTAATACAGCTGTACTTTTTGGTCTTAATTTAAAAATACTTAAACGCGCTTTTCCAACTCTAGTACCTAAGCGATCTCCTAGAGTAGAAAGTATTCCACCAAGGATTAATAATAAAAGAATTTTCAGCCAGGCAGCCACAGAGAGAAAGAAGAAGAATTAATCAAACCTCTTAAACCTTAGTATGTAATGGCCTTCAATTAAATCTTTTTGCTAAAGCTATTGGATCGAAGATGGTTATTTTTTTCCTATCTATTGCCAATAATGAGGAACTTTTCAACTCACCTAGTAGTCGTGTAATAGTAACTCTGGTTGAACCTATTGCTTCAGCAATGGCTTGATGAGAGAGTCTTAAGTCAATTGTGACTCCTTTTTCCCCAGGCACGCCAAAATCTCTACACAATACAAGCAAAAAGCTTGCAAGACGAGAAGACATATCTCTATGAGTTAATGTTTCAATCATTGTTTCAGTTTGAAGCACTCGACTTGATAAACCTTGTAAAAGCAGCAAACCAACAGAGGCATCTTGCTCAATTGCATTCCTTACTGATGTGGCTGGAGCAGAAACGAGTTCCACACGAGTAAAAGCAACAGCATGATAAAAACGATCTGATCTATGGCCTGTCAATAAAGATAAAACTCCAAAAAGACTATTTTCTCTCAATAAAGCAACAGTAATTTCTTCACCCGTTTCATAGACTCTGCTCAGTCGAACTGCACCACGTCTTATTAAATAAACCCTTTCAGCAGGATCACCAGGGAAAAAAATAGTTTTTGACCTATCTACAGTTTCAGTAGACACTCCCTCTAAAGATTTAAGTACATCCAAAAGAGTTGTGTTTGGCGGCAATGGAGATGACGAATTACCAACCATCTGACTATTTTTTGATTGGTTGAAACGAGTAAAGCCACGATAAGAAGTGACCATATTTAATTAATTGTTCAAAGAACATTAATAAGTCGAGAAAAAACGATATGTAGCCATGGCGACTTTTTTGAAGCTAAGTCTCTAATCCAAGCCTGTTCTTTCTAGAAAATTCTATCTTTTTCCGTTCACAAAATTACGATGCTATTTCAAAAAGTATTACTAACTACATTTCTATGGGTTTCTTGAATCAATTTCTGGACCTTAAATATTTTTCAAAACAAAGTATTTTTATTCCATTACACCACAGATAGTGTTGAATTGGTTGTTTAGAAATTTTATGCCGCTAGATTAGTTTCAAGACATTCTGATAAAAGTCAAGATGAATGCACAAGTGAGCATTAACGCTCAACAGAGGGGTTCATCGCCATCAACAGAGACTTCCCTAAGGCCGAACCCCATTAGAAAGCCTTTACAACTAGTCGCGACACAAGGTCAAGTTCAAATCCATACTGCTACCATTCGAGGTAGTTTTTCTGTTGTTCTTAGTGAGGCAATTAGATCTGCAGGATTGGGAAGCCAAGTTTTAATAGCTCAATTTTTGAGAGGTGGAGTCAATCAAGGACCAAATGGAGCTATCAATCTTTGCGGACGACTTGAATGGCTAAGACCAGCCATTGAAACGTGCTTACCAGAACAAATATCGGAAGAACATTTATCTTTAAAAAGAAAATATGAAGAAAAAGCGATCAAAGAACTTTGGGAATTTTGTAAAGCACGTTTAATAGAAAAAAAAATAGATAAAATCGTTCTTGATGAAATAGGAATGGCTATTAGCCTTGGTTTCATCGAAGAAAATGATTTAATTTTAATGATAAATAATCGACCATCATCCACAGATATTATTCTTACAGGACCATCAATCCCTCCTAAAGTAATTGAAATGGCTGATCAAATCACTGAATTACGCTGCAATTAAATGTTAAAAAACGATCGTTGGATTTCTGAACAGGCTTCACTTGGAATGCTTGAACCTTTTCAAGAAAAGCTAATAAGACATCTTGAGCCTGAATCAGAAAAGTCTCCGGTTTTAAGCTTTGGTTGCTCATCGTATGGATATGATTTGCGTCTCTCTTCTAAAGAGTTTTTGATTTTTAGGCATGTCCCAGGAACAGTAATGAATCCGAAAAAATTTAATCCTGCCAATTTAGAACCTACAGATTTAGAAGAAGACGAAGATGGTAAATATTTTATTTTGCCTGCACATTCTTATGGCCTTGGTGTTGCATTAGAAAAAATGAAAGTACCACCAAACATTACTGTTATTTGCCTTGGTAAAAGTACTTATGCCCGATTAGGAATAATCGTAAATACAACTCCTGCTGAAGCAAGCTGGGAAGGTCATCTAACCCTGGAATTCAGTAATAGCTCTGGAGCAGATTGCAGGATTTATGCGGATGAAGGAATTTGTCAATTACTTTTCTTTGAAGGAGATCCTTGTGAAACCACTTACAGTGATAGGAAAGGTAAATATCAATATCAACAAGAGAAAGTAACTCTAGCAAAGGTTTAAATATGAGTTGTGTTCAATTAATAACTTCTACTCCGGATGCTGAAAAAAGCATGGCATATATTGCGAGGGTGAGTAATCCAAAAAATCAAGACAATGATAACTTTACTAAATTAATTGGGTATTGCATTAAAAATGAACATTGGAGCGTATTTGAACAAGCCTATATGACTTTGCAAATAGAAACCACTCGAGGAATTGCTGCACAAATTTTAAGACATCGATCATTTACCTTTCAAGAGTTCTCACAACGCTATGCAGATAGCATGCAATTAGGAGAAATTACCATCCCAGAATTAAGAAGACAAGATAATAAAAATAGACAAAATTCTATCTCAGACTTGCCAAAAGAAATTATTAATACATTCAAGAAAAAAATTAAACATCAATTCGATCAAAATAAAAAACTTTATGAAGAGATGTTAGAAGCTGGAATCGCCAAAGAATGTGCAAGATTTGTACTTCCACTTGCTACCCCAACCAGAATTTATATGACAGGATCATGTCGTTCGTGGATTCATTACATAAATCTAAGAACTGGTCATGGGACTCAAAAAGAGCATATGGAGATTGCACAAGAATGTAAAAATATTTTTTCACAGGAATATCCAATAGTTTCATCCGCTTTGAATTGGGTAAACTAGCTATGAACTCTAGGGCCTTCTAATCTAATATTATCATTTAACTCTTTTAAATTATTTTTAGAAATTAAATTACTTGAATTTGATAATTTACTGAAAGAGGGTAATTCATCATTGTTAATTAAAGCAAAAAAGATTTCATTAAGTTCAATAGATTTTCTAACTCCTAATGAAAAGCCCTTAAATTCACCTTTATCGTCAAAAAAAGTTAATTGAGGAATACCATTGACATCATATTTATCAATTAAATCAAACCACCTTGGATTATCAACATTAAGCAAAACTATATCTATCTTTTTTGAATTTAGTTTTTCAGCATCCAACATATCAGGAGCCATTTCCTTGCAAGCTTCACACCAATCCGCATAAAATTCAAATACTGTAGGTTTCCCATTAGACAAAGCTATATCTGGTTCCAGGGAATTCTTAGCCAATTGATCAAGCATTGCATTAGCTTTGAACCCACTTCGGAAAAAGAATAGTGAAACGACTAAAAAAAGACTTAGAAAAACTAAAAAAGTTTTCTGAAGGAGACCAAGGTCTTTATCTGGATTGGAGTTATCAATCATCTGTGTTCATACCTTATGCTAATGATTATATACATAAATTTTAAAGTAAAACATATAATATGTATTAACTATAAATTTGACTAATTAATGAATAATAGGCTATTTCTGATATACATTGCTCTATAAATTAGCAAATTATTCTTAAGAGAAAGTATTTCTCTATCTGTCTTTACATTATAAGGATTTTTATCAACACATCTGAGATCTCCCAAGTATTTTCTATTGAAATATCTATTTTTATCAATCGTATTAGTCATAGATTCAATAAGTTTTAATATATCGCTTTGAATAAATATTTCGCCATCCTTACTCATAGCCTTAGCAATAGAATTGAGAAGACTTGTTTTTAATACCCTCCTTTTGAAATGTTTTCTTTTAAACCAAGGGTCTGGGAATTGAATTGAAACTCTTTTTAATTGACCATAATCTAAATCAGATAACCATTCATCTAGACTGACATTAACATTACAAAATAGAAATTTTAAATTATTCAATTCTAATTGTTTTCTTTTCTTTTCACATAAACTAACAAGAGGTTCTCTTATCTCAAGCCCAACAAAATTCCAATCAGGATATTTTATTGCTAATTCAATCAGAAATTCACCTTTTGCAGATCCAATATCTATATGAATTGGATAGTGAGATTTCTTAAAAATAACATTCTTACTGGGAAGAGTTAATGGTAACTGGAAAAATTGGCTTAGAGGATTTACATGCTGTCTCACAGAATGAAACCTGATATCAATAAATCTGATAATTATATTAGAAAGTCAATTAAATTTTCAGAAAATAATATAAACATAACCAATTTATAGGTTTTTTTATTAGAGTATATAAATATTTTGAGAGTAGATAATCAATCTATGATAACAATTGGTTTCTTAGCCTAAGGTATCCTCAAATATAGAGAAAATACTTTAATAATTAAGAATAATCATAAAAGGAATACTTGAAGGTTGATAATACATATGAATGAGATTTTTTTTTGACTGAACCTCAATTCCAAATTCTAGTTTGGCTCTCATATCGAATTGCGGCTACCTTCGCATTTGGACTCCCATTATTTCTATTGATTTGGGCAAAAAGATCAAATTTAAGATCTATTGATCGACTTTTATCAATTTACTGGAAAGTTTCTAGTCTTTATTTGATAAGCCTCTTATTCCTTAGTGTTGAAAGCCAATTGGGCCAAGTAATTTCATTAATTGCACCAATACTTATGGTTAGTTCTATTTGGTTTTGGTTTGATCTCAACGAAGAAATCGATGAAATGCCTGCTCATAAACCTATTGCTTTAACCACAAGAATTTGGCGATGGACTTTATCTTATTGGTGCGTACTAAATACTGGACTTCATCTTTTTAGTTGGAGGTGTTTAAATTCAATTAATGAAAACTATTGTGATACTTGGAGAGAAATTCCATTTAATTCATTCATGACAACAAAAAACATAATAAAATTTATTTTAGATGGTAATTGGAGCACTGGATTTGCCACATTTTTTGCATATTTAGCCCTGATACTATATTTAATAGGTTTACTTCAATGGTTGATTATACAATTACCAAAAAATGGTCGTTTCGCCGGTAAATTTTAAAAACGAATAACTATAAGATTCAAGTTAAATTAATATTTAAATAGATAAAACTACTTTTTCGCACCTTTTACAAATATTTGAATGTTCTTTATTTTTGCTCATTTCAATTTCATAATGCCAACATCTTTCACACTTAAATCCTTTTGCTCTTGCAATCTCAACTGAAGCAAGATCATTTTCCTCACTAACTAATACTTCTGCCCAAGGCTCACCACCAATTTGTAAAGATGAAACCAAGAACCAATCTCTTAAAACATCAACATTATTGGATTCGCTTTGAGCCAACCATTCAATAGCAGCTTGAACTTTTTTATTAGATATATCAACCCTAACTGATGCTTCCAAAGAAGAACCTAATTCTTGGTTATTTCTACAGCTCTCCAACATACGATTAATAGCTGATCTGAGTTTTCGTAGTTCAATTACGTGGCTGTTAAAATTACTATTTCGCCATGATTTAGGTACATGAGGCCAGCCTCTTTGAAATACGGAGGCTTCTTCTAAGTCATATGGAATATTCTGCCAAATATCTTCAGCCATATGACATAAAACAGGTGCAATTAAGCCCGATATCTTCTCAATAACCAAGGATAAAACTGTCTGACAACTTCTTCTTCTAAAGTCTGATTTAGAACTCACATACAACCTATCTTTTGCAATATCTAAGTAAAAATTAGATAAATCAACTACACAAAAGTTCTGGATAGTTTGGAAAAACTTTGAAAATTCAAAATTAGAGTATGCTTCTGTTATCTCATCGATTACTTCAGCTGTTCTATTCAGCATCCATTTATCTAACAATGGAAGTTTAGAAATTTCAATGGAATCATTTTTATAATCAAAATCATAAAGGTTTCCTAATAAATACCTAGACGTATTTCGAACTTTACGATAAACATCAGAAATTTGTTTAAGTATATTTGATCCAATAGGAACATCTGCAGAGTAATCAACAGAACTAACCCAAAGCCTTAAAACATCTGCTCCATAAGCAGGATCTAATTTCTTATTTGAACCACCATTAATAATAACTAAAGGATCAATAATATTTCCTAAGGATTTGCTCATTTTCCTGCCATTCTCATCTAATGCAAAACCATGTGTAAGTACCTTTTTAAAAGGTGCATTCTCATTTACTGCTACTGAGGTTAATAAAGAGGATTGAAACCAACCCCTATGTTGATCAGATCCCTCTAAATATAAATCTGCTGGATAATTTAAATTTTCTTTTTTATAAATAACTGAAGACCAACTAGAGCCAGAATCAAACCAGACATCCATAGTATCAGTACCTTTTTGCCATCGATCTGCCTCATTTAAATAGGAAGGAGGTAAGAGATTAGACACATCATATTCCCACCAAATATCTGCTCCATGGATAGAAAATAAACCAGCTATATGAGAAATAGTTTCTTTATTGAGCAAAATTTCATTTCCATTTTTTTCATAAAATACTGGTATTGGCACTCCCCAAGTTCTTTGCCGAGAAATACACCAATCCCCTCTTTCTCTAACCATAGAATCAATTCTATTTTTTCCCGAATCAGGCAGCCAAGTAACATCTTCTATAGCAGCTAGTGCATTAGCCCTAAATCCTTCAACAGAAGCAAACCACTGTTCTGTAGCTCTAAAAATAGTTGGTTTCTTGGTTCTCCAATCATAAGGATACTTATGCTCATATGGAATTTCCTTAAGCAAAGATCCAGTATTAATGAGATCATTTATTATGACAACATTAGCGTCTTTTAATACATTTAGGCCCTCAAATCGACCAGCTTCTTTAGTCAGAAAACCTTTTGCATCAACTGGGCAAGAAATTGGTAACTTATATTTTTTACCAGTATTAAAGTCATCAACTCCATGGCCTGGAGCAGTATGTACTAGTCCAGTACCTGATTCAGTTGTAATATAATCTCCTCCTAAAACAACAGGACTTTTTTTATCAAATAGAGGATGTTTATATATAATTCCATCTAAGTTTGATCCCTTTATTGATACTCTTGTTTCATAATTAATTCCTATACTTTCAGATACTTTTTCCATAAGGTCATTAGCAACAATTATTAATGATCCATCAGAATTTTGTGCAATTACATAGTCTAATTTTTGATTAACAGATATGGCCTCATTTGCAGGAATTGTCCAAGGGGTGGTAGTCCAAATGACAAGTTTAACTTCTTTTAATTGTCCTGCAGAATCAAATAAATCTGGTGCTTGCTTAGAAATTTCTTGAGTTAATATTTTTGGTATTTGATCAACTTTAAATCCCACATAAATACTATTGCTAACATGACCGGTCGGATATTCTAATTCTGCCTCGGCCAGAGCAGTTTGAGAACTTGGACTCCAATGAACTGGTTTTAGACCTCGATATATATATCCTTTGAAAACCATTTCACCAAACAACTTGATCTGAGAGGCTTCAAACTTTTTGTCTAAACTTAAATATGGTTGATCCCAATTCCCCCATACTCCCCATCTTTTAAAACCATCCATTTGTTGAGAAACTTGCTTTTTTGCATAAGCAGCTGCTTTTTTTCTCAACTTAATAGGGGTTAATTCAGATCGTTGTGTTTTATCCATAGCTTGTAGAACTTTCAATTCTATAGGCAAGCCATGGCAATCCCATCCAGGGATAAAACAAACTTTTTTCCCTTTCATTGTTTGAAATTTATTAATTATGTCCTTTAATATTTTGTTGAGAGCATGGCCCATATGAAGTGTCCCATTTGCGTATGGGGGGCCGTCATGCAAAGTAAAAGTCTCTCCAGAATTGTTTAAGCCTAATTCGAAATCTATCTTTTTTTCGCTCCAAAAAGCTTGCAACTCAGGTTCTCTTAGCGTTGCATTTGCCCTCATCCCAAAATTAGTCTGCAAAAGGTTGAGAGTGTCTTTGTAAGTGGGACGATCCTTTTGAGAATCTTTATTGACATTATTCACTTTGAGAAATATTCATTAGTCATCATGATTGCCTGAGGCCTTTTAACCTTATCAAGAAGTTTCTTCATTTTCAGGTAATTCTTGATTTCTGATCTTATTGGAATCAATTGGACCAGATAGATCAACTGCTTTTTCCTTTACTTCTTCTTTCAATTCAGGATGAACCCATTTTTTTTCTTTTAACGGTTTTTCAGATTTATTAGTGAATCCTTTAAAAAAATCTAAAAAGCTATTCCCTAGTAAAGCAAAGCTTTGACCTAGCTGTTTAAAAGATTCAAACCATCTTTGAAAAGATCCAATCAGCTTTTTTTCTTCAGAACTTAATTGATACCATCTGGTTTGGACAATTTCTAATATCATTTTTCCATACAAAATTACCATAGGAATAACAAGTAAATTTATAGAGCCTCTCAAAAGATCATTCTCAACTAAAAGAAATAATCCTAAAAACAAAAAAAGTCCTCCCATTAACCAATCTCTTGGCCTACTTAATTCGACAAGCACTAAAGGTAAAGCCAATATCAAAAGCCCAATAAAAAGAAAAAAGTATCCAGAAATAGAAACAACCATATTTTTCTCAATATGAGTTCATTTTGTAGTGAGGGCGACTTTTTGAACAACTAAAAATCATGAGTCATAAAAAGAGAGTTTCAAATGTCTCATATCCAAATATGAAAATTACATTAATCTTTTTACGTTCACGAATCAAAAATAGTCTTTAAATAGCAATCAATGAGCTGCTAGAATCATTTCACAATCGGTGAAAACCTTTGGCCCACCTGGCGGAATTGGTAGACGCGCTGGTTTTAGGTACCAGTGACTTTATGTCGTGGGAGTTCAAGTCTCCCGGTGGGCATTTTTTAATTAAGCTATACAAGCTCAATTAATCTCAATCACATCAAGCAATGACCCAGTGCTTATCGAGGTCTGACAAAAATAAGGCAACGAAAAAACTGAAGTCATTACGCGACTGGCAAAATGAGATCCAAGAATATCTTGATCCTCCCAAGCCTTTAAACGTAACTTTAGGTCTTTTCTTTGGTGGATATTTTCTTGCAATAATTAGCGTTTGGCAATGGTATCAGGGGAACTGGCCGTTGCCAATTTTGGTTGCACTAGCTTTTTTGGCGCTTCATATGGAAGGTACCGTTATTCATGATGCTTGTCACAATGCTGCCCATCCAAATAAATGGATCAATCAATTTATGGGGCATGGGTCAGCAATATTACTAGGTTTTAGTTTTCCAGTTTTCACAAGAGTCCATCTAGAGCATCACAAATACGTTAATGATCCCAAAAACGACCCAGATCACATAGTTAGCACCTTTGGTCCTATTTGGTTAATAGCTCCAAGATTTTTTTATCATGAATATTTTTTCTTTGAACGAAAACTTTGGAGAAAGTTTGAACTTATGCAATGGGGAATTGAGAGGGGAATATTTTTTTGCATAGTAGTTGCAGGAATTAAATATAATTTTATGAATGTTATTTATAATTTATGGTTCGGACCAGCATTAATGGTTGGAGTTACTTTAGGAATATTTTTTGATTATCTACCACATAGACCTTTTCAATCTAGAAATAGATGGAAAAATGCAAGGGTTTATCCAAGTAAATTAATGAACTTGCTAATTATGGGACAAAATTATCATTTAGTTCATCATTTATGGCCTTCTATTCCATGGTTTGAATATAAACCAGCTTACGAAGCAACAAAACCACTTTTAGATCAAAAAGGTTCACCTCAAAGAATGGGAATTTTTGAATCTAAAAAAGATAGTATAAATTTTCTTTATGATATTTTACTTGGGATAAGAAGTCACAAAGAAAGAAGAAGTAAAATGAGACCAATAGCAAGAATATTACCTAAAAAAAATTGGCGGAGAAAATATATAAAATTAATTCATAAAACAAGAATCAGAACAGAAAGTCAAAGATAATTCCTAAATTTAAAGTATTTTGGGAACTCTAAAAAAATCACCTTCCCTATGAGGTGCCTGATTAAGAAGATCTTCTCTTGAGCAATTAACTTCAACTAAATCATCTCTCATTTCATTAACTACCTCTACAGCTCTAGTAGTAGGAGGGATATTTTCAGTATCTATTTCTTGCAGTTGATCAACATAAGAAAGTATTTCTTCGAGTTGCTCTGTATAGGTTGCTATTTGATCTTCTGGAAGCTCTAAGCGAGCTAACTGAGAAACCTTACGAACATCAGATGAAAAAATTTTAGTCATGATTATGTTAGAAAATTTTCAAGATCTTTAGATAATGAGAGTTAATCCTTATAGAAAAAATCTTAGTGCTTTCGTTTAGACAAATCAGTTCACTAACATTTTGCCATCTGAATGCCCTTTTACGAAATTTTAAGTGTTGAAAGATTAATCAGAAAGATAGAGAAATCTATTATTTAGTAAGTAATATGGGTTATAAAGAAATAGTAAGCAAATCTCACTTCTTACAAAAGACTTCTTTTCAAGGCCATCTCATTTGGTAGCACCTAGCTTAATTGGCTGTTTTTTAATTAAGCGCTTACCAAAAAACAGCTTTCTTTCTGGCGTAATTGTTGAAACGGAGGCTTATTCTCAAGAAGAAGCTTCATGCCATGGCTTTTCGGGGAGAACCAAAAGGAACGAAACCCTTTTTGGTGAACCTGGTAACTTTTACATATACATTTCATACGGAATTAATAGTTGCATAAATATTGTTACCGGAAGGAAAAACTGGGCAAATGGTGTACTTCTTCGATCGATAGCAATAAAAGGAGAAAACGAGAGAATTGCATCTGGGCCAGGGTTATTGGCAAAAAGATTTGGATTAAATAGGAATTTTGACAATTTGCCCTTATCACCTGCAAATGATTTTTGGTTAACAGAGGGAGAAGATCTAACAAGAATGGGAAATATTGTTCAGACCACAAGAATTGGCATTTCGCAAGCTAAAGATATACCTTGGCGTTGGTACCTTCAAAGTAGTAGAAGTGTTAGCAAAAGGGTTAAAGGAGATCGAATTCCTCCAAAAAATAAGTGTTGGTCACCATCCACATTTGAGGGATTATGAATAATTGGAAGCATAATCACATTATTGATCTATCTACATTTTCTTTAGAGGATTACAAAACAGTTATAGAACTAACAACAAGATTTAGAGATGTCCATAAATCAAGTTCTAGAAAACTTCCCGCTCTTCAAGGAAGATTAATCTGTAACTTATTTTTTGAGCCAAGTACAAGAACAAGAACTAGTTTTGAACTGGCAGCAAAAAGACTATCTGCTGATGTTCAAAATTTTTCTGTGTCAACAAGTTCTCTAAGCAAAGGAGAGACCCCTTTAGACACTATTCTCACATACATCTCAATGGGTGCTGATATCTTAGTAATTAGGCATGAATCAACAAATGTTCCCGCAGAGTTAGCTAATTACGTAGACATAAATAAAATCAATACATCCATTCTCAATGCCGGTGATGGATTTCATAGCCATCCAAGTCAAGGTCTTTTGGATCTATTTACACTTGCTACTTTCTTTAATCCAAACGAACCATCAACTAATAGTCTTTTCAATAAAAAGATCACAATAGTTGGAGATATTCTTCATTCTAGAGTTGCGAGATCGAACCTCTGGGCTCTAACTGCATGTGGAGCTGAGGTAACACTATGTGGGCCTCCAAGCCTTCTTCCAGAGGAATTCATTGATTTTGTTCGCAATCCTCCTCCAGGGCAAAAATATGATCCTATTAATAAGAGAGGTTCTGTTTTCATAGAAAGATCTCTGAAAAATGCATTAAAAAATAGTGATGCAGTAATGACACTTCGATTACAGAAAGAGAGAATGAAGCAAAATATGCTTACAGATCTTGATAGTTATTATTCACAATATGGAATAACACATGAAAGTTTAAAATGGTGTGAAAAGGAAGTTCCTGTTCTACATCCTGGACCAGTGAATAGAGGAATAGAAATAAGCAGTCAATTAGTGGAAGATAATTCAATCAATCTCATAAGTAAACAAGTAGAAAATGGTATACCAATAAGAATGGCTTTGTTGTATTTGCTGGGGTTAAATAAAAATAATTAATTATATTTATAATAATATTTATAATAGTTTCAAGCCCTCTGAAAAAAGTCCATATGTTAATCCTATTCGAAACAAATCAAAAACCCTAACAAGTATTATTGGCTTTTGAGACTTTAGAAAAATAAATCTAGCTTTAATTAGTATCTCTAAAAATATTAATGCAATAAATGCTCCGACAGGATCCATCAAAGCTAGTACACCATTAATCATGCCTAGAGAACTACCTATTAAAAAACCTATCAAAAAAATTATTGCTAACAATGAATACCTTCTCCAAGGATTTACCGCCCAATTTGCTAACCTGTCAACAAACTTTGTAGATGAATTATATAAAAATGTTTTCTGCATTCTTGGAGCCATAAGAGAAAAGATAAAAAATTAACTCAGAATTTTTTCATTAGTTAACTCTTTAACATAAATATAATAAATGAAAGATCTAATAAAGCAAAAATAAATTCTTTTCATCCAAGATATAAAAAAAGATTTCATATAATATAAAATTTCCACAATATTTAAAATTTGAAAAAAATCTTTTAAAGGTCTATTTGATATAAAATTAAAAGATCATGAATAATCTAACCTCTTTATCTGGAAAAAAAATATTAGTTGCAGTAACAGGAAGTATTGCAGCTGTTAAATCTCCTATTTTAGTTAGTCGCCTAATTAAAGCTGGGGTAAAAGTCAAATGCGTCATAACGCAAAGTGCATCTAAGTTAGTTAGTCCATTATCTCTCTCAACTTTAAGCAGAAATAAATGCTATCAAGATAAAGATCAGTGGGATGAATCTCAAACCAAGCCTTTGCATATTGCTTTAGCTGAATGGGCAGAGCTCATTATTGTTGCACCAATGAGCGCAACATCTTTATGCAAATTTACTAGTGGCAATGCTGATGGACTTTTAGCAAGCATTCTCTTAGCCAGTAAATCTCAAATAGTTATTGCTGCTGCAATGAACACTTCAATGTGGGAAAATCAATCAGTAAAAAGGAATTGGAATTACGTAAAAAATATTGACCAAGTTATTAGCCTCGAACCTAGCGAGGGTTTTTTAGCTTGCGACAGATTTGGTGATGGGAAAATGATCGGTTTAGATATTATTGAATTGGCCTCTGAAAGTGCATTTATTTTCAATGCAGAAAATAAATTTCTCACCAAAGATCTAAAAAACATAAGGTTCCTCGTAACAGCTGGTCCGACCGTCGAAGATCTTGATGCGGCAAGACAATTAACAAATCGAAGTAGTGGAAGAATGGGAGTTTTGATAGCTCAAGCTGCAAAGTTAAGAGGTGCAGAAGTCGATTTAGTCCATGGTCCGCTAAGCGTCAAAGAAGATCTTCTTGAGGGAATTAATACTTATCCAGTTAGAAGCTCATCTGAAATGAGTTCAAAAATTGATGATTTACAACCATATGCTCAAGTCATTGTTATGGCTGCAGCAGTATCAGATTTCAAAAAAAATAGTCCAAGTGAGCAAAAAGTCTCTAAAGAATCTTTTTTACAGTCCATTTGTGATGATTTAGAAATGACCCCAGACCTAATCACAAATCAAACGAGAAAGAAATTAGAAAATCAAATTTTCCTAGGTTTTGCTGCCGAAACAGGAAGTGATAATGAAATTATTGAGAAGGGAGAGAATAAAAGGGTTTTAAAAGGTTGTGAACTTCTGATGGCAAATCCCATAGACAGAGATGGGCAAGGATTTGATCAAAACTTCAACAGTGGTTTTTTGTTAGGTCCAAAAAAAATGGTCAAAAACTTGTCTTTTTCAACAAAACTTTCAATATCCCATCAACTTTTAGATGAAATTCGAAATCTAAAATCGAAAATTTATTGATTTTTTTCGAATTTGTTTTTTTTTAAAAATCAGAGTCTAAACGCCAAAGAAGACTGCTGCAAAAGGGTTTTGAAAGAAATCGGAGTAGTAAATTCGTTGCAGCAAAAGCTACGGGTTGTATAGAGCTGTAAAATGCTTGTGAAAAGAAGTATTTGACACCTGTAATATCCCAACTGAATTAATTGGGCGGTTTCGACCGCAGTCATCTAGCCCTCTCATGCGATTTCGTCCTCTGCTGGCTTTGATGCTGGCTTTTTGTCTCACCTTTACAACTCTCCCATCAAGCGCATCTGCAGCTTTAAAAGGGCGCGAGCAAGGTAATGCTCGTTTTGGCAATGTTGTTAATACTGGCCAAGCTGATGCTTGCACTGTTTTACCAGCTGGTTCATCGGGTTCTATTAATGCTGATGGCCAATTTAAAAGCTTGTGCCTTCAGCCAACAGAAGTTTCAGTAAAACTTCCAGGTACCAAGCGAAATAAATCTGATTTTGCAGTAGCAAAAATTATCAGTCCTCGCTTCAATACTAGTCTTGATGAAGTTTATGGAGATCTTTCTGGAGGTAAATTCACTGAAAAAGGTGGTATTGACTTCTCTCTAATTACAGTTCTAGCTCCTAATGGAGAGGAATTTCCTTTTGCTTTCTCTGTTAAAGAAATGGTTGCTGAATCCAAAAAAGGAAAATCAATTGAACCAGGAGCTGAATTTTCAGGTCCAACAACAACTCCAAGTTATAGATCTGCAGACTTTCTTGATCCAAAAAGTCGTGCTAAATCGACTGGTGTTGAATATGCTCAGGCTCTCATTGCTCGTGGTGGTGATGATGAGGATCTTGCAAGAGAAAATGTTAAAGATGATCTAGGCGGTAAAGGTGAAATAACACTTACTGTCGAGTCTGTTGATGCAGACACTGATGAATTTGGTGGCCAATTTGTTGCCATCCAACCTTCAGATAATGACCTTGGGTCAAAAGATCCTGTTGATATCAAAATCAAGGGTATCTTCTATGGTCGCAAAGCCTAAAAGATAATCATCTTACTCAATTAAAAAAGGGGGGTTAAAGCCCTCTTTTTTTTTTGGCCAAATTTAATAAAAACAATTTCTAAAATATGGGCCCTTTATCTGGGAGAATCTCCCGGTTACTTCAAGGGAAAATGACTAGTAAGAAAAGTTCTCATAAAAATCTCGAAGGTTTGATCAAACCTTATGGTGGAGAACTTATAAAGCTTATGGCATCTGATCAAGAAACAAAAGAATTAAAACAAAATTCTTTTAAAACTATAAATTGTTCAGATAGAAACGCTTGTGATATTGAACTTCTTTTGATAGGTGCTTTTTCTCCTTTGAATGGGTTCATGAGTGAGAAAAATTACAACTCAGTGGTTAAACAAAATCGACTCGAATCAGGTTTGCTTTTTGGTTTACCAATTGTGATGGATACAGATAGAGAAGATATAAATCCAGGAGATTCAGTTTTACTCAATTACAAAGATCAAGAACTAGCAATTTTAGAAGTACAAGATAAATGGATACCTGACAAAGTTATTGAAGCCAATTTTTGCTACGGAACAACTTCTTTAGAGCATCCTGCAGTAAGGATGATCTCTATGGAGAGAGGAAAATATTATTTAGGAGGATCAATAAAAGGTCTAGAATTACCTAAAAGAGTTTTTACTTGCAAAACTCCTGCTCAAGTAAGAGAGAAGCTTCCTTCTGGAGAAGATGTAGTTGCATTCCAGTGCAGGAACCCAATTCATAGAGCGCATTATGAGCTGTTCACAAGAGCTTTAGAAGCAAATAATGTCAGTCAAAATGCTGTTGTTCTTGTTCACCCAACTTGTGGACCTACTCAAGAAGATGACATACCTGGATCAGTAAGATTTCAAACCTATGAAAAACTTGCCTCTGAAGTAAACAATCCAAAAATCAGATGGTCATATCTTCCTTATTCGATGCATATGGCTGGGCCAAGAGAAGCTCTGCAGCACATGATTATTAGGAGGAATTATGGATGCACTCATTTCATTATCGGTAGAGATATGGCTGGCTGTAAATCATCTCTAAGCGGAGAAGATTTTTATGGTCCATATGATGCTCAAAATTTTGCAAAGGAGTGCTGCGAAGAATTAGAAATGCAAACAGTTCCATCTTTAAATCTTGTATTTACAGAGGAAGAAGGCTATGTAACCGCTGATTATGCGAAAGAAAAAGGATTACACATAAAAAAATTGAGCGGCACTCAATTTAGGAAAATGCTCAGAAGTGGAGAAGAAATTCCTGAATGGTTTGCATTTAAAAGCGTCGTTGATGTATTAAGAGCCGCATAGTTGGACCTAATCCTATTAAACTCTTGGAAGATATAGAAGAACATTGAACAAACGCTGGAGAAACATTGGTCTTTATGTCCTTATTGTTGTAGTTGTGATTTTTGTGGGAAGTGCTTTTTTCGATAAGCCAAGTCCGACAAGAGCAACTAGAACTCTAAGGTACAGTGACTTCATAGAAGCTGTTCAAGAGAAGCAAGTAAGCAGAGTTCTTATTTCTCCAGATAAAGGAACAGCTCAAATTGTTGAAAGTGATGGGAACAGGGCTTTAGTTAATTTGGCTCCTGATCAACAATTACTTCAATTACTTACTGATAATGACGTAGATATTGCTGTACAACCAACTACTCAAGCCAATCCCTTGCAGCAAGCTGCTAGTAGCTTACTTTTTCCAATAATTTTATTAGGAGGTCTATTTTTTCTATTCAGAAGAGCAGGCTCGGGTGGTGGCGGAAATCCAGCAATGAATTTTGGAAAGAGTAAAGCAAGACTTCAAATGGAACCTGAGACAAAAGTTACTTTTGGAGATGTTGCTGGAATTGAGGGTGCAAAGCTTGAACTTACTGAAGTAGTTGATTTTTTAAAAAACCCTGATCGCTTCACAGCTGTAGGAGCCAAAATTCCTAAGGGTGTTTTACTTGTTGGCCCTCCTGGAACCGGAAAAACTTTGCTTGCAAAGGCAGTTGCAGGTGAAGCTTCTGTTCCCTTCTTTTCCATATCTGGATCTGAGTTTGTAGAGATGTTTGTTGGAGTTGGTGCAAGCAGAGTAAGAGACCTTTTTGAACAAGCAAAGAAAAATGCTCCTTGTATAGTTTTCATTGACGAAATAGATGCTGTAGGTCGTCAGCGTGGAGCAGGACTTGGAGGAGGTAATGATGAAAGAGAGCAAACACTTAACCAACTATTAACTGAAATGGATGGATTTGAGGGAAATTCAGGAATAATTATTGTTGCAGCTACAAATAGACCTGATGTGCTCGACTCAGCACTTATGCGACCAGGAAGATTTGACAGGCAAGTAACTGTAGACAGACCTGATTACTCAGGGAGATTGCAAATACTGAACGTTCATGCAAAAAGTAAAACACTTTCAAAGTCTGTTGACCTTGATCAAATAGCAAGAAGAACTCCTGGTTTTACTGGTGCAGATTTAGCAAATCTATTAAATGAAGCTGCGATCTTAGCCGCTAGAAAAGAGTTAACAGAAGTCAGCAACGATGAAGTTAGTGATGCAATCGAGAGAATAATGGTAGGTCCTGAGAAGAAAGACTCAGTGATTAGTGAAAAGCGTAAAAAGTTAGTTGCTTACCACGAAGCTGGCCATGCTGTAGTTGGTGCTGTGATGCCTGATTATGACCCAGTGCAAAAGATCTCAATCATTCCAAGAGGTGGAGCTGGTGGATTAACTTTTTTCACACCAAGTGAAGAAAGAATGGAATCTGGACTTTATTCAAGGTCTTATCTACAAAATCAAATGGCTGTTGCTCTTGGAGGAAGAGTTGCAGAGGAAATCATTTATGGAGAAGACGAAGTAACTACAGGAGCATCAAATGATCTAAAGCAAGTAGCTTCAGTTGCGAGGCAAATGATTACCAAATTTGGCATGAGTGACAAGTTAGGGCCTGTAGCTTTAGGACGATCACAAGGTGGAATGTTCCTTGGTAGAGACATCTCTGCGGAAAGAGATTTTTCTGAAGATACTGCTGCAACTATTGATTCGGAAGTCTCAATTCTTGTTGAAATTGCATATGAAAGAGCTAAAAAAGCTTTAAATGACAATCGTCAAGTGCTTGAAGAATTAACAGCGATGCTTATGGAAACCGAAACAGTTGATTCTCAAGAATTTCAAGATCTCTTAATTCGCCATGAAGTTAAAGTCGCTGAATATGCTTAGGTTAAAATTATAATTTTTGGAAGTTAAGCAAAATAATTTAATAAAATTTCTTAGAATACAGCCACTCATAGTTGTAATTAGACTAGAAAATGATTTTTTTAATATCTCCCACAAAAGAAAAAATTTACTTTTAAAAATCGAGAAACTATCTGACTATGGGATAAAAAATATTGAAATAGGATGGGATTCAAATCCAGAATGGGTGAATTTAATATTAGAAATAAAAAATAAATTCAAGTCAATCAATCTTGGCGTTGCATCAATTACTTCAATAAAATCTTTAGAATCAATTAGCTCATTAGATATAAAATATTCTATGAGTCCTTTCTTCAACAAAGAAATTCATTTAAATGCTATAAAATATAATCAATTAGTTATTCCAGGTATATCTAATATTAAAGATTTCGAAGAAGCAATGAATCTAGGATATAAAATTGTAAAAATCTATCCCGTATCGAAATTAGGAATTAACTTTATAAACGATCTAAAAGAAAATAAAAAAAAGGATATTTTTTTTATTGGTGCAGGTGGAATTAAAAGTGAAAATTTAAAAAAATTACTAGAAAATGGATATGATGCATTGGTGATTGGGAAAGAATTACGAAATCAAACACCTGACAAAGATCTAGAGATATGGCTAAAAAATTATTGAAAATCCATTCTAAAAATAATAATTAATTATTTGAATAATATTCAGTACATTGACCTTTTTGCCTAAGTAAATGATCAGCTAAAACTATTGCAACCATTGCTTCAACCATTGGAACTGCTCTTGGCAAAACACAAGGGTCATGTCTACCTTTTGCCTGCAGAATTGTTGCATTACCATCCTCATCAATTGTCTTTTGACTTTTCCTAATAGTTGCTGTTGGTTTAAAGCCAACCCTCAGAACTATATCCTCACCATTACTTATACCTCCTTGAATTCCCCCTGAATTATTAGTAGCAGTTTTCAATTGATCAGAATCCGATGGCAAAAAAGGATCATTATGTTCGCTGCCTTTCAAATAAGTACCTCCGAAACCAGATCCTACTTCAAAAGCTTTAGTAGCAGGCAATGACATTAATGCCTTTGCCAAATCTGCCTCTAACTTATCAAAAACAGGCATACCAAGACTTAATGGCGGATTACGAACCACACATTCTATTACTCCGCCACAGGAGTCTCCTTCTTTACCAAAATCCTCCACTCTCTGAATCATTAAATCTGCAGCTGATTGATTTGGACATCGAACAATATTTTTCTCAATCTCATCAAAAGTAACTTCACTCGGATTAATATCAGCTTCAATATCGTGAATTCTCTTTACCCAAGCAAGTATTTCCGTATTAGATGACTGACTGAGGAGTTGCTTTGCAACTGAACCAGCGGCGACTCTACCTATCGTCTCTCTCGCTGATGCTCGCCCTCCGCCACTTGAAGCCTGAATTCCATACTTCTTCTGATAAGTAGCATCAGCGTGAGATGGTCTAAAAGTTTTTTTAATTTCAGAATAATCTTTTGGACGATGATCTTTATTTCTTACGACCATAGCAATCGGTGTTCCTAAGGTTTTGTTACCTAAAAGACCACTCAGAATTTCAACTTCATCACTTTCGTTTCGTGGAGTAGTGATTTTGCTTTGTCCTGGCCTCCTTCTATTGAGATCATTTTGTATTTCATTAATATCAAGCTCCAATCTTGGTGGACATCCATCAATAATTACACCAACACCACCTCCGTGAGATTCCCCAAAGGTGCTGATATTAAAAAGTTTTCCGAAACTACTTCCCATAAATAAACCTATCTACAAAATGTTAATCAATACTTGGTAAAAAATAAACCAATCAATCAATACATAGAACTAAAAAAGGCAAAAAAAAAGCCCTCTAAAAGAGGGCTTTAAAACAATCAAGTTAAAGACTTAACCAATTGCAGGTGCAACAAGAGCTACAGAAGTAGACTCAGCAGCTGCTAGGTCAAGTGGGAAGTTGTGAGCATTACGCTCGTGCATTACTTCCATACCAAGGTTTGCACGGTTAAGTACATCACCCCAGGTTGGTACAACCTTGCCTGAAGTATCAACTACAGACTGATTGAAGTTGAAGCCGTTCAAGTTGAACGCCATGGTGCAGATGCCCATAGATGTCAACCAAACACAGATCACTGGCCATGAAGCCAAGAAGAAGTGAAGGCTGCGGCTGTTGTTGAAGCTTGCATATTGGAAGATCAAACGACCGAAGTAGCCATGAGCTGCAACGATGTTGTATGTCTCTTCTTCTTGTCCAAACTTGTAACCGTAGTTCTGAGAATCAAGTCCTGTGGTCTCACGGATAAGTGATGAAGTAACCAAAGAACCGTGCATTGCAGAGAACAAAGCACCACCGAACATACCTGCTACACCAGCCATATGGAATGGGTGCATCAAGATGTTGTGCTCAGCCTGGAAAACGAACATGAAGTTGAATGTTCCAGAGATTCCTAGAGGCATACCATCAGAGAATGAACCCTGACCGAATGGGTAAACAAGGAATACAGCGAAAGCTGCTGATACAGGAGCTGAGTAAGCAACACAGATCCATGGGCGCATACCTAAACGGTATGAAAGCTCCCACTGACGTCCCATGTATGCAGAGATACCAATAAGGAAGTGGAAGATTACAAGCTGGTAAGGGCCACCGTTATATAGCCACTCATCAAGAGTTGCTGCTTCCCAAATTGGGTAGAAGTGAAGGCCGATAGCGTTACTTGAAGGAACAACAGCACCAGAAATGATGTTGTTTCCATACATAAATGAACCAGCTACTGGCTCACGGATACCGTCGATATCAACTGGAGGAGCAGCGATAAATGCAACGATGAAACAAGTTGTTGCCGCAAGAAGGCAAGGGATCATCAATACACCGAACCAACCGACATAGATACGATTGTTGGTGGAAGTAACCCACTCGCAGAATTGTGGCCAACCTTTGAGCAACGAAGAACGCTGCTGCTGAATGGTGGTCATGAGGACGAATGTGTATGTCCCAAATAGGGACGATTAAATAAGAGCAGCTAATTAGACTGCCAGCAGTGATATTAAAGGAGAATGATCCTTTTCGTGGCCAATATGTAGGACAATTTATGAAGAGAATCTGTAAGTAGCGCCAAAAGAGCACTTAAGGGGTCTTAAGATTATTTTAAGATTTAGCCTTTGAGGTCGCAAATTGGTTCTAATCAAGTGGCTGATTAATGGGCATAGGCTTGAAGAGAGAGTTCCTCTGAGTGATGCAAGACACAGAAAATATGAATTAGAGGCTCAAGGGGCAATTGTGTATTGGAGCGAGAGAACTTACTTTTGATGGACTAGATCAATCAACGCTTGTTTCCATTCTTTTTTAAATTCCCATAATTCTCTTTTCGTAAAGCTCATTGCAATATTTTTTTCCACGTACGCTGCTTCATTTATAAACACAGGGATGTAAGGTTCCTGTTCTTCAAACCTAATAATTTCGCCATTCAATTTAAAAAACAATTCATCATTTTTCTTTAGTGCCCTCCAATCCTTAGATTGCCTTAAAGAATGAACATATCCATCAATATTGCCTTTTTCATCTCTTGGAAAATCGATACTTTTTATATGCCTGTGAATAATCAACTTGTCAGGAAAAAATAGATTTAGACTCTTAACTTGATGAATTTGTTCCATCAAAGTCTCAAGAATCAATTTTGTCTGAAAAATAATTCGTGAATTCAAGAGTCCCTGACCTATGGGGCCAATTTCTACAACAAGTCCACAAGGCCAAGATTCAACTAAAAAACCTGTTTGTTTTTGATCAGATTCATGGAGATATATTGGTAAACCTAATTGATTTTGAATTAAAGACGCCAAAGCTAAGTCTGCAGATCTTCTGCCATAAACAACTAGGCAACTACCCATGGCGGCTGTAGTTGTATGAAAATCTAATGCTATTTGACAGGGGTTTTCTCCTGCCTCCCCATAAAGGTTCACCAATTCATTTGCTCTACTTCCTTCGAAATTTGAAGCATTACTAGTTAAAAATGATTCTCCTTGAAAACTCCGATTCAAATCATTATGAATGTATCTTTTACCAGCTTTTTTAGCCTCTGGATTTCCAATTTCCTTAAAAGTTTTAATCCCATGAGTATTTATTAAAAAGGATGATTTTTCCCATTCTTCAAAAAGCCAAATACCATTTATTTCATTACCATGCGTACCAGCCACTAGAAGGACCTGCAGCTGCATCATTAATCAGTAAACCTAATAGATAAAATAATCTTAAAAGAAATTCATGGCCATACCACCAATATTTGTTAAAGCTGCAAGACAAATTTGGAATTTTGAGTGGAAAATTTTAATGAATGGATTAGCCCCATCAGATTCTGAGGGAAATTATAAGAGACCAATAAATCTTCAAAAACAAATTCAAATCCCGACCAAGGAAGATTTAAAAAATAGATCTTCCAATCAAATGCCAGGTTTGATTGTTGGCAAAAGTTGTCCTTGGGCCCACAGAGCATGGATGATTTACGAGATCAAAGGATTAAAGAAATCAATCAATCTTCACATTGCTCAAGTAGACAACGCCGGAGGAAGATGGATATTAGACCCTCCAATAAAACGATGTAAAAGCCTCCAAGAGCTTTACCGAAAGTGCGGAAATTATCAATCAAAAAGAGCAACAGTACCAATGCTTTTCGATCCAGGTAATGAACCCGAATCAAAACCAAGGCTTATAAATAATGAAAGCGCTGAGCTTGTCAAAATATTAAATAACTGGCCTATATATGATCAAGACATAGACCTTAACCCAAGCAAATCTAAAAAACAAATAATTAACTGGCAGATTTTAATTCAAGAAAATATTAATAATGGAGTTTACAAATGTGGATTTGCTAGAAATCAAAAAGCATATGAAAAAGCTTCTAAAGATTTGTTCTCAGCTCTAAATATTATAGAAAAGCATCTTCAGTCAAATGGACCTTGGCTGTGTGGAAAAAATATAACAATTGCTGACATAAGACTTTTCCCTACACTTATTAGGTGGGAAGCAATTTATTTCCCTCTATTTAAATGTAGTAATAAGCCAATTAGATCATTTCCAAATATAGTTAAGTGGAGAAAAAAGATTTTTAACATATACAATATTGAAAAAACATGTGATGCTGATGCTTGGAGAAAAGATTATTTCGGAGCTTTATTCCCTATAAACCCAAGTAGTATTATTCCTAAAGGTGAAAATATAAAAAAAATTGTCAACAATTAATTACCAACAATGAAAGAATTAAATTCTTATTTTAAATCTTCGGATCCCATTAAAGGAGTATATGGAGATTTCATAGTAACCTCCGAAGATAAGAAAGAAGTCCTCTTATATCGCTTTTCTATTATTTCTTGTGCCCTATTCTTTTCCATAGGTCTAGCCCAATGGTTTATCAATGGATCTAGTCAAGTATGGATTTGTTTTGCAGGTTTGGTAATCAGTTTAGGGTTAAGTCTTAAGTGGATACACATTTATTTAAGACGTTTACATCAAGCACTTGTTTTGTTTTGGGTAATTGGTTGCATTGGTTTAGGAGTAATTACATATCACTTTGGATTAACAAATGTTGTTCATGGTCTCCAAGAAAATCCAAAGTGGGTATTTCTTGTTGGACCAATTTTTGTATCCCTAACAGGAGTAGGTTTCAAAGAATTTTTTTGTTTTAGAAGAATAGAGGCAATAGGAATCACAATTTTTATTCCAATTGCTTTTATTGGACATTTAACTGAACTCACCAATGAAAAATTTACTTTTGCACTATTAGCTCTTTCTGCTCTACTTTTATTGATATTGGGAATAAGAAAATTTGACCTTCCAGCAGAAGCTGACGTAGGAGACAAAAGTGTGTTTGATTTTTTAGAGAGTCAAAGAATACTAAACACACCAGATGTTGAAACAAGTTAACCAGAAAGGATTTCACCTATGAATCATTTCCTAAGCAAAAATATCTACTTTTACATGTCAGCAAATGGTGAGGAAATCCAACCAATTTCACAAAGCACGTGCAATATCTCCCCGACATAATTATCTTGTATTAGTTAAAGATTTTGCTTCTTTAAGACGCTATGAAATCAATCGACGAGCATATTAAAAAGGATCAGTCAGAGATCCAAACAGCTCAAGCTTCAGGTAATGACCCTAAAGTACGTCACTTAACTGATGAGCTTCATTCTCTCGAGGAATATAAAGAGCATCATCCCGAGGACAAGCATGATCCAAACGCACTTGAACTTTTCTGTGACGCTAACCCCGACGAACCAGAGTGCTTGGTGTACGACGATTAATTATAAGTAATCAAATAAGAAGCAAAAACAGGGGGCTATAGCCCCCTGTTTTGTTTCTTATAATCCATTAATAATCCATATTAAAATCAGAAGGACTTCCAGTTAAAGAACATACAACTGCCTCCTCACTTTTCATTTGACGAACCTCAAATATTGGTCTGCCCATTTTCTTTAGAACATTAATATCTTGATCAGTCTGGCAACGAGCAATAATTTCACCTTTCCCATCGAAGCAACTGTAAAAATCCATAATTTTAAAGACTCTTTTTAGTTATGACCAATAATTAGCTGAAAGACAAGTAGGTATGATTCACTCATAACAATTAATTAATATCCGAGTTCGTTCCAAATAGAACTCAACAAATCATCTAGACCAAATCTAGTTACAGCGGAAATTACATGTACATTTTTTTCCGTTAATTGCTCAACTTTATCTACAAGTTTTTTAATGTCATTCTCATTTAAAAGCTCTTTTTTATTAAGAACAAAAATCCTAGGCTTGGAGATCAAATCATGACCATAAGACGTTAATTCCTCATTAATAGTTTTGAAATCATTTATTGGATCATTTGATGCTGAATCAATCAAATGAAGTAACACCTTTGTTCTTTCAATATGTCGGAGAAAATCATGCCCTAGTCCAATACCTTTTGATGCTCCAGAGATTAAACCGGGAATATCTGCAAAAACTGTTCCGTCTCCTGAGGGTCTCCTTACTACTCCGAGATTAGGAATTAAAGTTGTAAATGGATAATCAGCAATTTTTGGTCTTGCAGAGGAGATTACAGAAATCAAAGTACTTTTACCTGCATTTGGTAACCCAATAATTCCAACTTCTGCTAGCAGTTTTAATTCCAATTGCAATGACCATTCTTCCCCCTCTTTTCCCTCAGTGAACTTTTCTGGTGCTCTATTACTATTTGATAAATAGCGAGCGTTACCAAAACCTCCTTTTCCACCAAAGGCGACAATAAGTTGCTGACCTTTGTGAGTTAAGTCACCAAGAATGATATTTGTAGAGATATGTCTTACCTCCGTTCCACATGGAACTTTAAGTACAGTGTCATTTCCTGATGCACCAGTGCATTTATTGGGACCACCTCTCTGGCCATCCTCAGCAGAAATTAATTTCTGAAATTTAAAATCCAAAAGAGTTTGAAGATTATCATCAGCCTCTAATACAACATTTCCTCCTTGGCCGCCATCTCCCCCTGCAGGGCCACCAGCTGGAACATACTTTTCTCTTCTAAAAGCAGAGATGCCATCACCACCTGAACCTGCTTTGACATCAATAATAGCCTGATCAATAAATTGCATTTAAGATATTTTTCATCAATAAACTTGATAATAATTCTTAAATTCATTATTGCTAAAGAAAAGAATTTGAAAACACTATTTATAATTTTTACCCAAAAATCAATCGACCATCCATACAACACTACATCCGGGACCACCATCATGAGGTTCAGCATCGGCTACTTTTTCAATATATGAAAGTGAATCCAACCATTTCCTCAAACCTTTTTTTAGCTTTCCAGAACCAATTCCATGAATAACCCATAAAGCTCCAGAACAATTTCTCAATTTTTCTTCAATCACCCCCTCAGCTTCATGCACGCGTAATCCTCTTACATCTAAGGTATTTTTTTTAGTACGAACTAAGGATAAATTCTTTCTTACTTGAGAAGTTTTTACGTGCACAAGTGAATTTCTCTCCACCTTTTGACCATCAAGACTTTCTACTTCAGTTAAACAAACTTTGCTTCGAAATACACCGCATAGCACTGTTAATTGCATTCCATCATCTGAAAAAGAAATTATTTCACCTGCTTTACCAATAGAAGACAATCTAACTTTGTCCCCAATCTTTGGGGTCCAACTCTGTATCTGCTTAATTCGCTTATCGTTTCGATACCCCTTTTCCATTTGCCGTAATCGTTGACCAGCAATTCTTGCTGTCTCACCACTAGCATTTTGATCCCGCAAGCGTTTAATTAAATGTCTAACTTCTTTTTGACCTTCACGAATTGACGACTCCAACTTGAATCTTCCTTGTTCATTAAACTCTTCCGATTGTTGACGTTGTTTCTGCCAACTATTAAGTAATTCTTCATGTAGTAATTCGGTCTTAGCCAATAAGGCGGCAGCATCTTCAGCTGCTGATTGTTGCCGCTCTCGTTGTTTTTCTAAGCCTTGAATAACTTGATTAACATTATCAACGCTTTCAGGATTGATAAATTTTTGAGCACTTTTAATTACTTGCTCATCGAGACCCAGCCTCTTTGAGATTTCAATTGCATTACTTCGACCAGGGATTCCCCATTGCAAATGAAAAGTTGGTTGTATGGTTTCGCTATCGAAAGAAACTGAAGCATTTTCAAATCTTGAATCGCTATATTTGAGTGCTTTTAATTGTCCAAAATGAGTAGTCGCGATAGTTAATCTTGCTCTATCGGCCATTACCTGCAAGAGTGCCATAGCCAATGCTGTGCCTTCAGTTGGATCAGTGCCAGCTCCAACTTCATCTAAAAGGACAAGAGTAGTACCAGGAAATGCATCTATAGCGTTAAGTATTCGACTTATACGAAGAATATGTCCACTAAATGTAGATAAATTTTGCTGTAAAGATTGCTCATCACCAATATCAGCTAAGATATTTTTACACCACGGCAATCTTGGTGAACCTGTACATGGCAAAAGCAAACCAACTTTTGCCATTAAAACTGCTAAACCAATACTTTTTAAAGCTACAGTTTTGCCCCCAGTGTTAGGTCCTGTAATTGCTACTACTTTTAAATCAGTGGCGACATAAAAGCTAGTTGGTACAACTCTATTTTTTTTCTCATCGAAGTCATTCCAAACTAATAAAGGGTGACGAAAATCTTTAATCTCGAATGGTGTATTTTCCTCTTCATCAAGAATTGCTGGTACTCCGTCAAGCCATTTAGAGTAACGTGCTCTAGCTAATGAAAACTCTATCTGCAAAAGTATCTCTCCTAAATGAGCTATTACATTTGCATTAATACCAACCTCTTTACTCCAGTTAGATAGAAGTCTCCTCTCTTCCTCTGAGATTTCAGAATCTATCTTCGCTAAACGGTTTCCTATTGATATGACAACTTGTGGCTCGACATAAATCGTATTACCAGAAGCTGAACTATCATGAACCATTCCTTTAATCTGATCAGAAGTCCCAGACTTAAAAGCTAAAACAGGTCGACCATACCTCTCTGAGATAATATTATCTTGAAGCAATCCACTATATTTCCGAAGAATATCTTGAAGAATATCTTTTCTTTGAAGACTGACCGAATCCCTATAGCGTCGTAACTCTGAAAGCTTTGGGCTAGCACGATCTGCAATTCGCCCGCCTTCATCTATCCCAAATTCGAGGAGTTTTTGCAAATCTGGCAAAGTTGCAATGTCTTTGATCAATTCAGAAAGTCGTGGACGTATCAATTGATCAAATATTAGTTTTCGTAATTTTCGAGCAGCTCTCAAAGTATCAGCTACTTTTAATAAATCCTCACCCATAGAGACTCCACCTTTAGAGCATATCAAAAGAATTTTTTCTAAATCATGCACACCATCAAAAGATATTCCTCCATCAAGAGAACTATCTAATGATCCAATTTCTAATGTTTGGCACAATAGCTCTTGGCTTAAAGATATATTGACTGGCAAATCAAAGTTTTCACATTTTTTACGACCTTGTTGGGTAAGCGCGAATTTAGACAAATGGCTACAAACAGTTGGCCATTCAAGCAAGTCCAAAGACTCTGATATTATTTGTGTGTTTTTAGAGTCATCATGATTTTTTGTTAATCCCATTCGTCTAGCTAAAGTCTATTGATTTGTTGGTATTCCTGTTAATGGGTGATAAAGCATTTCCAACCAATTACCTTCTGTATCTTTCAAGTAAAAAGAGGAAGTGCCATCACGATGATCATGCAAAGCTCCGACCTTTATACCTTGGTTTTTCAAAGAATCATGAATTCTCTCTATTTCATCTCTTTTAGTGAAATGAAAAGCAAAGTGCGGACCAGCAGCCTTATAGCCCGGCCCAAGCAATGCCAAGCCATCCTTAGTCTCTCCGGCTTCTAAGTAACACCAATCAACATCATCCCAAATAAGCTTCATTCCTAAACTTATATAAAATTCTTTAGCCCTATCAACATCTTCAACTCTTATGGCTACATGACCTAGACGATGAACGCTTTTAATATTTAAATCTGATTGTTTTTTTATCATTAGTGTTGATAGAAATTCAAATTTCAGTAATTTTATTAATCAACTCTATTAGTCTTTTAACCATCCTGCGGCATCACATGCGTGATAAGTAAGGATCAGATTTGCTCCAGCTCTTTTAAAACTCAATAACGTTTCCAAAACAATTGCCTTTTCATCTATCCAACCTCTTTGAGCAGCAGCTTTAACCATTGAATACTCCCCACTAACGTTATAAGCAGCGATTGGTAATTCTGATTCTTCTCTTAAACGGTAAATAATATCTAAGTAAGCCAAACCTGGTTTAACCATTAAGATGTCCGACCCTTCTTGTTCGTCAAGTTGAGCTTCTGTTATGGCTTCTCTGGCATTCGCTGGATCCATCTGATAGGTATTTTTATTTTTCGGTATGGGCTTATTTGATAATGATCTAGGCGCAGAGTCCAAAGCCTCTCTAAAAGGTCCATAATATGCAGATGAATATTTTGCTGTGTAACTAATTATTCCTACATGTTCAAAACCTTCATTATCTAAGGCTTCTCTTATGGCTCCTACTCTTCCATCCATCATGTCACTAGGACCAATTAAATCTGCTCCAGATTGTGCTTGAACAACTGCTTGTTTACACAAATAATCAACGGTTTCATCATTCAAAATGATTCCTTGATTACTAACTATTCCATCATGACCATCACAAGAATAAGGGTCTAAAGCGACATCAGTCATAACACACATTTCGGGTATCTCTATTTTCAATCTTTCAATAGCCCTTGGTATCAAACCTTTTTCATTAAAACATTCAGCTCCATCTTCTGTTTTTTGATCGTCTGGAACTTTTGGGAAAAGAACGACACATCTAATACCTAGATTCCAAGCACGCTTAACTTCATCAACTAATCCATCAATTGACCAACGAAATGAACCTGGCATCGCTGATATTTCTTGAATATCTGAACCTTCATGAACAAAAAGAGGATAAATAAAGTCAGATGCAGAGACACTATTCTCTCGAACCATATCTCTTAAAGAGTTTGTTCTCCGAAGACGACGGGGCCGATAAGTAAGATCCATATTAACCAATAGAGATAATTACATTAGAGATAACTATATTTTACTTCCTTTAAGTCCTAGCCTGATCGAACCAACTTGAACGAGGTTCATGTATTCGAACAGATCTAAGCTTTTCAAGAAGTCTCAACTCCTCATCTGACCAATTTTCAGGGAACTTTAATTTTAGAGTAAAAAACAAATCTCCTTTATCATCTATGCTGTGTAATCCTTGACCTTTTAATCTCAATTTTTGCTCAGGCAAACTTCCAGAAGGTATTGATAAATATGTATCGCCTTGAGGAGAAGCAACCGAAATATTTGCTCCCAAAGCTAATTCATCCAAAGAAATAGGTAAATCTGCATAAATATCTAAACCTTTTAATTTCCAAATCGGATGAGACTTAATTCTGACTTCAATCAATAGATCTCCTCTTTTTCCCTTCCCAGAATGTATATTACCCTTATTTTTAATACGTATTTTAGATCCTGTTTCAATACCTTGTGGGATTTTCACTTCTATGCGTTCATCATTAACTAAAAGGTTCTTTTTTGTTCCGTTCAAAGCTTCTAAAAAACTAATCTGCAAATTAAATTCAGCATCAAGATTTAATGATTGAGCATTATTATCTGAAGATATATTAGAGTAAATTTCTTTACCAACCTCACTAAATCTTCCAATCAAATCACTCAGAGAATAGTCAAAATTTAAATATTCATATAAGCGCTGATTATCATTTTCCTTATTTATATCTCTCCGCTTTCCATCTCTATTTTTTAACCAATAATTTAGAAATTGTTCATAAGACTTTTTTTTATCTTCATCTGAAAGAATCTCATAAGCTTCATTTATTTCTTTGAATTCCGATTCAGACCATGCATCATGTGGATGTAAATCAGGATGAAATTTTCTAGCAAGTTTCCTGAAGGCGCTTTTGATTTCTTTATCTGTCGCATTTCTACTAACGCCAAGAATTTTGAAATAATCCTTAAAGCCATCTGATGCCATCGAAATCACGCTGCCTTATTAGTGGAAATGAATCTTTTAAAGGATTTTTCTGCAATATAAGTATTTAAAAGTAGAGATTCCATAAATTAATGGAACCTTGAAGAGATAGGCTTATTTAAGTTAAATCAAGTAAGGAGAGTCGATTGGCGTTAATTAATGGCTTTCACCTGAAAAATATTAGAGGTGATGTATTAGGCGGCTTGACTGCTGCGGTTGTAGCCCTACCACTAGCTTTAGCGTTTGGTAATGCAGCACTTGGCCCTGGAGGCGCTATTTATGGCCTTTACGGTGCAGTCGTAGTTGGTTTTCTCGCCGCTTTGTTTGGAGGAACTCCTGCTCAAGTAAGTGGGCCGACTGGGCCGATGAGCGTAACCGTTGCTGGAGTAGTTGCGAGCTTGGCGGCCGTGGGAGTACCTAGAGATTTGTCTGCTGGAGAAATTCTTCCTTTAGTAATGGCTGCGGTGGTCATTGGAGGATTATTTCAGATTTTATTTGGCCTACTAAGGCTTGGTAAATACATCACACTTGTTCCGTACTCAGTCGTCTCAGGCTTTATGTCTGGAATTGGAGTAATCATAATTACTCTTCAGATAGGTCCTCTACTTGGGATATCAACTCGAGGAGGAGTATTAGAATCTCTTTCAACGTTAGTTAACAATTTCGAACCAAATGGGGCTGCAATAGCAGTTGCAGTAATGACACTTGCCATAGTGTTTCTGACCCCCCGCAAAATAAGTCAATGGGTCCCCTCTCCTCTTTTAGCATTGTTAATAGTTACTCCTTTATCAATACTTCTATTTGGTGAAAGTTCCATAGACAGAATAGGAGCAATACCAGAGGGCGGGCTTTCTTTAAGTCTCCCTGATCCAAGCTTTGATAATTTCTTTCCAATAATTCTTAAAGCTGGACTAGTCCTTGCTGTTCTTGGTGCTATTGACTCCCTTCTTACATCTCTTGTAGCTGATAATATTTCGCAAACCAGGCACAATTCTGATAGAGAACTAATTGGACAAGGTATTGGGAATGCAGTAGCTGGAATATTTACAGGTTTGCCTGGAGCTGGGGCAACCATGAGAACAGTAATAAATGTCAAATCTGGAGGTTCAACCCCAATCTCAGGGATGGTTCATTCAGTTGTATTGCTTTTCGTTCTAGTTGGTGCAGGTCCTTTAGCCGCTCAGATCCCTACAGCTCTTCTTGCTGGAATTTTAATAAAAGTTGGCTTAGACATTATTGATTGGGGATTTTTGTTAAGAGCTCATAGACTTTCCCTGAAAACCGCAAGTGTGATGTATGGAGTCCTCTTGATGACAGTTTTCTGGGATTTGATATGGGCTGTACTGGTTGGAGTATTCATAGCAAATATGCTCACGATCGATTCAATTACAGAGACGCAATTGGAGGGAATGGAAGCTGATAATCCATTTGATTCAGCATCAAATAACAACGCAGCAAATGCACAACTCCCATCAGATGAAAAAGCACTTTTAGATCGTTGTGCGGGAGAAGTAATGCTATTCAGATTAAAAGGGCCACTTAGTTTTGGTGCAGCAAAAGGAATTACTGAAAGAATGATGCTTGTAAGAAACTATAAAGTTTTAATTCTTGATATCACTGATGTTCCCAGGCTTGGAGTTACTGCAACTCTCGCAATAGAAGATATGGTTCAGGAAGCTCTAAATAGCTCAAGAAAAGCATATGTTGCTGGTGCAACAGGAAGAGTAAAAGACAGACTTGCTAAATTTGGCGTTGATGTAATTGGTACAAGGAAAGAAGCCCTCATGGCTGCAATTGACAGCATAAATAGTTGACAACCATATTTTCATTTCTATCTAACTTGCTTGCTTAAAAACTAACAAGAAATGGGACAAAACCTTTTCATACAAAATGCTTTAAGTCCACCAATCCTTTTTTTCTTTTTGGGTGCAATTGCATATGCATTAAAGTCTGATTTTGAGATCCCAGCTCCTCTCCCAAAATTATTTTCTTTATATCTTTTACTTGCAATAGGCTTCAGAGGGGGTATTGAGTTGCAAAAAAGTGGCTTTGGTTATCCAGTTCTTCCGACTGTAATAGCAGCAATATTAATGTCACTATTAATACCACTTATTTGCTTTTTAGTACTGAGATTTAAATTCGACGTTTTTAATGCAGCAGCAATTTCAGCAGCATATGGATCAATAAGTGCAGTGACGTTTATAACGGCTGAAAGCTTTCTCGAAAGTCAAAACATACCTTTTGATGGTTTTATGGTTGCAGCTTTAGCACTAATGGAATCTCCAGCAATAATAATTGGTCTTCTCTTAGTCAAATTTGGAGCGCCCAAAGATAGGCCCATCAAAAGGAAAATGAAATGGGGAGCAATTCTTCATGAGTCAATGTTAAATGGTTCTGTCTATTTGTTACTTGGAAGCCTTCTAATAGGTTTTTTAACATCAGCAATTGATCCATCTGACATAAAAAAAATGGAACCTTTCACAGCTGAATTGTTCTACGGCGCAGAATGTTTTTTCCTTCTTGATATGGGGATTGTTGCTGCTCAACGCCTCGCTCGTCTTAATAAGACTGGGGCCTTTCTCATTATGTTTTCAATATTTATGCCAATAGTTAATGCAGTACTAGGATCAGTAGTAGCTAGATTCCTAAATTTAAATCCAGGCAATGCTCTATTATTTGTAGTTCTTTGCGCTAGTGCTTCATATTTAGCTGTACCGACAGCAATGAGAATGACTGTTCCTGAAGCACGACCTAGTTATTACATTTCGACCACTCTTGGATTAACTTTTCCTTTTAACATAATCATAGGAATACCAGTATATATGGGCTTAGTAAACACAATGATCCCTTCAATTGGATAAGTCAATTTCATGAAAAGACTCGACTTAATTTTTAGTGAAAGAGAACTAAATGATGTGCTCTCAGCATTAGAAAAAGCTGAAGTACCTGGCTATACGGTTATGAAACATGCCACGGGAAGAGGTCCAGAAAGAATTGTCACAGAAGACATGGAATTCACTGGATTTGGATCAAATGCACACGTCATTATTTTTTGTGAGCAAGAGATAATCGACAAAATACGAGAAAATATAAACAATGTTCTTAGTTACTACGGTGGTGTGGCATATGTTTCTGAAGCAACTCCTCTTTAAAATATTTGTTAATTGTGCCAATTAAGCATGAACCCAATCTACACGAATTGATTTCCTACTATTTAAATATCTATCTATCGCCATAGCGGCTATGCATCCATCCGATGCTGCAACAACAGCTTGTTTAAATGGAGTATTTCTGATGTCGCCAATCGCCCAAACCCCTTCAACTGTTGTCGACATAAAGTCATCTACCAAAACTCCACCATCCTCCTTAAAAGCAACCTGTTCACCAAGAAAGTCGGTAATAGGCTTTGAACCGCTCATATAAACAAAAACGCCATCGAGTGCTACTTCTTGCTGAGTATCAATTGAACGGTTCTTAACCTTAATACCTGTTACCCCAGAATCATTACCTTCAATCTGCATTAACCTCGTCTTACTCCAATGGTTCACATTTGGTTTTGATAGCAGATCTTGCGCATGATGATCATCTGATTTTGGATCATTAGATGTTATCCAATGAACTTTTGAAGCAAATTTTGTAAGAACATTTGCTTCTTCAATCGCCTCTTTATTAATTCCAACAACCGCGACTTCACGATCTCTATAAAAAGCCCCATCACAAGTAGCGCAATAACTTACTCCTTTACCCAAGAATTCAGCCTCACCTTTAAATGAAGCTGGCCTTCCCATGGCACCACTGGCAACGACAAGTGCTTTTGCTTTAAAAGTCCCCTCTGGAGTGTAAATAGTTTTCCAGTCACCACTAGCATCAATTCCAAAAACTTGAGCTCTGCGATAATCAGCACCATACTGAGTAGCTTGATCTCTCATCAATTTCAACAAGGCCTCTCCACTCATCTCACTAGAAACACCTGGATAATTAGCAATTTGATGTGTTATCGCTAGCGCACCTACATCTGGGTTTTTATCAAGAATTACTGTTCTTAAGTCTGCTCGGGAAGTGTAAAGCGCACAACTGCAACCAGCAGGGCCACCACCAACTATGACAACATCAGTTTCAATAGTTTCCAATGGAAAATCTCTTAGTTAGGTTTTGCTCCCTTTCAAAAAGAGAAAGGGTGTTTTGAGATCACTTGGGTTAATAGATTAGACTTTTACCCCAAATCAAATCAAATGTTTGTATTCTTCAACTCTAATGAAAATATTCTAGGTTGAGCGATAACAAACAATCTTCTAAATAGATTTAATTGATTAAGAGCAAATCTGCATATATCCAGTTTCAATCTGAAGACACAAAAAACCCTGTATCTTCTAAAGTGAAAGCTGAATAATTAGATCATTGAGTGATTCAGAAATACTCCTCAAAGCAGCTATAAACCGAATAGCAGCTCGAATAACTGAGAACGTGATCAATTCTGCCCAAGAATTCACTGAAATTACTGAGGAATTACCTCAAAAGCTCCAAAATGAATGGTCTAAATTCAAAGAAGAGGTTATTGAAGAATCCGAACGTCTAGAAAAAAAGGCTAATGCATCAAAAGATAAAAGTTCTAAGGAACGCGTAAGCAAAGAAGATTTAATTCAAATACAAATAGATAATCTCAGATCAAAGGTTATCGAAATCAATAAAGATATTGAGGGGTAAAATTGATATTTATAGCTAGTCAACTAAAAAGATTTTCAAGAGCCCTTAGGATTTGGACAATATTACTAGGTTTACTTTTCTATTTATGGTTTGATTCTAAAAAATGGACTTATTTAAAAGGATATAATTCTAAAAGAAGAGAAAAAAGAAATACTTTAAGGGCAAAATGGCTTACAAAAGAATTAGTTAATCTAGGTTCAGCATTTATAAAATTAGGCCAACTTTTATCAGCAAGAGCTGATGTTATTCCATCTGCATGGGTAAACGAGCTTAGCTCGCTTCAAGATAGAGTTCCACCTTTTGAATTTGAAAAAATTCAAAATATCTTAAAAAAGCAGCTTCGTAATTCATATAAAAAAATCATAAGTATTGATCAAATACCAATTGGCTCTGCATCTCTTGCTCAAGTTCATAAAGCTAGATTAATTGATGGAAAAAATGTTATTTTCAAAGTCCAAAGACCAGACATAGAAAAATTTTTCAGACTTGACTTAGATGTAATGAATCAAGTTGCAAAAGTTGTGCAAAGAATAAAGTCTCTAAGCAGAGGTAATGACTGGGTAGGTATCGCAAAGGAGTCTAAAAGAGTCTTAATCAGAGAACTAGATTTTCGAATTGAAGCTCAATATGCTGCAAGATTTAAACAACAATTTATAGACGACTCAAATATTTTAATCCCAAGTGTATTCTGGGAGTTAAGCACAAGTAAAGTTTTATGTTTGGAGTATTTACCAGGAATCAAGATAAATGATATTAAATCTCTAAAAAGTAATGATATTGATACTAGTTTAATCGCAAAAATTGGAGCTACAAGTTATTTAAAACAATTGGTTAATTACGGTTTTTTCCATGCTGATCCTCATCCTGGCAATCTAGCTGTTTCCAGGGGTGGTTCTCTTATTTACTATGATTTTGGGATGATGGGTTTTGTCTCTGAGCGTATTAGAGGCAGGCTCAATTCAATGATCAAAGCCGCAGCTCTAAGAGACGTTAGTGGACTGGTTAAAGAACTGCAAATAGCTGGATTAATAGAAAAAGATATCGAAGTAGGTCCAGTAAGAAGGTTAATAAGAATAATGTTAAATGAAGCCCTCACTCCTCCATTTGATTCTCAAATCATAGAAAAGCTTTCTGGGGATATATCTGAACTGGCTTATGGGAAACCCTTTAGAATACCAATTGAGTTGATTTTTGTTTTTAGAGCATTATCAACTTTTGAAGGAGTCGGAAGATATTTAGACCCTGAATTTAACTTAATAGCAATAGCAAAACCATTCCTTCTCCCTCTAATGACTTCAAAAAATCAAGACTCTAATGACTTATTTAATGAATTAGGAAGACAAGTTTCTGAAATAGGTAGTAAAGCTGTTGGGCTACCAAAACGCTTGGATGAAAATTTAGAAAGACTAGAACAGGGCGACTTGCAACTTCAAGTGAGAATGGGTGAATCGGACAGACAACTCAGAAGAATGATTAATGCTCAACAATCACTAAGTAATTCTGTTCTTCTGGGCTCACTTGCAATATCCTCAGCTTTACTAGCTTCAACGAATAGACCTTTTTTATTTCTCATACCAGTAACTATTGGATTTCCAATAGCTCTAAGCTGGATTAAATTAAAATTTAAGATGAGAAGCGAAAGTCGTTTAGATAATTTTCAAGGAAGTAAAAGCTTTAAAAGTGACAATTAGCTCTGATAACTTCCTCGTGGTCCCAATCCAACAAGTCCAGCATATGTGGCTTGACTACCTAATTCATCCTCAATACGAAGTAATTGATTATATTTCGCGACTCTTTCACTCCGACTCAATGACCCTGTTTTAATTTGACCAGATTTAGTTGCTACTGACAAATCAGCAATAGTTGTATCTTCAGTTTCTCCGCTTCTATGACTTATGACAGTTGTATAACTTGACCTTGATGCAAGCTCTATAGCTTCAAGTGTTTCTGTAAGAGAACCTATTTGATTAACCTTAATTAATATTGAATTTGCAATATTCTCATCAATGCCTCTTTGTAAACGAAGTGTGTTTGTGACAAATAAATCATCTCCAACTAATTGCACATTTTTGCCAAGTCTTTTCGTAAGCAAGCTCCAACCATCCCAATCATCTTCAGCTAATCCATCTTCAATAGAAATGATTGGGAATGAATTAACTAACCCAGCCAATTCCTCAACCATTTGCTCGCTGGAATAGGAATTCCCACCATAAAAATATTGCCCTTCCTTATAAAATTCCGTACTTGCAACATCCAAAGCTAAAGAGATTTGCTCCCCTGGGATAAATCCAGCCTGTTCAATTGCTTGCATTAAAAGGTCACCTGCAGCTTTATTACTTTCAAGATTTGGAGCAAATCCTCCTTCATCACCCACAGCTGTTGATAAACCTTTCTGAATCAATAAATCTTTAAGCGTATGAAAAACCTCAGCTCCCATTCTTAATGCTTCTCTGAAGCTTTCAGCACCATGAGGAACCAACATAAATTCCTGAAAATCTAAATTATTTGCAGCATGTTCTCCTCCGTTAATGACGTTCATCAATGGCACTGGCAATAAAGATGACATTGGTCCACCTAAATACCTATACAAAGGCAAACCCAATCCATTAGCCGCCGCTCTTGCTGTTGCCATGCTTACAGCAAGAATTGAATTTGCACCAAGATTTGATTTATTGTCTGTATCATCGAGTTGTTTCATTACCGAATCAACTGTGGCTTGATCTAAAGCAGAAAGGCCACATAGAGCAGGAGCAATAGTTTCTTCTATATGACCAACAGCCTTGATAACTCCTTTACCAAGATAACGTTTACCACCATCTCTTAATTCATGAGCCTCATGGGCTCCAGTGCTTGCGCCACTTGGAACAATCGAACGTCCAATAGCCCCTCCTTCTAAAAGCACTTCAGCCTCTACAGTTGGATTGCCACGAGAATCCAAAACTTCTCGGGCCATAATGGTATCGATTACTAGTTCTAGAGAGTCAGCCACGAATTTAAGATGAATTTTAGATCTTATGAACTACATTATTCCTATGTGTTCCTGAATTGCTAATCTAGCTTGCTTTCCAAGACCTAATCAATCAAATTTGTCTTAACAAGAAATACACATATCGATAAAAAGGTCTCAATCAAAATTCAGAAGGCAAATGACCACTTTGAATCAAAATTGATCGAAAATGAATGGAAGCCTAACTACAGAACCAGATTCTTTTAGCGATGAAGCTTGGAGTCTTTTACTAATAGCTGAACAATCAGCCAGAAGGTGGCGACATCAGAATTTAGATGTTGAACATCTTATCCAAGTTCTTTTTAGAAATAGAAAATTTTTGAAATATACCGATTCCTTACCTGTAAACCATGAAGAAATAAATGAACTTTTAGAAAATTTTATCGCTGAACTTCCCATAAACAACCAATCAGACTTATTTATTGGAGAAGATTTAGAAATTCTTCTTGAAACAGCTGATGATTTTCGCTCTCGATGGGGATCTAATCAAATAGAGATATCTCATATCCTTGTCGCAATTGGTAGAGACAATCGCTTAGGAGAAGATCTTTTTTGTCAAGCAGGTCTCCCTAGTGAAATTCTTGAAGCGGAATTGAGACGACTACCAGCACCTAAATCATTTAAACAATCAAAAAGAACTACCACTCAACAAATAGAAAATAGACCACAAAAAATTCCAAGAACTTCTGTATCTACCAAAAAAACTTTAAAAAATCCTGACCCCGAGCCACTTGCTCCAATCATTAAAGAAGAGATCACATCAAAAGAAGAACCTTTAAAACTTAATGAAACGCCAAGTGCATTGGATTTATACTGTAAAGACCTTACTGCCGAAGCTGCCAATGGGAAATTAGACCCTGTGATCGGCAGAGAGTCGGAAATCAAAGCAATTACAAAAGTTTTATCTCGAAGAGGCAAAAATAATCCCGTACTTATTGGTGCTCCAGGTGTTGGTAAAACAGCAGTCGCAGAATTATTAGCTCAAAAAATAGTAGCCAACGAACTTCCTGATTCTCTTCAAGGTTTAAGACTAATTTCACTTGATATCGGCGCATTAATAGCTGGAGCTAAGTTCAGAGGGCAATTTGAAGAACGATTCAGATCATTGTTAAGTGAAATAAGCAATAACGAAAAAGGAGTAATCCTATTTATAGACGAATTGCACTCGATTGTAAGCAAAGACAGATCAAATAACGATGCTGGCAGTCTATTAAAACCGTTATTAGCTAGTGGGGACTTACGCTGTATTGGCGCTACGACTCCAGATAATTATAGACGTACGATCGAAAAAGATCTTGCACTTGATAGACGATTTCAGCAAGTATCAATCAAAGAGCCTAGCTTAGATTTAAGCTTAAAAATTCTAAAAGGACTTAAAGAAAATTATGAGTTTCATCATGGAGTTACTATTACTGATGAAGCGCTAAGTACAGCAAATCGCTTATCTCATAGATATATAAGTGATAGATGCCTACCTGATAAAGCTATTGATTTAATTGACGAGGCTTCAGCTCAAGTAAAAATCGAATCTGCATCAAAACCAAAAATCATAGAAGAGAAAGAATCTCAGATCAATCATTTGGAGTCTTCAATCCAAAAGGCAAACAAAGAGACAACACTAGAGACTATAAATAATCTTGAAGAACAGAAAGAATTGCTACTATACGAGCTAGCTCAGATCAAACAAAAATGGCAAGATCAGATTGAGAAAACAGCTGAATTAAAAGAACTAAAAATAAGAGCTGAAGAACTAAAAAATTTAACAAGAGAAGCTGAAATCTCTGGTGATTTCGAAGAAGTAGAAAGACTGAAATATGAACAACTTTTTCAAATCAAAGAAAGAATAAAAGGAATAGAAGCTTCTATTCAAGAAGATAATGAATATGGAAATTCCTTGCTAATAGAGCAAGTTGACCCAGAAGACATAGCTGATGTTGTTTCAAGATGGACAGGAATTCCTGTTAGCAAAGTTTTATCAGGTGAAAGACAAAAACTTTTAAATTTAGAACAAGACTTAGAAAAAAAAGTTATTGGTCAATCAAATGCAGTTCAAGCAGTCTCAGCAGCAATCCGTAGAGCAAGAGCTGGAATGCAAGACATAAGAAGACCTATAGGATCATTTCTTTTCCTAGGCCCTACAGGTGTTGGGAAAACTGAGCTTGCCAAATCACTAGCAAGTTCTTTATTTGATGAAGAGGATGCTTTATTGAGACTTGATATGAGTGAATTTATGGAGAGGAATGCTGTTTCAAGACTCTTAGGTGCACCGCCTGGATACGTGGGATACGAAGAAGGTGGGCAATTAACCGAGGCAATTAGAAAAAGACCTTATGCAGTTTTACTCCTTGATGAGATAGAAAAAGCTCATCCAGAAGTTTTCAACATCCTTTTACAGGTGTTAGACGATGGAAGACTAACCGATTCTCAAGGTCGAACAGTAGATTTTAGAAATACCATTATTGTTATGACCAGCAATCTTGCTAGCAAAGCAATCTTAAATAATTCACTTCAAGTTCAAAGCGAAAATTCAAATAAAAATACCCTTGCACAAGAATTAGATCAAAAAATCAACGAAGCTCTAACAAAACATTTTCGACCAGAGTTTTTGAACCGCATTGATGAAGTAATAAGATTCAGCCCACTAGAACCAGAAAGTTTAGAAAAAATAGTGCGACTTCAACTTGAAGAACTAAAGCAGCTTCTCAAGCACCAAGGGTTAGATCTGTATGTTGACGAAACCACCATTAAAACTCTTGCTGATGAAGGCTATGAACCTGAATATGGGGCCAGACCTTTAAGAAGAGTGATTCGAAGAAGATTAGAAAACCCACTGGCAACACAAATTTTAGAAGAGGCTTTTGAAGATGCCAGATCAATAAGGGTTGAAACTAAAGATGATGAGTCTAAAAAACTTCTTTTTTTTATAGATAACTAATCTATCAAACATAAGTTAGTCTAGGTTTATAGTCATTCTTTTAAAAGTACCTTCCCTTCCTTTTAATCTTCTCCCAAAGTGACAAGTCCAACCTCTAAAGAGGATCAAGAAAAGGTGATTCCTACAAAACAGGAAAATATTGCCTTAAAAAAAAGTTTTTTATCCTCTACAATTGATGAAATGAAACTTGTTGTATGGCCTTCACGCCAACAACTTTTCAGCGAATCTGTTGCTGTGATTTTAATGGTCACTTTATCAGCAGTCTCAATCGCGGCTGTAAGCCGTTTTTATGGATGGGCCTCTACTCAGATATTCCGCTGAGTTCACTAATCTAAATTTTTAAACCTCTCACCAATTCTTCCAGTGTCAGATATTGAAACCACTCCTACTAACGATTCAAAAATAATTGATACAACAGGGACAGTTGAGGATGATCAATCACATTTTGCAAACCAAACAATTAAGACAAATATTGCACGTTGGTACGCTATTCAAGTTGCATCCAGTTGTGAAAAGAAGGTTAAAGCGACACTTGAACAACGAGCTATCACTCTTGGAGTAAGTGACAGAATCATAGAGATAGAAATCCCTCAAACACCTGCAATTAAGCTAAAAAAAGATGGTAGCAGGCAGACCACAGAAGAAAAGGTATTCCCTGGATATGTGCTGGTTCGGATGGTGTTAGATGAAGATACAATGATGGCTGTAAGGAGTACTCCCAATGTGATTAATTTTGTTGGCGCAGAAGACCGAAGAGCTACTGGTAAAGCCCGAGGGCATATAAAACCTCGTCCTCTCAGTAGGCAAGAAGTTAATAGAATTTTCAAACGAGCAGCTGAGAAGAAAACTGTTGTCAAATTGGATGTAGAAGAAGGTGATCAGATTGTTGTGACGTCAGGTCCTTTCAAAGATTTCCAAGGAGAAGTAATTGAAGTTTCTGGCGAAAGAAACAAACTCAAGGCGCTTTTATCAATTTTCGGAAGAGAAACTCCTGTTGAACTTGAATTTTCTCAAATAACCAAACAAAATTGATTTTTAATTTCCTTTTGCTGTCTGGTCAGTCTAGGAGTTAAGTTTATTAGATAATTTATCTGATTAGTTTCAGATTTCCGCATTAGTTTAATTTTCAGCCGATGGCAAAGAAAGTAGTAGCCCTGATCAAGTTAGCCTTACAGGCTGGCAAAGCCAACCCAGCGCCTCCCGTTGGGCCTGCGCTTGGCCAACATGGGGTAAACATCATGGCGTTTTGCAAGGAATACAATTCGCGCACCCAAGACAAAGCTGGCTTTGTTATCCCTGTAGAAATATCAGTTTTCGAAGATAGAAGTTTTACTTTCATAACAAAAACTCCTCCTGCATCTGTTTTGATAACTAAAGCAGCAGGTATTGCGAAAGGTTCAGGCGAATCAGCGAAAGGAACTGCTGGTTCTATTAGTAAAAGTCAACTTGAAGAAATTGCTAAAACAAAACTTCCAGATCTAAATTGCAGTAGCATCGAATCAGCGATGAAAGTTATTGAGGGGACAGCCAAAAATATGGGGGTTTCCATAAAGGACTAACTAAATCGTAAAATCATTAAACGTTCTCTTAAAGGGGGAGACTAAAAGTCGAATGAACCCCTATTTATCATGAAAAATTTCTCTAAAAGAATGACAACGTTACTTTCCAAAGTGGAAGAACGTTCATACTCTCCAATTGAAGCCATAAAGCTAGTAAAGGAGAATGCAAATGCAAAATTCGATGAAACTATTGAAGCTCACATAAGACTAGGCATTGATCCAAAATATACCGATCAGCAACTAAGAACCACAGTTGCCTTACCAAGTGGTACCGGTCAGGAAGTACGAATAGCAGTAGTGACACGTGGAGAGAAAGTTGCTGAGGCGACTAAAGCAGGAGCTGATCTGGCTGGAGAAGAAGATTTAGTTGATTCAATCAACAAAGGAGAAATGAACTTCGACCTGCTAATTTCAACTCCGGATATGATGCCCAAGGTTGCAAAACTTGGAAGAGTTCTAGGGCCTAGAGGGCTTATGCCTAATCCCAAAGCAGGCACAGTGACAACCGATCTAGCAGGAGCTATTAAAGAATTCAAGGCAGGAAAACTTGAATTTAGAGCAGATAAAGCAGGAATTGTTCATGTCCGATTTGGTAAAGCAAGTTTTTCGGAAGAGGCTCTACTTGAAAATTTGAAGACATTACAATCAACAATAGAAAAAAATAAACCAAGCGGAGCAAAAGGAAAATTCTGGAAAAGCTTGTTTATTACATCCACAATGGGACCATCAGTAGAAGTAGATATCAACGAATTACAAGACTTGCAGAAAGAAAAGTGACCCTTATTGTTGTAAATTAGCTGAGTGGTATAACCACAAGGGCATGCGCCCAGCCAAAGACAGCAGGTCTGATTCTATTAAACCTTTCGTTTAATAGAATTTATAATCCCCGCCGAGGTATACGCAGGGTTTTATCTTTTTGGATTGAATCGTTAGCGGCCTCGATTCCCCAAGTGGAATATGGCCGTATGTCCAGTTCTTCCCCCGATTCGATCCAATTATTATGGGCCGCACGCTGGAAAGCAAAAAACAGATCGTCGAAACAATAGAGGGTCTACTAGATAACTCTGAAATGGCTTTAGTTCTTGATTACAAGGGCTTATCCACAAAAGAGATGTCTGACTTGCGCTCAAGATTGCAAAAAAGCGATGGCATCTGCAAGGTCACTAAAAACACCTTGATGCGTCAAGCCATAAAAGGGAGAGATTCCTGGACTGGTTTGGAGTCATTGCTTACTGGAACTAACGCCTTTGTTTTAATCAAAGGAGATGTTGGGAGTGCTGTTAAAGCTGTTCAAGCATTTCAAAAGGAAACTCAAAAGTCTGAGACTAAAGGAGGTCTTTTCGAAGGCAAACTTTTATCTCAAGATGAAATCAAAGCCATTGCAAAACTTCCTAGCAAGGAAGCACTTATGGCACAAATTGCTGGTGCAATGAATTCCATAACGAGCAAAATCGCTATTGGAATAAATGAGGTTCCCTCTGGGCTTGCAAGGACTCTTAAACAACATTCTGAGAGCGGCGAGAGCTGATACTCCCTGTTGAACAATTTGTTTTCTACTTACTTAGTTGCTGATTTAAAACATGTCTGCAAAAACCGATGAAATCTTAGATTCATTAAAAAGCCTCTCTTTGCTTGAAGCTTCAGAGCTTGTTAAGCAAATAGAAGAAGCTTTTGGTGTATCTGCCGCCGCATCTGCTGGCGTTGTCATGGCAGCCCCAGGAGCTGCTGCTGGTGGCGATAGTGCTGATGCTGCCGAAGAAAAAACTGAATTTGAGGTGGTTTTAGAAAGCTTTGAAGCTTCATCTAAAATCAAAGTCCTTAAAGAAGTTCGAAATGCTACAGGTCTAGGCCTTGGCGAAGCAAAAGCCTTAGTGGAAGCTGCTCCAAAAACAATCAAAGAAGGAGCAACAAAAGAAGATGCTGAAGCTTTAAAGAAAGCAATTGAAGCTGTTGGTGGAAAAGTAACTTTAAAATAAAATCGTTACTGGAAAAACACCTGTTTTCTGCTTATATGAGACCGGTCTATTCAGACCGGTTTTTTTATGTCTAAAGAAGAAAAATTGGCTATTGCTGCAGCGACTGATGGTGCATGTAGTGGCAATCCTGGTCCAGGTGGATGGGGCGCATTAATTAGATTCCAGGATGGAAGCGAAGTTGAATTTGGTGGTTTCAGTCCTGAGACAACAAATAATCGCATGGAATTACAGGCGGCATTATTTGTTCTTGAAAAATTAAAAAAAATAAAATTTCATCCTTCATTAACCATCAAAACTGATAGCAAATACTTAATTGATGGAATGGAAAAATGGATGTCGAATTGGAAAAAAAAAGGATGGAAAACGGCATCTGGCAAACAAGTTCTAAATCAAGATTTGTGGAAAGCTCTTGACCACCCTGAACTGCCAAAAATCAAACTTCAATATGTCAAGGGACATAGCGGAGAAAAGGATAATGATAGAGTTGATGCAATTGCTGTAGCTTTTTCTAAAGGTCGAAAAATACAGCTAAAAGATTTTGTCAAAAAATAAAAAAAACGATTTATACAATATTCTGCTTGGTCAGCTTCTGTCTCAAGACGAGGGTATTGATGCAGAAATACTTACCAATTCAGCTCTTAATGCCATTAAATTTGCATCATTAAATAGAAATTTTCCAATAATTTCTAATGTCCTTCTAAAAGCATCAAGTGATTTTCAAAGAAGCAAGTCAAGTTTAAATCAAATCATCTTTGGCTCGCACTTTAAAAATCCTGTAGGGCTTGCTGCTGGATTTGATAAAAATGGTGTAGGAGCTGGTCTTTGGAATTATTTTGGATTTGGTTTCGCCGAATTAGGAACCATTACTTGGCATGCCCAAAAAGGTAATCCAAAACCCAGACTTTTCAGAATTGCCAAAGAGAAAGCTGCATTGAATCGAATGGGATTCAATAATGAAGGCGCAGAAAAATTTCTGAAAACCATAGAAAGACAACAAATCCCAGCGCCTGGAAATAGGCCGTGTGTCCTGGGAATCAATTTAGGGAAGTCAAAAATCACACCTCTAGATGAAGCACATAAAGACTATTTTTTATCTTTAAGACTCTTGGCTCCCATATCAGATTATGCCGTTATCAATGTTAGTTCGCCTAACACCCCAGGCCTTCGCTCATTACAAGGAACAAAAGAAATTAAAAAGTTAATACGTACGCTAAAAGATTTTTCAAATTGTCCTCCTTTACTTGTAAAAATTGCTCCAGATCTGTCAAATGAAGAAATTGATGAAATTGCGAGAGTTTCAATTGAGAATGGTATTGATGGAATAATTGCAATCAATACGAGCTTAAATAGATTTAACTTAAAAAACTTAAGAATCAAAACTGGAAATACTTTAGAGCAAGAAAATGGAGGCTTAAGTGGACTCCCTTTAGAAAAAAGAGGACTGGAAGTTATTAGAAGGCTTAGGAATAGTACTAATAAAGCTTTACCACTTGTTGGTGTAGGTGGCATCAGTTCAGCACAAACAGCATGGGAAAGAATTGCCGCTGGGGCATCACTGGTTCAAGTGTATACAGGTTGGATATTTGAGGGGCCAAATCTAGTTCCAGACATTTTAGATGGATTAACCCTGCAAATGGAAAAACACGGATTCCGAAATATTAAAGATGTAATCGGTTCCGAAGAACCATGGAAATAAAAACACAAATGATTTCAATAATTAAATTTGATCTTTTTTAAACTGAACACAATATTATAAGAAATCTAATGAAAATAGACTTTGATATTCATGGAGGAAATATTGAGAAAGAAGCAAGAAAGTTAGGGCTATCTAAAGATAAAATAATCGATGCAAGTGCATCAATAGCACCTTTTAAACTACCTAAAAAGTTAAATAATCATCTCATTAATAGTCTTAAGAATGGATGTATAAAATATTATCCTGATAGAAGTTATTTTGAAGTCAAAAATTCTATTGCTAAATGGCATAATATTTACCCTTCAATGGTTATACCAGGTAATGGAGCCTCTGAATTATTTACATGGGCAGCAAGAGATGCAAGTTTAAATGGAATAAGTTCTTTACCCTCGCCCGGTTTTGGAGACTATAAAAGAGCTTTAAAATGTTGGAATGCTTCTTATATACATAGTCCTATTCCTTTATCTTGGACTAATAGAAATCCTCAGTCATTTCCCATTAAACCAAAAACAGATGTCTTATGGATTACAAACCCACACAATCCAACTGGACAATTATGGAGTCGTTCATCGATAGAAAAATTATTAAATAACTATAAACTCATAATTTGCGATGAAGCATTTATTCCTCTTACACCCAGGGGGGAACATCAATCAGTCATTAATTTAACTAAAAACTATAAAAATCTTATAGTGATAAGAAGTTTAACTAAGTTTCTAGGTATTGCCGGATTAAGAATTGGATACGCCGTAACTAACTCAGATAGATTATTAAAATGGAAAGAGATAAGAGATCCATGGCCAGTAAATACACTAGCAATAAATGCAACTAATATGATTATGAAAGACTCTAAAATGCATAAACAAAGATTAAATAAAATCCATAGATGGGTAGAAGAAGAAGGTAACTGGTTACATCAAAGTTTGTCAGAGTTTTCTACTATTAAGCCTCTACCCACAACTACGAATTTTCAATTAATTAAAAGTGATAGTTCTATATTAAATCTTGTTGAGAATTTAAAAAAACGAGGAATTTTATTAAGAGACTGTAGATCATTTACAAATCTAGATGCAAACTGGATTAGAATAAGTCTCCAAAAACGAAACCAAAATATTCAAATTATTAATACTTTAAAAGATTACATTAACTAATAGAATTAATAATCTCAAATATCTTATTTTCAGAATTAATACAATCAAAATTATTCATATTTAATTTCATTGCACTGAGAGAATTAGAATCTATCAAATGAGATATAGTTTTTTTCAAAATATCTTTTTCTGGCTCATGTTGATTCACTATTACAGCTCCTCCATATCTAGCCATATAAGCAGCATTTAGTTCTTGATGTTGATCAGCAGAAGATGGAAAAGGTATTAAAATTGAAGGGGTCTTAGTTGCCATTAATTCACAAATTGCACCAGATCCTGATCTACTTATTGCAAGATCAGCATTTTTAAGCAAGGCGGATATTTCATTACTAAATTGTCTTACAACCAAATTAGCGTTAGTAGCAACTTTATCTAATTTGTTATAGAAACAATCATTTTTACCGGTCAGATGAACAACTCTACAACCCTTACCAAGCAACCAAGGTAAGATATTCCTCACCATCTCGTTCATTTTTATTGCGCCTTGACTACCTCCCATCACTACAATCAGTATTCCTTCTCCGCGGGGGGCCCAAGGAGGAAGAGACTGATCCAAAATAAATTCTGACCTTATAGGTGTTCCAGTAAAACTTGTTCTACACCCTGGCAAATAGTCAGATGCTGATGGAATTCCTAATGCAACATGGTTACAAAATCTACCTAATAACCTAGTGACTTTACCTGGAATAGCATTAGATTCATGCAACACAACAGGGATGCCAGTCAGTTTTGCACCGAGAATGCTAGGAGCAGATATATACCCACCAGTAGTAAAAACAACGTTAATTTTCTTTTTACGTAATAGAAAAGATACCCGGATAGAAGCAAATAATAATTTATAAAAATCAAACATTTTTCTAAAAATATTTCCTTGTAATCCTCCGATTTTCAGCTTTATTAAATTGTATTTTTTGGGAACCAGTTCAATCTCTAGCCTATTTGGCACACCTAACCACTCAATTTCCCAAGAATTTGGAAGTGAATCAGCAAAAGACAATGCAGGATAAATATGCCCCCCCGTTCCGCTTGCAGCAATTAAAAGGCGAGGCATAAATTAAACAACCTTGTCCTTGAAGGCTAAGTTATATTGAGTAAAAAAGGTAGGCGTGCGAAATTCACTGATAGCTAAAGCAATAGTTTTTTTATTGTTATATCCCCTAATGATCAATTCTGCTTTTAGTAAAAATGTAGATAATCAGTCATTAATTAATCAATTAGAGGAACTTCTTAACCAAAGAGAGGATAATTTGCTAAAAGAGCTATTTCTGCAAAAATCATTCAATCAATTTAATAAACAGTATTTAGACTTCAGGCGAAAATATAAAGATGCAAAATGGTCAATTCAACCAATAAGCAATTATCGAAACAAATCATTTCTAAATATCAAAATCATATCTACAAGAAAAATTAATGATCAAATTTATAATCTACATACCAAACAAACTGTCAAGTTAGAGACTTACAAAAATAAGATCAGAAGCTATAAAGTTGTTGATGAAGAATCAATTCTGAATAGCCAAAAATCACCTCTTATTATAAAAATCGTGTCTCCAGAAAAAGTTCTCACTGGTGAAAAATATGAAATGAATTTAATTATTGAAAAACCATTAGACAATTCTTTAACTGCTAGTGGGATGATCATACTTAAAAATGAAGATAATAAGAAAATATCAAATGAAATCTTTGGGATTAAGCCTAATCAATCAGGTGGTCTATTTAAATATATTCAAGCACCCTTAAAACCTGGTTCTCAAACCATCTCAGCAATCATTACGCATCCAGAAGGGATTTATTTAATTACAAAAAAAATACAAGTAGGTTTATAAAACTTACTTGTATTAATCATCAAATTAAATTGAAATTATTAAACATCATCTAAAGCAGAAACACCAGGAAGAACTTTCCCTTCCAAGAGCTCCAGGCTAGCACCACCCCCAGTCGAGATATGAGACATGTTTTTTGCTAAACCTGCTTTCTCAACTGCTGCCACTGAATCTCCACCTCCAATAATTGTGCAGCATCCTTGAGCACTTAATTCAGCCAAAGTATTTGCTATCGCATTTGTTCCATTTGCAAATTTCTCAAATTCAAAAACACCCATCGGTCCATTCCAAATAACAGTTTTGCAATCTTTCAGTGCATCCTGAAAAAGTGCAACTGATTCTGAACCAATATCCAATCCCATCCAACCCTCGCTAATAGCATCAACTTTGGAAGATTTGCTATTAGCATCAGGAGAAAAATTATCGGCTAACACAACATCACTAGGCAAAAGGAACTCAACTCCTTTATCTTTAGCTTTCTTCTCCAAATCACTTGCCAATTCGAGCTTATCTTCTTCGACAAGACTATTACCAACAGATAATCCCCGAGCTTTATAAAAAGTAAATATCATCCCTCCACCAACAATTATCTTGTCGCATTTATCAATCAAAGACTCCAAAACCCCGATCTTACTGCTTACTTTTGAACCGCCAACTATTGCTGCCAAGGGTCTTTTAGGTTGATCTACAGCTCCTTGAAGGTACTTAAGTTCTTTTTCCATTAAATAACCAGCAACACATGGACTTAAGAACTTTGTAACCCCCTCAGTTGAGGCATGAGCGCGGTGGGCGGCTCCAAAAGCATCATTAACATAGACTTCTGCCAAAGAAGCTAATTCCTTTGCAAATTCTGTATCGTTTTTTTCTTCCCCAGCAATAAATCGAACATTTTCCAAAAGAACAACATCGCCATTGGACATAGCATCTACTTTTGACTTGGCTTCAGCTCCTACACAACTTTCAGTTTTTACAACTGTTTTACCAAGCAATTCACTTAGTCTTTGAGCAACAGAAGTCAAACGCATTGTTTCATTAACCTCTCCTTTTGGCCTACCAAAATGCGCAGAAAGAATAACTCTTGCACTCTTCTCAAGCAGGTCATTAATAGTTGGTAAAGCAGCACGAATTCTTGTGTCATCAGTTATTTGCCCCTCATCTCCTAATGGGACATTAAAATCAACTCTCACTAACACACGTTTGCCGCATAAGTCTTCAGCGCCGAGACTTGACAGGGAACGCTTAGACATAATGTATGGGATTCAGAAAGGAAACTGAGTGACCATAGCTCTTGAAAGGCACGAATTGGGTAATTACTAAGACACAGAAAAAATCTACCTAAACCTTATAAGAAACTAAAAACGTCTTTTTAGGTATTAAAAGTCTATACTTAAAACAATTAATTACCCCTAAAATGCCCTCAATGACTGGAAAAAACAAACTTTTAATATAAGGCTAAAAAATCAATTTTTTTGTGAACCTAATGCATAAGGAATTTTTTCCACCGGCAAGTTATTAAATATTGTAATTCTGTCAATCTAGATTAATCAATAAAAATTTAACTACCATCGGGATATTCTGAATAATTCAATTATTATTATCAACTTATTTAATCTTTTCAGATGATAAGTTGAACTTAAGTTTTTTAAAACTACACTCCCAAAAGAAATCAAAAATCAACTTTTACAAAATTTAAATTAGTCAATTTAATCCAACTTCTTTTTAAAATTCAGTGAACAAGCAGCTTATACAATGGTATCCAGGGCATATTGCTAAAGCAGAAAAACAATTAAAAGAGCATCTGAATAAAGTTGATCTAGTTTTCGAAGTGCGTGACGCAAGGATACCTCTCGCCACTTCTCATCCATATCTTCAAAAATGGTTAAAAGGAAAGAAGCAAATATTAGTTATTAATAGAAAAGACATGATTAATATTGATGCCCATAAAGCTTGGGATAAAAAACTAAGGTCAGAAGGAAAAGTCCCATGGTGGTGTGATGCAAAAGCTGGAACAGGCGTGCTCCAAATAAAACAAGCCGCTATTCGAGCTGGGCAAGAGTTAAATCAAAGACGTCTCGACCGAGGAATGAGAAATCGTGCAATTAGAGTTTTAACTCTTGGTTTCCCAAATGTTGGAAAATCTGCTCTCATTAACAGACTCGTTAAAAAGAAGGTTGTATCTAGCTCAAGAAAACCTGGGGTCACAAGAAGTTTGAGATGGGTAAGATTGGGACAAGATCTTGATCTATTGGATGCTCCTGGTGTTCTGCCGCCTAGATTTGAAGATCAAAATGCCGCATTAAAATTGGCCATTTGTGATGATATTGGTCAAGCCGCATACGATACTGAACAAGTAGCCATTAACTTTATGAAGCTTCTTGAGACATTAGAAAACACCCAAGAAGCGGGAATCAAGTCAATGTGTCTTCAAAATAGATATGGAACATTTGTCAATGAAACTATTAAAGACAAATCATCATGGCTACTTTCAGCAGCAGAACGTCACACTTCTGGAGATACTAGAAGAATGTCTCAAAGATTACTTGATGATTTTCGCAAAAATTTATTGGGTAATATTTCTCTTGAACTCCCCCAATGAATAAAGAAATCAAACATGAATTTGGGCAGGGACCAGGTGAATTATTTGAGAGTGAATATAAGAAGCCTTTACCTATGCGTCTTGATAGATGGCTGGTAAGTCAACGAGCCGAACAAAGTAGGGCTCATATTCAGAAATTCATTGAAGCGGGGTTTGCAAAAGTGAACGGTAAAATTGGAAAAGCGAAAACTCCCGTTAGGCCAGGTGACATTATTCAACTTTGGGTTCCACCACCTGAGCCTCTTCCTTACTTAAAACCAGAAAAAATTGATTTGGATATTTTATACGAAGATAATCATTTAATAGTCATTAATAAAACAGCAGGGATAGCAGTTCATCCTGCACCAGGGAATAAATCAGGAACTTTAGTCAATGGTTTAATAAATCATTGTCCAAACTTACCAGGCATCGGAGGTAAATTAAGACCTGGGATAGTTCATCGCTTAGATAAAGACACAACTGGATGCATTGTAGTAGCGAAGACTCAAGAAGCCTTAGTTAAACTACAAATTCAAATACAAAAAAGAGTAGCCTCAAGAAATTATATTGCTGTTGTCCATGGAGCGATTAAAGACAATGAAGGTATGATTGTCGGATGTATTGGTCGACATCCAAAAGATAGAAAAAAATATGCTGTAGTTGATGAGGAATCTGGTAGATATGCTTGTACACATTGGAAATTAATTGAAAATCTGGGAAATTTTTCTCTTCTTAAATTCAAACTTAATACAGGTAGAACGCATCAAATTCGTGTTCATAGTGCACACATAGGTCATCCTATTATTGGAGATCAAACTTATAGTAGGTGTAAAAAATTGCCTATTAAACTTGGTGGCCAAGCTTTACATGCAATTGAATTAGGTTTAATACACCCAATAACATTAGAAAAAATGAAGTTTACAGCTCCATTACCTACAGATTTTGAACGACTTTTAAAAGTTTTACAATATAAAAATAATATTATTTAGGAAGTCTAGGACATGCATTTACCATTTTTTTTGTGAGATGTTTTTGAGGATTATTTAACAAATTCTTACCAGAATTCTCTTCGATAATTTTCCCTTTATCAAACACTAATACTCGGTGACAAAAGCCTGCCGCAACTGACAAATCATGGGTTATGAACAACATAGACAGTTTTAATTTTTCTTGCAAAGAGCGTAGCAACTCCAAAACTTCTGCTTGTATTTCAGCATCTAACATACTGACACTTTCATCACAGATAAGTATTTTAGGATTAAGTGCAAGTGCTCTTGCAATAACTACTCTTTGCTGTTGTCCGCCTGAAAGCTGAAAAGGTAAGCGTTGTTCATACATTGCTGTGGGCGTTAAACCAACTAGTTCTAAAAGAGTACGAGCTTTTTCTCTAGCTTGAGGCCGACTTAGCAATTTATGGATAAGAATTGGATCTATAATTGCATCAATTACTGACATCTTAGGATTCAAAGAAGCAGAAGGATCTTGAAAAATAATTTGAATATATTTACGTAGTTGTTTTAAAGATTTTCCATTCATATTTGAAATATTCTTTCCAAGAAAAAAAACACTTCCACCTCTAGTAGGCAATAAACCAGCCAACGCTCTACACAGAGTGCTCTTGCCACATCCTGATGGACCTACGATACCAATAGTTTCACTTTCATACAAAGAGAAGGTAACTTCATTAACAGCTTTCAACCAAAAAGAATTGAACGGCCAAAAGCCTAAATCATGCCAACAACGTAATCTATTTACTCTCAATAATGCATCACTTTTTTTCATTATTTCTCTCTCAGAACCCTCTAGAATTTTGGCTGCATTAACTAATTTTTTAGCAATCTCAGTTTTTGGATTACCAACTATCTCTTTTATATTTCCAGATTCTACTATTTGACCGCAATCAAGTATTGCAATTTTATTACACCATTTATATGCCATAGATAAATCATGACTAATTAATAGTAAGGCAGTTCCAATTTCATCACAAAGTAAACTCAGTTCACCCATGATTTGATCAGCTATTAATGTATCCAAACTAGTTGTAGGTTCATCAGCAATGATCAAAGGAGGTCTTAAACAAATTGCCAAAGCAATTGCTACACGTTGTCTCATCCCTCCACTGAATTCATGCGGAAAAGAATTAAACCTTAAAGGATCTATTCCAACTTTTTCTAAAATACTTTTAGCTTTTTTCACTAAGTTTTCAATTGGTTCAGAATTATCATGAGCTTGAAAAGTATCAACCAAATGATCACCAACAGTCATTAAAGGATTTAAACGTGACATTGGGTCCTGAAATATCAATCCCACCTCTTTCCCTCGAATAGTTTGTAAAGAAGCCTTGTCTAGATCCAATACATTTTTTCCATTTAAAACAATCTCACCATCACAATCACATCCATTGGGAAGGAGCTGCATTACAGCCTTAGCAACAGTACTTTTACCACATCCTGAACTACCAACTAATGCAAGCCTATCGCCACGATTTATATTCAGATTTAGTCCTCTTAACACTAAAAATGAGGTATTTGGATAAATAGCATTTAGTTTATTTATCTTTAAAACTTCTTTTGATGAATTATTCATAAAAAGGTAGCAAGAAATGTTGAGTTTGAATAAAATAAATTAAGCTCCGGTGCTGATGCCTAAAGTCACCTCTGCATACAATTCAAACCAGACTCATTTAGTCTGTGATGAATTTTTTGATGGCCAGCCTCAACTTAGAACTGATCAAATCAAACATATTGATGATTATGAAATTATTCTGCCAGAGTGGTTAAAAAATTGCATTGAAAATATTCCTCCGGGGATAGGAGCAAGTTGCCCAAGAGACTCAGAAGCACTTTTAGTTGCCGCATTTGATCTTGCATTTCAATTGCATAAAGGGCAATACAGAAAAAGTGGTGAACCTTACATAACCCATCCAGTTGCCGTAGCAGACTTACTAAGAGAGATAGGTGCAAGCGCTAGTGTAATTGCAGCAGGTTTTTTACATGACGTCGTCGAAGATACAGACATAACACCAGAACAACTCGAGGGGTATTTTGGTAGTGAAGTTAGATATCTAGTTGAAGGTGTAACTAAATTGGGCGGAATCCATTTTAATAATCGGACAGAAGCACAAGCAGAAAACCTACGTAAAATGTTTCTAGCTATGGCTAGCGATATTCGAGTTGTATTAGTGAAGCTTGCAGATAGGCTACACAATATGAGAACTATTAGTTACTTAGACAAAGAGAAGCAAACACGAATAGCTAAAGAAACGAGAGAAATTTATGCTCCACTCGCAAACCGTTTAGGAATAGGACGCTTCAAATGGGAGCTAGAAGACCTAGCATTTAAACTTATAGAGCCAGATCCCTTCAGGGAAATTCAACAACAAATAGCTAGTAAGCGTAGTGAAAGGGAAGAGAGATTAAATGTAACTGTTCAATTGTTAAAAGACCGCCTGAGCTCAGCAGGACTTAGCCAATGTGAAGTTAGTGGAAGGCCAAAGCATTTATATGGAATATGGAGCAAAATGCAAAGACAACAAAAAGAATTTCATGAAATTTTTGATGTTGCTGCTCTTAGGATTATTGTCTCAGATGTCGAGACATGTTATCGAGCTCTTGCTGTCGTCCATGACACATTCAGGCCAATACCTGGTCGGTTTAAAGACTATATAGGTCTCCCAAAACCGAATGGCTATCAGTCGCTCCATACAGCTGTAATTGGTAGACACAGACCTATTGAAGTACAAATAAGGACGCCAGAAATGCACAGGGTTTCAGAATTTGGAATTGCAGCTCACTGGAAATACAAAGAAGGAGGATCTCCTGCTAATCCTGATTCAGAAAAATTTAATTGGTTACGCCAATTAGTTGAATGGCAACAAGAAGATGGAGTCAATGATCATAATGACTACCTTGCTTCAATTAAAGAGGATTTATTTGATGAAGAAGTATTTGTTTTCACTCCAAAAGGAGATGTTCTGGGATTAAGGAATGGTTCAACAGCAATCGATTTTGCTTATCGTATTCACTCTGAAGTAGGGAATCATTGCAATGGTGCTAGAATCAATGATCGTCTTTGCGTGCTGTCAACACCTCTTGAAAATGGAGATTTCGTTGAGATCCTAACTCACAAGAGCTCTCATCCAAGCTTAGATTGGTTAAACTATGTAGCCACTCCCACAGCTAGAAATCGCATTAGACAATGGTATAAAAAAAGTCATCGTCAAGAAACAATACTAAGAGGGAAGGAACTACTAGAACAAGAATTTGGTCGTAAAGGAATTGATAATTTACTAAAAGGTGAAGCAATAACTAAAGTTGCTGAGAGATGTAATCTAAAGTCTACAGAAGATTTATTAGCCGCACTTGGATTTGGAGCATTAACCCTACATCAAGTAATTAATAGATTTAGAGAAGAGATAAAAATACAAAACCAGCTACCTGAGACTGAATTAAGCGATATCGAACTGGCCAACCAAATTGGGTCACAAGCAAATCTAACTTCAAACAAATTAAAAACATCTCAAACAAAATATTCGCCAATAGTTGGCTTAGAAGGGCTTGACTATCGACTAGGGGGATGTTGCAGTCCTTTACCAGGAGAATCAATACTTGGAACAGTTGCACTTGGTAATCATGGAATCACAATACATCGAACTAATTGTGTCAATATACAATCAGTACCTAACGATAGAAGACTATCAGTCAAGTGGAATAGCAACACACATAGCAAAGAAGAGAAATTTCCTATTCAATTAAGAATTGAAGTTATTGATAGAGTGGGAGTACTTAAAGACATATTAATGAGACTTTCTGATAGAGGTATTAATGTAATCGATGCAAGAGTTAAGACATCTCATGGCAAACCTGCATGCATAGACCTTAGAGTTGAACTGGAAAGTGTTAATCAATTAGAAATTACTATCAATCAAATACGTTCAATGGTTGATGTCTTAGATATCGCTAGAACAGGAATTAGTTAACTAAATAAATAATCTGAAAGACTGTTAAAAACTAATAAATAATATTAAGTATATATAAATCTAAATTTTATTAGATAGTTTCTTGAGTAAAAAATATAGACTCAGGCCACCAACCATTCCAGACAAAAGGCCCATACATATCGAGCCGATTATCAGTCTAGAGCTCAAGTACCAACCTTGTAACCACAACTCATTAGTAGTTATATGACTAAAATCTACTATATTTTTGTCATTATTTAGTATTAAAGAGCCTAGTCTATAATTAAGATAATAAAGAGGAACATAAGTAAATGGGTTACTAATCCAGGTTCCAACAACCGCCAAAATGCTATTGCCCTTGAAGATTTTTGCTAAAAACACACCCATCAAGGTTTGCAAACCAAAGAATGGAAAGCAACCACTAAATATCCCCACGGCCAATCCTAATGCTCTCTGAGAAGGAGAACCTTCCTGATTCCAGAGCCAAGCGATAAATTTACGAATTCTTTGTATTAGATTTAGGAAGATTTTTTTCATATTTAAAAAATCTTGGTCTATAACAGAAACCTAGATTTGATCTTAGTGAAGATTGCGTGATTATTGATTAATGAATTCGTTTTCCCCTACTGAAGATACTATTGCTGCAATCGCGACTGCCGTTGCTCCCGGGCAAGGAAGTATTGCTGTCATTAGGATCTCTGGCTCCTCGGCCATTGAGATAACTAAAACTATTGTTCATATTCCTGGAACGCACGATTGGAGCACTCACAAAGTTCTTTACGGACATGTAACCGAAGCAAATCAAACAATATATATCGATGAAGTATTAATACTAATAATGAAAGGGCCGCGAAGCTTTACAGGTGAAGATGTAGTAGAAATTCATTGCCATGGAGGCATAATTACAGTCCAAAAGATCCTTGAAAGGATACTTGATATCCCAAGCGTTAGAAGAGCAGAACCAGGTGAGTTTAGTCAACGAGCAGTACTGAATGGTCGTATAAGCCTGACCCAAGCAGAATCAATTAGTGAACTAGTGGCAGCAAGAAGTAGAAAAGCAGCAGAGCTCGCTATTAATGGAATTGAAGGAAATATTCAAACTACGATTCATTCAATAAGAAAACGATTGATAGAGCAACTAACGGAAATCGAAGCAAGAATAGATTTTGAAGAAGATCTTCCAATTTTAGATGAAACACAGGTAAAAAATAAAATTATCGCAATCCAAAAAGATCTTAAAGAGCTAATTGATAATGCTAAAAGAGGATCTTGGATTCGTTCTGGCTTAAAAGTTGCACTGACCGGTAAACCTAATGTAGGAAAAAGCTCCTTACTTAATAGGCTTTCCAAGCAAGAAAAAGCCATTGTGACTGAGCTACCTGGAACTACTAGGGACCTTTTGGAAAGTGAGATTATTTTAGAGGGAATACCAGTAACTTTTATTGATACAGCAGGTATAAGAGAAACTACAAATATCATCGAAAAAATTGGTATTTCTAGAACTAAAAAATCTTTATTCCAAGCTGATCTCATCATATTAATCTTTGATTATTCAAACGGTTGGAATAGCGAGGACGAATCAATACTAAAACAATTACCCATAAATATTCCAATCTTGATTGTAGGCAATAAATCTGATTTAGAGAATAATCAATCTTTTCAAAAAGTTCCAAAATATATACTAGAAAAAGAAAATCTAGTCATTATAAGTGTAAAAACCGGACATGGAGAAGACAATCTAATTAATTATCTACTAAAAATATGTGGTTCTTCTAAAACGCATGGATTGGATATTGCTCTAAATGAAAGACAAGTTGATCTGGCTAGGTCAACCTTGGAATCCCTGGAAAATATTAATAAAGTTTTTGATGAAAAGCTACCATGGGATTTCTGGACGATCGATTTAAGACAAGCTATTAATTATTTAGGAGAAGTAACAGGAGAGGATTTAACAGAAAGCTTACTTGATAATATATTTTCAAAATTCTGTATTGGTAAATAATCAAGCAATTTTCATCGTCTAGTTATTATCAATTGTAAAAATATAATATAAGTAATAGCAAACTCCTCCAATCAATAGAGCAACCATAATATTGACACTATGAACTACGTCCACTTGATACAAACAGTCGAGATTAAGCTAATTAAAGCATATGTTTAACGTATCACAAAGAAAAAATATTAAAAAATTTCTATTTTCTTAAATATATTTAAGAAAATTATAAGTAAATGAAATTAAAAAATAGAGAATAATATTTTTTATAAATGCTTTCAGGATTGGTATAGTAATGAATGTATTTGTTGTATTGTGGATCTTCGCTCACCAAAACTACATAAAATATTAGATACCTGGATTGAAGAAGATCTTGGCGATGGAGACCTCACAAGATTTGTGCTCAGCGACAGCAGTGCATCAGCTCATTGGCTTGCAAAAGAGGATGGCACTTTTTGTGGTGGAGATCTTGTCAAACTAATATTTAAAAAAATTGATCCCCAAGTTGATATTCAACTTCTCTTGGAGGATGGTCAAAAGTTTGACAAGAATCAAAAACTCCTAGAATTAAAAGGGCCATCCTCTTCCTTAGTAGCAGGAGAGCGAGTAACTCTTAATGTAGCCATGCATCTTTCTGGTATTGCTACATCGACAGCTTTACTGGTAAATAAACTATCAGGATCCAATGTGAAGTTAGCAGACACACGTAAAACGACTCCAGGACTAAGAATTTTCGAAAAATACGCTTTTCATTGTGGTGGCGGAATTAATCATAGACTTGGATTAGATGATGCTGCCATGTTGAAAGAGAATCATATTGCATGGTCTCAGGGGATTAGCGAGAGTCTCAAAATCTTAAAAACTACTATTCCATGGACAAAAAAAATAATAGTCGAAGCAGAAACCCCCTCCCAAGCGAAAGAAGCTGTGGCGGCAGGTGCTGATGGTATTTTACTTGATGAAATGTCTATTCAAACTATAGAGAAATTAGTTCCAGAATTACGTCAACTTTCAAAAACTAGTAATTCCAAATACGTCTCACAAAATATTGTTATTGAAGTTTCAGGAATCAACCCAAATAATTTGTCAGACTATATATTCACAGGTATTGATCTAATCTCAACTAGTGCTCCAATGACTAAAAGCAAATGGATAGATTTCAGTATGCGCTTTGACTAAAAAATGAATAAAAAGTTTTCTAGCACCATCCTAAAAACAAAGAAATCTTAAAAGTATCTACCTAACCATACACATCATGCTTGAAATATACGCCAGATTAGAAGAAGCCCTCAATAGAGCTTTCATCAAAGTATTCCCAAAAGAGGATCGAAGTTCAAAAACTTCTTCAATACTTACAGGTTCAAATTTGGTCCCCGCATCCAAGCCAGAATTTGGAGATTTTCAGATAAATTGTGCTTTATCACTGGCAAAAGAACTGAAACAACCTCCTCGTGAAATTGCACAACAAATAGCTGATCAACTACAAAAAGATAATGATTTCGTTCAAATATGCAATCCACCACTCATTGCAGGTCCAGGTTTCATAAACCTATCTATAAATTCAAAAACACTTATATCGGAAATCCATTTTCGTCTAAATGATAAAAGATTGGGAGTGCCTCTCAAAAAATTCAGTAGTAAAAAAATAGAAAAGGGAAAAAACAATAACCGCGTAATTATTGATTTTTCCAGTCCAAATATTGCTAAAGAAATGCATGTTGGGCACTTACGATCAACAATTATTGGAGACTCATTAGCACGTGTTCTGGAATTCTGCGGTTACGAAGTCTTACGACTCAATCATGTGGGGGATTGGGGTACACAATTTGGCATGCTCATCACTCATCTGAAAGAGGTTGTACCAGAGGCACTCCATACAAAAGATGTAGTGGAAATAAGCGATCTCGTGAATTTCTATCGTCAAGCAAAAAAAAGATTTGATGAAGATAAAATCTTTCAAAATAAATCTAGAAATGAGGTTGTTAATTTACAAGCAGGTGACCAAGAAAGTCTAATTGCGTGGCAATTACTCTGCCAACAATCTAGAAAAGAGTTTCAAAAGATCTACGATCGACTTGATATCAAGCTGACTGAAAGAGGTGAATCCTTTTATAACAAATTTTTAGTAGATGTTATTAATGATTTAAAAAATAAAAATTTACTAATAAATGATCAAGGGGCTCAATGTATCTTCCTTGATGGCGTAGTAGGAAAAGACGGGAAACCTCAACCAATAATTATTCAAAAAAGTGACGGAGGTTTTAATTATGCAACCACTGATTTAGCAGCGATTAGATACAGATTAACTACTCCTCCGCATGGAGATGGAGCTTTCCGGTTGATTTATGTCACAGATGCTGGGCAAGCTTCACATTTCTCTGGAGTTTTTCAAATTGCAAAGCTTGCAAATTGGATTCCTACAGATTGTCAAATTGAGCATGTCCCCTTTGGTCTTGTTCAAGGAGAAGATGGTAAGAAGTTAAAAACCCGATCAGGAGAAACAATTAGATTAGTAGACCTTCTGGATGGAGCAATTCAACGAGCAAGAGAAGATCTTAAAGATCGTCTCAACACTGAAAGTAGATCCGAAAATGAAAGTTTTATAGATAAAGTTTCTACGACTGTCGGGATTGCAGCAATCAAGTATGCGGATCTAAGTCAAAATAGAGTTTCTAATTACCAATTTAGTTTTGATAAGATGCTCTCTTTGCAGGGGAATACAGCACCATATTTACTTTATGCATTGGTACGAATAGCCGGAATATCGCGCAATGGTGGGGATTTAAATGTATCAAGTCAGAATATTCATTTCAATGAACTGCAAGAATGGGCCTTGATTCGCAAGCTATTGCAACTTGATTGTATTATCGCTGAAGTGGAAAAAGAACTGCTTCCTAATCGTCTCTGCGGATATTTATTTGAATTAAGTCAGATTTTCAACAGATTCTATGATCAAGTTCCTATTTTAAAAGCAAGTGAACCTGCAAGAACCAGTAGACTTACTTTATGCTCTATCACTGCAGAGACACTTAAACTGGGAATGAGTTTGTTAGGCATCCCTACTCTGGAAAGAATGTAATGGAAAAAACAGAAAATTCATTTGTTGATCTACCAAATCCCAGGAAAGATATCGAAGATTTACAGCCATATTCTGCACCACTGGAAGGAAGACGAAATTTACTAAGACTAGACTTTAATGAAAACACCATTGGACCAAGCCCACTAGTAATTAAATCTCTCAGAGAAATAAGCAGAGATGAAATCTCTATTTATCCTGAATACTCAGGTTTAAAAGAAAAAATAGTAGAAACTCTCATTAAACAAAATTCAAGCGTAAATATAAACTCATCTGAAGTTGGTATTTTTAATGGAGTAGACGCAGCAATAAATGCTATTTTTCATGCCTATGGCGATTCTGAAGATCTAATGCTAACGACAACGCCTACTTTTGGATATTATACTCCTTGCGCACAAATGCGAGGAATGAAAATCATTTCGATACCTTATGAGGGGAAAAATTTTCAATATCCATTTGATAGTATTTGCGAATTCATTACACAAAATAATCCGAAAATTTTACTCATCTGCAACCCGAATAACCCCACTGGAACAAGATTAAGCCCAGAAAGAATTATAGAGATCACCAAACTTTCATCTCAAACACTAGTTGTTGTCGATGAACTTTACGAGGCGTTTACAGGTGATAGTGTGCTGCCATTTGTGAATTTCCAAAACACACCTAATCTTGTTGTATTAAGATCGCTTTCTAAAACTGCTGGTTTGGCAAGTTTAAGAATTGGGTTTGCTATTGGTCATTCTAAAGTAATTAATATAGTGAATAGAGTCACTGGTCCTTATGACGTCAACAGCTTTGCAGTCATTGCTGCTTTTGCTGCACTTAAAGATCACTCCTATATTGATTCGTATGTAAATGAAGTACTTGAGGCTCGTACTTGGATCAAAGATCAATTCAAGAAGTACCATGTTAAGCATCATATTGATGGAGGAAACTATTTTCTACTTTGGCCAAAATCAAACCCAAAACAAGTTGAGCAAAAGTTAAAATCATCTGGAATTCTAATTAGAAATATGGATAAGAAAAAAAATTTAAAAGGCTCTATCAGAGTGAGCATTGGAACAATTGAGCAGATGAAAAGATTCTGGTCAGCTTTCAAGATTGTCGATGAAGTGTAGTTTATATTAATTCAAAACGTCTATATAACTTGAGATTATCTAGTTAGCTTCTGCTATATCCAAAAAATTAGAGAGTAACTTATGACCAGATTCAGTCAATACACTCTCAGGATGAAATTGTACCCCGTATATGTGTGGATAATCTTTATGGGCTATTCCCATAATTGTTTCATCCTCTAACCAGGCTATAACCTCTAAGCATTCTGGGAAACCCTCTCTCTGCGCTATTAAGCTATGGTATCTAGTTGCCACTAAGGGATTAGGCAAATCTTTAAAGATTCCAGTACCTCTATGCAAAACATTAGATGTTTTACCATGCATTAATTCATTAGCTCTGATTATTTTCCCACCGAACGCTTGAGTAATAGCTTGATGACCAAGACAGACACCAAGAGTTGGTATTTCAATTGATAGTTCAGATAAAATATCCAGACAAACTCCAGATTGATTGGGGTCTCCTGGACCAGGAGATAACAAAATCGCATCAGGATTTAAATCTTTAATCTCACTGATCGTCAGAGCATCATTACGTTCGACTCTTACTTCTGATGCAATAGGATGCTGAGAAGCTAATTCACCCAAATATTGAACGAGGTTATAAGTGAAACTGTCATAATTGTCGATCACCAAAAACATAATTTTTAAGCCGTTAAATTCCTAACTGTTTAAGTAATGGAGGAAATAATAATAAAACAGCAATCAGCACCGAACTGATTGAAGCTAATAAAACTGCCCCAGCTGAACAATCTTTAGCAATTTGAGCGAGAGGATGAAATCGTTTCCCAATGGCCAAATCAACAACAGATTCAATCGCTGTATTAAGCAATTCAACTACTAACACACTAGTGGCTGTAAGGGCCATTATTGCTAAATCACTTTTATTAAGGCCTAAAAAAAAGCTTAAGCCAAGCGCACCCAATGCAAAACCAACATGAATCCGAAAATTTCTCTGGGTCGAAAATGCATATGTTAAGCCTTTAGCTGCATATAAAAAGCTAGTTGGTAAATCTTTAGCTATCTTCCATGATGATCTTTTATTGGGTCTTTGAAGAGTTTTAGACATGTCCCTAATTTCTCTCTCAGAGTCATTGGATATCTCAGGAACCATATTTGTGAAACTTCAACTCTTTATTTTAAAGAATACCTCTAATATCAAGAAGTTGCTCTTGAATCAAAAGCATTTTATTAAGGCTCTCTTCATCACTATGATCCCAACCCAAAAGGTGTAAGAGACCATGAGTAGCAAGCCATCTTAGTTCTCTAAATAAATCAGCATTATTATCTTTGGCTTGCCTGATTGCTGTCGGGACTGAAATAACTATGTCACCCAATTCGATACATTCATTACTTACACCAAAAAATGTCTCATCAATTATGGGAAATGACAGCACGTCTGTACTTTTTGATTGACCGAGCCAGACATGATTCAAATCAAGAATTTTCTTATCATTAGTTAATTCCAACCCCAAGCTAAATTGAGACGCATTTAGGACTATTTCAGGACATTTAAATGCTGAATTTAATTGTATGAATCTAATCCAGCTTCCTATTTCTTCAATCCATTGACTTGGATTTTTCATCAACTCCAAAGACTCACTGTTCACAAAGACATCTAAATCTTGAACCGGGAAGGGTGTAAAAGAAAGGTCAACATCCAATTTAGAAGAGCTAGTAGAAAAATTCTCCATAAAGTTATTGAGGGATATGAGGTTTTCCAAGAACAGCAACTAAAAGAATAAATCCAAGGAAACCCAAAGCTGTCAATCCAAAGTGAGAAAGGCTTTGACTACCTTTCCGAACCATATTTTTCATTGCAAGTTTGACAAAACTTGGAGGTGGGGTTGCTTTCTTGGTGACATCATCAGAAATAATTTTATTATTCATATCCAGTTGATTTATGATTCTTCAATATTTTGCCTTAAAAGAGACTGAATAAAAATATCTATTTCCCCATTCATAACTGAATCTACGTCTGTTGTCTCTTGTTCAGTACGTAAGTCTTTAACCATTTGGTACGGGTGAAAAACATAATTTCTAATTTGATTGCCCCACGCAGCCTCAACAATATCCCCTCGAATATCTGCAATCTCTGCAGCCCTTTGCTCTACTGCTATTACCATCAATTTTGATTTTAGTAGAGCCATTGCTTTGTCTTTATTTTGAAGCTGAGATCTTTCTTGTGTACATCGAACGGCAATACCTGTAGGCACATGAAGAATCCGAACTGCAGTCTCAACTTTATTTACATTTTGTCCTCCTGCACCACCTGAGCGACTTGTCGTGATTTCTAAATCTTTTTCAGGGATTTCAAGTTCAACCTCTTCATCAAGTTTAGGCATAACTTCAACTCCAGCAAAGCTGGTTTGTCGCTTTCCATTTGCATTGAAAGGGGAAATTCTGACTAAACGATGGGTCCCTTTTTCATTTTGTAAAAAACCATATGCGTATACACCTTCTATTTCGATGGTGACACTTTTGATTCCCGCTTCCTCTCCCTCAGAAAGTTCATTAATAATTACTTTCATACCATTATTTTCAGCCCAACGGGTATACATCCTTAGAAGCATTTGGGCCCAATCTTGGGCATCAGTTCCGCCAGCACCAGCATTAATTGAGAGAACTGCACCCTCCTTATCATAGGTGCCACTCAAGAGACGCTCCATCTCCCAACGTTCAAGTTCTTGCTTTAATTTCTCAAGTCCATGGTGAGACTCCGCAATAATTTCTTCATCAGGGTCTAACTCATAAAGCTCTAACGAAAGATTTGCGTCCTCAATAGCGCCTCTCCATGACATGAGTTTTTCTAACTCTGCTTTAACATCATCAAGTTGACGCATCTGTTTTTGTGCATTTTTGGGATCGTTCCAAAATTCAGGTTGCGATGCAACTTGCTCTAAGTCCTTTTTTCTAGCTAGCAATGCAGGTTCGTCAAAGACAATCCTGGGCTGTAACCAGGCGAGCAGTCAATAAAGAAAGGTCTCTTTTAAAATCAGTCAGGTCTTGCAAACGAGGTAATAGAATTAATACATTAAAAGCTATCAGCATATCAACCCAAAAACTATAAATGAACAGATCAATTCACGATTCAGGAATCCCTACAGTGGAAATTTACACTTGGAGATTTTGCCCATTTTGCCTACGTGCAAAAGCACTACTAAATCAAAAAGGAGTCCAATTTAAAGAATATTCTATTGATGGAGACAATGATGCAAGAACAAAAATGTCTGAAAGAGCAGGAGGTCGCAGAACTGTTCCACAAATTTTTATTAATGGAGAAAGTATTGGAGGTTGCGACGAGCTCTACGAACTTGAGAGCAATAACGAATTAAATGAACTTATTGGAATTAGAAATTGATTCATGAAGCAACTATTTGTTCTAGATCCAATTGAAAATATTAATCCCAACAAGGATTCATCAGCAGCACTTATGCAAGCCGCATCTAGAGCTAAAATAGATGTTTGGATCTGTACTCCTTCTGACCTGCAAGCCCGAGGGGACGATGCATGGGTGGTTTCTAATAAAGTCAATTGTGAACCATGGATCACTGTCCACTCATCTCAAAGCCTTCCTTTAAGAGATTTCTCATGCATTTGGATGCGCAAAGATCCACCTGTTGATGAGGCTTTTTTATATGCAACTCATTTATTAGAAGTTGCAGAAAGAGATGGTGTCAATGTAATTAATAAGCCTGCATCACTGAGAGCTTGGAATGAAAAGTTAGGAGCTTTAAGATTTAGTGATTTAATGGCTCCCACTCTTGTGGCGAGTCGGGTGGAACAATTAATAACATTTGCAAAAGAGCACGGAGAAGTTGTTTTGAAGCCACTTGGAGGGAAAGGTGGGCAAGGAGTCATACGAATTGCAAAGGATGCTCCAGGCTTAGAGGCCTTACTCGAACTGGTTACTTCACAAGAACATTTGCCAGTTATGATGCAACAATTTTTACCAGACGTAATAAATGGCGATAAAAGAATCCTTTTGGTGAATGGAGAGCCATTAGGTGCAATTAATAGACGTCCAAAAAAAGGAGACTTCAGAAGCAACCTCGCTTTAGGTGGTAAAGCTGAGACAACTAAATTAACTCCTAAAGAAATAGAGATATGTGATCAAATAAAGCCTGATTTACAAGATGAAGGGCTCTTTTTTGTTGGTATAGATGTTATTGGAGGAATGCTAAGTGAGATTAATGTGACGAGTCCAACTGGTATTAGAGAAGTAGAAAACCTAATGAATGTTCCATTAGCAGATCAAGTGATTGATTATCTTATAGATCATTTGAACAATTAACCCTATCTAACTTTAATTGATTTCTTAAAACTTCAAATTTCAAAGCCACCTCTTCCATTTCCCCCTCAACAGTTGAGCCTTTTACTAGGCCAGCACCAGCAAACAATTTAAGTTCATAGCCTCTCACATGTCCGTAACGAATGGCCACCCTAAATTCTGAATTTTGATTTTTATCTATCCATCCAATTGGAGAAGCATATGTTTGACGATCAAATGGTTCCAAAGCTCTTAACCAACTCAAAGATTTACTCAAAGGCAATCCAGCGACTGCAGGAGTTGGATGAAGAGCTTGAACTAAGTCAAGCGGAGATTTTTCTTTGACACAAGCTTGAATAAGAGTATGCAAATGAATTAAATGGCCTTGAGTAATTAATTTTGGTTGAGGGGAATGACTTGCTTTAATACCTTTTCTTAAAAGTTGTCCGACAATAGAGTTAACTACAAAATGGTGTTCTCTTAAATCTTTTGAAGATGCAAGTAATTCTTTTCCATCATCACCCTTTTTTGCAGTACCAGCCAAAGCATCTATTAGTAATTGATTGTGATTGAGACTTATCAACCTCTCAGGTGATGCACCAAAAAATGACTCATCATGATTTTTTTGCCATAGGAATCGACAACTATTAGTTTGCTGAACTCTTAGGCGAGCAAGTAAGTTCAGGGGGTCTAAAGGTTTTCTGAGGGAAAGGCGTTGTCTCGTAGCCAATACAAGCTTATCCAAATCACCTGCATTGATTAAGTCGATCCCTTTAGCCAAGGCATCTCGATATTGAGATTTCCAATCATTAGAAAAATTATCGACTAAGAAATTTTCTTTTACATCATGGAAAATTCGAACTGGTGATCTATTTATCTTTTCTCGAATTGACCATAATCTTTCTACGGATTCACGAACATCTGAAGGATTTAGGGCAACTGAATTTAAACGTAACCATGTCAATCCATCTTTTGCAGTTAATTGCCACTTAGGCAAAACAGCCTGCAGGGAAAATTTATCATCTATTAATTTTTCATTACTCTTAATTTGATCAAAAAAAGAAAATGAAAATAGAATCCTTGATGCTGAAAATGCTGGACTTGGAGAAGTATCTATCAATCGAGTAAAAATCTCATCACTAAACCTTTGTGCATTTTCAAACCTCTTTGGTCCAGATAAATCCAAAGATTGACAATGTCCTCCGGCAGAAATGCACAATCCAGGAGATAGATCCCAAAGAAATCTAAACTGATGTTTTTCAGCAATTAAAGGTAATGTCGTTAAAGGATCTGTTTGACTTACAGGAACAGAAATGCTCAATATACATTCATCAACTTTTCGTTCACTCCATTTCCGAAGAGAACTAACTAAAAGCTCACTAAAGACAGGTTCTAAATTCATAACCAATTAGAGCCTTTAGACATAAATAAACCAATACACGAACTGCTGCCTAGTCTTAAGGAACGAACAAAGAAACAAACAGAACAGGTTATTTTATCAGTGAAGTCTTCTACAACTGAAAAGAAACATCTTTGGCAAGCTGCAATTAAGTGGCCATTATATTCAGTCGCAATAATGCCTGTAATTTTATCTGCAGCATGGGAGCTTGGGAATAGCGGCAAAATTCGTCTAGGACAATTCATCGGTTTTCTAATTGCCTCTATCTTGATTTTGCTTTGGGAGAATCTTACCAATGATCTTTTTGACGATGAAACTGGCGTTGACAAATACAAATTCCACTCCGTAGTCGCTTTAACTGGTAATAAAACCACTGTAAGTCGAGTTGCATATTTTTCTCTTTTATTAGGTTTATTTATCATATTTATCCTTGCTTTAAAAAGTAAAATAACAGTACTTTTTTTGGTCTTAATTTGTTGCTTCCTTGGATATTTGTATCAAGGGCCCCCATTTAGACTGGGGTATAAAGGGTTGGGAGAACCCCTCTGCTGGATTGCCTTTGGCCCGCTTGCTACAGCTGCAGCACTAATTGTTGTTTCTCCAAAATCTAATTTTCATGCCATCCCCTGGGGAACAGCACTGATGGTTGGGGCAGGTCCGGCGATGGCGACCACTTTGGTTCTATTCTGTTCGCATTTTCATCAAATCAATCAAGATGCTGCTGTCGGTAAAAAATCACCCTTAGTTATTTTAGGCACTCATCGAGCGGCAGAATTTTTACCGTGGTTCGTTGGGCTAATATTTTTATTAGAATTATTACCAGTACTAATTGGAATATGGCCAATAACGACTCTTATATGTTTCATTAGCCTTCCTTCAGGTGTAGATCTTATCAAATTAATCAAAAGACATCACAACCAACCTGAGCGTATTAAAAACAGTAAGTTTTTAGCTTTACGCTTTCAGACAATTAATGGTTTATGCTTGAGTGCAGGTTTTGCTATATCCTCATTTTTTTATAATTAATTTTTGATTTTGTTGAATCATGAAATTAATAATTAATATCAAGACATTTTCATTTCAACTAACAAGAAAGTTAATAACCTCGAAAGGAAGTATTCATACCAAGGTAGGTTTATTGTTGCAAATAAAAGACTCAGATGGAAATTACGGATGGGGTGAAGTATCACCTATTGAAAAGAAGGAATTACAAAAAAGTATCGAAAGTCTAAATTTTCTTGGGAGACAAACTACAAAAGATTCAATAGAAAATTATTTATGTGAATTGCCAGGAGCACTTGCTTTCGGATTAGGAACCTGCTTAGCCGATTTAGAAAATCCAACTAAAAGCAAGTTAAATTTTGAAGGTTTTGACACCGCAAAATCAGCTTATCTACTACCTACAGATATTGATCCATTAGAGTCAATAGTTAAATATGTAGATAGATCAAATGATAAGAAAAGTTCTTGTACAATAAAATGGAAAGTATCTCACCAAGAAAATAACTTTAAGGAAGAAAAAACATTACAAAAAATCTTAGATATTTTACCAAATAATTTTAAACTTAGAATTGATCCAAATGGAGGATGGAGTCGCCAAAAAGCACAAGAATGGATTAACGAACTCAAAAACGAACCTCGTTTGGAATGGATTGAACAGCCACTCCCATCAAAAGATATTGAAGGTTTATTTTCATTAGCCAATCAAATTCCAATCGCATTAGATGAATCTTTGGTTGAATTTCCATTTTTACGAAAAACATGGAAAAGTTGGCAAATACGTCGCCCTGCATTAGATGGTGATCCTAGATTACTCTTAAAAGAAATAGAACAAGAAGATAGTCAAACAGTAATAAGCACAGCTTTTGAAACTGGTATTGGGAGAAGGTGGATTCATCACCTCGCTGCCAGGCAAGTCAAAGGTGGAAATCCTTGTGCACCTGGACTTGCACCTGGATGGTGCCCCAAAGGCCCACTCTTTAACAACAATCCAAGATTAGTCTGGGAAGCTGTATGACCAAAATTGCAGTTATAAAATGTATTCCTGAAAAAAACCTGGACTGTTCAAGAGAAATTTTGAAGAATTTTGAAAAGCATAAATGGGTATATCTAGCACCTCCAAAAGATCAAACGAAAATTCCCAAATCGTCAACTTTACCTGAAGGAGAAGGAATAATCATTTCAAGCGGGGGGAGCATTGGAGGACCAAATCTTTGTTTACAATCAATTAAAAATCTAACTAATTCGGCTTTGGCAACCGGAATGTGGTTAAAGAATCATGGCCTCAAGCCAAATGAATGCATCATTCTCAATTCACTACCTTTACACCATATAAGTGGTTTCATGCCTTGGTGGAGACATAACACGTGGCGATCGGAGTATCACTGGATTTCGCCCTCTTTAATGCATAAACCACTTCAACTTAAGCAGTTTAGTGAAGTATTAACTAATAAATATAGACGTCCATTGATCACATCACTAGTTCCAACTCAATTATCGTCTTTGATTGATGATTCTGATGGTTTAAGATGGCTTCAATCTCTCGCTATAATCTGGGTCGGAGGTGCTTTGATCCCCACAGATCTTGCTGACAAAGCGCGAAGAAAGTCTATTAATTTAGCTCCATGTTATGGAGCCACCGAAACTGTTGCAATGGTGACTTGCCTGAGTCCCAACGATTTTTTAAAAGGAAGTAATAGTGTTGGGTTCCCTCTAGAAGATGTTGAGATAGAAATCAACAAAAGAAATTCCCTTAAGATTAAAACTAGTAGGATTGCAACTTCAAAATGGAAGAATGATAAATTCGAATCAATTACAGATACAAATGGATGGTGGGAAGCAGGGGATTTAGCGCAATACATCACTCTCGACAATAAAAAAGCAATACAAATCTTGGGCAGAAGAGATTCAGCTATAAATTCTGGTGGTGAAACGATTTTCCCAGAAGATATCGAAATGGAATTAATGACAATAATCTCGAAAAATCAAATCCCAATTAAAGACATTTTTGTATTAGGAGTTAGTGATAAGAAATGGGGACAACGTTTAGTTGCCTTAACTAAATTCAAAGAAAAAGGAATCAACAGATATCCAATCATCTCACTTCTGACTAATCTCATTAAAGACTGGCAACCATCCAAAAAACCAATGAACTGGTACGATTGTCCAAAACTTTCAAGAAATATCAATAAAAAATGGGAAATAAAAAAATGGCAAGATTGGATAGCCTTTAATAGACCTATTAACTAAAAATTCAGACTAGATTCATGAAGCCAGAAATTTATTTGCTTAGATAATGCACATATATCTCTTGTAATCGGATTTATAGATACATGTTTTATATTTGCCGTGCCGATTTTCTCACCATTTTTTTTAAATTTAAATCGAAGTACAAATGAAGAGTCATTTATCTTCTCTGGATTTAGTTCGATATTGATAATATCTCCAACGTAAAGTGGTTGAAAATAATTTGCTTCACAATGAACAACTGGCAAAGCCACATCCAGTTGGCCTGTGTTGATTTGGTTTGTAGGAAAAATTTCTTGTAAAACTACTCCATGTTTTTCTAAACTTGCTTCCCAAGTTTCATGACACCATCTCAATAATTCAAGGAAATGCACCACGCCAGCAGCATCTGTCTCACCAAAACGAACGGTCCGTTTCAAACATAACCATTCTCTAGGATTACGCTTTTCCAAAGAACCTTATCTATCAACAGAACCCATAATTACATCAATGGATCCTAAGATAGCCATTATGTCAGCGACCTTAGCTCCCTTCAGTATGTGAGGAAGTATCTGCAAATTATTAGAATCAGCCGCTCTAATTTTAAACCGCCAAGGAGTTACATCATTATTACCTTGAATAAATACTCCTATCTCTCCTTTTCCAGACTCAAGGCGTGTATATAATTCACCATTAGGAATCTTAAAAGTAGGTGCAACCTTCTTAGCTACATATTGATAATCAAAGCCTGACATATCACCTTTTTTTCCCTCAACTGTCCTTTTTGCCTCAAGATTTTCTGTTGGTCCACCTGGAATCATCTCACAAGCTTGTCGTAATATTTTTAATGACTGTCTCATTTCTTCAATACGAACTCTATATCTTGCATAACAATCCCCCTCTTTCTCCCATGCAATATCCCATTCAAAATCGTCATAACATTCATAATGATCTACCTTTCTCAAATCCCATGGAACACCTGCAGCCCGAAGCATTGGTCCAGAAAGACTCCAGTTAATCGCTTGCTCTTTTCCTATAACTCCTAAACTTTCTATACGTCTACGAAAGATAGGGTTATTAGTTATCAATTTTTCATACTCATCAATTTTCGGACCAAACCAATCACAAAAATCTTTACATTTTTCTAACCAACCCCAAGGTAAATCACAGGCAACGCCACCAATACGAAAATAATTATTATTAATCAATCTTTGACCAGTTGCAGCCTCCCATAAATCGTAAATCATCTCTCTTTCTCTAAAAATATAAAAGAAAGGAGTTTGAGCCCCGACATCTGCCAAAAACGGACCTAACCATAGCAAATGATTAGCGATCCTATTCAACTCAAGCATTATCACTCTGATATAACTTGCTCTTTTAGGTACCTTTATATTTGCCAAACGCTCAGGGGCATTAACAACAACGGCTTCATAAAACATACCAGCCGCATAATCCATGCGACTCACGTAAGGAACAAACATGACGTTTGTTCTATTCTCAGCAATTTTCTCCATCCCTCTGTGCAAGTAACCAATAACTGGTTCACAATCAACAACATCCTCTCCATCAAGGGTTACGACTAACCGCAATACCCCATGCATTGATGGATGATGTGGCCCAAAGTTGACCACCATTGGCTCCGTACGCGTTTCAAGCTGCGTCATTGGGCCCAACCAAAGCAATGTCTAAATACTAGTGAAAACTTATGAAAGAAGGGCCAATTAGTTCAAGTTCTAACTTTAATCATGTCCCAATAATGGGGAATGAAATAATTCAATTACTAAAGGAATTACCAAGCGAATTAACAAAACAAGGATTAATTATTGATTCCACCATCGGAGGAGGGGGGCATTCAGCTCAAATACTAGAGAATTTCCCAGGAATCAAAATTATTGGGCTTGATCAAGATCCAATAGCTAGAGAAGCAGCATCAAAAAGATTAAAGAAGTTCGGAACAAGAATAGAAATAATCTCTACAAACTTCGCTGACTTTTCAATAAACGAACAAGCCATTTGCGTCTTAGCGGATCTTGGAGTTAGTAGTCATCAACTTGATGAGCCTTCACGAGGTTTTAGCTTTCGTTTAGATGGTCCGGTAGATATGAGAATGAATCCTGAGAAAGGTCTAAGTGCAGCCGAACTTATTGACACTCTATCTGAACAGGATTTAGCAAATTTAATATACAACTTAGGAGAAGAAAAACGTTCTAGACGTATTGCAAGAAAAATCAAAACTGATCTTGCAGAAAATGGAGCATACAGTGGAACGAAAGCTCTTTCTTATGCAATTGCTGGTTGTTTTCCACCCAAGCAAAGACATGGTAGAATTCATCCTTCAACTAGAACTTTTCAGGCTTTAAGGATAGCTGTTAATAATGAATTAGAATCGCTGGATAGCTTATTAGAAAAAGCTCCAAACTGGTTGTTAGAGGATGGACTTTTCATGGTAATTAGTTTTCATTCATTAGAAGATAGAAGAGTCAAATTGAGCTTTAAAACTGACAATAGACTAAAAGTAGTATCTAAAAAGCCATTGAGAGCAAACACTCAAGAGATAGAATTAAACCCAAGAAGTAAAAGTGCAAAGTTAAGAATTTCTGCAAAGAAATTCTTAAAATAGACTTAACTTATTTTCTAAGATTAATCACTATATCTGTAATAATCTCAATAGCCTCTTTGATATCTTTATCAGTAGTATTTCTCCCAATACTCATCCTTATTGATGCTTCAGCATCTTTTTTGCAGAGCCCTATCTCCTTCAGGACATGAGAAGCTTCACCATTACTACAAGCTGAACCACTAGTACAAAAAATAAACCTTCTTAATTGACCATGCAATTGACTTCCCTTCACACCAGGGAAAGTGATATTGAGATTATGAGGCAATCTTTGATCGATAGATCCATTAACTATCAATCCAGAAATATTCTTTTTTAATCCGCTCAACAATAAGTTTCTAAAAAATAAAAGTCTCTTATTCCTTTCATCCTGATCATTTTTTGTTATTTCGACTGCCTTTGCAAAGCCAACAATTAAAGGGACAGGGAGCGTGCCAGATCTTAATCCAAGCTCCTGACCTCCTCCATATTGAGATGGTTCTAGAGGTAATCCTTCGCTAATCACCAAAGCTCCAATACCTTTAGGGCCATAGATTTTGTGAGCACTCAAGCTCATCAAATCAATGCGAAATTTATCGGGGTCTAAATCTAAGTATCCCAAGGCTTGAGCGGCATCAGTGTGAAAAGCGATTCCCTTTCTCTTACAAAAAGACCCAATTTCAGCAATAGGTTGTAAAACCCCTATCTCATTATTTGCAGCCATGACGCTAACCAAAAAAGTATCTTTTTCAACAGCTTCAGAAAGCTGTTGAATATTGATTAACCCATCTTTATTCGGTTGTAATTCTGACAAACGGAACCCTTTTTTTTGAAGCTGTCTAAGCGGATCAAGAACTGCATGATGTTCAGTTGAAACGGTAATTATGTGTCCAGGTTTTCCAATAAGTTGTGCTTTAGCTCTTGCATGTCCAACTAAACCCAAATTATTCGCTTCTGTTGCCCCACTAGTGAAAATTAATCTTTTCGGATTGATATTCAAATATGAAGCTATTTTTTCACGTGACACTTCTACTGCAGATGAAGCAAAGACACCGGACCGATTATTAGTATTAGAGGGATTACCCCACAACTCATTCCAATAAGGAGCCATCTCCTCAACTACCTTCGTACAACATGGTGTTGAGGACTGAAAATCAAAAATTAGATGATTATTATCCATTGATTCATTGAGTTAAGCTAAATAATAGAGAGGAGTAAAGGTTAATATCCTCTTTAAAAACTCTAGAAGTCCAATTTTTATGAGTGAACCAAATCCATCAACGCAAGAAGTTTCTCAGACTCCAAGGATATTACTTGTCGATGACGAGCCTGGTTTAAGAACTGCTGTTCAGGCTTATCTTGAAGATGAAGGATTTCAAGTTACAACCGCTATAGATGGAGAAGAAGGATGGGAAAAAGCTCAAAAAATGATCCCTGATGTAATTATCAGTGACATCATGATGCCTAGATGTGATGGTTATGGGCTTTTAAAAAAAATTAGAGAAGATGAAAGACTTGGAGGTACACCTGTCATTTTTCTCACTGCTAAGGGAATGACTGCTGATAGAACTCAGGGTTATCAAGCAGGTGTAGACGACTACATGCCAAAACCATTTGATCCCGATGAACTAGTTGCAAGAGTTAAGAATGTAGTTCAGCGGCAAGAGCGATTATTAACTGAAGCAGCAAGATTTGCGAATGCAGATGTTGGCCAAATGGCTAAACAGATTACAGAAATCAAATCAATGCTTAGCCATGGGGATAAAAGTAATTCACGTAAAGATGATTCTATTCCCAATTTCACCCCAAGAGAGGCAAGCGTTTTGCAACTAGTAGCGGAAGGTTTAATGAACAAAGAAATTGCAAGACAACTTGAGACTTCTATACGCAATGTAGAGAAATATGTGAGTCGATTATTTATTAAAACCGGTACTTCTAGTAGAACAGAACTAGTTAGATATGCACTTGAAAATCATTTGGTTACCTAAATATTTCTTTAAAAATAAAAATTTTATTTCTCTAAGATTTCACAAATTCTATTAATTTAGAAAAATAGAAAGGAGCTTGATTTAACTTGCTTTTGACCACTCTAAAGCCAGATTGCTTTGCAGCTTCGATAATTCCAGTCTCCCTTAATGTATAGGCCCTAGTGGTTTTACTTGGTCCAGGGAATAGCTGACCAATGCCTTTCAAAAGGGCTAGTAAAGGAGTATAAGGAGCAAAGCTAACAATTAATCTCTCATCAGATAATTGACAGAGATGTTTCACCATTGCCTCAGCCTCCTGCTGAGGGTAGTGAATGAAAACATCCAAGCAAATAACTGTATTAAATGAACCTTTTAAATTCTCTAAATCAGATGTTCGAAAATTCAGCATATTTAAGTCCAAACCTGCTTCCTTTGCCCTGCTTTTTGTCTCATTGATCATAGCTTCAGAAATATCACTTAAATGAATCGATTTGGCACCCAATTTTGCCAATGGAATACTTAAACTACCAACACCGCAGCCAGCATCACAGAAACTTTTATCCTTTATATTGTCATACTCTTTCAACCAACTAATGACATCGTCAACTGTCTTTTGGTGACCTATCCTTATATTTTTTTGCACTTTATTGACATCATCACTTTCGCTATATATTCGATTCCATCTATCAAATCCAGTCCCATTAAAATATTCAGTGACTTCCGCCTTTTCACTGTTCTCAATTTGCGTTGTCATTTAATCAGATAATTACCTCTTACCAATCTTACGCAGCCAAATGCCAAGACAACTGATGATTACAAGAATTAATTTTCCATCGAAGTAAAGATTGCATATTTTTTCCAATAAAAAAAGATTTTGAATTCATTTTGTTCTGACTTAATACCAAACGTGGAGCAATTGTTGCCATCCAAATAGCAGCAGAAGGATCATTAATCCAATGAGCTATTTTTTTGCATGCATCTAGTAAAGGCAAAGTGGATCCTGCAATGGTTTCATTTGGAAGTCTGCATAAACCATTTTCTACTTTTATCAAGCGTTTGTCCCAATTAAACGAACCATCTCCTAAACCATAAGCTGATATTGCATCACTAACTAAGACAATTTGCTTTGGTGCAAGTATCTTTAAAAACCTAATCATATCTGCATGAACATGAACACCATCAGCAATGAGTCCTAGGAAGACATCGTCTCTTCTTATAGCCGCCCCAATAGGACCAATAGCTCGATGATGCAAACCTTTCATTGCATTAAAAGTATGTGTAACCATTTTCACTCCATCGTTAAAAGCATTCATCGCCGAATCAAAATCAGCTGAAGAATGTCCCATTGAAACCAAGATATTTAATTCTCTTAGACGAGAAATGACATCAAAAGAACCTTTTAATTCTGGAGCCAACGTCATCAATGCTATTTCATCTTCAAATCCCTTTATTCTCTCATTTAAAGCAGAAATACTTGGCTTACAAATACTATCTATATCATGTGCTCCAGAATATGATTCACATAAAAAAGGTCCTTCCATATGAGCACCAAGTAGTCGACATCTATTTATAGAAGTATATTTTTTAGTTTCCTTTAAGACCTTCATTCCTAATTGGAATTGATCTCGAGAACAACTCACAAAAGTTGGACAAATTCCTTCAATACCATCAAGCCAAAGTTGATCAAGCAATGTTAATAATTTAGGTATTTTGTTAAAATTTAAATCTGTAAATGAGATCCCTAAACCTCCATTTATTTGAAGATCAATCGCTCTTGGACTTAGCCAATCACCACACCAATCTTCTTCATAAATAGATTTCCTATTAGAACTTTTATCAATCGAGAGAATAATCCCATTTTCATCTAAAACTAGTGAGAATAAATTATTTTCATCTTCGCTTTTATCTGGTTGAGGTAATTTTATGTTTGTAATTTTTCTCATTTCTTAAAAACTAAAAATAATTAATGCAGGATTGATAAATAATTGGCATTATTAAGTATGAGATTTATAAAATTGAGAATTGTCTTTAACTGAAGCCAATACATTTAAGGAAGTGGCAGTAGTGATGGGTAGTGATTCAGATCTTAAAACTCTTCAGCCTGCGGTTACAATTCTAGATCAATTTGGCATATCTAATGAAGTAAGGATCTTATCTGCTCATAGAACTCCAAAAGAAATGATGGATTTTGCTCAAATGGCAGAATCCAATGGTTTTGGAGTCATAATTGCGGGGGCTGGAGGAGCTGCTCATTTACCCGGAATGATCGCATCACTTACCACCCTTCCAGTGATAGGTGTCCCAGTCAAAAGCAAGGCGCTTGCAGGAATAGATTCTATGTATTCAATCTTGCAAATGCCCTCAGGCATCCCAGTAGCAACGGTTGCTATTGAAGGAGGCCTAAATGCTGGACTTTTAGCTACTCAAATTTTGGCTATTAACAATACTGAATTGACTAATAAATTAAAAGTCTACAGATCTGAGCTTCACGACCTTGTCGTAAAAAAAGATCAAAGACTTAAAGAGATTGGTGCCAAAACGTATCTAGAAAAAATGTAATAAAGATGAAATTCATTAATCATTTACTAAGAAATTTTTGAAATAATCTTTTTCTTCACAAGCAATTGAGTAACTATGTCTACACATTTATCAATCTCTAGATTTCCAGTATCAATTGTCAATTCTGGAGACTGAGGATCTTCATAAGGACTTGAGATTCCAGTAAATTCCTTGATTTCTCCATTTCTTGCCTTGGCATAAAGTCCTTTTGTATCTCTTGTTTCACAAACCCCTAAATCAGCTGAACAATATATTTCTATAAAGTCATTGTCTCCAACTAATGCTCTTGCATTATCGCGATCGACTCTAAATGGTGATACGAATGCAGTTAAAACAATTATTCCAGCGTCAAGAAACAATTTAGATACTTCGCCAATTCTTCTAATATTTTCTTCTCTATCAACATCAGAAAATCCTAAATCTTTGCATAAACCATGTCTGATGTTGTCACCATCTAACACATAAGTGGAATAACCATTTTTGTGTAAAGCTACATTGACTGCATTGGCTAGCGTGCTTTTCCCGGAACCAGATAGACCTGTAAACCAAAGTATTGCACTGCGATGTCCTCTTTGCTGAGATCTAGCCTCCCTATCAACTGAAGATTGATGCCAAACTATATTTGTGGCTTTTGATAGAGGACTTTTAGATTTTTGTTCCATGAATTCAGACTAATTGTTAACTATTCTCCATGTTGATCGACACAGTTTATTCTTAACCTCCACTCTGTTTTGGCCTAAAACCCTGCTGAAAAAGAAATTCTTGAGCTTTTGATATGTGATCTCCTTGTAACTCTAAGGAGTCACCTTTCAAAGCTCCTCCTGTTCCGCAAGCTATTTTTAAATTCTTAAGAATTTTTTTTGCCTCTACTGGCTTTAATTCAAGTCCTTTAATAACAGTCACAAGTTTTCCTTTCTTTCCAGATCGAGTTCTTTCTAGTCGAACTTGTCGCTTTCCTTTAGGAGTAACACTATTTTGAGTGTTATTCCCTATTCTCTTAAGAGGGTCATTGAATTCACTCCAGCCACCTTTGGACATTTTCTTGTGTTTTGGCTGGTAACTATTTTCTTAATCTAAGGTGACAGGTACACTCTCAAAACAATTTAAAGATTCGGATTTATCTCCATTAACAAGGCCAAATGCTCTCGGTCGATTTGGTAAGTACGGGGGGCAATATGTTCCTGAAACTTTAATACCTGCACTTATTGAATTAGAGCATGCTGCTAAAGAAGCATGGAAAGATTCTTCATTCAATTCAGAACTGAATCATTTACTCAAAACTTATGTAGGAAGATCCACTCCGCTTTATGAAGCTACAAGATTAACTGAACATTACAGAAAAAATACATTAAAAGGGCCAAGGATTTGGCTTAAAAGAGAAGATTTAAATCACACAGGTGCTCACAAAATAAATAATGCACTTGGGCAAGCTCTCCTTGCCATACGGATGGGAAAAAAAAGAATTATTGCCGAAACTGGAGCGGGACAGCATGGAGTTGCAACTGCGACAGTCTGCGCTCGTTTTGGATTGGAATGCATTATTTATATGGGTAGAGAAGATATGCGAAGACAAGCCTTAAATGTGTTCCGAATGCAATTGCTTGGAGCTTCCGTGAGACAAGTAACTAGTGGAACTGCAACACTCAAAGATGCAACCAGCGAAGCTATTCGAGATTGGGTTACTAATGTTGAAACAACTCACTATATTCTCGGTTCAGTTGCGGGGCCACATCCATATCCAATGTTGGTAAGAGATTTTCACGCAGTTATTGGAGAAGAAACAAAGCAACAATGCAAAGAAGCTTTTGGGAGGTCCCCCGATGTTCTTTTAGCTTGTGTTGGTGGCGGATCGAATGCGATGGGCCTTTTCCATTCTTTTGTTGAAGACAAAAGTGTACGAATGATTGGGGTTGAAGCTGCTGGAGATGGAGTCGAAACTGGTCGACATGCAGCGACGATTACTGAAGGAAGGATAGGAGTTCTTCATGGAGCCATGAGTCTCTTATTACAAGACAAAGATGGGCAAGTTGAGGAGGCGCATTCCATTAGCGCAGGTCTTGATTATCCAGGAGTTGGACCAGAACATAGTTACTTAAAAGAAATTGGACGTGCTGAATATGCAGCTGTTACTGATACTGAAGCCATAGAAGCTCTGCAATTAGTTAGTAAATTGGAAGGTATTATTCCTGCGCTTGAGACTGCTCATGCCTTTGCCTATCTCGAAAAACTTTGCCCAAATCTAAGTCATAATACTGAAATTATCATTAACTGCTCTGGTAGAGGAGATAAAGATGTAAATACAGTTGCTGAAAAACTAGGATCAAAAATATAAAGTAAACTTCCTTTTATTAGTACCTTGGAACAGATTGATCAACATCAGTACTCCAAGCATCTATTCCCCCGACAAGATTCCAAACACTTTTATTTATTCCTTGTTCTAAAAGCCAAATACCAAAATTCAAACTTCTCACACCCGCATGACAGACAACAACAATAGGCTGATCCTTCGGTAACAGTTCTCCTATTTTCGCTGACCAGTTTGCATACTTACTCAAAGGAAGATGTAATACTGAAAATGAAAATGAAGCAATAGCAATTTCATTATCCTCCCTCACATCTACGATAAATGGTTTTTCAGAAGAATGATCTTCTAAGATTTTATTTAACTCTTTTGGAGATATATTTAAAGGAACATTATGATTCATATTTGAGATTATAAGTAAAGATTAAAGTTTATGTTATCAAATCTCAAAAAGTATACAAATGCTTAATTAATAAAAAAATGAAATCACGTCTATCCTATTTTTTAATATTAGGAATAATAATTTTATCAATTTTCACCGGGATATTTATCTGGCGCAACAATCATCTAAAGCGAATTCCTAAGTCCATAGGACAATCATTTAATGCTCCGTCTTCATCAAAATATATACCAAGAAATACTGATCTGATTTTTCACTGGAAACTAAATCCAGATACACTTACAAGCCATATAGAAAATTATCAAGATAAAGTTAGTAAACATACTATAAATAAAAAAATAAGTTTCATTAGAGATTCTTCTTTTAAATTAATTAGTCTTGATTTTGCAAAAGACATCTCAAAATGGGTAGGGGATTACGGAAGCTTTGCTTTATTAGACTCAAACAACAAAACTCTAAATGATTGGATTATGGTCTTAGCAATCAAAGAAGATGTAAATATTGAAAAAGAATTAGAATCTATTTTAGGCTCACAACTTATTGATAATAGTTACAAAATAAGCAATAAAATAAGCTCATCAACTGCACAAATAATTTCAAAAAAAATCAATTCAACTAATTCAATTTACTTTGCTAATGATAAAGATAATATTTTAATTGCATCCAATCCGCAAATCATAAAGTCTTCAATGGAGAAAATAGATAGCAATATATTAGATGCAAAAAAAGAGTATAAGAATATTCAATTAAAGGATAATCTTAAAGACGGTTTATTATTATTAGAAGTATCTCCAAAGAAGATTTTAAATCTGATAGGTCAAGAAGAAAATTTATTTGAGATAAATGAAATCGATAATTTAATATCATCTGCAAATTTAGATAAAAATAATTTATACATAGAAGGGATAGTAAATTATGATGTTAAAACTAAAATGCCAGTTAAAGATATTAATTATAATTTCATTGAAATACAAAAAGAATCTGAATTGCATAAAGATTTAATATTAGTTGATAATCCCAATCAGTATTTCAGGGAAGATTCTAGCCATCCATATCAAAAGCTTATAGCGTCTCTTATTAAAGAATCAACAACCTACGATAACTCAACTCTTTTCAAAAAAATTCTTGACAACTCTAAAGGAAATTTAATTTGGATAAATGATAAAGAATGGTTAGTTATAAATAGTAAAACTGATGCAAGTAAAATAGAGATAAGTGAAATTCTAAAAAAAGAGAACTTTTTACATTCAAATATAGATTTTAAAAATAGGAAGCTAGAGGTTTGGTCAAAAATAAGTGCAAATGAAAATGAAAAATATGAGCTAAAAGAAAACATTGAGGCAATTATTCAAGAAGATGAAGAGAATTACATTTGGAGTCAAAACTTATCATCTATTTCAAATTTTGATAAGAAAAATTACTTAAAAAATTATTCAGATAATGAAAACAAGGTAGATGAACTTAATGATTTTGATGATGTACTCAAAATACATTTAGGAGAAGAAAAAACTAAGAGAATTTTAAATAATTTCTATCCATATATATTATTTAAAACTATGCTAGGCAACGAACTCTCTCCCCCTAAGAGTATTGATATATCTATTGCAGTTCCTACCATTAATTATCCAGACTTCATCAAAGTTAAAATCAACTTAAAAACAAGTTCATAAAAAGTTTAAAGTGCTATATTCAACATATAGTTTAATTCTATACAATAAAGTTAAAGTTGAAAATTATTTTGCAGGAGCTAAAGCCATAGATAACGAACAAAAGACAACTAATTTGGTTTTAAAGCCAGGCTTGGAAGGGGTTCCAGTAACCAACTCAGGGATATGCGAAATCAATGGAACAGAAGGAAGACTGAATTACAGAGGTTATCCAATATCTGAGCTAGCCCAAAAAAGTAGTTTTTTAGAAACTGCATTTCTCTTGATATGGGGAGAACTTCCTGATGAAAATGAGCTCCAAAAATTTGAAAAGGACGTTCAAATGCATAGACGAGTTAGCTTTCGAATCAGAGATATGCTCAAGTGTTTTCCAGAATCTGGGCATCCCATGGATGCTCTACAAGCAAGTGCTGCATCTTTGGGCCTCTTTTATTCTCGAAGAGCAATTGATGATCCAAAATATATCTACGACGCAGTAGTTAGGTTGATTGCCAAAATTCCAACTATGGTTGCTGCTTTCGAGCAAATAAGAAAAGGAGATGATCCAATTCAACCCCAGGATGATTTGCCTTATTCTTCCAATTTCCTTTATATGCTCACAGAGAGGGTACCAAATCCTCTTGCAGCAAGAGTTTTCGACAGATGTTTAATTCTTCATGCCGAGCACAGTCTCAATGCGAGTACATTTAGCGCAAGAGTAACTGCCAGCACACTAACTGATCCTTATGCTGTAGTAGCTTCTGCCGTCGGGACATTAGCTGGCCCTCTTCATGGAGGGGCAAATGAAGATGTTATAGCAATGCTAGAAGAAATTGGAAGACCCGATAAAGCATCTTTATTTCTCAAGAATGCAATTGAAGAAAAAAGGAAAATCATGGGCTTTGGGCACAGGGAGTATCGCGTCAAAGACCCAAGAGCAACAATTTTACAAGCCTTCGCAGAGGAACTTTTCTTGGAATTCGGTAAAGATGAAATGTATGAAGTAGCGAAAGCACTTGAAGAAGAGGCTATTTCCAGATTGGGGCCAAAAGGTATATTCCCAAATGTTGACTTTTATTCTGGACTTGTTTACCGAAAGCTTGGTATTCCTCGAGATTTGTTCACACCAGTTTTTGCGATTTCCAGAGTTGCTGGTTGGTTGGCTCACTGGAGAGAACAACTCGGAGCAAATAGAATTTTTAGACCATCACAAATTTATGAAGGAGCAAAAATCAGAAATTGGCAGCCACTTGAGAACAGATAATTTGAAATTTATTTTTTTCGAATTTAAAATTAATTCAAAATTACACTAACCTTGTTAATAGAATAAATATAAGAAGTGAATTCAGGTATAGACCTTGAAATGAGTTTCACCCAAGGTGTTCAAAACCTTGGTTTATCTCATGAATTAGCACATCTTCTATGGATACCTCTTCCAATGCTTTTGGTTTTGGTGTCAGCTGTAATTGGTGTATTAGTAACAGTTTGGCTTGAACGAAAAATCTCTGCAGCAGCTCAACAGAGAATTGGACCTGAATATGCAGGTGCACTTGGTATTCTTCAGCCAATGGCAGACGGTTTGAAACTTTTAGTAAAAGAAGACATTATTCCAGCAAGGGCAGACAGTGTTCTTTTTACAGTTGGTCCAATATTAGTTTTAGTTCCGGTAATTCTATCTTGGTTAATTGTTCCTTTTGGTCAAAATCTTTTAATTAGCAATGTAGGCATAGGAATCTTTTTGTGGATTGCCCTTAGTAGTATTCAACCTATTGGTCTACTGATGAGTGGCTACTCTTCTAATAATAAATATTCTTTGCTAGGTGGACTTAGAGCTGCCGCTCAATCAATTAGTTATGAAATTCCTTTAGCACTAGCGGTTTTGGCCATAGTTATGATGAGTAATTCGTTGAGCACTGTTGATATAGTTGAGCAACAAAATACTGCTGGTTTTCTTAGCTGGAATATATGGCGACAACCAGTAGGTTTTATTATTTTTTGGATCTGTGCATTAGCTGAATGCGAGAGACTACCTTTTGATTTGCCGGAGGCAGAAGAAGAACTTGTAGCTGGTTATCAAACGGAGTATGCAGGTATGAAATTCGCTCTGTTTTACTTAGCTGGATACATAAACCTTGTTTTATCTGCTTTACTTGTTTCGGTTCTTTACTTAGGAGGATGGGGTTTTCCAATCTCAATTGATTGGTTTGCATCTTTGATAGGACTTTCAATTGATAATCCATTAGTTCAAATTATTGCTGCGTCTGTTGGAATTGTTATGACAATCCTCAAGGCTTATTTACTGGTTTTTTTAGCAATCTTATTGAGATGGACTACTCCAAGAGTTCGGATTGATCAACTACTTGATTTAGGATGGAAGTTTCTTTTACCTATTTCGTTGGTCAATTTACTTGTAACTGCTTCACTTAAATTGGCATTTCCCATGACATTTGGCGGATAAAAGAGAAGCAACACAATCGCTCGTTTTTTCTTAAGTAAAAGTACCTACATATACTTGAAAAAAACTGTATAATGACTAATGTAATGATAGGCCGCCGGCAGCAAATTTAATATGCTTGGTTTCCTTGGAAAAGTTGCCGACTACACTAAAGAAGCCATTAGTGCAGCGAAATATTTAGTTGATGGACTAGGCGTTACATTTGACCACATGCGTCGAAGGCCTGTAACGGTTCAATATCCTTACGAAAAACTAATTCCATCTGAGCGTTATCGAGGAAGGATTCATTATGAATTTGACAAGTGCATTGCTTGCGAGGTTTGCGTAAGGGTATGTCCAATTAATCTTCCAGTTGTTGATTGGGTAATGAATAAAGAAACCAAGAAAAAAGAATTGAGAAATTATTCTATTGACTTTGGTGCATGTATTTTTTGTGGAAATTGCGTTGAATATTGCCCTACAAATTGTTTATCAATGACAGAAGAATATGAACTCGCTGCATTTGATAGACATAGCCTTAACTACGATAATGTTGCTCTTGGAAGACTACCAACAAGTGTAACTTCAGATCCATCAGTTCGCCCGCTAAGAGAATTAGCTTATTTGCCCGAGAGCATCATGGACCCTCATGAATTACCTGCGAACCAAAAAAGAGCAGGTAAACTTCCAATTCAGATTATAAAAGAACTAAAAACAGAGGAATCACAAAAAGAAGATAATAATTCGTCCGATATGGTTCAAAATAAATTAAATTCTACTAATTAATGAATATCGCTTATTCAACAGAATTAATTTGCTTTTTAATTCTTAGTGCTGTCGTAGTTTCTGGAAGTTTGGCAGTTGTTTTATTAGAAAATATTGTTTACTCAGCATTTTTATTAGGCGGAGTATTTATGGCTGTAGCAGGTTTATATCTTTTACTAAATGCTAGCTTTGTCGCTGCAGCTCAAATTCTTGTATATGTAGGAGCCGTAAATGTTTTGATATTATTTGCAATTATGTTGGTTAATAACAAAGAAAAGTTAAAACCAATTGACGGTCTTAAAACTAGAAAATTGATATCTGGTGCTGTTTGTGGTGGATTATTAATTTTATTATTGCGGGTTAGCCTTACCACTAAATGGAACTTACCTGGACCAACATCTATTGGCGAAGAAGCAACTGAGAGAATTGGTGAACATCTATTCACAGATTATTTATTACCTTTTGAACTTGCTTCGATTTTATTATTAATGGCTATGATTGGAGCAATTGTATTAGCGAGAAGAGATGTCTCAATTCCAATAGAGAATATAAATGATATAAAGAATAAAAATTCCTTAAGTGATAAGAAAGTTCCTCTTCTTTCCAAAAAATAGTATAAAATGAACTCAATTATAAATATAAAATTTAATTACTAAAGATGCTAGAAAATTCTATTGGGCCAGTACCTCTTCAGGCTTATCTTATAGTTGCTGCATTTCTGTTTTGTACAGGTGTATGGGGATTAATAAATAGTCGAAATGCTGTACGAGTTTTAATGAGTATTGAATTAATGTTAAACGCAGTGAATATAAATCTTATGAGTTTTTCATCCTATATAGACGGATCAATAATTAGAGGACAAGTGTTTTCAATTTTTGTTATAACAGTAGCAGCTGCCGAGGCTGCTGTTGGGCTGGCAATACTACTTTCATTGTATAGAAATAGAGTTACTATTGATATGGAAAGTTTCAATCTACTCAAATGGTAGGTATCTTCAATGACAACAAATCTGATCTGGATCTTATATAGATCAGATAGTGATAATGCATATACAGAAACATTAAATTGTAAAAAAATAATAGAAGGTTATGGAAAAAAAGTTTTATTTTCCGAAATAAGTAATGAAACAAATAATATAAATCAATTATTTTCAATATCTGATGTTTTACCTGAAATAGCTATTGTACTAGGAGGTGATGGAACAGTTTTAAGGGCTGCAAGATATTTATCCCCGAAAAATATACCTATTTTAAGTTTCAATGTTGGGGGGAATCTGGGATTTTTGACTCACGATCGTCATATCTTAAAACAAGAGAATTTTTGGGAGAGAGTTTCAAACAATAGATTTAACATACAAAAAAGAATGATGCTTGAAGCAACTGTATTTAAAGAAAAGCGCAATAACGAAAGCATAATTAAAAGATCATTTTTCGCTCTAAATGATTTTTATTTAAGATCTTGCACAGACGAAATTGCACCTACCTGCAGCCTTGAGCTTGAAATAGATGGTGAAGCTGTAGACAAATATAAAGGAGATGGACTTATCTTTTCTACCCCAACAGGTTCTACTGCTTACTCTATGGCCGCAGGGGGGCCAATAATCCACCCTTCCTTGGATGCGATAATTGTAAGCGCTATATGTCCGATGAGCTTGGCCAGCAGACCAATCGTGGTCCCTCCTAAAGCACAATTATTAATAAAACCAATAAGAGAAAAGAAGCAAAAAATAAAGCTATGGTTAGATGGATCTAGTGGATGCCTAATTGAAGCTAACGATACATGCTTAATAAAAAAATCTAATCATTCAACCTCAATAATAATTTTAGATGAAAATCTTTCTTATTATAAGACAATTACTCAAAAACTTCATTGGGCAAGCAGTCTTAATGAGAGTAATAAATAATAAATTATGGGTATAGAAATAGAAAGAAGATTCTTAGTTAAAAATGAGGATTGGAAATCACAAGCAATACTAAGTGAAGGTTTTAGTCAAGCCTATTTAAATTCAAGTCCAGATGAATGGGCTACTAGAGTAAGACTAATAGAGAATAAACAAGCATACATAACATTAAAGTCTTCTTTAAATGGATTAACAAACTACGAGTTTGAATATTCAATTCCTACAAAAGATGCTATTGAATTAATAAAATTATCAAAATATAAAATTACTAAAACGCGTTATCAACTAAACATAAATAACAAGAATTGGATAGTTGATCTTTTTGATGGGTCAAATTCTCCTTTGAAAATTGCTGAAATTGAATTGAATTATGAATCTGAAAAGATTAAAATCCCATCATGGTGTGGTCAAGAGATAACTGGGATCAAATCATTAAGCAATGTTTCTCTTGCTAAGACACCTATTTCTCAGTTGTCCGTAAAAGATCGGATGAAAATCAAAGGATCCTAAGCCAAAAGGCAACTTTTCCTTTAGATTGTCTTTATAATCACCACTGTCAAATCACGAAAACCTATGCATCCTTTGCAAGAGGTATAACTTGTTTGGCCTTTATGACAGAGAAGGTATCCTTCGCTTCACTTGTACTGACAAGGAAGCTTGCATTGCATATGCAAAGTTATTTGAGCTGTCATCAATTGAATTTTCTCTAATGCCCTTATCAGATATCAATGAGGAAAAAAATAATTAGATATTCTATGAAGCTGTTTCATCTGGCAATGAACAACAATTAAACCCATCACGGCAGATCTTTCCATGATCCATTGCCCAGTTTAATAAAGCCACTCTGTTTTTAGAACCTGTTTTTGTGAACATATTGCTTACATGATTGTCTACAGTTCTTTTGCTAATTGTCAGTTTTTCAGCAATCTCTTGATTAGTGAGACCATCTGCAACTAATCCAATAATCTCCATTTCCCTAGCCGAGAGTCCCATATGGGACGAATTAGCGATCTCTCCTGTAAACATTCCCCTCACTCACAACTCTTTAATTAATACTACTTAGATTAGGGCCTTTAATCACCGATAGTAATTATCTGGTAAAAAATAAATGTGAAATCTAAACTTCAAAATCGTCTTGAATCTGGCTTATCAGCTATCACTGCTGAAATAATGCCTCCTAGGGGAGGTAATACAGCTGTAGCCCTATCAAAAGCCATCAAATTAAAAGACCTTGTGCATGGTTTTAATGTTACAGACGGCAGCAGAGCAATAATGAGAATGAGTAGCCTAGCCTTATGCAAGCTGCTTTTAGAGGCAGGTCTTGAACCAGTTCTGCAATTATCATGTAGGGATAGGAATCGAATCGCATTACAAGCTGAATTACTTGGTGCACATGCTTTAGGAATAAGAAATATACTTTGTTTAACTGGTGATCCTGTTCGAGTAGGAGACCAATCCCAAGCCAAATCAGTTCAAGACTTAAACTCAATAGAACTTATTGATCAAGTCACATCACTTAACAAAGGAATAGATCCAGTATCTGATTTGTTGCCTGATGGCCCAATTAATTTGTTTGCGGGAGCCGCAGCAGATCCAAATTGCAGAGGTTTTGATGGTTTAAGAAGAAGAATAGAACTAAAAAAAAGAGCTGGTGCAAATTTCCTTCAAACTCAAATGGTAATGGACCCAAAAGTACTTGAACGATTTTGCAAAGAAATAACAGAACCCATGAAAATTCCTGTTTTAGCTGGAGTTTTTCTGCTTAAATCCGCCAAAAATGCCCAATTCATAAATCGTGTAGTACCAGGTGCATGCATACCCGAATCAATTATTTCCAGACTTGATAGTTCATCTAACCCTATTGATGAAGGTATATCAATTGCTGCAGAGCAAGTAAAAAGTTTTCTAGGAATTTCTCAAGGAGTTCACCTTATGGCCGTTAAAGCAGAACAACAAATACCGATAATTTTAGAAAGAGCAAATATTAATTAGATGAACCAATGAGATCAGTACCTAATAATTCAGCCATTGCTTTTTGTTGAGGTGAAGGTTCGCCTAAGTCCTGTCTTCTTGCATCTGTTATTAACCAATCTAAAGCAGCTTCCTGTAAATCAAAATGATCACCTTCTTTACCAACACAATATCTACCAAAAACTAACTTCTCTACAAGTTGTACTCCAGGCCCTATCAGTGAATAATCAAAGATTATTGAATTATCAATTGTTGCACCTTCACAAATACAACAACTCGGACCAATCATAGAAGGACCAATAATAGTTGCACCATCTTCAATCCTTGTCATTCCACCAACATATATAGGTCCTTTAACGTTTATTTTATCCCAATTAGCTGCAACATTTAAACCAGTAAAAATTCCAGGTCTAACTTGCTTTCCTGGTATTTCAACCTGTCTAACATCACCTTTAAGAACATTCCTTATTGCTCTCCAATAATCTGGTACTTTACCAATATCAACCCACTCAAAATCCATTGGTAAAGCATAGAAAGGTGCCCCTTTTTCTACTAATTTTGGAAACAAATCTGAGCCAATGTCAAATGGTTTTCCAGAAGGAATATAATTAAAGATTTCAGGCTCAAATAAATAAATTCCAGTATTAATCGTATCGCCTAGAGCATTATCTATAGAAGGTTTTTCTTGAAAAGCTTGAACTCGATCTTCTTCGTCAGTTACAACAACGCCATAACTACTTACTTGATCTTTGGATACACGTTTAGTTATCAAACTAGCTAAAGCCCCTTTCTCTTTATGTCTTCTTACAGCTTCAGATAAATCCAAATCAATTAGTGCATCTCCACACAAGACAACAAAAGTGTCATCAAAAAACTTTTGAAAATCTTGAATTTTCTTCAGCCCGCCTGCTGACCCAAGTGCATCTCCAATTAATTCTCCGTCTTCAATACGTCCCTCAAAACTGTATGCAATTTCAACTCCAAATCTTTGTCCATCTCGAAAATAATTCTCTATCTCTTCTGCCAAATGGGAAACATTAACCATAACCTCAGTAAAACCATGCTCCTTAAGAAGTTCCAAAAGAAACTCCATTACAGGTTTCTGAAGGATAGGAATCATTGGCTTTGGAATCACATGGGTGATCGGCTGAACTCGGGTTCCTTTCCCAGCCGCCAGGATCATCGCCTTCATAGGCGGTTTAACCTAAGCTGTACAAGGCCAACATAGAATGCTAGCTCCAAAAAGTGCTAAGCAGCAGCCGGCGAGCCATCTGTCACTCCTAAAGAAGCGAGGGGAAGTTGAGCAACCATTCCTGGTTCCAAAAGCCTCTTTAGAGTTATGGGAGAGAACAATGAACCTTCTTGATCAATCTCCACCTTGCCTTGAGAGCATAAAAACAATAAAGCCCAAAAGACTCCTACTCTATCTGTATCCAAATCGTCTGATGCAGAATTTTCTTTCCATCTCTCTACTAATAATTCAAAATCTACCCAATTCAAAGCTTGCTCCCAATTATTTATGAAAATCGCTAGAGCAGCAGTTGTTTCAGGTAATTTTTCTCTATGAGCCAGAGATGAAACTTGAGCAATAACCTCCCTATTACTTAATTTCTTTTGTCGTAACTTTCTACGGTTTTGCAACTCATCATTTTTTAAAGACTCTGCGATTGTCTCAAGCTGATTTATTAATTCTCCAAGAGTAACTGGCCTTCTAAATGGGGGAGGTGCAACTGGCCTTCTAAAAAGATGTCTCTCTGGTCGAAGAGGTAATTGAAAACTGTCATCTAGCCAACCCTGTTCGCCAAAATCAAAGTCTGAATCATCTTCAACTTCCTTATCAAACAAGAACATTTCAGCCTCAAGCACCTCCGCCTTTAAACCAACTAAGACAGAAGCAGCTAAAAAGGCCTCACTACTCTGAGCGAGATCAACCTCATAACTTCCTCCATTCTGACTGAAATGTTGTGAAATCTTTTTTGGAATTTCAATACGCTGCTTAAGTTGATCCAAAAAACCATCTACAACTGGAATAACATCCACATCCCAAGGGTCAATATCTCCTCTTTGAGCAGCATCTTGCAATAAACGAATAGCAAGTCTCGCGCCAGAATCAGAATTTTGAGTTAAAAGATCAACTGGCAATTAGGAATATGAGTCTAAAAGCAAGTTATCTCTATATTGGATGGAATGCCAGGTTAAATAATTTTCAATCAAAAATAGGGGCTTCAATAGCCCCAATGGATAAATTTGTATTACTAATAATTGTTGCTTGATCACTTCTAATTCTTTCAACGGCTAACAAATCTCTTTTAACCAAACCATCAATTGATGACATATAAGTATCAGTCATAATTTTTGGATACAAACCAATTCCAATAATAGGAACTAATAAACAAGCAATTATATAAATTTCCCTAGGTTCTGCATCTACCAATTTTGCTTTTGATATTAACTTCGCATTCTCTTTCCCGAAGAAAATTTCTCTGAGCATCGACAATAAATATATAGGTGTCAAAATGACTCCTATTGCAGCTAATGCAGCAACAACAATTCTAAAAGGGAGTGTATAAATTTCATCAGTTACAAATCCAACAAAGACCATTAATTCTGAGATAAATCCACTCATTCCAGGTAAAGCCAGAGAAGCAAAAGCACATGCAGTCCATAAAGCAAACATAATCCTCATGTTTTGGCCAATACCACCCATCTCATCTAATTGAAGAGTGTGAGTCCTGTCGTAAGTTGCACCAACAAGGAAAAACAAACTTGCTCCTATTAAACCGTGGCTCACCATTTGCAACATCGCTCCACTAGTTCCTAGAGAACTAAAGCTTCCAATACCTATCAAAACGAAACCCATATGACTTATTGAGCTATAAGCAATTTTCCTTTTTAAATTTCTTTGAGCAAAAGAAGTTAAAGCTGCATAAATAATATTTACTACTCCCAGAACAATTAACAATGGTGCAAATTGAGCATGAGCATCAGGCAGTAATTGTGCGTTAAATCTAAGGAGGGCATATCCACCCATCTTTAAAAGTATGCCTGCTAAGAGCATATGTACGGGAGCTGTGGCCTCTCCGTGCGCGTCTGGCAACCAAGTATGAAGAGGAACTATAGGAAGTTTGACCCCAAAAGCTATTAGCAATCCTGAATAACAAAGCAATTGAAACCCCTTACCAAAATTTTGCTGAGCTAAATGTGTATAACCGAAATCTGGTATCCCGCCACCTTGAAAGAAACCCATTGCAAGTCCAGCAAGGAGAATAAATAACGAGCTGCCTGCTGTGTAGATAATAAATTTGGTCGCCGCATATTGCCTTTTCTTACCACCCCAAATTGCAAGGAATAAATACACAGGAAACAACTCCAATTCCCAAGCCAGAAAGAATAGCAACATATCTTGAACAGCAAATACAGCTATCTGGCCGCCATCCATGGCGAGAATTAAAAAGAAAAATAATTTTGGTTTATAGCTAACTGGCCACGCTGCCAAAACTGCAAGAGAAGTTATGAAACTTGTAAGCAATATCAATGGCATTGACAATCCATCTGCGCCAACAGACCAAGTCAATCCAAGAGATGGGAGCCAACTAACTTTTTCATATAATTGCAAACCTTCTTGACTTGGATTAAAACCTTTGAAGTAAGCAATGACTGTAATTAGAAAAGTAATTAAAGCAATTATTAGTGCATACCATCGAACTTCTTTTCCATCCCCTTTATCTGGAATAAAAGGAACAATTAATGCCCCAACAATGGGAAAAAATATAGATAAACTTAACCAGGGGAAATCGGCTGGAATTGGCTCAGGTATAAGCATTGTTCCTAGGCTGAAACTTGTATTTAGAGCGAATTCCAAGACTCGAAATTAATCACCACTTTTTGAGTTTAGAAATTATGAGATTATTGGCACCCTCTAGATAGGGGATGAAACACACACCTAAAAAAATTATGTAAATTATGCTCCTACAATTCCAAAAAGCGCAACGAGAACAATCACTCCTCCAAAAACAATCAATGCGTAAAACTGAGCTCTGCCTGTCTCAAAATATTTGAGTCCTTCTCCACTACCAAGAGTTAATAATCCAGTCAGATTGACTACTCCATCAACTACTTTTGCATCTACTTCTAGTACTTCTCTTGCAAGCTTTCTACTACCTTTTACAAAGATTTTTTCATTGATTTCATCTAGGTACCATTTGTTCTGAAGAAATGAATTTATTTGAGGGTACTTCTTGGATAGAGAAACACCAAGATCAAGTCGTTTCAAATAATAAGTTAAAACCGCCAATAATATCCCAGCAGATGAGATAACTACAGATGCAGTTGCAAGTGGAAGAAATTCTCCCCAACTAAACTTTTCTGCAGCTTCAACAGCCTCAATGGGATCTAGAAAGTTTGCGAAAATGCTGTCCCAAGGCACTCCTATAAATCCAATTAAAACAGACGGTATTGCCAAAGCTGCCAATGGGAATGTCATGGGCCAAGCAGATTCATGTATCTTGCCAACTTCATGATTTTCATGATCTTCATCTTTTTCTTTACCTGCTAAAGCAAGCAAAGAGACCTGCATCTCTTGATTTTCGCCTCGGAAGTCTCCTTCAAAAGTTAGAAAATAAAGTCTAAACATGTAAAAAGCTGTCATTCCTGCGGTTAAGAAACCAATGAACCAAAGTATTGGAAAACTATTAAAGGCTTGACCAAGAATTTCATCTTTACTCCAAAAACCTGCTAAAGGTGGAATGCCACTGATAGCAATACAACCAATGAAAAAAGTTATTGCTGTGATAGGCATTTTTTTACGAAGGCCTCCCATTAATCGCATGTCTTGAGCAAGTATTGGTTCATGACCAACCACCTCCTCCATGGCATGGATAACTGAACCTGAGCCAAGAAATAACATAGCCTTAAAACAAGCATGAGTAACAAGATGGAACATTCCTGCAATTGGTGCGCCACAGCCCATTGCAAGCATCATGTATCCAAGTTGAGAAACTGTGCTGTAAGCCAATCCTTTTTTCAAATCCATTTGTGTCAAAGCTATAGATGCCCCTAGGAAACAAGTGACTGTTCCAATAATTGCAATTAATAATCCAACAAAAGGGAACTGGCTAAACAAAGGATCAAGCCTTGCCACTAAAAACACTCCCGCTGCAACCATTGTTGCTGCATGAATTAGGGCAGAAATGGGAGTTGGGCCTTCCATTGCGTCAGGTAACCAAACATGTAAGGGAAATTGTGCAGACTTTGCCATTGGCCCCATAAAAACAAGAACGCAAAGAGTTAAAGCTGCCCAAACTGGAACTGTCCCAGAACTAACCGCCTCTGATAACCCATCTGCGATTCCATGAAAATCAAAACTACCAGTTGCCCAAAAAAGACCCAAAATACCAAGCAATAACCCAAAATCTCCCACTCTATTGACTATAAAAGCCTTTTGAGCTGCATGTGCAGCACCATCTCTGTCATACCAAAAGCCAACTAGTAAGTAAGAACACATTCCAACCAATTCCCAAAAAACATATATTTCAAGCAAATTTGGACTAACAATTAGTCCAAGCATTGAACTGCTGAATAAGGCTAAATAAGTAAAAAAACGAACATACCCAGGATCATGTGCCATATAACCATGGGAGTAAATCATCACCAAGAAAGCAATTGAAGTTACTAGAGTGAGCATGACTGCCGCTAAAGGATCAATCACATATCCCATTGGCAACTCAAAAGATCCTGCACTTGCCCAAATAAACAAGTGTTCAACTGGAGGATTGCCTGAGATTTGCTCAGCTAAAACTGCATAGCTGATAAATGCCGAAGCACCTAAACAACTTAAGAGGGTTATTGCTACGGGTTTCCGTGAACGATTAAAAAGATCATTAAAGCTAATTAATCCCAAACCAATCAAAACTGCCCCACAAAGAGGAAGAAGTGGAATTAACCAAGCAAAATCTGCCGCCGAATGCATCCAGCTAAATCATATTGAAATAAGTTTAAGCAATTCTTGCTAGTAATTCAGTTAAATCAAAAGAGAGAAATCTCTGAGCTCCAACAGAAATAAATTTATGGGACCACCAGAAAAAAATCACTGCAATTAGAATCCCCATTTGAGAGGGCCTAAGAAATTCTTTTATTTGTAATTTTTGTCGTCCATCCAACACAGCCAAGAATGGGATAATTGATGTTTTTTGCTTCACTTCCTCAAATTCTTTTCCGAATTTGAGAGTAAGTCTTCTATCACCATGCCAAATAGCAAACAAATGATGTGCAATCAATCCCAAGCAAGTAACAAGAGTAAAACTTGTACCTATCCAAAGTAAATGGGCAAAACACCAAATAATTTGACCAATTGCCTGGGGATGGCGAGTGACTCTAATAATCCCTGTTGCATATATTCTTACTTTGGGCTTTAGGACAGCAGGAATTTCTAAAAGGTTATACGTAGCTGGATATAAAAAAAGAAAACTTATTGCACTTAAAATCCAAATCAAAGGAATAAGTCCGCTAGCTCCTTGAAAATTCCAAAACCTAACTCCATCGTAACGATGAGAAATAAAATAACCAACCAAAATCACAGCTGAGGGAATACTGGCAAGAGCAAAGATCAATCTCCATGCTCTTGCACCAATTACACTCTCCGCCTTCACCCTTAAAGCTGCTCCACCACTATGAATAACCGCAAAAAAAAATAAAAGTAATATCATCCAGAAACTTGAACCATGAGTATCTGAAAATGTCATTATTTCTATAAGATGTCTCTTGATAAATTATTAGATCCTTACCGGATCAACAGTTGGAGTTGTTTTTCCCTACATTTTATTTTAATAACTGCCATGAAGGCCTGCCACCATGGCCGAGATCCCATTCACTCTTGATCAACTAAGAATCCTCAAAGCAATTGTTGATGAGGGAAGCTTTAAAAAAGCTGCTGACAGCCTCTTTGTTACACAACCGGCTGTGAGTTTACAAGTTCAAAACCTTGAAAAACAACTAGAAATTGCCATATTTGACAGAGGTGGCAGAAAAGCTCAACTAACTGAAGCGGGAAAGCTGCTATTAAATTACTGTGAGAAAATCTTAGGAGAGTGCCAAGAGACTTGCAAAGCCATTGAAGATTTAAATAATCTCAAAGGAGGATCCATAATTATTGGAGCTAGTCAAACCACTGGTACTTATTTGATGCCAAGGATGATTGGGCTCTTCAGACAAAAGTTTCCTGAGGTTTCAGTTCAACTTCAAATTCATAGCACTAGAAGGACAGGATGGAGTGTTGCGAATGGGCAAATAGATATTGCTATTATCGGTGGCCAACTTCCATTAGAACTAAATGAATCATTACAAGTAATTCCATTTGCAACTGATGAGTTAGCTCTTGTCTTACCTACTAAGCATCCATTAGCAAAGTCAAAAGAGCTCAAAAAAGAAGATTTATATAGTCTAAGATTTATTACTTTAGACAATCAATCAACCACAAGAAAAGTCTTAGATAAACTTTTATCTTCCTCAGGCCTAGACGTCCAAAGATTACATATAGAGATGGAATTAAATTCTCTTGAAGCTATAAAAAATGCTGTTCAATCTGATCTAGGAGCTGCTTTCCTCCCAGTTGTCTCAATTGAAAGGGAACTTTCAGGAGGAAGTATTCACAGGCCAATTGTTGCAGATCTAGAAGTAAAAAGAGAACTCAAAGTAATCACTAATCCTGGCAGATATTCATCTAGAGCTGCCGAAGCATTTACAAAAGATATCTTACCTTTATTTGCTAGTTCATTTTCTCCGCTGTTTAATGCTAAAAATTAAAACTGTATGGCTTCTTTATTGATACCAACTGCATCTTCTTCAGCACCTTTGATTATAAATTTATTTTCGTTGACATCCGCTTGATAAACACAACGAACAATTGGTTGGTCCCTAATAGAACCTATATAAGCAAATGTATTCATTCTCTGTTTGCACTCTCTAACATCTTCATTATTAATGGCTCCTTGTTTTTGCAAAACCGTCCAATTTTCTCTTCTAATAACGCAACCTGGTTGAAGAGCAGGTTGCGTAACAAAGCTTGTAGAGGGATTCAAGGTCGTGTACATTTCAATATCGATAACAAAGGCACTTGCACCGTATTGCCTACAAAAGTCGGGATCAGGAACCGCCATATCCAGTTGTTGCTGACTTGCAATGTTTCCTTGACCACCTGACGTTGTGCTTGTAATAAGGCTTCCTATGCCAACACCAATTACCAATACTCCAGCCAAAATAGCAATTGAATTGGAGTTGATTTTTATACCACCACCTCCTCCTCCATCCGAGGGACCTGACGATTTAAATCGACTTCCTCTTGATTCATATTGGTCTCTAACATTTGAATCTTTTCTATAGTTAAATCTGTTTCCTTCTTGTCTTCTCGCCAAATCTGATCTCCTACGAGGCGATGGTCGTCGATTATAAGGACCTTGATTCATAATAATTCTTGAGTTCTAGGTAATCCCATGGAATAGTTCATAACTCTGCTATTTGGGTTATAACTGAGTTCTCCGTCTTTCAGTAACTTTCTAATAAAATCTTCAAGCAAGGATCCAATTTTTCTCAAGCTATAATCGCTCAGTTCATTACCAGCTTGATAGTCCACTAGTTCACGAAAATAATCTTGAACTTTTTTTATTGCTTGATCACTCCAAAGAAATTCATTATCCGGATCGATATCTAAAGTCAAATTTTCATTATCTAAAATTAAATCATTATTTTCGACTACTGCAGTAAATATTCTTACGTGTCTAGTTGTGCATTTGAGAATAGTATCGCTCATGAATTTAAAACAACAAACCAAAATATATACTGCAAATTTAACGACCTAAACCCTTGTTGGGTGGTCTTAATCATTAAAGTTGTTAAATACTCTTTTATTTAGGTATGCGCGTAGCAATCGCTGGAGCCGGATTGGCAGGACTCTCATGTGCAAAATACTTAGCCGATGCAGGTCATACGCCATTTGTTTATGAGGCAAGAAACGTACTTGGTGGAAAAGTTGCTGCTTGGAAAGATGAAGATGGAGACTGGTATGAGACTGGATTACATATATTTTTTGGAGCATATCCAAATATGCTTCAGCTTTTTAAAGAGCTAGATATTGAAGATCGTCTTCAATGGAAAAGTCATTCCATGATTTTCAACCAACCAGAGGTACCTGGTACATATAGCCGTTTCGACTTCCCTGATCTTCCTGCTCCAATAAACGGAGTAGCCGCAATTTTAAGCAACAACGACATGCTTAGCTGGCCAGAAAAAATTTCGTTTGGAGTAGGACTAATACCAGCTATGTTACGCGGCCAAAATTATGTAGAAGATTGTGATAAGTACTCCTGGACCGAATGGCTAAAAAAACAAAACATACCCGAAAGAGTAAATGATGAAGTTTTTATCGCGATGAGTAAGGCACTCAATTTCATAGGTCCTGATGAAATTTCCTCAACAGTATTGTTAACTGCATTAAACCGCTTCTTACAAGAAAAAAACGGATCAAAAATGGCATTCCTCGATGGGGCGCCACCAGAAAGACTTTGTCAACCAATTGTTGATCACATTAGAGCTTTAGGAGGGGACGTATTTTTAAATAGCCCACTTAAAAAAATCAATTTAAAAGAAGATGGATCTGTTCAAAATTTCTTGATAGGGAGTGCCAAAGAATCTCATGGGAATGAAATTGAAGCTGACGCTTATGTAAGCGCAATGCCCGTTGATATCTTTAAAACAATCTTGCCTAATGAATGGGCATCCCAAGATATTTTCAGAAAGCTTGAAGGTCTGAAAGGTGTTCCAGTTATTAACATTCATCTATGGTTCGATCGAAAACTTACAAATATTGATCACTTATTATTCAGCAGATCTCCTCTTTTGAGTGTCTATGCCGACATGAGCATAACTTGTAAAGAATATGAAGATCCAAATCGTTCAATGCTTGAATTAGTTTTTGCTCCAGCAAAAGATTGGATCGGTCGCAAAGATGAGGAAATAATTGATGCAACAATGCAAGAATTGACCAAACTCTTTCCCATTCATTTTTCAGGGGAGAATCAAGCTAAATTACGAAAATATAAAGTAATAAAAACACCAAAATCTGTATATAAAGCTGTTCCTGGATGCCAAGATTTAAGACCCGATCAAAAGACTCCAATAAGCAACTTTTTCTTAACCGGTGATTACACAATGCAAAAATATCTCGCTTCCATGGAAGGTGCGGTGTTAAGTGGAAAGCTATGTGCAGAAAAAATCCAAATCTCGACTGACATAGGTTCTTCTTAGTCTTAATGTATAAATAGCAATCTATTTAAATTGCTAATCCAAAGATTAATGCACACTAAAAAACTTACAAACTTCTAATTTTGGCGCAGCCTTCTTTGAATCTAGAAGATGCCTACGAGGCTTGCAGGCAAGAAACTGCAAAATGGGCCAAGACCTTCTACCTTGGCACAATGTTGCTGCCTCCTGCTAAACGCAAAGCAATCTGGGCTATTTATGTGTGGTGCCGAAGAACAGATGAACTGATGGACAGCGTTGAAGCTCAAAAAAAATCTAAAAAAGAGTTATCAGATCGATTAAATAAATGGGAAGACAAAACAAAAAGAGTTTTTGCTGGTAATAGTGAAGATGATCTAGATGCAGTCTTAAACGATACTCTTCAAAAATTCCCTCAGTCTATTCAACCTTATATCGACATGATTGAAGGCCAGAGAATGGACCTGGATAAGACCAGATATAAAACCTTTGAAGAGCTTGAACTCTACTGTTATCGCGTTGCTGGAACGGTTGGGTTAATGACGCAAGGTGTAATAGGAATTGATGCTGCATATAAATCCAATCCAAATTTCCCAACTCCTGAAACCTCAAAAGCTGCTATTGCTCTAGGAATTGCGAACCAATTAACCAATATTCTTAGAGATGTTGGAGAAGATAGAGGAAGAGGACGAATTTATTTGCCATTAGAGGATCTGGAAAAATTTAATTACTCCGAAGAAGACCTAATGAACGGAAAAATTAATGAGAACTGGAAAGCATTGATGTCTTTTCAATTAGCCAGAGCAAGAGAATGGTTTCTAAAGTCTGAAGAAGGCATCAAATGGCTCTCAATCGATGCAAGGTGGCCCATATGGACATCTTTAACGCTATACAGCGGAATACTAAATTCAATTGAAAAACTAGATTATGACGTATTCAATAATCGAGCTTATGTAAAAGGATGGGTAAAAGCTGTAAACCTACCCATCTCATATCTGAAAACTATCTACGACGAAAAATATAAACTTAGAACACTAATTAATTGAAAATTTATACAGGAGTCTTTTGATTAGCCAAAAGATCCTTTAATTTTGATAGCTCTCCGGCCCATCTTGGATCTGGAGCTTCTTTAATTGGTGCATCGCTATGTACAACTTTCTTAACATCTTTACGATTAGAACCTTTATTTCCATTGTTAGAGTTAGCTCCTCTTCTAGAATTACTAGAATTTGAATCTTTACGCTCAGAACGCTCAACCCTCAATTTACTACCACTAAATTCATGTCCATTTAATTTTTCAATCAGCTCATTTGCAACATTTTCATCTTTAACATTAGCGAAGCCAAATCCCCTACAAGCCTTGGTATCTCTATCAAAAACAGCTTTAAATTTAATGCCATCTCCTATGGATGATAGCAAGGCTTCAAGCTCTTTAACATTGACATTCTGCGGCAAATTACCGACGTAAAGGCGAACACTCATTTAGAAAAAAGGGGATAAGAAGACGACGGCATACGGCCGAGATTTATTTTATTTGTGTGTAGTTAATCACAAAAAGGGGGCATTCTCTAGGGTCCATTTACGAGCAACATCCAAAGCATCTTCATCTGTGAAGAATCTTCGATAAGCTTTTTCCTTAGAAAGATGCCTAATGAGTTCTCCTAATGAAGGGCCAGGGGGGATTCTGAAAACCTTTTGAAGCTTATGGCCATCCAAGGGCGAAGAGGGGTGGAATAGGGGATCAGAGGGGTCTTTCCAGCGTTCCAGCCAAACGTCTTTATATTTTTCATTCAAAAAAAGAATTAGAGATGGCAAATCCTCTTCCAAATCAATATGAAGTTGAAACCTTTCATCCTCGGAAAGCTCATCTAATCCTAAATTCTTAATTTTATGAACCCAAAATCTAAGGTTCTTGCATCTTTTTATTTCATTCTTACTAAACTTCAAATTCGACAAGCCCTCATCACCAAGTAAACATATTAGTTTCGCTAAAAAGCAACCCAATAAAAGCTCTTTTGAAGTTATATCTTTTCTTTGTAGATCAAAATAAGAAAGAGTATCATCATTCCATTTTTTCAATAATTGTAATTCTAAATATGTTTGCCAAACCGAAGAATTCCATTTTGAATGAGCTATTTTTAAGATCTCCGTTTTTATCCTTTCAGGTGCAACATTACTTAATTTATCTACATTATTTTTTAGAAAACTTTTAGTTCTTTTCTCTAACTTAAAGTCCAATTCACACATCAATCGAAAACCTCTAAGAATCCTCAGAGGATCATCAAGTAAATTCTTTTCACTTATTGCAACAATTTTCTTACTTTTCAAATCGTCCATTCCTCCAGTCGGATCAAAAATCTCTGGCTTTTCTTGAAGCCTTAACGCAATTGCATTTATTCGAAAATCTCGTCTTAATAAATCTTCAGTAAGATTTTTTCCAACTTGTCGAGCAAAATCTAGAGTCCATCCATCAATAACTAATCGAGCGATATCTCGATTTTCATCAAGCTTTATAAAAGTGGCACTAATCTTTTTAGATAAATTTTCGCTGAACTTAATAGCATTTATTGGTATCACAAAATCCAAATCAGGTTTTTGACTAAATTTGTTCAATAATCCATCTCTAACAGAACCGCCCACCAAGGCACTTCCAGGAGGCAAATCATCAATGGATATTGGCCAATCTTTTGGCTTTAAATCTCCAAAAAGATGATTTGATAGTAATGTGTCCTTACTTATCAAAATGACACCTAGATTTTTCTTTAATAGTTATGTGCATCTGTGTTGATTGTGCTTGGGTAGATAGATGTAAGACCTACTACACAGTTGAAGAAAATCATCAAGTCAAACACCTCTCCAAAAATCCAGATTTTCAAGGCACTAATCCAAAAATACATATTAATATTTTTGATCTGCCTGATAGCAAGACAGGTATCGAATGGGATGTAAGAGGATGCGATAGTTTTAAACTTGATCAAGGGAAATGGAGCAGGCTTCGTCCAGGAGAAGAAATTCCAAAATAATAATTATAATAAATTCATTGCAAAATATCCATAACTCAAAATCAAAATATTTATTGGCCTTACACAGCTGCACAGAATCCTTTGGGATAGCGATTAAAGATATTGAAAATCCAGAAAAAATAATAAAAAGCGAAATATTTAATATTGGTCGCTCCTTATCAAACAAATTATTTAGTTGCATAGAAACAATTCTTCCCAGAAAATATTGGAATCAAATTATTCGAATTTCAGTAGCAAAAGGTCCTGGGAGTTATACCAGCACAAGGTTAACCATCTCAATGGCTAGAATCATTGCTCAGCAAATTGATTGTTCATTAGACTCTATGAGTTCCTTTCATTTAATGGCCCCAAGACTTTACAAAGATCTTTCTAAAAAACAAACCTTCAATCCATTTTGGATTAAAGATGTTTTACCACGAAGAGGAATTGTGGCTGGTAAATATCAACTAGTTAAAATTCACCAAGAGTCAAATTTTCATGAATTTAGTGAAATCATTTCTCCAACATTAATAAGCAATGAAAAACTTATTAATCCTTCATTTAAGGCCTCTAATAATATAGAAAAAGATATTATTTCGCTGATAAATTTTTCTCAATATTGTCAAAGATCAAAAATTCAATCTAGTTGGCAAAAAACATTGCCCATCTATCCAACTTCACCAATCGATAATCAAAAATAAAAATTCAAAAGTTCCAATATTCTCTAATCTTGAATAGAAAACTTATAATTTCAAATATTATGTATTAGACCTTTATCCAACATTGAATTTATAGATATTTGAATTTCTTTTGTTTTTGAAGTTAAATCTTCTCTTTTCTTTGTTTTAGGAGGTTGAATTAATTCACCAACTCTTAAATGAATAGATACAAATCGGGGGTAAATAGATCCTTTGGGAAAAGCTCTGTGACTATTAACTATTGCCACTGGAAGGATAGGGGAACCTGTCCTAGCAGCTAGAAGAGCTGCACCTGCTTTAGGATCATTAACTCTCCCATTCTCTTGTCTTGTTCCATCCAAGAATACACCTGTAGCCCAACCTTCACTTAATCGATTAGATGCATTTCTTATTGCCTCTCTATCTCCAGCTCCCCTCTTAACTGGATAGGCACCACAAGCAGAAATTATGAATGACAATATGGGCACATTGAAAAGCTCAGATTTTGCCATGAAAGCTACTGGTCTGCCCAAAGCATGACCCAAAATCGGGGGATCCAAATGGGAGCCATGATTAGAAACAACAACAACTCCTCCTGTCTTAGGGAAATTGGAAATCCCTATTGTTTGACCTCTAAACAAAAAACGAAAAATCGGGAAAACTAATAGGTAACTGACGCAACCATAAACAAAACTTTGTCGAGGTATGTTTTTATGGATTTTTTCAACTCCCTTAAAAACTTTAGATTGTTCCAACATCAGTAACCCAAATCACTTGCATTTGATATTTGACTGACCAAGACCCCTTTCATGGATCGTTTAGCAAGCCCGCTGAGAACATTTCCTGGACCAATCTCAATCATTGTTGTTATACCTTCTTTTTTCATTACATCCATAGTCTCTCTCCACCTCACTCCAGTAATCATTTGTTTTTTTAGGCGATCCTTCAATATGTCACCACTTAAAGTTGGAGTTGGATCAACATTGCTAAGAACTGGGACTTGAGCATCTTTAAAAGTTACTTGATCAAGTTCTGCAGCAAAACTTTTAGATGCTTCAGTCATATATATGGAATGAAAAGCACCTGAAACTTGTAAAGGAATTGCTCTTTTACATTTTAAATTATCAGCCACTTTTCTCACTGCTTCTGGCGAACCAGATAAAACAACTTGAGATTCACTATTATCATTAGCTATTGAAGCCCCCTCAGTTTCTCTAATCAACTCATCTAATTCATCTCGATCAAAGCCCAAAACAGCAATCATTGCTCCTCCTCCTGCCGATGCCATCAATTCAGATCTTTTCTTTAATAACAATAAAGCTGTCTTTGCATCTAAAACCTCTGCTGAGTAAAGACCAACTATTTCTCCGAGACTATGTCCTGCAATTATTTGGGTCTCCCTTTCTTGTCTTTTTAAATCATCAACCAATAGCGACTCAACAACAAAAAGGGCGGGTTGCGTATTTCTCGTATCATTTAAATCATATATTGCTTCATTTGGAACTACTTCATCACAACAAATTTTCCAAAGATCTCTTCCAAGAATTTCTGAGGCTAATTCAAATCTATCTCTCGAACCAGGCAAATCTAGTAATGAATTTGCCATACCTAATTTTTGAGAGCCTTGTCCAGGAAAGACCCAGGCAATAGTCATAATTTTCTAGATTAATTATTAAACAGCTTAATAGGGACCATGCCAATAAAACAAAGCGGCTCCCCAACTCAAGCCAGCGCCAAATCCACTACAGGCTATTAAATCGCCTGATTTAATCCTCTGATCTCTAACTGCCTCATCAAGCATCAATGGAATCGTTGCTGCTGAGGTATTTCCATAATGTTTCAAATTTGAAAGTACTTTTTCTGATGGAATTGAAAATCTCGCAGCTACAGCATCAAGAATTCTTTGATTAGCCTGATGTAATAAGAGCCAATCGATTGTTTCTGATTTAACTTGATATTTTTCTAAGATTTCTCCAAGAATGATTGGAACTTCTTTAACTGCAAACTTATAAACCTCCTTTCCCTCCATTTTTATTGGCAAATATTCCCCTTTTTGATGAGTAGCGCCTTTAACTAAATCTAAAAAAATATTTGATTGATACAGATTTAAGCAACCTCCTCTAGTTCCATCAGACTTCAAATCATATCCAATCAAGCCACTTTCATTTACAGATGTCTCAACAGCTACTGCTCCAGCTCCATCTCCAAACAAAACGCAAGTCTTTCTATCATCCCAATCCACCCATTTTGATAACTGGTCTGCTCCAATCACAACAGCTCTTTTCATAGATCCAGAAGCTAAATATTGTGATGCAGTTACTAAAGCAAATAAAAAGCCACTACAAGCAGCAGTCAAATCAAAAGCGACTGCATTTGAAGCTCCTAAATTTGATTGAATTTTAGGCGCCGAGCCAAATAAATCTTCCGGAGTAGATGTTGCAAGAATTATCAAATCTATAGTTTTCATATCCCAATCAGCCATTTTGACAGCATTCAGTGCTGCTTGAGTAGCCAAGTCAATCAGAGACTCATTTTCTCCAATAACCCGTCTTTCACCAATACCAGTTCTACTTTGAATCCATTCATCATTAGTATCCACTCTCTGACCAAGTTGATCATTATTGATTACCTTTTGAGGCAGGGCGCTTCCGCACCCCACAAAAGATATTCTTGAGTCCCATTGAGAATTTCTAATCAAATTTAAAAAAAGCCCTCATTTCATAAGTCAATCACATGGTAGGACAGTTCGAATCAGACCTTTAAAACATCTGGTTTATTTAAATCTGCTAAATCATCCATTACTCCATGACTTGCAGCGGAATGAACAACTCTTAAAGCACTCAAAACAGATAAAGCTTTACTCCCACCGTGACCAATCACACATATTCCATTAATTCCTAGAAGTAAAGCTCCGCCATGTTCAGCATGATCTAAACGTTTCTTTATTCGTTTCAAATTATTTCTTAAAAAAGCAGAACCAACTTTGCCTCTTCTTCCTCTTGGCAACTCAGCTCTCAAAACTCCCAAAAGAACACTTCCGACTGACTCTAGAAATTTCAGCAAAACGTTTCCTGTAAATCCATCACAAACCACAACATCAAAATCACCAGATAAAACATCTCGACCTTCACAATTTCCGGAAAAGCAAAAACGCTCTTCTTCGTTTAAAAGTTGATAGGTTGCTAGAGACAGATCATTACCCTTACAGGATTCTTCGCCAATATTTAATAATCCTATTCTTGGCTTCTCTACCTGCAGTACATCTCGACAATAAATATTCCCAAGAAGAGCAAATTGATGCAAATAGGTTGGTTTGCAATCCATATTTGCTCCAACATCTAAAACCAAAACTGGTTGACCAGGATCTTTAGTTGGGAATAAAGCTCCAATTGCTGGACGATCAATGCCTTTTAAACGTCCTAACTTGAAAATCGATGAAGCCATCATTGCTCCAGAGTTTCCAGCTGAATAAACCCCCATAGCTTTTCCCTCTTTAACCAATTTCATTGCAATATTGATGCTTGCATCCTTTTTTTTGCGCACTGCAGTGGCTTCTTCATCCATGCCAACTGAGATACCACTTGGAATTAATTCGAAATTTCCAGCATCTATAGCTTTGCCTAGAGATTCTTCTAAGCCAAATTCAATGGCTGCTTTTTCTACTTTTTCAATTTCACCAACAAATTTAATTTTCAATGGAAGTAATGACAAAGATTTCAAACAACCATCAAGAATCGCTCCAGGTGCAAAATCTCCTCCCATTCCGTCAACAGCAACCCAAATCCTTTCGGCATCTTGAATTACATTTTTCTCGTCTGTACTTAATCCACCTTGCAGTCTCCTAAGAGGATCAAACACAAATGGTTCTAATGTACTCCTAGCCATTGATCCAGCACTCGAAACAACCGTTCCAGCACTAGAAACAACTGTTCCAGCAACATTGCTTGCTGCTGTGGCTGAGCTTGTTGCAGTGTCAACGAGACTTGTAACAGCTGAGTTACGGCGATACCAAATAACCAATCGTCTGATTGCCTTAGAACGACTAGTTTTATTATTTAGGTGATTTTTTTCCACTGATTTATGATCCTTCAGGAATCATAGAATCAACAATTCTTTGAAAAAGATAGCCTGTTCCTCTTGCAGTAAGAATTAGTTCTGGATTTGCAGGATCATCCTCAAGCTTTGATCTAAGTCTAGAAATATGAACATCCACCACTCTGGTATCCACATGTCTTTCAGGCGTATAGCCCCAAACCTCTTTAAGAATCTCACCTCGACTAAATGGTTCTCCTGAACGACTAACCAATAGTTCTAAAAGACTAAATTCCATTCCTGTTAATCTAATCCGTTCATCATTTCTATAAACCTGCCGTTTATTTGTATCAATCTTTAAATTCATAACAGCAATCACACCTGAATTAGGAAGTCCTGCTATTTGTTCTTTTTCTACTCTTCGTAATACACATCTAATCCTAGCCTCTAATTCTTTTGGGCTAAATGGTTTAACAACATAATCATCAGCACCAAGCTCAAGGCCAGTAATTCTATCTGCAACATCTCCCAATGCTGTCAGCATAACTATTGGAACATCTGATTCCTTTCTTAGTTCCTGGCAAACTCCATATCCATCTAATTTAGGCATCATGACATCGAGCACCACCAAATCAGGCTCACAATTTCTAAAAAGATCCAATGCCTCATTTCCATCACAAGCAGTTATTACCTGATAGCCAATCATAGATAGGCGGGTTTCTAGGATCCTCCTAATACTTGCCTCATCATCAGCTACGAGGATGGTTTCCTTTGAGGGACTTGTGGCCGTCATTTGTTCCTTAGCTTTGGCGGCTGCGACAAGATCTTAAGTGAAGGTTCACCAACATTTAAAGATCACTATCTTTATTCAACTACAGCCAACTTCCTTTTTACAACTAAGTGTCTCGTTCTGTCTCTATTTATGTCTGTCAAAGTTGCGGTGCTCAAACCAGGCAATTCTTTGGCCGCTGCAACAATTGTGGAGAATGGAACTCAATAATAGAAGAAAAAATCAATCAAAAATCAGATAAATCTATTTACACAAAGATTAATTCTCCTAATGAAAAATCTCCCTATCGTTCAGAACTAATAAGCCTAACAAAAAAGCAAATTATTGATCGAATTCCAAGTGGATATGGAGAATTAGACAGGGTACTTGGAGGTGGTTTAGTGCCTGGATCACTTGTATTAATTGGTGGAGACCCAGGGATTGGGAAAAGCACTCTTATTTTGCAAAGCGCGACTGCAATGGCCCATCACAGATCGGTTCTTTATGTGGCTGCTGAAGAATCTGCTCAACAAGTAAAACTCAGATGGAATCGAATCGAAGATTCCGCATCAAATCTTCATTTACTCGCAGAGACAGACCTAGAGCTAGTTATAAAAGAGCTTAATTATTTGAAGCCAGACGTTGCAGTGATTGATAGCATTCAAGCTTTGCATGATCAAAACTTATCCAGTTCGCCTGGCTCAGTTGCTCAAGTTAGAGAATGTTCCGCGGCTTTACAGCAAATTGCCAAACGAGAAAACATATCACTTTTGATAATAGGTCACGTTACAAAGGATGGAATGTTAGCAGGACCAAAAGTTCTTGAGCATCTTGTTGATGCAGTACTCACTTTTGAGGGCGATCGATTTGCTTCGCACAGACTTCTAAGAGGTGTGAAAAATCGATTTGGTGCAACTTGTGAGCTTGGAGTCTTTGAAATGCAAGCAGATGGATTATCGGAGGTATCTAATCCAAGCGAATTATTTTTAAGTAAAACCTCTGCACCTGGAATTTCAACAATCGTTACTTGTGAAGGAACAAGACCATTAGCCATTGATATACAAGCACTTTTAAATCCTACTAGTTATTCAAGTCCAAGAAGAACCACTACTGGTGTTGAGATAAACAGACTTCATCAAATCTTGGCAGTTCTAGAAAAAAACATGAATCTCTCACTCTCAAGATATGATTGTTATTTAGCTGTAGCTGGGGGGTTAGAAGTAGAAGAACCAGGGGCTGATCTAGGAATAGCAGCTGCAATAGTTTCAAGCTTTAAAGATGTTGAACTTGAAGAAGGTGTGGTTTTTATAGGAGAAATAGGTCTAGCTGGTCAATTAAGATTAGTAAGACAAATGCAACAACGAATTAATGAAGTCATAAGACTTGGATATAAGACATTAATTATCCCAGATGGAATAGATACAAGAGAGTTTGAAACAAATAAAAAATTAAAAATATTAAAAGCTTCTAATATTAATGAAGCTTTAATCTATGCTTTAAATAAGAGTTAATCCATGTCTTGATTACTTACAAATAAACATCAACATTGCCTCTGCCTGTAGTCTTAAGCCAATTCTCTATATCTAAATATCCTCCTGGATATAAACGAACAGCTTTACTCCAAACCTCCGCTGCCTGATCAAACCAGATATCACACTCATCTTGATTGCCATTTCTTTGAGCCATTCTGCCTCTCTTTTCATATATTAATCCCATATTTTTCAAGCAAGAAGGTTGTTTGGGATTTTGTCCCAAAGCTTGTTTATATGTATTTAGCGCTTTCTCTTCATCTCCATTACTCATATAAATTATTGCCATGTTTTTTAATGTCTCTCCTCTATCAACTTGATTATCCTCAAGTTTTAAGCTTTCTTCATAATACTCAAGAGCCTCAGAGTAATCCCCATCATTTTGAGCTGCTAATCCTTTTCGGTAATACAGATAGGCTTCTTTTTCTTTTGAGGCAATTGGCATCACTTTCACTATTCCCTCAGCCATTTTCGTAAAGGCCTTATCAAGAAAATTGTCTTTGTTTTGACTTCTAGGCACGATTGAACCAATATCAATAGATATAATTATATCCTGCCTGGAAATAGAAAAAATGTATAGAAATAATGAAACTAATTTTTATGTATTAATAAATTATTAAATGAATGCAACATGCTTTTTATTTATTAAATTTAGAGTAAGTATCTAAGATTTATATTCTCTTGAGCAACAAAAAGATTGCCCAAAGCAAAAATTCAATTTTGCTTGACGTAGATGGCATGAAATGTGGAAGTTGTGTACAAGCAGTTGAAAAAATACTTAAAAGCCATCCAAACATAAATAATGCAAGCGTGAATTTAGTTACAAAAACGGCTTTTATAGAAACTAAAGATCCTAATAATTCCTTATCAGATTTAATACAAACTCTTACATCCAAGGGTTTTCCATCAAGGGAAAGACCCGATCAAACAATTTTAAATAATGCCAAATTAGAGATAAAAGAAAATCAAAGTTTATGGAATAAGTGGCGACAACTAATAATCGCTACTTCATTACTAATCCTCTCTGGGTTGGGACATTTAATAGAGGGAGAACAAATATCTTTTCCACTGATTGGTTCATTACCTTTTCATGCTGCACTCGCAACATTTGCTCTACTCGGGCCGGGCAAATCAATCCTAAAAGCAGGTCTAAAGTCAGCAATCATGCTTACACCAACTATGGACACCTTAGTCAGCCTTGGTGTAATCAGTGCTTATATAGCCAGCATAATTGCCCTGATTTGGCCGACAGTTGGGTGGCCATGTTTTTTCAATGAACCGGTCATGCTTCTTGGATTTGTTTTGTTGGGACGGTTTCTAGAAGAAAGAGCAAGAGTAAACACAGGCACGGCATTAAAAGAATTATCAAAATTACAACCCGAAACAGCCAATCTAATTTTAGAAAATAATGAAATTCGTGAAATCAGAATAGGTGCCCTGAAACCAGGTGAAAAAATTCAATTATTAGCGGGAGATCGAATCCCAGTAGATGGTTTGGTTATAAAAGGACACTCGGCGATCGATGTCTCAAGTTTAACTGGTGAATCTTTACCTCTAGAAGCAAAACCAGGGGTCGAGCTTCCGTCTGGAAGTCTAAATTTAGAGTCAACAATTATTTTAGAAGTTCAAAAAATAGGATCTGATACTGCTATAGCCAAAATAATAAATTTAGTTGAAGAAGCCCAAGCTAGAAAAGCACCAATTCAAGGATTAGCAGACAAGGTAGCAGGCATGTTTTGCTATGGGGTCACAACTCTTTCTTTGATGACTTTTCTTTTTTGGTGGAAAATAGGTACGAGGATATGGCCAGAAGTTTTAGAAGTCTCTAATACTGGTTTCATGCAAAGCCATCATTTGCATGCTCATTTAATGAATGCACCTCAAACACCACTCAGCCTGTCATTTCAATTATCTATATCTGTTTTAGTTGTGGCCTGTCCATGTGCACTAGGACTTGCCACTCCAACTGTAATAACAGTTGCTTCAGGGGAAGCTGCTAAACGAGGATGGCTGTTCAAAGGTGGAGATGTCATAGAAATGGCATCAAAAATAAATCAAATTATTTTTGATAAAACAGGAACACTCACAATCGGAAGACCTTTGGTTGTTGGCTACTGGGAGAACAAAGAGTCAGAAAAGAATGTAATGCTAAAATTAGCAGCAAGCATTGAACAAGATAGTCGTCATCCGCTTGCACAAGCAATTATTCAAGAAGCACATAAAAAAGAAATTAAACTAGGAACAGTCTCAAGGTCAATTACATATCCAGGAAAAGGACTCGCTGGCAAAATTCATAATTCAAATGGACTGATAAGAGTCGGAACTCCCGAATGGATCAAAAGTGAGGGAATTGAATGGAATGAAATGATTGAAAATAATTTCAAGCTTTCAAAAACAAAAGCTCAATCAATAGTTGCAGTTTCTCTGGAGAACAAATTATTAGGCTTTTTCTTGATAGATGACCAAGTAAGAAAAGATGCTTTCCTTTCAATTAATAAATTACGTTCAAGGGGGTTCTCATTAAATTTGTTCAGTGGCGATAGAGATTCCGCAGTTTTATCTTTAGGAAAGAAATTAGGTTTTAGTGCAAAACAAATTTCATGGCAAATGTTACCTTCAGACAAGCTAAATAAGTTGAACTTATTAAAAAATAATGGTTTAGTTGCCATGATAGGTGATGGAATTAATGATGCACCAGCGCTTGCCGCTGCAGACTTGGGTGTGGCAATAGGCACAGGAACTCAAATCGCTCAGGACTCTTCTGATCTTGTTTTACTTGGAGAAAATTTAGAAGCCCTTCCAAATGCCTTACAAATGTCAAAACAAGCAATGCTCAAAATAAAACAAAATCTTGCATGGGCATTTGGATACAACTTAATTGCTTTACCAATCGCGGCAGGATTACTTTTACCATCCACTGGCTTATTGCTATCACCCCCTTTAGCGGCTTTACTTATGGCTTTGAGCTCTATAAGTGTCGTATTTAATGCTTTATCCTTGAAGTCAAAATGAAAGGGAAATTTATTGTTTTTGAGGGTATTGATGGCTCTGGAAAAACCACTCAAATCAATCAATTATCAAAATGGCTTCTTAAAAGTGACCTCATCCCTGAAAATAATAAATTTGTTATCACTAGAGAACCAGGAGGAACCCAATTAGGAAAATCCATAAGATCCCTTCTATTGAATAGTTCTAAGGAAAAATGCCCAGATTCTATCACTGAGCTTTTGCTTTATGCGGCAGATAGGTCACAACATATAAATGAAATTATTCGTCCAACTTTGAATAAAGGGGATTGGGTAATCAGTGATAGATTTTGTGGGTCCACCCTTGCTTATCAGGGTTATGGAAGAAAGTTAAATATAAAGTTAATAAAAGATCTAGAAAAAATAGCCACTCAAGGTATTTCTCCAGACATCACATTTTTACTAGATATACCTGTTGAAGAAAGTATCAAAAGAAGAAAAAATAGAAAAGATGATCGAATTGAGAAAGAAGGTTTAGAGTTCTTATCAAATGTTTCACTAGGGTTTCAAGCATTATCAAAGAACAATAAATGGAAAAAAATATCTGCTATTAACTCTAAAGAAAAAATTATATCCGAGATTCAATCTGAGATAAAAAAGCTAATAAAAAGCAAATAAAATGGATTATTTTAAAAATATATATGGTCAAGATTTAGCAATTGAAATTTTAAAGTCAGCTATTTCAAAAGAACATCTTTCTACTGCATATTTATTCTCTGGACCAGAGGGAGTCGGAAGAAAGAAAACTGCTAAAATTTTTATTACATCTATTCTTGACAAAAATGAAGACAAAGAAAGTACAAAAAGGAAGATAGAAAGTAAGAATCATCCCGACTTATTATGGATAGAACCATGTTACGTAGTCCAAGGTAAAAGCATTTCTCAGACGCAGGCGATATCAGAAAGCATAAGCATGAAATCACCTCCTCAAATAAGATTAAATCAAATTAAAGAAATAATAGAATTTCTTAGTAAAAAACCTTTTGAGTCAGAAAAAAGTATCGTGATAATTGAAGATATTGAAAGAATCAATGAATCTGCTTCAAATGCATTATTAAAAACACTTGAAGAGACAAATACAGGGTTATTTATTCTTATCACAGAAAGACCAGATAAATTATTATCAACAATTAGATCAAGATGTCAGATAGTCCCATTTATACGCTTGAATGAAAATCAAGTAAACAAAATTATTGAAAAATCAGAATCTATTCAACAAAAAGATGATGTTACTCTTGACAAAATCAAAGAATTAATAAATTTTTCCTATGGATCTCCAGGACGATATCTAAGAAATCTTCAATATTGGTTATCTATCTCAAGTCCATTAAGAAACAAGCTAGAAATTAAATTAACCAATCAAATTGAGTTATTACAATTAGCCAAAGAAATAACTGATGAATTAAACATAGAGCAACAATTATGGTTGATTGATTTGCAACAAAATACAGCTTGGATAAATGAAAAGAATTCGCAAAAGGTTAGACAATTTGAAGATCTAAGAAAACAATTATTAAAATATGTTCAACCTAGACTTGCTTGGGAAGTAACTTTGTTAGAGATAAATTTAATTAATTAAGGATTAAGCAATAACCCTTTCATCGGTATTATTTTTTAAAGAATTAATTTCTCTTGCTTGAATTATTAATGGTTGAATTTCACTAATTTTATCCCCTGTTGGTAATTCTAAGCAATATCCTGCACCATATACAGTTTTAATGAATCTTGGTTTTCTTGGATCAGGTTCAAGCTTTGTTCTTAAATGTCTTACATGCACTCGTATGGTTTCAATATCATCATCAGGTTCATAACCCCACACTTCTTTGAGAATTAATGAGGGTGCAACTGTCTGACCATGTCTTTGCATCAAACAATGGAGCAATTCAAATTCTAAATGAGTCAAACGAACAGGAGATTCGAACCATATGGCTTCAAATCTTTCAGGAACAAGTGTAAGAGGGCCATAATTAAGTATTTCTTGCTGATTATTACTTCCTAACGGAGCACGATTGGTTCTTCTCAACAAGGCCTTGATCCTGACTTGTAATTCCTCTAGGTCAAATGGTTTTGTTATGTAATCATCTGCACCAGAATTAAAACCAGTTACTTTGTCCTTGATACCACCCAAAGCAGTAATCATAAGAATAGGTATACCTGATGTCCTCTCATCTCTTCTTAAACGTTGGCAAAGAGTTAAACCATCAACCTTGGGAAGCATTAAATCCAGAAGAATTAGATCAGGTGCGTATTGAAGAGCTAGCGCTTGACCTTTGATGCCATCCTCAGCTTTTTGAACATCAAAACCAGTGTGTTCAAGATGCCCTGCAACCAGATCTCTCATGTCTTGGTCGTCTTCAATGAGTAAAATGCAAGGCTTCATTAATAATTGTCTAGGTTAAAAAGTACCCGCAATAGCGTTTACTAAAGATTCATATGATTCTCTCAAAATTTTGTTTTTATTGCAGAATTCAGAAAATTCGGTTTTCCATGGCCTAATCGACAAGATCACTTGCTATCACTACTTTTTTATCAATAAAAAGGTGAAAAGAAGATGAACTGTCTTTAGGAAGTCTTCCGATTCCGAGGCGCTACTGTTAAGGAATTCTCAAAACTTTCATATAAATCGTTAATAAAAAATTCATCAGATTTGTTTTCATCTAGCAAATTACGCAATATTTTTTTAAAATTACACGTCAAAAGAATCAATTCTGATGGATTAACAACTTTGCATTTGCTACCTAAAGCTCCCCGAGCGGGAGTTGAATTGGTTGCTACTGAATCCTCATAAATGCTCTTGAAGGCATTTTCCCCGAAAAATCCACAAAAAGATAACTCACCAAATAAGTATTTCTTACACTCCAAAGGAATTGGAAACGCACGAAGAATCTCAGCAAACGTATCTGCTTTAGATTAGGTTTAATGATTTTGAGTATTGCTCAATCATTTCAGGCAAATCATCATTTCTGGATGAAACATTTAAGCAAATTACTTGGGCTCTCATTTAATCTTTGTCGTCTTTAGCCTAATTATTTATTCGCCTTTAGAAACCCAAAATTGATACATTCTTTTATTGGTATCAGGATGCTTTTTTTAAAATTTTGCCCAGTTATGTAAGTTGGTTTGTTATTGCTTTTTTGTTAAATACCTATTATCTTCACTGCTGTTTGACAAGTAGAATAAGAAACTGCCAAAACCTCGTAAGTAAAATTGTTGTTTAAGCAAAATTCATTGAATGCTCTATATTCGTCTTGCTCCCAATTTTCGTGGACAATAAACTCATCAAAAATTAAAATCGTATCTTTATCTATTATTGGTTTTGAATAATTCAACGCACAGACAGTAGAAGAATATAGATCGGCGTCAAAATTTATAACTGATGCTATTGGTCTTGGTTTAGAAAAAAACGTAGGTAATGTTTCTTCGAACATTCCTGCTATAAATGTTCCTCCATTAATTTCTGGAATGGTTCCTTGTGTTGAAAATGCTCCTTTTTTAAAATGATTCCAATTTTCAGGCAAGCCTTCAAATGTATCAAATCCATAGCCTTTTTTAAAAGTTTTCATTAAATACTTAAATGAAGAACCTTTATAGACACCAAACTCATAAAAAGGTCGATTTTTTATACTTTGAGTAATTATTGCGTCATAAAAAGAATATCTATCAAAAAAAACTTCTGGTAGCTTGGGTAAACCTGATACCCATTTTAAAGAATTTAAAAAAGGATTATTTGATTGATTTGATTTTATTAAGTGCTTCAATAATGAATTATCACCTTGGTGCAGCTTCATAGCGCTAAGTGTGAGACTCCCTTGTAAATGATTTTCATTCACTTTTAAGCATTGCACTATACTTTTCTCTCCTTCATCTAGTTTACCTAGACTATTTAAAATATTCCCAAGATTATAATGTGAATCTGCGAAGTTAGGATTAATTTCAATTGCTTTGCGATATGATAATTCTGCTTCTTTTGATTGATCAAGATCTTTCAATATGGATCCCAGATTGTAATGCGCCTCTGCTAAATCAGGATTAAGTTTAATTGCTTTACGAGTGGAGTCTTCTGCTTCTTGTAATTGATCAAGATCTCTAAATATGATTCCCAGATTTAAATGCGCCTCTGCGAAATCAGGAGTAATTTCAATTGCTTTACGTTGTAATAATTCCGCATCTTTTAACTTACCAAGATCTTTTAATATGAGTCCATAATTGGCAAAAGTGACATGATCTTTGAATCCTTTATTAATGAAGTATTCATAATATTTTGTTGCTTCTAAAATATTTCCTTGTGAATGAAACTTATATGCTTGATTGATTATTTGTTCTTTAGAAGGTTTAGAAGGATTGTTAGTAGTAATAGTGATGTTTTCTTTGATTTCTCCCGAAGCGAATGTAACTGGGAATGTTTTCACTTCATTTACTTTGTTCTCCTTTACTTGTTTCTCAAGTTCTTCCATGTATCTTTAAGACTCGAAATCTAAAGAATTTTACTACAAAGTCAACTTCTTTTTTATTTTTTCAAAAATTAATTTTGAGTCTATAATGTGAGAATAAACAGTAAATTTTTATATTGTTTCTCTATTTATAAATGTGATTTAATAGGACAATGTAACTAAGCAGAAACAGGATAAAATATGATTTAGGCTCTCTAAATCCATGTCTAAGATGGAAATATAAATGGGCAAAAATGTATCATACACGTTTTATAAAGGTTTTACAAAAAATGTAGATGAAATCGAGTGAGTGATTGGGGTTATAATAAATATTTTAGTTATGAACTATTGAGTGGGAGAAACAGAACAGTAACGTCTCTGTTTAGTGATAATTTGATTCGTATGGTTTCATATATGTTTTAGTGGTCAACTAATTTAAGAGTTAGATTAATTTTCTTAGAGGCCATAGTAAAATAAGCTAACTATCCTCTCTTCGTCCAAATAGTAAAGTCACATTGATTCGACGATTCTCGTATCCTTCTCTGAATTCATATCTATCAGTTTCATGAAATAAATTTGAATTGAAGACAACCGCTCGGTTTTCTCTATATGGAATCACTGTAGTATTAGCTTTGTTTCTTTTTATTTCTTCTTGAATTTTGGTCACATTAGTATTATAAGTTTTGAAATCCCAAGCTTTTGGTGCTTCTACGTCGTAGACGATTAAACCACCAGAGTTAGGATTTAAGTTCGCCTCGTTAGTAGTAAGCCAGAAATTGACATTTACCGCCGCGAAATCTGCGTGAACATTTATGCCATTAAGAGATGATTTGTAATTTTTAGCGCGGCTATCGTACTTATAAGCCCATATTTTGTTTATATGGTAATCCTTAAAAATTTTTGGAAATTTCTGTCTAAGTTGATCTGCTATTTGAATGATTAAAGGGTTAGCAAAACCCTCTGCCAAATATGCTCCGATATATCCACCCCTTTTAATATCAAACCAAATTGTACTTTCGAGTAAAAATTTTCTAAGAGATTCTATTGCTTTTGAACTTAATAAATTATCAATGAAAGTAAGTCCGAATTCATGGTTAGTATAATCATTAGTTATTTGTTCAATATCTAAGGAATTATTGATTACTTCTTCTTTTAACCTAGGAGCTTCTATTACATTTATTAAACGATTATAACTATTTTTCAGAATGCTATGATGTTCATTATTTAAATAAATAAATTCGGTTTCAGATGGCCAATTAATTTCAGTGTAAACTTTTTTATACAGAAAGGCAAGATCACTAAATTTTTTAGAGTCGTAACCTTTAGATGCTAAATATTCAAATTGTTCAATATCATGTTCGATTTTAGCTTGGCTAATTCTTCTAAATCTTTCTTGGTTGGTTTCTTTATTTTTGTGACCTCTAACTAACTGAGAACTTTCTAAAAAATTTTCAAGAGATAATTCATATGAACCTTTCTCGAGGTGTATTAAACCTAATACTTCATGCGCTTTGCTTAGACCAGGATTCAGTTCAATTGCTTTGCGCGTGAAGACTTCAGCTTCTTCTAATTGATCCAGTTCTTTCAAAATGCTTCCCAGATTTAAATGAGCATCTGCGAAATCAGGTTTAAGTTCAATTGCTTTACGCGTGAAGACTTCAGCTTCTTTTAATTCATCCAGGTCTTTCAAAATACCTCCCAGATTTAAATAAGCATCTGCGAAATTAGGATTCAGTTCAATTGCTTTACGCGTGGAGACTTCTGCTTCTTTTAATTCATCCAGATCTTTCAAAATGCCTCCCAGATTTAAATGAGCATCTGCAAAATTAGGATTCAGTTCAATTGCTTTACGCGTGTAGAATTCTGCTTCTTTTAATTCATCCAGGTCTTTCAAAATGCCTCCCAGATTTGAATGAGCATCTGCAAAATCAGGTTTAAGTTCAATTGCTTTACGCGTGGAGACTTCTGCTTCTTTTAATTTATCCAGGTCTTTCAAAATGCCTCCCAGATTTGAATGCGCATCTGCAAAATCAGGTTTAAGTTCAATTGCTTTACGCGTGGAGACTTCTGCTTCTTTTAATTCATCCAGGTCTTTCAAAATGCCTCCCAGATTTGAATGCGCATCTGCGTAATTAGGATTAAGTTCAATTGCTTTACGTTGTAATAATTCCGCGTCTTTTAAATTGCCAAGATCTTTTAATAAGAGTCCATAATTAGCAAAAGTGACATGATCTTTGAATCCTTGATTGATGAAGTATTCATAATATTTTGTTGCTTCTAAAATATTTCCTTGTGAATGAAATTTAAATGCTTGATTGATTATTTGTTCTTTAGAAGGTTTAGAAGGAGTGTTAGTAGTAATAGTGATGTTTTCTTTGATTTCTCCCGAAGCAAATGGGAAAGTAAATGCTTGGACTTGAGGTATATTCTTTTTCCCTTGATCTTTATCACTAGGTTCCATTATTTTTTATAAACTTATAATTTGATTAATTTGAGTAATTTGAGTAATTTGATTAATTTGAGTAATTTGAGTACTCACTCTATCCTTATTAAAACTTTTTTTGAGATAATTTTTATTTAATTCATAGAAATCTATCAATAGTTACTTGATTGAAGTCATCCAAGTTACTTATATCTTTTTATCCATTTCTTTAATAGTTAAAAAATTGGGCGAAGAAATCCCATTCAAAACTCGATAATTTTTTAAAAAATTGACTGAAACTGGACCCAAACCTCTAATACTATTCTTACGATTTCGCTTATAGAGTACTACTATTATACCACAGAAGCCTCTGATAGTAACGGGTTTGAGCGATTTTCGGGCACAAAAAACCCTTGCTTCTATATCACGGACAAAATAGTTCTGTTTTTCAACAAAGGGCAGAAAACAGTGACTTTTCCTGAATGATCCTGACTGCTACTGAATTCCCTATTTCACCAAAAAGGCAGTCATAGAAAAAAAAAGAGACCTTTTGAGGTCTCCTGAATTCTTCTGAATGTTTCTAAAAACTCCCCGGGCGGGATTCGAACCTGCGACCAATCGGTTAACAGCCGATCGCTCTACCGCTGAGCTACCGAGGATTACAACATTAAGAACTTACCCTTGCCAGCTACCTAAGGGCAAGTGATTTTAATTCTTGGAACACTTTTGGGCCAGAATTCCAATTGCCAACTCCTCCATTTTTAACAATTGCCGCCCCATCACAAAAATATAATTCTTCCAAACGATGAGTAACCCATATTGCTGTAATTGGATCAGCGGAGGAACTAGTCAATTTTTTTATCAGTTTTAAAATTGAATTTTGGCATTGAGGATCCAATAGAGCTGTAGGTTCATCAAGTAAAAGTAAATTTGAATTGCTAACAATTGCTCCAGCAAGAGCTAATCGCTGCTTTTGGCCACCACTTAAAGTATGAATAGGTCTGTCCAACATTTCCCCTAATTCAACCTTCTCAAGAGAGGATTGAATCAAATCCAATAGATTGCAGTGACGAGTAGTTTTAGGAGCACTAAGCATCAACTCACTTTTACAAGTTGGCATAAGCAATTGATGCTCTGGGTTTTGATAAACCATTGATGGTCTAAGAGAACAGAAAATTTTTCCGCTGTCAGGACGAATTACTCCACTGATCAAGCGAAACAAGGTGCTTTTACCGCTTCCATTTTCACCAACCAGCATCCATAAACCAGGTTTTAAAATTGAAAAAGAGCATTGATCAAAAACTTTGACTCCATTGGGCAAAGAAAAAGAAACTTTATCGAATTCCAAATAGCAAGACCTAATCGTTTCCAAAATTAAATCACTCCTATTTTTTCTTAATTCTGCAGTGAGAATCCAGGCCGTTTACTAGTACTACTACTAGTCTTTTCATAAATTTGTACAGCTGTAATTTCACTAACAAGAACAGTAATTCTTTTATCTTCGACTTTTTCACAAGTCAACTCTAAAAGCCTTTGATTACCTTTTTGAATAGCATCTACAACTTCGGAGTAAAGCCTTTTAGCATCTCCATGCTCTTTTCTCTGCACGACCAAAGGCATAGGACTTAATTTAATAGTAAGCTCGATACAATACACTTTTTTAGAAAACCCTTGTAACTAGATAATTCTTACAAATAAAAGCGGAAGAAGTGAAAAATATGTTAATAATAATATTTTATTTAATCATTACATGTATAAAGATCCCAAGCATTAGTTTTCTTAATTGCGTTGCATTTAGTTTGATTTTCTTCGTCAAAAGTTTTGATTCGTTTTCCTGCATACCAATTTAAACTTGGTCGCTCAAAACTATTTTTAATATAAATTTGTTGATCAGGGAAGTAAGATATAAATTCAGCAACAGGCCTTACATCCCAATTCTCATTTATTTCCCATAACCAAAATTTAGAGTTCACAAAAAAGAATAAACCAATCACTGTTCCACAAATTATTCCAATAAAACCAAGTTTTCTAATCTTTTCTCTTGAATCAGATAAGAGTAATCCCCCAATAAGCCAAGCCAAGCTAATAGAAAAGATTGCACCAAAGTAACCTTTTTCAAAGTTGATAATATTTAATTTAACTAATAAAGAAAAGGCAAATAAGCATAATCCAATTAAAGATAATAGATATGGAATTTTTCTTAATAATTGTCTGGCGAAAATATAATTATTATCTTTTCTTTGAATTAACCAAGATACTGGAGGTCCACATACTAAAGCAAAAGGCAACCAAAATGGATGGATGTACCAGGGAAGTTGCATTTTCAGAGGTAAAATGCTTCCCGCAATAATTATCTGAGTACTAAAAGCCCAAACGCCCCAACGAGTGTTAAGACACCAGCATGCCCACAAAAAACCTATTGGCCATACAAGAATCCAAGGCCACCCACCTTCAAATATTTCAATTATTGGTACCAGAACTCCTAGCTCACTACCTGAACCTTTTTCAAATAAAACTCTTCCTGCTCCATCGCCCCACCATAACCAGAAAGCTCCTGAACCATATGAAACGATATTCCATCCGTGCCAAGCTAAACCTGGAATTACTCCATAGAAGAACCAAGACCATGAAAGATTATCAAAATATTTTTTTGATTTATATTCCCAAATTAAAGGTAATAAAGATGCAAATAGTGCAGGAATAACTACAGGAGCTTTCAATAAAAGCATAAAACTACATGCAAATCCAGCTCCTAGAAAATTAAATTTAGTAGACTTATTATTTTTTATTGATGATAAGCAAAACCATAATAGTGCAATAGCACTAAGCTGAGTTCCATCCAACATTGCCATTCTTCCATATCTAATAATTGGCAATAAAGTCAATAAAATTGCAGATGTAGTAATACATGCTATTCGATCTTTAGGACGCAAATTCCACTGGATCAATCCACCCAATGGAACAACAAAAGTAGAAAAAAGTGCTGGGAAAAATCTTATACAAAACTCAGAAGGTAATAAATCAAAACTATTTTGAAAATCTCGACTAATTCCAATAGCAAACGATATTAACCAATGCAATCCAGGGGGTTTGTTCAAATAGGGCTTATCCCAGATAGAAGGAAGCAATCTTTCTAGTCCACTTTTTTGGTTTAATTCCAATGCAACTCGTGCAACAGTTGCTTCATCAAAATCTCTTAAAGGCAAATTTCCCAGAGAGACAAATGCAATCAAACAAGCTACGGTCCAAAAAAGAAGAATCCATAAAATTGGAGGCCTACAGTTTTGGGAAATGCTCTCGGTCAATATCAAAACATTATTCCATCTATTTATATCTCTAAAAGGCCAATAAAGCTTTTGAATTAAAAAATTTCAAGCATTATTAAAAAAGAATTGAATTATTAAATAACTTTTGCCTCGAACCTGATTCAAGTTTTTACAATAAGATCATGCCAATTGCTAATGACATAACTTCTTTAGTTGGCCAAACACCTATGGTCAAACTGAATAGATTACCTAATGAATTTAATTGCAAAGCAGAAGTTATAGCCAAATTAGAAAGTTTCAACCCCACAGCATCCGTAAAAGACCGTATAGCTGGCGCAATGGTGAAGTCAGCGGAAAAAGAGGGCACCATAAAACCTGGACAGACTGTTCTTATTGAACCAACTAGCGGAAATACTGGAATTGCATTGGCCATGGTTGCAGCAGCAAAAGGGTATAGGCTCATACTTACAATGCCTGACACGATGAGTACTGAGCGTCGCTCAATGTTAAGAGCATTTGGAGCAGAGCTTCAACTAACTCCAGGCAAAGAGGGAATCCAAGGAGCTATTGAGCTAGCAAAAGAATTGGTAGCATCTATACCTAATTCATATTTGCTTCAGCAATTCGATAATTCATCCAATCCAGAAATTCATGAAAAAACAACCGCTGAAGAAATTTGGGAAGATTGCGAAGGCAAACTTGATGCATTAATTGCTGGAGTAGGAACAGGAGGAACAATCACAGGTTGTGCCAGATTTTTAAAACAAAAAAATCCAAAGATCAAGGTTTTTGCGGTAGAGCCTTCATCAAGTCCTGTTTTGTCAGGAGGGAATCCTGGATCTCATGCGATTCAAGGCATTGGTGCTGGTTTCATTCCTAATGTATTAGATATGAATCAAATTGATGAGGTCATAAGAATCAAAGATAATGAAGCAATGGATATCGGCAGAAGACTTGCCAAAGAAGAGGGATTGCTCAGTGGTGTCAGCAGCGGCGCTGCAGTAGCCGCTGCTTTAAAAGTAGGAAATCAGCCTGAGTTTGCAAATAAGCGATTGGTTGTTATTTTGCCTAGTTTTGGTGAAAGATATCTCTCAACAACCATGTTTACTTCAATCCCTGCGAACCCAGTCAAAGGTAATGAGTACCTCTAACCAAGAAATAAATAATTCAACAATGCGAAAAGACCCATATCAAATATTGAAAGTTCATCCCAGCGCAAAACTAGAAGAGATTAAAAAAGCATATAGAAAACTTGTAAAAATACATCATCCCGATAAAGGAGGAGATTCAGCAATAATGCTCGAAGTAAACTCAGCATGGGAAACATTAAAGAAAACACATAAAGATCTTCACTTAAATAAAGTTAATGATTCAAAAGTTTATAAACAGAATGAATACAAAAGAGAAACTAATAATTACTCTAAGCCTGAAGACATCAAGAAATGGTTTCAAAGTATATACCTACCTATTGACAAGTTATTAGGACAAATAATTAATCCTTTAGGTTCAAAAATAAGAGAATTATCAGCTGATCCTTACGATCAACTATTAATGGATTCTTTCTGCCTATATCTGGAGGAAAGTAAAAACAAAATAACTAAAATTAAAAAAATTTATACATCTTTGGTAAGTCCGTCAATTATAAGAGATTTCAGCTTGGATCTCTATCATTGCTTATCTCATGTTGAGGATGCTCTAAATGAATTAGAGCTCTATACAATGGGCTATGTGGACAATTACCTCCATGATGGGAAAGCAATGATTGCTATTGCTAAGAAAAAAAGGAAATTTTTACAAAGCAATAAAAAAGAATGGCTTATCTTATAATTTCAATCTTTATTCATTTATTAATATAAAACTATATGATCAGAATTTATCCAAACATCAGGGACTGGTCTTCTCCACCTAACTTGACAATAATCACCTTTAATTAATAATACTTCTCCAGGCCCTTGAAAAATATATTCAGGTAATTCAATATCACTTGCTTTAGATTCTAAGCTATTAGAATATTTTTCACGATCAACTTTTACAAGATCTCCTTTCCTAAGTTTCTTTTGTATCTTTGGAGGTGATTTTGAATCATCTACTTTTCCGGTTTGTTCAGACATTTTCAATAATTAATAAAAAAGAATAACGACTTAATTCAACTATTCAAATGAAGAATAGCAGTAAAAACAAAATGGTAAAAATCATGTCATTAATTAATTGCAAATTCCATAACACAAATATTCTTAAGCGATCAACATCATAAGTTAATCAAAATCCCTCTAAGCTGATCAAATCTAATTAGAGAAATCATGAAATTACTACTTACTGGATGCACTGGTTTTATCGGAAGAGAATTAATTCCTTTGCTAATTAGAGAAGGACACAACCTCACAGTCATATCTAGACAATCCAAAGAAAAACTAATAGCCATAGCTAATGACCAAAGCATCAGTTTCATACAAATGAATCCAGCTGATTCCTTGTCTTGGGATAAAGAAGAAATTCAGACTTGTCTTAAAAGTTGTGAAGGAGTGATCAATCTCGCTGGCGAGCCTATTGCTGAAAAAAGATGGTCAACCGATCACTGTAAAGAAATTACTAATAGTCGCATAGAAACAACAAAGAATCTGATTAAAAACCTTCGAAATCTTAAAAAGCCCCCCAAAGTTCTTATAAATGCATCGGCAATTGGTTTTTATGGCTCACATCCTCAAACTGAATTCAATGAAGAAGATACTCAGGGCGACGATTTCCTAGCAAATCTCTGTAAAGAATGGGAATCTAGTGCCAAAAGCAAACCAAGATCGACTCGCCTTCTAATTGTAAGAATTGGCATCGTATTAGCAAAAGATGGCGGAGCACTAGGAAAAATGCTTCCTATTTTCAGAGCAGGTCTTGGAGGTCCTATAGGAGATGGAAAACAATGGATGAGCTGGATACACAGAACAGATCTTTGTAATCTTATTAACGAAAGTGTAAAGAATTCTGCTTGGTCTGGGGTCGTCAATGGGGTTGCACCAAACCCTGTACGAATGAATGAGTTCTCTAATTCACTTGGTCAATCACTTGGCAGACCTAGTCTTCTCGCAGTTCCTGGGCCGATATTGAAGTTAATTTTAGGAGATGGAGCTCGGGTGGTTTTAGAGGGACAAAATGTCAAACCTCAAAGGTTGAAAAAACTCAAATTTAAATTCAGTTTCCCCTCTATTAATGACGCTTTTAAAGCAATATTAGCTTAAAATTATTTGATAAGATCTAATTTGAAATCAAAGATCTAACCAATTTTTGATTTTAAGTAATGTTTTCCAATTAGGTTTCCTTGCAAGACCATCTTCAAATGATTCTTTTAATTCTTTTTCTAATTCAGGAAGAACGAACATAGCCCTTTTCACATAATCAATATGATCTCTAACTCCTTTAGAATTAGTCTCTAACAATGCAAGACTTAAATTTATTCTTGACTGTGGATCTTGACCGTTAAGTTTCACGGCATATCGCGCAGAGCGCAAGGCTTCCTGAGGCGAATCACATAACAACTGCAGCCAAGACAAGCATGTCCATGCAGCAGCATTATTTGGAGTGGTAGAAGTTATTTTCTGAAAATCTTCAATCAATTCATCTGCTGGTGTCCCAGCTTTATAGCGATTTAGGGCCTCTTCAAAAAGACTTTCCTCTGATTGATCCATTGTTAATTTTTAAATTCTTTTAGTTAAAGTTAAACTGCAAAGGAACTTCCACAGCCACAAGTTTGTGATGCATTGGGATTAGTAAAGTTAAAGCCTCCACCAATTAAATCTGTACTGAAATCTAACTGCATACCATATATATACAAAAGACTCTTAGGATCACAAATCACTTTAAAAGAGCTGCTACCCACTGAATATTCATAAACTTCATCATCTTTTTGAATATCATCAGCAGACACAAAGTCCATTGTGTAACTCATACCACTGCATCCTCCTGAACGCACTCCAACTCTCAATAATTTCCCTGAACCTTGTTCTTTGCAAAGTCTAGACAACTGATCCAATGCAGGAGTGGTAATAAGTACTCCCTTCCCATCTTGAGCTTTATGAGTTTCGGGGGGTGCGCTTGATTGACTCATTGTTTTTTCTGAACTTTAATAACACTCTATTAATTATATTCGATTTTAAAAGTGCCAAAAACGAGTTTTTATTCATAGAGTTAGTGTATCCATCTAATTAAACGAGTGAAAATCGCAATAATAGGTGCAGGTTTAGCAGGATTAACTGCTGCAGTTGACCTTGTTGATGAAGGACATGAGGTCGACCTATATGAGGCAAAACCATTTATTGGAGGTAAAGTTGGAAGCTGGGAAGATTCCGATGGCAATCATATAGAAATGGGCTTGCATGTGTTCTTTTTCAACTATGCCAATCTGTTTGCCTTAATGAGAAAAGTAGGGGCATTTGAAAATCTTTTACCAAAAGACCACACTCACCTTTTTGTTAACAAGGGCGGTGACATCAAGTCACTTGATTTTCGATTTTTTGCAGGAGCTCCTTTCAACGGTTTAAAAGCCTTCTTCACTACACCTCAATTAAATTGGATTGACAAACTAAGGAATGCTCTTGCTCTTGGAACAAGTCCAATTGTAAGAGGGCTTATTGACTATGAGGGGGCGATGAAAACAATACGCTCACTAGATTCCATAAGCTTTAAACAATGGTTCCTAAACCATGGAGGAAGCCTAAATAGTATCGAAAGGATGTGGAATCCTATTGCATATGCTCTGGGATTCATTGATTGCGAAGCTATTTCAGCAAGATGCATGCTTACCATCTTTATGATGTTCGCTTCAAAAACAGAGGCATCCAAGCTCAACCTATTGAAAGGCTCACCACACAAATGGCTCACGAAGCCAATACTCGATTACATTGAACAAAGAGGTGGAAAACTTCACTTAGAGAATATTGTTAAAGAAATTCATTCAGAGGATTCCGACCAACCATCCGTGACTGGATTAACTCTTCAAACTCCAGATGGTGAAAAACAAATTCACGTAGACAAATATTTAGCTGCTTGCGATGTATCAGGTATTAAAAGAATAATTCCTAGATCATGGAGACGTTTTAAAGAGTTTGACTCACTTTTCAATCTTGATGCTGTACCAGTGGCAACAGTACAACTTAGATACGATGGCTGGGTAACAGAGATTAATAATGAAAAAGCTCAAATAAATCTAAAAAGTCCATCTGGTTTAGACAATTTGCTATATACAGCCGATGCTGATTTTAGTTGTTTTGCTGATTTAGCCTTATCAAGCCCAGAAGATTATAAAAAAGATGGTCAGGGCTCACTACTTCAATGTGTGTTAACGCCTGGAGATCCCTGGATTACCAAGCCCTCAGATGAAATTGTAAAACATACTGATCTACAGGTCAGGACACTTTTCCCTTCTTCAAAAGGCTTGAATCTTTTATGGAGCAATGTGGTCAAAGTTTCTCATTCTCTCTACAGAGAGGCACCTGGAATGGAGCCATATAGACCAGATCAAAAAACCTCTTTTAGTAATTTCTTCTTGGCAGGCAGTTACACAAAACAGGATTACATTGACTCTATGGAAGGAGCAACAATGAGTGGTCATCTTGCTGCTTCAGCAATGCTCTCAAAGTCTGTTTCACTAGCAAAAAATTCTTCGGTTGCTTAAGAAATGGGAAAGTGGCTTGATCACACAGTGATAAGTGAAATTCATGCTCCAGTTGAACTTGTCTGGAAGTTTTGGAGTGATTTAGATTCGATGCCTTTGTGGATGACTTGGATTGAATCGGTTAAGACAGTCGATGAAAAAACCTCGACACTTCCTGATTTAACGGAGTGGACACTTGCAGCTAATGGCTTTCGTTTTAAATGGAAAGCTCAAATCACTGAAAGAGTAGAAGCAGAGAAATTGGAATGGAAATCAGTTGGTGGTTTACCTACCAAGGGTTCAGTACGCTTTTTTAATGAAGAGAGCGCTAAAACTGTGGTTAAATTAAAAATATCTTATGAATTACCTCAAGTTTTAGCAAATCTAATGAAAGCAAATATTCTTGGAGGAATGGTCACGAAAGAATTACAAAAAAATCTTGATGGATTTAAAGAACTTGTAGAAAAATCAGCATAAATTTAATTAAATTTTAGTTCCAAACAAGCTTTTAATAATCCATCTAGATCATGTGGTGAAGCCTCATTATCAGGTTTCCTAATTAGGTTGTTACAGCTAATAGTTGTTTGGGGTCCAATCGAAACAAGTTTAATCCTTTCGATTAATGTCAACCAATTTTCACCAAAGTATTTTTTAAATAAGCTGACAGTATTTTTTACTGTTTTACCACTAGTAAAAGCAATAATATCTATTTCCCCACTATTCAAAGCCTCTATAGTCTTTTGAGGCATATCTTTAGGACAAGAAGATTCATAAGCAGCTACTTCAGTAACTTCTGCTCCTTTTAATTTAAAAGAGTCAGATAATATTGATCTACCTCCAGTTTGTACTCTCGGAATAAATAGTTTTAAACCTTTTTTATTCTGAGGGAAATATTCAACCAGGCTGTCTGCAACAAAACTAGGAGGAACAAAACTAATCTTTGCATCAATATCTGATAACAAAGAAGCTGTTTTTCTACCGACAGCAGCAATTTGAATAGTCTTGGAAATTTTCGATAAAGATAATCCTATTTCTTTAAGTCTATCTTCAACATTTCTAACACCATTTGCGCTAGAAAAAATGATCCAGTCAAAGGTCGCAATTTCCTTTAAGGCATCATCTAAAGGGGCCCAGTCATCTGGAGGTCCAATCACTAATGAAGGAAGATCGAACACCTCAGCTCCATTTTCTCGAAAGATCTTACGAGCCTCTGAAGTCTGTTCTTGGGCACGAGTAATAATTATCTTCTTGTCGGTTAAAGCCATTTCTATATGCTTCTTTCTAGGAAGTCTAGAGAATCACTATGCAATTATTTAAACAATGATAAGGTTTTTCTTGAGTACTAGATTCTCTATTAAACAATTTTCAATCAGTAAATTCTTTACTTGATTTTTTATCAACTTCCTTTTGAACTATTTTTGATTGCAAAATACGACTTAAAATTTGAGTTTGTGCTTCCTCTATTTGACTAGGACTATAAGCTAAAGGGATAGAGTCATGAATAGTTTTCTTTAATTTATCATATAAATATGGACATCCATATATAATAATTCCTGATAATCTTTCCTCAATTTCTAAATTTTTTATAGCTTCTATCCAATGATCGTTATGATATTCTGATCCTATAAATGGTTTACCTCTTACAAAAAGCTGAATAAGAATTTTACTCTTACGAAATTGCCCTAATTCTAAAAATCTTTTATTACTATCTTGCCATGGGCTGATGCCAAGTGGATGTATAATTAAATTCCTAAAGCCTACTGCCTTAGGTAAATTTAATGCAGGTAAAAATTTATTAGATACTTGATCAAAATTATCAATCTGTATAAGATTAATATCATTAACTTTAGCTTTTATAGTACTTTCTCCTCTGACAAAAATTGAATGTTTTATTATAGAATTACTAAATCTATAAGCATCAACTAAAAATTTATTCTTAACATCTTCATACCTAAATTCTTCTTGTGCTAAATCATTTTCATTACCAATTAAATCAAGTTGTTTTTTTCTTCTTTCTCTAGATATATGTAACCTTTCTAAAGAAATTTTTTCTGAATAAAAAGCATCAGTTAGAGAATCAATTGCCTCATCAATATCTTTTGGCATCATAATCAAATCAATTCCTGCTTCAAAAGCCATAACTGCAGATATACCACTACTGTATTTATTAGATATTGCATTCATAACCAAGGCATCGCTGACAACTAAACCATCGTATTTTAATTTAATACGTAACAAATCAGTAACCAATCTTTTTGAAAGTGTTGCAGGATAAATAGGATCAATTTTTGACAAAAGTAAATGCCCGATCATGATACTATTGACTCCTTGATTGATTAAAGATCTAAAGGGAATTAACTCAAATTTCTCTAATTCAGATAAGTCATTCTGTATTTCTGGAAGATCCAAGTGAGAGTCAATTTCGGAATTGCCATGCCCAGGAAAATGTTTTGCGCAAGTAAGCATTTGTGATCTAGAAACACCCCTATGGAAAGCACAAGTTAACCTGTTGACTGGTTCAGTTTCTTCTCCCCAAGCTCTTAGATTTATAACCGGGTTATTTGAATTGTTATTGATATCACAGACTGGTGCTAATAGCCAATTCAAACCAATATATTTTGCTTCCTTGCCAGTAAAATACCCGATTTTCTCAGCAATAGAAATTGCTAAATTATGATCTTTTTTATAAATCTGAGCGATACCCATTGGAGGAATAAACTTTGTTCCTCCATAAAATCGTTGTCCAACACCTTCCTCAATGTCAGCACATAAGAGAAGAGGTTTACCCGACCATTTTTTTAAGACATTGCAACGAATTTCTAATTCTTTTACAGTTCCTCCTAAAAAAATAACTCCACCAACACCTTCTTCTAAAAGTCTCTTAAGATTTGAATTAGATTCTTCTAAGTTGGGATATAAACGTTGCGAATCAAGATTAAATCCACTTGCTCTTACTATAAATAATTCAGCAACTTGTCTTCTAAGATCAGATTTATTCATCAAAAGTATTGATTGATCTATAAATCTTTACGTATATCTTTACTTTTACGTTCAAGTTCTAATGAATTGAGAAGATCTAAAACTGCAGGACCTTTTGTCATACCTTTATCAATCTTAAAAACAAGCTCAGGAGATCGTCTCATTTGAAGCCTTCGAGCAAGCTCAGCACGAACAAATCCCTTTGCCTCCTCTAAACCAAGTAATACTTCGGATTTTTTTTTCTCTTCTCCAAAAAGACTTACAAAAATTTTTGCATGCTGTAAGTCACCTGAGACCTCAACAGAGGTAATGGTAATCATAGCCTGATGAATTCTTTCATCTCTGACGCCATTAACTAAAAGTTCACTAACTTCTCTTTTGAGTAAAGCTGCTAATTTGTCTACTCTTCTTGAATTAGCCATATCTAAGTAATTGGTACAGGGAAAGCCATAGCCTTTAATAAGAAAATTATTGTCAGAAGTCCACTTACCAACGCCCCAACAAGAGCAATCGCTGTGATCGGATTACTACCTCGTTTAATTAATGGAGAAATTGCAGAGGTAAAAACCCCCAAAACTATTGTGATGAGATATTTGGGATATCTAGAAACATTAGAAAAAAACTCACCCATTTTTTCACCAACAAAAGACTGAATTAATAGCTACTCTGCTAACCATTTGAAGGAAAATAAAATGTTGGAACTTCATCAATTTAGGCACTCACCTTATTGCTTGAAAGTAAGAATGGCTTTGGCTGCAAAAAAGCTTGAATATAGAACCGTTGAGATAACTCCAGCCATAGGGCAAATAGATATCTTTCAAAAAACAGGACAAAAAAAATTACCCGTACTTTTTGACAAGGAAACAACAGTCCATGAATCAAGTTCAATAATACGACACTTAGAGAAAATTGAAATAGAACCAAAATTAATTCCAGAGTGTCTAAAGGAAGCTTCACAGGCTCAAATAATTGAAAATTGGGCAGATACAACTTTGGCAAAATCTATAAAAATTGTCTTTTTGGAAGAGCTTACGAAGAATCCAATATTGATTTCCTCTTTATTCACCAACGAAATCTCAGATTCTATGCAAAAACTTATTTTTAATATTCCTACTAAGATTGCCAGTCGGATTTCTGGATTAACAAACCAGAAAGAGAAAGAATCTCTAAAATTAAATCTAAAATATCTATCAAATTTAATTGATCAAGAAAACTTTCTTATTGGAAATAATCTTTCTGTTGCTGATATTGCTGTAGCATCACACTTATCACTACTCAAATTTCCAAATTCATCTGGAAAAAATCTAACAGGCAAAGGTTGTTCTTTATATATAAATGATCCAAGTCTTCAAATTCTTTTCAACTGGAGAGACTTAATTGAAGATCAATTAGAAAAAACTAATCATCATTAGTTTTTCTAAGTATTAATTTAGATTTCTCTATTTTAATCGGCAAAGAAATCATATTTTGCCCAGGTTGATTATAAATAGACTGAAATTGTTCTCCACAAATATTAAAATCACTCAGATTCATGTCATCATTTTGATTAGATCCACATTTTTTAAATTCAGTTAATGTTTCGACCTGACTAACCCTGCTAAATACTGGAGTATGCAAAATTTGTAACATTAATTCATCAGTAATAAAAATATTATTGTCTATTTTTTCTTGAAGTCTTCCTATGATTTTTGTCTCTAAATACCTATCTTCAGTTAATTTTGCGAACTGACGATTAGGAGATTTAGGATCATTCTTTACTGATAAAAAACCACCAGTTTTTGTGCTTAAAGCATAAGACTTCGTATTGTATTCACGGTCAGCAATTAAATCACCAGAGGTATTGTGAATAAATTTAGCTGAATGAAAAATAGGTTTTTGATTCTGATCACTTTCTATTTGACTAGTAACATCCCATACACCTTCAAACCAATCAGGGTAAATCAAATCATCTTTTAATCCTGGGCGTTTCATGGAAGAAGGAACGCGCCAATTAGGCCAGATTAATTTGCGTTCGGAAAGCTTAGATGGTTGAAAATCATTTATTTGCAGAATACTTTCAGCTAGTGCAGTACCTGTGTAAGTAAAAATAATTAAAATAGAAATCAAAGAAAAGAAAAATTTCTGTCTCATGTCTGATCCGCTAATTAGAGAAATGGATAATTATGTTGTTTTGGTTCCTGGTGAAAGTGAACAATTCCTGGATAAAGAACAAACACTTTTATGGTTGCAATCTTGGTTAAATAAATTCGATTCATTACCATTAGATCTAAAATGTAAGTCTTCAATAGCAGAAGCTGCGCAACATTTGCTTGATACAGCCTGCGACCTAGAAATCAAAGCAGGTTTTATAATTCAGTGGTACGCCGTTCGGCTTGAGTCTCCGGGTCAATAAGGATGCTTGGTAAATGTTCAGCAATCATAGTTGCGACCTCATTTGGAGATTGATCCTCAACTTCTATTCTCAAATCTGACTCTGAATATATTGGTTTTCTACTTTCATAAATCTGACTAAAATCCTCAGCCAAATCATCCCCAATTAATAAAGGGCGTTTCTTGTTATCACTTTCTAATCGTTTAATTGAACGTTTTAAATCAAGATCTAACCAAATAACTATTCCTTGATGAAGAATACCCCAGTTTTCAGGCAAGGTAACTAAACCACCTCCAGTAGCAATTACAAGAGAATGATGTTGACTAATTTCTTTTAAAACTTTTTTTTCAACATCCCTAAAGACTTTTTCTCCATCTTTTTCAAAAATAGATGAGATAGATTGCTTAGAAGCTTTTTCTATAACATCATCAGTATCAACAAAAGCATAATTGATCATTTTTGCTAGAACTGGCCCAGCTTGACTTTTGCCAGAACCCATCATTCCTATCAAAAATATATTTCGACCACCTAACTTTTCTTTAAGAGATTCAAGGGTTGATTGGACAGCCATAAAGACAGAAGTAACTAAAAGTTATTAAGATGTGTTTTGATGTGAAAAATTTATGGAAGCACTCACATCTAGTTTCCCTCACGGAGAGGGTAGAAGCTGTGTAATCACAAGGCGAGCCTGCTTTAGCGCAAGCCACCTTTATAGGCTTCCTGAATTATCTGATGATGATAATTCAGCTTTGTTTGGCCCATGCTCAATAGCTCCTGGCCACGGACATAATTACGAGTTAATCGTAACCATGGAAGGAGATCTTAATAAATATGGCATGGTCTTAAACCTTTCAGATGTAAAACATGCCATAAAAAATGAAGTAACAAGTCAACTCGACTTTCGTTTTTTAAATGACACATGGCCAGAGTTTGACCTTTCTAAGCCCGAAGGTTGCCTTCCCACAACTGAAAGTTTAGTTCGTATTATATGGGAGCGCCTTAAATCTCACTTACCTCTAAAATCTCTTCGCCTTTACGAAAACCCAAAACTTTGGGCTGACTATCTAGGAAATGCTATGGATGCTTATTTAACAGTTCAAACACACTTTTCAGCTGCACATCGCTTGGCTAGAGAAGACCTACCCCAAACCGAAAACGAAAAAATATTCGGAAAATGTGCTCGACCTAATGGACATGGTCATAATTACTTAGTAGATATAACTGTCAAAGGAAAGATTAATCCTAGAACAGGAATGATATGTGACTTATCAGCATTAAATAGTTTAATAAATGATTTAGTTGTAGAGCCTTTTGATCATACCTTTTTAAATAAAGATATTCCTTATTTTGCAAATTGTGTACCTACAGCTGAAAATATTGCATTACACATTTCAGATAAATTAACTAATCCAATTAATGCAATTGGGGCTAATTTATATAAGATAAAACTACAGGAGAGTCCAAATAATGCGGCTGAAGTTTATGCAAACGTACCTGAATCAAAGATCGATACTAAGGACTCAAAAAATCAGGTTGGTTTGCTTAGATAATTGAAAAAAAAATGGGTTAAATTAGTTTTAGCTTCTAGTATTGATGGGCGTATCGCATATCCAGAAGGAGGTAAAACACAATTAGGTCAGTCTGGAGATCGTTTAGTTTTAGAAGAATCACTTGCTTGGTCAGATGGGATTTTAATGGGAGGGCAAACGCTGAGAGATCATCAATCAATTTGTGAAATTAAAAACAAAAGCTTATTAAAGAAAAGAACTTCAGAAGGAAAGAATGAACAGCCAATTGCTCTTATAGCCAGCAATCAAATAGATTTTCCAGAAAATTGGCTTTTTTTTAAACAACCTCTTCAAAAATGGTTGATCCAAGCACAAGATAAGAACAATGAGATCATGCTTCCTAATGGATTCGATAAGAAAATAAATTTAAAAATCACTTGGCGTGATTCTCTTGATGATTTGTATAAAGAAGGAATAGCGAAAATTGTATTACTAGGAGGCGCAAATCTTATTTCAGCTTTTCTTTTAGAGGATCTAATAGATGAATTACAAATCACCATTACACCTCTTCTTATAGGAGGAGATTACTGTTGGGTTTCATCTGAAGTAAGAAACTTAAATACAATCATGAATAAAAAAAATGACTGGATTCTAAAAGAAAGTAAAAAGCTCGGAAATAATGAATTACTTATAAGATATTTTAGAAATAATTTATCCTGAATATAGATTTAGTATCAAATAAATGAACAATTTAAAAATCAAATGGCATGAATCAATCCAAGAAATTCCTAAAATTATTTGGAATAATTTCTTAAAAGAAAATTCAACTCCTTTTTATAAATGGGATTGGTTAAATGCATTAGAAAGATCAAAAAGTGTCAGTAAAAGATATGGATGGCAACCATTATTTCTCTCTGCGTGGAGTGAAAATGATTTAATTGCATGTGCACCTCTCTATCTTAAATCTCATAGTTATGGTGAATTTATTTTTGATAATGCCTTTGTCCAACTAGCTCAAGATATGGGACTTCAATATTATCCAAAACTAATAGGAATGAGTCCATTAAGTCCAATAGAAGGTTATCGCTTTCTTTTTGCAGAAGGAGTTAATGATATAGACCTCACACAAATATTATTCTCTGAAATTGATAGTTTTGCCAAACAAAATGGAATTCTCAGTTGTAATTTTTTATATGTAGATCCCAAATGGATGAAAGTAGCTGAATCTCTAAATTGCGCGAAGTGGGTCAATCAACAAAGTTTGTTGAAATTAAATCAAGAAAAAAGTTTTTCTGATTTTTTAAAAAAATTTAATTCCAATCAACGTAGAAATATTAAGAGAGAAAGAGAAAGCATAAAAAAATGTGGAGTAAAAGTTGAACCTCTTAGTGGATCTCAAATCAATACAATGAATTTAAAAAAAATGCATTATTTTTATGAGCTTCATTGTTCAAGATGGGGAGTATGGGGAAGTAAATACCTCACTGAATCATTTTTCACTGAACTTACATCAACAGAACTCAAAGAAAATATTGTTTTATTTGATGCAAAAGAAGAAGTAATTGATAAAACAATTGGCATGTCATTATGCGTGAAAAGCGAAAATATGCTTTGGGGACGATATTGGGGAGCAGAAAAAAATATAGCTAATTTACATTTTGAAGCTTGTTATTACTCCCCGATTGAGTGGGGCATAGCGAATAAAATAAAATATTTTGATCCTGGAGCGGGCGGTAGTCACAAAAAACGAAGAGGTTTTATTGCTAAACCCAATGCAAGTCTTCATAGATGGTACAACTTACCTATGGACTCATTAATAAGAGAATGGCTACCAAAAGCAAATAAGTTAATGCTTGATCAAATAAACGCTACAAATAATGAAGTGCCTTTTAAGTTTGAAGAGCCAAAACTATCAAATACATAGTAACTTCAGACAAATTATAGACTTAATCTCAATGACAGATAACAATTTACTAGATTCTCCCGAGAACAATAAATCACTTTCCACCGAGAAAGATGCAGTTGAATCTAATGAAGAGAAACCTTTCTTTGCTAAAGGGATTTTTAGTTATAAAGATAAAGGGACTCAAGGTGTTATTACTCTTTTTGGCTATGAACTAACAGCACCGGCAGGACTGAAAAATCCTGGTGTTGTTTATTTATCTTTTATTTTTGTCAACCTACTTATATTTTTAATCCTGAAAAGCTTTATTTCAGGATAAATTTTTTAAAAGGACTTTAAAATTTAATGCCAAAAAAACAAATGACTTTTGTATCTTCTTTTTAATTTGTAAATTAAAGAAATGAAAAATCTAGAACCTCAAGAAGACTTAATTAACTCAATAAAGCTTTTAGACGATAAACTATCCAAGCGGCAAATAAAGCTTGACCCAAAAGGTTATTTCTTAATAAAAATTGAACCAACAACGAATGAGTTAATACTTGAACATTATTTAAATGATATTGATCAAAAAGGTCGCGCTATTGATCCAGAGTCCGGTGAAACAATTGGTTGTAAAACAAAAAGTAGAAATCAACCAAGCAATATTTATAGAGGAAAGAGTGCTAAGCAATTAGGTATTCAAATCTCCGAGGGGCATGGTCCATTCCCAATCAGTCATTTAGATCATGCCATTTACATTGGTCGTGAATTACAAAGAGCAGAGCAATGCCTGATAGACGGGAAACAATATATTCAAGATTAAAATTCATAAATTCAAAAGATAAAGCACTGATGTTCTATTATTAGTTGAGAAATTAAAATCAAATGGGAATTCTATTTTACTTAGTTTTTGTTGGCGCAGGACTTTCTGCAGCATTCTTGATTCAAAAAGCTCTGAAAGCTATTAAATTGATCTGAATAAATAAATCAGTATTATTAGTATTAGATTAGTTTAAGAGGTTTATATTTAATACCCAGTCAGATATCTAAATGGTTCTTAAAATATAAAGAACATTGAAAAAGATTGAGATTATTCAACCTTTAAATGAATTATTCATTAGAATAATATATAAATTTATTTATTCATAATTCACTTTCATGGGATCTTCAAGACTAAAAAGTCGACGACGCCAAGATCTGGGTTCTAAATGGGCGAGAGTTGCAATAGCTATATTATCAACAGTTGGAGTGATTGATACAGGATCAATAACATTGAACAAATGGGGATTCATAGGAAATTTAAACTGTCCAGGCGGATTAGGGGGTTGCGATAAAGTTTTAAATAGCCCTTGGGGGACTTTAATTCAAACAAATAATTATTCTATTCCATTATCTTTATTAGGTTTAATAAGTTATTTTTTAATATTATCAATGGCAATATTCCCGTTAATACCTATTCTCAAAAACCAAAAAAATAATGTATCAAAAATTGCATGGTGGGGGTCTTTTTATATATCTACATCGACTTTTATTTTTAGCTTAATTTTAATTTCAATTATGATATTTAAAATTAAAGCTTTCTGTTTTTTCTGTCTTCTTTCTTGTCTTATATCACTTTCACTTCTACTATTAAATATGTTTGGAGGCGGATGGGAAGATTATGGAAAGTTATTTTTCAGAGGTTTTATTGTGTCAGTAGCAGTTCTTTTAGCAGGATTGATATGGTCATCATCAGTTGATCCATCTTCCAAGGAAGTTTCAAATAATATCCAAGGTATGCCACCTGCGGTAATCGCCATAAGTTCTACTGAAAAAATAAAACTCGCTGAGCATCTAACAAAAGAAGGAGCTGTAATGTATAACGCCTATTGGTGTCCCCATTGTCATGATCAAAAAGAAATGTTCGGGAAAGAAGCTGCAGAAAAATTAAATTTAGTTGAATGTGCCAAAGATGGTTTTAATAACAAAAGAGAACTTTGCGAAGCTAAAGGAATAACAGGTTTCCCTTCTTGGGAAATTAATGGTTCAATTGATTCAGGAGTTAAAAGCCTAGAAGAATTAGCTGAAATTAGCAATTATAAAAACTCTAAAGATTTTTAAGTAAATCAGCATTTGCCACCAATAGGTCTTGTATGAATATTTTTTCCTTTTATTTGACGAGTATGACATTGCCAAAAAGGAACGGAAGTAGGGAAATCATCTCTAAAGTGACCTCCTCTACTCTCTTCACGAAACAAACAAGCCTCCAACATAAGCAAACTTGACATTTGTCGATTACTCAAATCAAGCAGCAAATTCAGGTCTCTTCTGGCAATTTCATCGAATTTATTAATTTTATATTTTGACTGAGAAAAAACCAATTTTAATAAGGGCTCGTTTAAAAGATTTTGATAATCTCGTTTAACTTTTGTAAGAGCAGAGCTCATCCCTTTCCTGGATCTATCAACTCCAGCTTCACTCCAACATAATTGTCTAAGTTTTTCAATTTCTTTTGATAAATACTTAGTTCCTTTATCCTTAGAGAAGCGAAGATTAGATTTGTTAAAACTTAAATTTTTTCCTGAGATATCGGAAGTTTTGAAATCATTTAATTGAATATTTCGCATTTGATTTGCAAAAACCAAACATTCCATTAATGAATTGCTTGCAAGTCTATTTGCACCATGCAGACCAGTACATGCAACCTCACCTATTGCAAAAAGTCCTTTGATATTCGTTTGTGCCTTCAAATTGGTAGCGACACCACCCATCCAATAATGGGCAGATGGAGCTACGGGTATTAATTCTTTTAAAGGTTCTAAACCAAGCTCTCTACACCTTTGAAAAATTGATGGAAAGCGCGCTTCTATATCCTCAAAAGCGATGGATTTGACATCAAGACCAATGTGATCAACTTTTTGCTTTTGCATTGCTTTAAACAATGCCCGGCTGACTTGATCTCTTGATGCCAGATCTTTCCCTTCAAGGTGAGCTACGGGGCTCTCTCCAAGAGAATCCACTAAAACTGCACCCTCTCCCCTTAAAGCTTCCGAAATCAAAAATGAGGGCGCATCATCCAATTTTAGAGCAGTTGGATGAAACTGAAAGAATTCGAGATCTTCTATGAAAGCCCCAGCTCTCCAAGCTAAGGCAATTCCCTCACCTGCTGCTTGAGCTGGATTTGTGGTATTGGCAAACAAATGTCCACCTCCTCCCGTAGCTAAAACTACTGCCTTTGCTTTTATCCAACGCAAAGCTGGTCCATCTAGAACTTGTACACCTAAACATCTTCCTCTTTCAACCCAAATCTGAGTAACTCTTATTCCTCTTTGATGCAACACATTATCTCTTTGATCAACTTGCTCATTAAGAACATCTACCAATGCCTTTCCAGTTCTATCTTTCACGTGAAGTACTCTTCTATGAGTATGAGCAGCCTCAAGAGTTGTAGATAAGTTTCCAGAATTTCTATCAAATTCCATTCCTAGTTTCAAAAGTCTATCTACTAATTTCGGAGCACTCTCAACAAACATCTGAACAGCTTCATAATCACATAGTCCAGCCCCAGCTTTTATGGTATCCAGAGCATGAATATCCTCGCTATCTTCGATTCTCGTAACAGCAGCCATTCCTCCTTGTGCCCATCTACTGGAAGAACGCTTACTAGTATTGCGATTTAACAGTAAAGTTTTGAGATTTGATGGCAATTCAAGAGAAGACATTAAGCCCGCAGCTCCTGCTCCAATAACAATTACATCCCAACTTGTTGAGTAAATTTCATTTTTATTAAAGCCAGTATTTAATTCCATAAAATATTAATTTTCAGATCAAACCACTTAGTTGAGGTTGAATCAATGTAGTAGCAAAAAATAAACCATCAACCCACAATGTTGTTGTCAAAGCTGAACTTGAGACAAGCCAAGCATCAGAAGACAAAGATTGACTTTTTGATTTTTGATTCATCCAATTTGCTATCAAAATTATTAAAATTGCCGCAATAAAAATGGCAAATAATGAAAAAGGTTCCAATAATTGTTCCGCAGTAAAACTAAGCATTTTGGAGGCTTCTGAAAAAGGCGCATCTACAACTTCGGGCCAAGCCTTCATGACACCTGTTAAGACAATCATTACATCAGTAAAAGCCGTTCCCAATAGAGATGCCAAATAGAAACTGGCTCCAATTTTCCATCTAGTCTTTAAGAGGCTTGCTGCTATTGGTAAAGCTATTGACTCAACAGGCAAATGCCACACAGGATGAGCTCTTAACCATCCCCAAAAAAGACATCCTCCTAACCAGCTCCAACTCACGCCAACCAATAGCGAACCAACAGAGGACCATCTATCACTACAAAATTTTAGTAAATAAAATCCAAGAAAAAATATGATGAAACTAAATAAAAAAGCTGAAAAAGGGAACACATGAACCCATGGAGCCTGAACAAAAACCGGCAGGACAACCATTGTGCTAGCCCAAAATTGCAATGTCCTTGGCTTTGAAAGATAGGACGTTTGTTGATTTATGGGCTTGGTGGGATTGTTTGAGTAAATCAGAATTAATAAAACTGAGTTGATTTTCAGCTCAACCTTCTATGAATTTACATTCAAGTCGATACCCAAACCAAACAGTCTACAGAATACAAATAAAAAGTTTTAAAAAAAAATCTTGAAAGCTTCTGAATTACAATTATTGCAATGCTTTTCAAGGCGCAGTTTGAAAAATCCTCAGAGAAAGAGATACTTGAAAAAATCTTCCTAAGTACTTTTTGTCGAAAATTTACTTATATTGAAAAAACACATCATTCATCAAGATCAATTTAATTTTTTTCAAAACCTCAGAAAAGTATAAAAAATTTATTTTCTTGTTTAGGAGCATAAATGAGCAAAGGAAAGATAACTAAAAAGAAAATCAAACCTGCTGTTGTTGCGTCTATCGAAGAAGGTTCTATAGGAGAGGAACTTGGATTTGAAGTTGGAGATCAATTAGTTAGTATTAATGGAGTAAAACCAAGAGACCTTATTGATTACAAATTTCTTATTGCTGAAGAAAATATTCAATTAATAATATTAGATGAAAATGGTAAAAAACATATAATTGACATTGAAAAAGATTATGACGACGAGTTAGGACTAGCTTTTACCGAAGCTTTATTTGATGGATTAAAGCAATGCAATAATCAATGTCCATTTTGTTTTATTGATCAACAGCCCCCAGGAAAAAGAAAAAGCCTATATCTAAAAGATGACGACTACAGGCTAAGTTTTTTATATGGTTCCTACTTAACACTTACAAATCTTTCCGAACATGACTGGCTACGAATTGATCAACAAAGACTCACTCCTTTATTCGTATCAGTGCATGCAACAGAACCTTCATTAAGATCAAAATTACTAAGGAATCCTAAAGCTATTGACCTTTTAAAACAGTTATCTTGGTTCTCAGAAAAAAAAATACAAATTCATGCTCAAATTGTTGTTTGCCCTGGAATAAATGATGGTAAAGCTTTAGAAAGAACCATTAATGATCTATATGGTTTTGCGCAAGGAGATTTTCCAGTAGTCCTCTCGGCAGCAGTAGTTCCAGTTGGGTTAACAAGGTTTAGACCAAGTAATGATGGACTGATACCTGTGGATTCTGATTGTGCGACAAAAGTCATCAATCAAGTTGAACAAATGCAGAGAATATTTCATAAATCATCGGGTTCACGTTTTGCCTGGTTGTCTGACGAATGGTATTTAATAGCAAAGAAGGCTTTGCCCTCTCTAAATTCTTACGAAGATTTACCTCAAAAGGAGAATGGAGTAGGAAGTATTCGCACCTTTCTTAGCTCGATGGATGAAGCCACAAAAAATCTGCCTACCAAAATTGATCAAAAGAGAACCTGCAGCTGGGTTGTTGGCAAACTTGTTGAGAATGAATTACAGAAGCCTTGTAAAAGACTAAATAAAATAAATAATTTCGAACTACATCTCTATGGAATTCCAAGTCCTTATTGGGGTCAAGAACAAATAGTTACAGGCCTACTCACAGGCCAAGACCTCATAAAAGGACTGCTGGAACAAGAATTAGGCGATGAATTACTTCTACCATCGGTCATGCTAAGGCAAGATGAAAAAATCTTTCTTGATGACATGACTCTTCAAGAGCTCTCTTCGTCACTTAATGTGTCTATAAGAATTGTCCATGATGCACAAGACATCGTGAACAAAGCACTTGGTAAAGCATAATTGTTTTACTAAATCCATCTCAGTTTTTCCTATACCTATGAGGAGAGTGAAGAGAAAGTTCCTGATTGTTGCAGGTTTATTTATATCGGGGCTAAATCCTTTATGGGCTACAAGTTCTCAGAAAATCAAATCCAATATCAATATAAAAGGAGAATCAAGTACAAATCAAAAACACCAAGGATTATTATATGAATTGAATGCTCCTAAAGACCTTTTTTTACCCTCTAGGTCGCGAGAAGTATCGATAAAAAGCTATCAAAAAATCAATCTAGATCAACTCGAAAATATAATTATAAATAACAATCGAACGATTAAAGTTTACTTAGAAAGAGTTGACCAAACTAAATCAATATTAAAAAGCTCGTTATCCTCTTGGTATCCAAAATTAAACCTAACAGCTAATGGATTTCCTCAATATTTTGAATCTGATAATTATAACGAGTCAAGTCTAATAAAAGATACTTCAAGTAAACAGTGGAGCTCCAATATCTCGGCTCAAATTTCATGGGATATAATTAATCCTGCAAGAGTTCCAGAGATCGCATCAGCTAGAGATAGTTATGAAAAGTCAAAATATTCGTACTCAATAATTTTAAAAGATATAAAATTAGAAGCAAAAAAACGTTACTTCAATTTGCAAAAAGCAAATGAGGAAATAGAAGTAGCAAAACAATCAATTGAATTATCTACTATTGGATTAAGAGACGCAGAAATTAGATTTGAATCAGGCATTGGTACGAAATTAGAAGTTCTAGAAGCTAAAACTCAATTAGCTAGAGATCAGCAATTATTTAATATTAAATTAGGAGATCAAAAAATTGGACAAAGATCACTTGCTGAAATACTTAATTTACCAGAAGATATAACACCCGTAATTGGTTCAAAAACTCAAGTTACTGGTATCTGGGATTTATCACTAGAAAATAGTATTATTGCTGCGTATAATTCACGAGAAGAACTTGAAAGTATCCTATTGGATATATCAATTAATAATAGTAATGCAAATGCTGCACTTGCAGCTGGCCAACCCAAATTAAGCATAGTAAACACAACTACTTCATCATTTGCAAAAGGTGAGTTAAATCAAATATCTCCAAACACTAGCAATAAATCCTCTAATTTCTCTAACACTATTGGTCTCAATGCAACATGGTTTATTTTTGATGGAGGTAATTCAAGATCTTTATATAATTACAACAAAAGTAAAGCAAAAGAAGCAAAGCTAACCTTTGCTTTAAGAAGAGCTCAAATCAGAAAAGGTATTGAAGAAATATTCTTCAAACTCGAATCTGCCAAACTAAATATTTCTGCTTCTTACACAGAAGTGTTATCTGCAAGAGAGTCACTAAGACTTGCAAAGCTTAGATATAAATCAGGAATTACGACACAAAGAGAAGTTGTAAATAACCAAAGAGATTTAACTGATTCCGAGGTTCGTTATATTATTGCTGTCACTAGCTATAACACCTTATTAGCGGATTTAAGTAGACAAACCGGTTTAGACAACATCAAACCATGTGATATCAAAGTCAATCAACCAAATGAAAGTGGCTTAGACACCACAACAAATCTCTATGAATCGAATTTAATCCCTTTATGTCAGCTATAGCTTGTAACTAAAAAAAATGAATCAAAGTCCAATATCTAAACCTCTGAGCAAAGCTCAACTAATTTCAATTCATCACTTAGTTGATGAGGTTGCAAAACGTCAACTTCAAGATTTTGGTCAAATCAACTCTGACATAAAACCTGATGGAACCCTCATTACTGAATGTGATAGGTGGAGTGATAAAACAATAGTTCAAGGATTATCAAAAATTGCTCCCGGAGAAGGAGTCCTGAGTGAAGAAGGTAAACAGTCAATTCCTAGCTCCAGTGAATATTGGGTGGTTGACCCACTCGATGGCACAACTAATTTTGCAGCAGGAATTCCATACTGGGCAATATCAATAGCACGTTTCACAAATGGGGAACCTGAGACGGCCTTTCTTGATATACCAGCTCTAAAAAAAAGAATCTTTGCGATAAAAGGTAAAGGAGTTTGGCTAAACGACAAGCCACTTAACCCTGAATCTCGCTTCAAAAAAAATAGTGACTGCATTTCACTTTGTAGCAGGTCAATTAAAGTTCTACAAATGAAGCCAGAGCAATCTTTTCCAGGAAAAATTAGACTACTTGGGGTCTCCAGTTTAAATATGACTAGTGTTGCCATTGGTCAAACCATAGCTGCCTTAGAGGCGACACCAAAAATTTGGGATGTTGCAGCTGCCTGGTTGATACTTGAGGAACTTAATTGTCTTATCAATTGGTTAGACATTAATCCAAAAAATATTCTTTCTGGAACAGATCTTAGTTCTGTAAATTTTCCATTACTAACAGCCTCTTCCAAAGATAAATTGAACAACATGCTGCCCTGGGCTACAGCATTAATTCAAGATAGTTAATTCAATGTGGGCTTGTTGTTTATCATTAAATAATCAATTAAGCTTCAGTAAATAATTTATGATTTTAAATCTACCGATTCAACTAAGAAAAATCTTCTCCCTAGGAGTTAGCTTAATAGAAAGTACTTTTAAACCAAAGTGGGCTTGAACTGGAGTAAAAAAATAAGATGGTTTTTTAGTAGCCTCTGGAGAGCTTATGAAAGATGGTCTAAGTGTGATTGCGTGGATTTGAGCGCAGCATTTGCTTACTACACTCTTCAATCATTTTTTCCAATATTACTAATATCTCTTTCAGTTGCATCTTGGTTTTTAGGGAAGCAGCAAGGATTGGATCAACAAATCATTGCGCTGGCTGCTCAAGTTTTACCTCCATCAGTTGTGGGGCTAGTCGATTCAACGCTAATAAAATTGGTTAATCAAGGATTTGGAGCTGGAATACTTGGAGCGATGTTCTTGATGATCACTGCTGGCAATGCATATCTAACATTACAAAGAGGCGCAGATAGATTATGGGAAGACGTTCTACCAGTTAAATCAAAGCCTGACCCACTAAAAATCCAAGCATTTAGATTTATCAGAAATCGAATAGAAGCTTTTTTTGTTGTTCTTTTAGTTGGTTTTTTAATGGTCATAGACCAAATCAGTGCAAATATTCGTATGATCCCTGGTGCCGTTTTTGAAGAATTAGCCAATACATCACCTTGGATTGAAAATATGATGTCAAAAATACCGGTCCTTGAAGTGGGGCAATTTATGCTTCCACTAATAGGTTTTTCAACTATGGCACTGCTTTTACAGGGTTTACTACCAAGCAGAAGAGTGCCTTTAAAACCACTCATACCTGGAGCTTTTTTGATTGGGACTTTGCTAACTATTCTAAATTTGGCAGTAAGTAGAAGTATTCTCTCTTTGGGATCAAGGTTTCAAGCTTATGGATTCATTGGTGGAGTCCTTGTATTGACTCTTTGGGTTTGGATGGTGGGAGTGATTATTTATTTTGGTCAATGTTGGAGCGTTGTAATTGCAAGCATGCGTCGTAACCGATACGTTTAAACATCAATGAAACAAGCACTAAAATTTAATTTAGAATATATAAGTAAATATCTTAATTAGTCATGAATAAGCCATCTTCATTAATTTGGATGGTATTTATTTTAATTTTTATTGTGCCTACACCAGCTGGTAAATTTATTCTTGATTTAGCAGGTGGAATATTCCTTCTCATTACAATAATACCCTTAATTCTAGGAGGAATCGGATGGTTTACTTGGAAAAGAATCCAATCAAAATTACAAGTATGTGAAGTTTGTGGCTCCTCCTTTTTTAATACTCATACTATTTGTCCAATATGTGGGGAGCGAACAACCATAACAAATACAAAAGATATTCTGGAAAATATCCCAGCAAGTTCAGCAACAATTGATATAAAATCTGAAAATATAGATTTATAAAGTTAATCTATATTTAGAAATTCCGGATTAATTTCATTAATCTCTTGTTCACAAAATTGCAGAAGTTCCTCGCAATGTTTTAAGAGTAGATGACCTTTAATATAATTAATCTGAATTTTATCCAACGAAATATTTTCATCTTGAACATTTAATAAAATGCTTTCCAATTCAGCTATACATTCTTCATAACTTAATTTATTTATATCTTTTTTTAAGATTTCAATATTTTCTTTGTTAGCAGATTGTTTAGGCATTGATAAATGACTTCTAGATTCTTCTTCAGCAAATGTCATAGCATAAAAGATTTTTATTGAATAAATTTATATTTTATCATAATTAAGATTCTCCACCTCTGCGGTAATTTTTCCATCATAAAATTGAACTAACAACTTATCTTTTTCCTTAACATTTTTAACACTATAAATCGAATTACCTGACTCATTAGTAATTAATGCAAAACCTCTTTTTAGCAATTTGCCTGGGGAAAGTGCATTCAAAAGCTCATACATATAATTTATTTTTGTTCTTTTATTTCTTATTAATAGTCGTGGTGAATGAGATTCAAAAAAAGATTTTCTCGTAATTAAATATTTCTTTTTATTCTGAAAAAATAATTTCAAATAATTTTTGAGTATTTTTTTATTTTGCATAAAGTTAATTTTTTCAATTTCTCTTGAAGGTAATGAATCAACAATCGCAGCAGTTGGAGTAGAAGATCTATGGTCTGAGACAAGATCAGCAACTGTTAGATCATCTTCATGACCTATTCCTGTAATTACGGGTATAGGGAATGTGGCGATTTCTCTTGCTATAATTTCACTATCGAACAACATTAAATCTTCTCTACTTCCTCCACCTCTAGCTATAATTATGGAATCTAATCCTAACTTATTGACTTTTAATTTACTTAAAATAGATTTCAATTGATTTTCATTATTACCCTGAACGGGAATAGGAATTATTTGCAGTTTCGTTAATGGCCATCTTTCCTTTGAAGTTCTAAGCATGTCAGCCAAAGCAGAGCTTGGAACACTTGTAAGAATACCTATTGAATTAGGATATTTTGGTAATCTCTTTCGTAATGAATCATTAATAAAACCTTCTTTAAAAAGTTTTGATTTAACTATTTCGAACTTCTTAAGAACAGTAGAAATACTTGGGCGAATATCAAAAACTTGTACAGATAATCTTGCTTGAGATTCCCAGAAATTCAATTTACCGATAATAATAACGCCATCATCTTGCTTTGGTAAAAATTTTAAAGACTTTATTGTTGATGACCATGCAACTCCATCTACACATGCTTGGCCATCAGTAAAAGTCAACCATAAATGACCTTTTTTTATTTGCGATTTAGAAACAGTTGCTTTCAGTATGAATTTTGGTGCGAAGCCCCTTGATAGCAATAAACCGATAGATTCATTTAACTCTTTAACACTATATGTATTTAGAGATTGTTTAAAGTTTTGAAGTTCAGTCAAACTATTAAAAATAAAAACTAAAAATTAGTTTTTCAACCTATTCCCATCTGAGTTAAAATACCTTGCCCAGTTAAAAGCTCTGTTGTTAAACCAATTAAAATACCCATCATAGCTAATCTGCCATTCCATATTTCAGCAAAATTGACAAATCCATAACGAGGTTCGAAGTTATCCTTCATTTGTAAATCGAAATCAAATCAATGATACTAAAGAAATGCTCAGAATGAGAAAACATATAAAATTAACATTGAAAATAGTTCATTTTTAAATCTTAAAAGCCTATCTAACGTGCCTTGCACCATCAACTGGATGATAATCCTCCCCAGTTAGTTCCTCGTAAATAATTGCTGGTAATCCAGTTTCGAACATTGTTTGAAGAGCTTCTTTTAAATAAGGATTCCATCCTCCAGTACTAACTTTCCCATGTCTTACAGTCCAATCCCATGTGCCTTGTAAATCTCGAGGCATTCTTCCTTCTCTGTCTCGTCTGGCAACCAAATCGAGAGATTCTACTAATCCAACTTGAATAGGATCTTTTCCATAAGCTGGAGTAAGACTTAATTCAAGCCGTACTGGATCTTCCTTTAATAATCTGATACGAAACCGTGGAGGCAACTTCATATTTTTCAAAACTGCAGCGACTATGCGGGTTCTTTGTTCCAAAATCAAAACCTCTTTGATAACTATTTAATGTCAAACCAAAAAATCTAATGAAAATTATTCAGAAGGATTTTCAGATGATTGTGGATGATCGGAGTCCTTTGCAAAACGAACTGTGAGCAAATCTTCATCAGTAATGCATCCATCTTTGTTTAAAAGCTCAGGATGAACAGTAACTAAACCTGTTCGATCATCTTTTTTTTTCTTTGAAAATGAATTTTGAGTCTTCAATGATGCTTGACTTGAGACAAAACCATTCAGCATTATTTTGGCAGCCAAAATCAACAAAACAAAAACTGAAATGCCATAAAGAAAAGGTAAAAAATTGCTCAACATTTGAAAAATAATTAATCAAAAAACTGTAAGCCTTAATTAGACTCAGGTTTGAAGTAGCTCTAGTTTCATCATCAATCAAAGAATAAATCAGAAAATTATTCTAGATGAAAGAAGTTCAAAGAATAGTTATTTAGTAAAAATCTACGGTAATTAAATGAGTGGATCTTTAAATTTCCGAATTAGCTATGATTAGTTTAAACACCCATAACTAATCCCTTACAGAAAATCATGCATGGATTAGATGCGAAGAGACTATTAATAGGAACCCTAAAAATATGGCAACTAAAACATTTTAAAATTTTTATTTTAGCTTTTCTTATTTTTTTTAATTTACGGTATGAAACCCCTATTAATTCTAGTGAAGCTTTAATTGCATCTCCACAAAGTCAAAATAAACAATCTTTCGTATCAAAAGCATTAAATATCAGTGGAGGGGCAGTGGTCACAATTGAAACACAGCGTAAGGTTTTATCTTCAAGTGAAAGCATCTTTCCTCCTGGAATCTTGAATGATGAATATTTTGAAAGATTCTTTGGTCGCAGAGGCCTACAAGTTCCACGATCTCGAATTGAAAGAGGCCAAGGTAGTGGAGTAATTTTTTCTAAGGAAGGTCTAGTCCTGACCAATGCTCATGTAATAGAAAAAACTGACCAACTCATAGTGGGTTTATCAGACGGAAGAAGAGTTATTGGAAATGTTGTTGGAGAGGATTCTTTAACGGATCTTGCAGTAATTAAACTAAAAGCAAAAGGTCCTTGGCCCACCGCCAAATTAGGTAACTCCGACAATTTAAGAGTTGGTGATTGGGCAATTGCAGTTGGAAATCCTTTTGGACTGGAAAATACGGTTACTCTTGGAATAATTAGCAATCTCAATAGAGATGTTGCTCAGTTAGGTATCTCGGACAAAAGAATAGATCTCATTCAAGCTGATGCAGCAATTAATCCGGGTAATTCTGGAGGACCATTATTAAATTCGGCTGGAGAAGTGATTGGTATTAATACTCTTGTTCGCTCAGGCCCAGGAGCAGGATTAGGTTTTGCAATACCAATAAATAGAGCTAGAAAAATTGCCAAAGATTTAATCAAAAGTGGTAGGGCCAAACATCCCATGATCGGAGTAACACTTTCAAGCAATATCATACAAAAAAGCAAGTATCTTTCCCAAAGAGAACATGGAGCAATTATTAACTATTTGCTGCCAAATGGTCCTGCAGAGAAAGGCGGATTGAAAGTTAATGATTTAATAATTTCAATCAACAATGAAAAAATTTTAACTCCATCAGATGTGGTGCAAAAAATAAATCGAAATGATTTAAAATCAACTTTAAAAATGAAAATACTTAGAGAGAATATAGAGTCTATAAAAATTATCAAACCAATTGATATTTATGATCTTTAACTATAATTAAAAAAGATTATACATAATAATCATCTTGTATTTGATTTTTTTTTCTTTCTCTGTTTTTCTCGATTAGCCAACCTTTTTCTTTCACGTTCAGCCAATTGTAATTCTTTTTCTTTTTCTTTTTCTTCTTCAATTTTTTTATCTTTATAGTATTTATAATCACCTTGATACTTAATTAATTGTCCATCTTTTATCTCTACAATTTTATTTGCAACTTTTGAAATAAAATATCTATCATGAGAAACTATTAATGCTGTGCCATTATAATTAGACAATGCCTGCTCTAGCATTTGCTTTGAAGGTATATCTAAATGATTTGTTGGTTCATCTAGAATAAGCAAATTGGATGGCTTAATAATCATTAAAGCTAAAGCCAGTCTTGCTTTCTCTCCTCCACTTATCTGACTGACCTCCTTAAAAACTGAATCATTAGTTAAACCAAAGCTCCCTAGTAAAGAACGAATTTCCGTTTGGGTCCAATTTGGTACAGATTGAGAAATTGTCTCAATTACTGTTTTGTCTAATTCTAAGGCTTCTGCCTGATTTTGTTCAAAATAACTAGGGATAATATTATATTTTCCTATCTGAATAGATCCCTCATCAGGTTTTTCTAAACCCATAATTAGTCTAAGCAAAGTAGATTTTCCAGATCCATTTGGCCCTAAAAATGCTATTCTTTCGCCTGGTTGAAGCTCCAAAAAAGCTCCTAAGAATAAAATATTATCTTCATAGCTATGCGTTAAATCCTTAATACTTAATATATCCTTCCCACCGCGAGGTGCATCCATAAATTTAAAATTAGGTCCTTTGATATTATTCTCTGGGGCTTCTATTCTTTCAACTTTATCTAATAACTTTTCTCTACTTTTAGCTTGTGTACTTCTTGTAGCACTTGCTCTGAATCTTTCTATATATGACTTTTGAGCTTCCATATCCTTCTGTTGTTTCTGGTATGCAACTCTTGTTGATTCCAATTCAAAATCTCTCTGCTGAAGATATGCTGTGTAATTCCCAAGATAACTTTTAGATTTACCTCTCTCTGTATTAACAATTCTTGTACAAACTTTATCTAAAAAAGATCTATCATGGCTAACAATTACCATGGCAACTTTCTGATTAAGTAAATAGCTCTCTAGCCATTCAATTGTTTCTAAATCTAAATGATTAGTTGGTTCATCCAATAACAACAAATCAGGACTTTGCAAAATGATTTTACCTAGAGCGATTCTCATCTGCCAGCCACCCGAAAAATCTCCAACTAATCTGTCTCCCTCATTTTGATTAAAACCAATAGTGGGTAATAGCTTTTCAACTTTAGACTCTAAATCGTAGCCATTTATTGATTCAAATTTACTTTGAATAACGCTTAATTCTTGGATTAATGAATCCAGATAATCTACATCTCTAGAGGCTAATTCAGATTCCATATTTTCTTGAATTAATTTTTGACTATGAAGTAAATTCGATGCTTCTTTAAATGCCTGAAATAACTCTTCTCTGACAGTTCTTGAAAGCTCAACATCAAATTCCTGTTTTAAATATGCAATAGATGGATCCCCTTCACTAATCAAAGATCCATCAGTTGCCTCTTCTAATCCAGCAATAATTTTTAATTGTGTTGATTTACCTGCTCCATTGACTCCAACCAAACCAATTCTCTCTCCATTTCTGATTTCCCAACTGACATCTTTCAAGACTTCGCCAGTGGGATAAATCTTACTAATTTTCTCAAGTCGCAACACTACAACAAAACCTCCAGTGAATAACCTGCAATCATTTAGCTTTAAAAGATTCCAACTGATTTAAATTACATTACTTAAGTAAGCCATGTTAAGACTCGAACAAATTGCTGCTTTAGTTCTCGCCGCAGCTCTTGCAATACCCAGTTATTGGTTTTTTTGGACGATGGCAGGGGGGGGCGGCTACGAAAGAAGAGGAATTAAAGACAGTGGTCAAGATGCATTAGAACTCCCCTCTTCTTTCAAAAATTAATCACAAACCACCTCTAGCTTTTATTAGCCATTGTTGAGTATCTAAATCATCAATAGTAGTCAAATATTCTTTTACCTCTTCTGAAGTGACTGGCAAATTCATTTCACTCCCAAATGCACATATTGACTGCATCGCACCTTTTGGGTTTTGAAGAGCTTGACGAAAAAGATCTTGTTTTTTATTAGGATCTGCATTTATGAGCTTATAAAGCTCTGCAGCATTGCCGCTCATGAGAAAAACATTGACTAATTAAAGAATATTCATTTATGCAGCTTTTGTCTCAAAACCGTTAGATTCATTACTCATATCTAAATCACTTTCCTTTAAACCTAGAGCAGACGCGTCCTTCATGCTTCTAGCATCCATGCAAAGGACTTTACGAAGTTGGGCAAAGTTTGCAGCATGAGAAGATCTTCCTTCTTTACTAGCCCCATATTCCGCTCTTTGCAAAACATGATGTAAATGAGTCAATAAATAAGAACTAACAACAGCAGAGATTAGAACATCTGCATTCTTCCCATTACTACGACACTTCCTTCTTTGTCGTTTTACAGTTCCTTTATCCGAAACAACCTTATTAGAAAGAGGTTTAGATGTTGGCGGAAGAGATGGCTTAGACATGAAATACTCCTTTTAAATAAAAAAATTTAAGTAAAGGTTGATAAGGCAAAACTGGCCAGATAATCAAGTATCATACACAAGGATACTACCCTTGCGTATAAGTGTACACTATTTAGTACTTGGTAGTTCTTTGTACGCATGGCTACTCGTCAAAACTCATCGAACGGGAAGCAAAAATCGCCTCGTATACAAGTTGTCCTACCAGAAGAATTATGTGAAAGATTATCAGAATTAGCCGAAAGAGAATCTAGAACTGTTAGTAATATGGCCAAAGTCTTAATTCAAGAAGGAATTAAAAATCACGAATTAAAAGAAAGCTCAGCATCTAAAGAATTAAAAATAAAAACAAATAAAACACAAAATTTTATAAACTCCTTAGAGAAACAAAAAACGCAAAGACTTAAAGGTATTCCAAAAAGATTAAAATTCAAAAGGAATTAATTCTTACATTAATTAACATCAAGGATCAACTCTTAATCCATATAAAATAGATTGATTAGCTCCTGTGATATTCTTCGGATTAACTTTTTTCTTTAAGAAGTTCCACCAAGATAAAGTGGCAAAAACTAGAGCTTCTCTATATTGTGATGGTATACCAATTTCGTGTATTGATCTAACATGTACTCCTTTACATTGCTTCTGCAGTTGCCTCATTAAAAATAAATTTCTAGTTCCACCTCCAGCAACCAAAAGCTCAATTAAACTTATATTTTTAAGCCTAAATAGATTATCTAAATCTTGAGAGACTATTGATGCAGTAAATGTAGTTAATGTTGATAGTAAATCTTCTTTTGAAATAACACCCAATTCCTTTTTTCTTTTTTTTAAATCTTGAAAACCGAATTGATCTCTACCAGTGGATCGTGGAGGTTCTAGATGAAAAAAAGGATCTCTCAACCACTTTTCGATGATTTTTAAGTTAGGTATCCCACAAGAAGCTAATGATCCATTCTCATCAAACATTAGAGATGAATTAGTACTTTCTTGAATAGCTAAATCAAGTAATGAGTTTGCCGGTCCACAATCCCAGCCTAAACATTCAGAAGTTTTATCAATTCCAGTTTTAGGTGGAATAATTGTGAGATTAGCAATGCCTCCAAGGTTGAGGATGCCTCTCCATCCATATATCCTTCCACATAGGGCTTCATCGACTAACGATACCAAAGGGGCACCATGACCACCTGAAGCAATATCCTTTGATCTAAAATCATAAATGACAATTTGATCTAAAATATTGGCAAGCAAAGGTCCTAAAAGAATTTGAAGACTTCCTCCTCTTTTAGATTTTTTTACACTTCTATGAAATAAAGTTTGGCCGTGACATCCAACAACCTCTGCAGTTGAATCTGGGTCACAACTCCTTGCCGCAAAAGCATTTAGTTCAGTAATTTCCTCAGCCAGCTCCAGCCAATCTTTGCTATTGATTTTTAATCCTTGACTTACTTGTATTATTTTTTCTCTAGTTGAGTAAGTATATTCATATGAATATGTATTTAAAATTTTCCATTTAGGCTTTGAAGGATCACCTTTAAAATCAACTAAAACTGCATCTATCCCATCAGCACTAGTACCACTCATCAAACCCAATACACGCATAGATTAGATTTGAGGCAGCTTTTGAAGATCTTCCATTGAACCCATAACTACGAGAACATGGTCTTTTTCTAAAATATATTTTGCTGGAGGATTAACCGTTAGTAATTGAGCAGGACCGGCCGCTAAAACGTTGACAAAATAATTTTTTCGTAGATTCAAATCTCGTAAGGAACGGCCTACAAATACCTCGGGCACTTTAATCTCATCAATACCTGTTTTATCATCTAGTTCTAATCTTTCTATTAAATTAGGTCTTACCAATTCCAAACCCAATCGTTCTCCTTGCATTCTTGAAGGGAATACAACCCGATCAGCACCAACCCTTTTCAACATTTTTTCATGCAAATCACTCGTTGCTCTAGCAATAACCTGCTTCACCAAACTTCCTTCTGTATCTTTTGCGATCAGAGTTGTCGTAATACTTGCTTCGATTGGCTCACTAATACCTACTACCACAGTCCCCATTTCTAGAACACCTGCCTCTTTCATAGATTCTTCATCCGTTGAGTCAACTACTCTCGCTTCAATTGTTGGCTCTAGTTGACGTAATTCCTCAATTGCCTTCTCTGAGAAATCAACAGCCAAAACATCAGCACCATTTCGCAATAACTCTCTACATACCGCACTTCCGAAACGGCCAATGCCAACTACAGCAAAGCCAAGTTTCTGGTTTGCTTTTAAGGGAGACCATTGCCACCAATCACTCATGATTTGTCCTCCTTAAACATAGAGATCCTCCCTCGGATAGCCAATTCGATTGCGATTTTGAAGCTTGCTTTTATTAAGAGCTTGCCATACAGCGCTCAAGAATAAAAGGATACCCAGTCTGCCAACAAACATTCCAATAATCAGAATTAATTGGCCTACATGTCCTAGCTTAGAGGTCACACCAAGATCGAAACCTACAGTTGCAAAAGCAGAAATACAAGTGAAAAGCATTTCTAGAAATGAAAAATTCTCTCCACTATTTAAACCATTGCTCAAACTTAATAATAGAGCCATGATTAATACAAATAAAAACGAACCCACAGTAATACCAACAGCTTTAAGAATTACTTTGTCAGATATCTGACGATTACGAATAATAATTTCATTTTGACCACGTAAAGTTGCTCTTGTGGCAGCCATTAATGCAGCAATAGTTGTCGTTTTAATTCCGCCTCCAGTACCACCTGGACTTGCCCCAATAAACATAAGAAAAATGATTAATAAAAGACCAGAGTCAGAGACACTCTCAATTGATATAGGTAAATTAGTAAAGCCTGCAGTTCGTGCACTAACAGAAGTAAATAAAGCTGTTAAAACGCGATCATCAAAATTAATTGACGAAAAGAAACTACCTCTAGCTATAGATTCAGTAAAAATCAATCCGAAAAATCCCAAAGAAATTAATATGAAAGATGATCTAATTACTAGACGTGTATGAAGACTTAAATTTCTTAATTTTAAAGATCTACGGTTTATCCAAATATCATTTGTTACTCTCCAACCAAAACCACCTAATATAATCAAACTAATTATAATAAAATTTACTACCCAATTGCTTCTATAAGCTTGTAAACTGTCTGACCATAAACTGAAACCAGCATTATTATAAGCAGAAATGCTATGAAAAATTGATGCCCAAACCCGCTCCCTTGAACTAGTTATATTATTGAAACCAAAAAAATATAAATTAATAGCACCAAGAAGAATAAGAATAGATGCTGTAATCGCAATCCCTCGAAAAGTTCTTCCCACGCCACCAACTCCAAATTCATCAAGAGTTTTTCCTCTATCTAGGCGTGTTTTCAATTCTGTACCGCTAACAATAAAGCCCTGTAAAAATGTAGTGATAGCCATTAAACCAAGGCCCCCAGTTAATAACATAATCGCTAAAATTACTTGCCCAAAAAATGTCAAATCTATTCCTATATCAATAATAGATAATCCAGTAACTGTGACAGCAGAAGTTGCCGTAAATAATGCCTCCCACAAACCTACATTTTCATTAGAACATAAAGGCGTAGCTAATAATAATGTTCCAAAAGTAATCACAAGTAAACCCGTTACCACTGTGAACTGTGGAACCGTAAGTCTTCTGTAAGTTTCTTGCCTAATACTCACTTTTTTCACAATAGATAGAGACTAATTCTGAAAAGATGAAATAATCAAAATCAAATTGGAACCTTGAATTTCCTTCTAAATTAATGATCATATACAACATATTTAAGAAATACCATAGTTTAACAAAATCAACCCAGGGACAAGAAACGTCATCAAGATAGTCAAACCGGCTCCATATCTAGTGACATCTAAGAATCGATAACGCCCAGGGCCAAATACCATAAGGTTTGTCTGATAACCCATAGGAGTAAGAAAAGATTGACTAGCACCAAAAAGCACTGTTATCAATAAAGCCAAAGGAGGTAGGCCCATACTTGGCGCCAATTGAACAGCAATTGGCGCCAAAAGAGCTACTGAAGCAGCGTTACTGACAAATTGAGTAAATATTGTAGTAGAGAGAAAAATTACTAGTAAGGCAGAATAAGTAGATAAGTCTTGCAATATAAAAATTAAAATCTTCGCAAAAGCATCAGCAAGACCAGTATTTTGCATTGCGACACTAAAACTAGAAAGAGATCCAAGCAAAAGAATGACATCAAGTCGAATTGATCTTTGAACCTCTGCGGGCCTTAAGCATCCACCCCAAACCATCCCAATTACAGCCAATAAAACCGAAGCCACCAAAGGCAAGTCAGTAAGTGAAGGAAGAATCAACATAGCAATGGCTATACCAATTGCTATCGGTTTTCTTGTAACAGTTGGTAGATCATTATCAAATTGATCTAAAACGAGAAGGTCATTATTATCTTGCAATCCTCTAATTGAATCTCTGGGTGCTTGAAGAAGTAATACATCACCTTCTCTTAAAATTGCTTGGCCCAATCTTTCTTGAACAGTTTGCTGCCCTCGTCTTAAAGCTAAAACAGTTGCATTATGCCTTTGCCTAAAACGTAGTTCTCGCAAACTCGCGCCAGCCAAGGTTGAGCCGGCTGGCAGAAGAACCTCTACAGTTTGCTGGCCTTCATCAGTATTGAATAGAAAAAAAGTCTTTTCAGTATTTAAATTTTTAGTTAATTGAACTGTATGTTCTTGGCTTAAACGCAAAAGATCTGAGCGTGTAATTCTTATCAATAAGCGATCTTTAGATTGAATTATTCGATCAGCTAGAGGTGGTAAAAATCTCTCATTCTCTCGCTGTATTTCTAAAACATCGACATCAAATCTTCTTTGCAAGCGACTATTTCTCAGGGAATTACCAACCAATTCAGAACCAGAAGGAATTGTGACTTCGGTAAAATAGCCAGTTTGATCCGAACTACCTCCATACTCTGAACTAATTCTCCCTCTATCAGGTAGTAGAGATTGCGGAGCTAACAACATATAAACAGTCCCAAATAACCATATAGGTATACCTATTGCAGTAAAAGTAAAAAGATCAAAAGGTCCATAGCCAAGTTGATCGCTAATATCGCTCACTAACAAATTTACTGAACTCCCCAAAAGAGTTAACGTGCCACCTAAGACCGTCGCGAAAGATAGAGGCAACAAAACACGTGAAGGAGATAATTTTCGCTTTACACACCAAGCCTCTATTACGGGTAAAAGAGATGCTACCACTGGAGTATTAGGAACAACGCCTGAAACAGGAGCAACAACCAATCCAAGTAAAGCTATTAACCTACGCGGAGTTCGAATACTTTCAGAAGCAATTAACTCTCTTAAACGATCAAGAGCTCCACTTTTAAAAAGTGCAGCAGAAACTGCAAATAAACCCATCAATGTAATCAAAGCAGGGCTTCCAAAACCAGCCAATGCTTTTTGGGGAGAAAGAACTCCTGTTGCCATTAACAATGCAACACTCAAGAGTCCAGTCAGTTCAGGAGCCAGAGCACTACTTACGAATAAACAAACTGCACTAACTAACACTGCCAAAGTTATGACAGCTTTTGGATTCTCAAAAACAGTTAATATCTCGTTCATATTATTTAATTAATAACCTTTCCAACTGACTCTGTCCAAGTATTAATTTTAAGACTACTGCGTAAAGTAGCTAAGGAGATTATGAAAATAAACGGTTAATTATTTTTTTACTAAATAGCCATGAACCAGAGGATTTAAACGATAGAAGAAACCCTGGCATTCTCATTAGATATGCAAAACGTCTAATTTCAAATGCAATGGGTCCTGCCAAGGTAATTCCATATCCAGTAATAGATGCATTACCAATGCCAAGACTCAACATTTCTCCAAGATCTTCATATTGAAATGGTTGAAGTTCATTGCCCCTTCTCAACGAAATAATATTTTGAGCCACTAAAGAACCTTGCTGCATAGCAACTTGAGCAGAAGAGGGGAAGGGCGCTTTATCAAAATATGTGATGTCTCCAAGGAAAAAAATATTTTGATATTCATCCATTTGCATAAATTCATTTACTTTAATCTTCTGATTTTCATTCAAAAAATGATGTACAAATTTTGAGTTATAAGGCTTTAAACCAGCAGTCCACAACAAAGTGGAATAATCAATTTTAATATAATTATTTTTTTCATTATCAGTTTTGGAAAGTTCTAAAAAAGTTTTATCAACAGATTTTATATAGCAGTCTAGATAAACTCTAATATTTCTATTACTTATTGCATCGATTGCTTTTTCTCTATTAAATGATTTGCAATTAGGTAAAATTTGATCTCCTTTATCAACTAAATATATTTCAATCCGATCTTTTATCAAATCAGAAATCTTACATGCAAGCTCGACACCAGTTGGACCGGCTCCAGCAATAACTATAGGATTAATATATTCAGAAGAATTATTTATTTTAGCTATTAAATTTCTAATTGTTCGAAAGTCATTTAAATTAGAAAAGCCACAAGCATAGTATTGTAAATTATCTAGCAAAGAATAATCAGTTGTAACTCCTGTGCTAATAACAAGCTGAGAATAAGGTATTTCAATCTCAGATGAAGTAATTAACTTTTGTTCTATTTCATCAATCTCAACGACACATTCTTGTAAAAAAATAAATCCTAATTCTGAAGCCAAATCAGAATACTGAGGTGCAACCTCCCATAATTGAAGCTCGCCGCTTAGTAACTCATAGAGCAATGGCTTAAAAAGAAATCTATTGCCTTCATCAATCAAAATAACTGAAGTTCCATCTGACTTGGCTAACAAAGCTTGAACAGTAGCCAGTCCTCCAAAACCACCACCTACAACAACTATTGGGTCAGATTTCAAATTTTTCAAGTCCATAGGGACTAGATTTAAGATGATTTAAAAGACCTTAAACAAACTTTGACCTATTCGGCATTGAATTCTCAAATATGCAGAAAGAATCCCAAGACAATTACACCAGTGATTTGAGAGAATCAACTAACTTAGCTAAACCTGGTCTGGTGAAATCGATTGATGAAACAAGCAAATATCTTGAAAAACTGACTGCTCAAGATCAACTTCAATGGGCCCATGAGAAATTTAATCAGAAATTTGTTTTAACGACCAGTTTTGGAATCCAATCTGCTGTTTTACTTCATATGACAGTGGCTTTAAAATCTAAAACAAAACCAAAGATAATTTGGATAGATACTGGTTATCTACCTCAAGAAACTTATAACTATGCAGAAGAACTAACAAAGCTTTTTGAATTAGATTTAATAGTGGCCCAAAGCCCTATATCTCCTGCAAGGATGGAAGCATTGTATGGAAAACTTTGGGAAACTGGCGAACCAAGAGATTTAAACAAATATCACCAAATACGAAAAATTGAACCTTTAGAGAATGTCTTGTCAGAACTAGGAGCTCTTTGTTGGGCTAGCGGAGTGCGCAGAGGTCAAACAAAAAACAGAGAATCTATGTCTCATATTGATTACATCAGAGAACGTTTAACACTACGACCTCTTTTAAACTGGACTAAAAAAGATATTTTCTATTACATGAAAAATAATGATTTACCTCAACACCCTTTATTTGAAAAAGGATATTCTACTGTTGGAGATTGGCATTCAAGCGTAGCAGAAAATAATAATTCCAAAGGGAGATCAACAAGATTTGGAGGGGTCAGTGAAGAGTGTGGGATTCATGTTGATGACAATAGTTTTTTGGGAGATGGAATTTAGCTGGTGTTTTTAGAAAAAAATTACTTAATGATTGGGAATACCAGATGGCATTGGGCAAAAAAGATCCAAGAAGATTGGAAATATTTTCATACCACTCCTAATCCAATCGAATTTAAAGATAAAAATTATTTTGAATTATCTTGGGCTTCAGTAGGTCCCATACCTGAGAATCTTAAATTATGCCCTTCAAAAAAAATAGATTTAGATGATGTTCCGCTCGTCAATCTTCCATCTAATTTAGGGATTGATAGAGCTCTGGCTTCATGGAGTGCTTATAAAAAGCAATCATCTTTAAAAAGCAAAGAACAAGACTTAATTGTTATAGATGCAGGGACAATCATGAGCGTCACAAAAATAACAAAAAAAGGAGAGTTCGCTGGAGGGCAGTTAATTTCTGGATTAAGACTTCAATTATCCTCTATGGCAAATGGTTCATTAAATTTAGAGAATCCAATCATCAAGAAAATCCCAATAGAGACATTTCAACATGATACGAAAAATGCAATGATCAGAGGGGCAATAAATGGCTTATTAGGATTAATCTTAAATATTTATGAGGAGACAAAATTACCGATATGGATCTGCGGGGGTGATGCACCAATCATATTAAATGAACTTAAACACACAAATATTGATATCAATTATTGTCCTAATCTAGTTCTAGAAGGAATGATTGATGTAGACCAAGCAATTAATTCAATTTAAGATCATTTAAAATCTGATTAGCCATATTTGCTGATTTTACTTTTAAATATATTAATTCTATTTTACCATCTTTATCAATAACGAAAGTATGTCTCATCATTCCATAATATTCTTTACCCATAAATTTCTTCAAGCCATAACTTTCATATGATGTCGCAACGGGACATGGCTCACTATCAGTTAAAAGTATAAAAGGTAACTTATGTTTATCAATGAATTTCATATGCGATTTTGAGGGATCCTTGCTAATACCTAAAACTTGAATATTGTTTGATTTAAAAAGCCCCCAATTATCTCGAAAGCTGCAAGCTTCCTTAGTGCAGCCAGGAGTATCATCTTTTGGATAAAAATAAATTACGACTCTCGATCCTTTGAATGATGAGAGCCTGGTATCAACACTATCTTGATTAGGGAGAGTGAAATCTGGTGCAGAATCGCCTATACAGAGAGTCATGATTACAACTCAAATAAACAATAAAAGCGTACTAGGCCTTTGGCTTTTTTTGATGCCATCGAAACTTTTACCAATAAGTAGCGAAGAAAAAAAATGGGTTCAAAAATTAACACCAAGTAGAGGTTTGACTTATCACTTTTCTAGAGGCTGTCTCAGACATGTCATGTCCAGCATGACGGGCTTAGAACCTCTTGATATACCTCTTCAAGCCAATCCAGGGGAGCAACCTTCTTTAGCTGGAGGATTAGGTTATATCAGCATGAGTCACTGTTCGAATGCTTTATTAATAGGATGGTCATCAGTAAAAATTGGAGTCGATATAGAAAGAAAAAATAGACAGTTTAAAGCTCATAAATTGTCAAAACGTTTTTTCAGTCAATATGAGAATTGCGAAATAGAAAATTTAACGCCAAATCAAGCTCAAGAACTAGTACTAAAAAGATGGGTAATAAAAGAAGCCGCGATCAAATGGCATAGTGGAAAAATAGCGACTAATATAAATCAATGGATTTGGGAAAATACATCATCCTTTGCGTATCATAAAAAGCTTGGATACAAAGTAAAAGTTTATGCACAAAATCATGATCAATGGATTTATGCAATTGCATTAGATGGAGATTCAGTAATACCTAAACCAATCATTTGCCTTAATTAATTCTTATTTTTAGCAAGCAACTTAGTATGTATAAGCTTTTGTTTTATAGTCCTGCCATCCAAGCTTTCAAATAATTTTTTTAATCGATTCAATTGATCTTCATCACAATTTTTTAGAATAATTCCTCGATATTCACTTCCTTGACTAAGCCACCTTTTAATTATAGAGCTATCAACTTTTTGATATACAAACTCAATCCATTCTTCACAAGAAATTTTCCAGCCTAATTTTTCTAATTGTAAAATAAATTTTTCTTTATGCTCTTGGTTGTTTAACCAATTCTCTTCTTTACAAATTAAATCATTCAATAATGAACAATCAGTATTTTTATTATTGCTATTTACTTCTAAGCTTTCCTTTAAAGAAAGGGCAGGGCCAGAACACGGGTTACTTATAATCAAACTTAATTCTGTATCCGCTGTACATTTCTCAGTAAGAATGGGCCACAATTTAGAAAAATTTGTTTCAGAAAAAACTCTCCAAGGGATCCTTCCTCCAATTACCTCAAACTTGAGATTTTCTTCTAATTTTTTAATTGATTCAACTTTTGAATCAATTAAAAGTGGGCGCTCCATTGGAGCCAAACAGTCTAATTCAGCTAATAACCTAGAATGATTTTCTTCTAATACAGCAATAACGACACCACCTTCAGATGTCTCTCTTAAAGGCTTTAAAGACCAAAGCAAAGAACTAGGTGTTAAGACTAAAACCCTATGATTTATCTTCCAATTAATACCTGACCATAATTTAGTCATCAAATTTTTTAATCTTTCCCCCTCTTGCAAAGTTTGACGAGATAACCATTTCTCCAAATCATTATCAACTTTTCTAGATGTAATAGTTAAAGGATTTTGCTGCTCAAGCTCAACTAATGAAGCTAACTGTTCAGATCTTCTCTCATTCAAAAGAGATCGTCTTTGCCCCTCCCATCCATGTTCTGTTGGCTCCCAAAAAATCTCATTTAGCAAACTATCTGGCAAATACTGCTGTGGAACCCAATTTTGTGAAAATGAATGTGGATACCGATAACCCATACCATCTCCAAAAGCTTCTTGATCTCGATTTGCATCTTTAAGATGAGATGGAACATTTTGATTGTCGGAATCTTTAACTTTCTGAACTGCTTTAAAAATAGCCTTCACACTATTGCTTTTCTCAGTTGAAGCCAAGTACAAGGTTGCCTGAGCCAGTGGGTAAATACCCTCTGGCAAACCTATTCGATCAAAAGCCGCGGCGCATGCCTCAACTATGACAATTGCATTGGGATCAGCAAGACCAATATCTTCTCCTGCAGCGATGAGCATACGTCTAAAAATGAATCGTGGATTTTCTCCAGCCTCCAACATTCGAGCAAGCCAAAACAATGCCGCATCAGGATCCGAACCTCTTAATGACTTAATAAAAGCGCTAATCGTATCAAAATGAGCATCACCTTTTTTGTCGTATAAAACCGCTCGTTCTTGAATTGAATCCTCAGCAATCTTGAGATCAATACTGATTGAACTATCTTGATTAGCGATAGTGCTCTCTACAGCAAGTTCAAGTGCATTAAGCAGAACTCGTGCATCGCCATTACAAACATCAACCAAATGATCCTCAGCTTCACTAGCTAAATTTATTAATTTCAACCCATAACCCCTTTCCTTATCGCTCAAAGCTCGTTTTAACAATTGATGTAATGCCTGTGAATTAAGGCTATTTAATCGAAATAATCTAGATCTGCTTACCAAAGCTTTATTTACTTCAAAATATGGATTTTCCGTAGTTGCCCCAATCAGGGTCAAAGTTCCATTCTCAACCCAAGGCAATAAGGCATCTTGTTGAGCAGTATTAAATCTATGAACCTCATCAATAAATAAAATCGTGCGTTTACCATATTTATTTAATCTTTCGATTGCAGATTCAATCTCAGATCTCAAATCCTTGATGCCAGCCAAGGCAGCATTTACGACACTAAAGTGAGATAGTGTATTTGAGGCGATAATCCTAGCCAAAGTAGTCTTACCAACTCCAGGTGGTCCATAAAGCAATAAATTCCCTACTTTGTCAGCAACAATTGAACGTCTCAATAAACGCCCTTGAGCAAGAATATGATCTTGACCAACAAATTCTTCAAGGGTTTGAGGCCGTAAGCGATCAGCTAAAGGAGCATTTTTCTGTATTAGCTGTTCACCATTCAAAGCAAACAGATCTTTTGCCAAAGCTAATAAAAAACATTGTTATTACTCTAAAAGCAAAAAAAAACTTATAAAGTTGTTTTGATGATTTCCAATTGGAAGTTTTTAAACTAAGTAATAACTGAAGGAGCGAACATGCCTGTTCGTTGTGAAATCTCAGCTAAAGAGTCAATGCTTTTAATCAAAGGATCCAAGGCTAACTGAGGATCTTGACTGATATCACCATCGCTTGGAACAAAGCTTTCAAAGTAAACTCTTAACGTAGCTCCTTGAGTGCCAGTACCAGAAAGTCTAACTAACACTCTACTACCATCATCTAATAAAATTCTCAAACCCTGATTAAGAGTAATTGAACCATCAACTGGATCTGTGTAGCTAAAATCATCAGCATTTTTAACTGTCCTACCAGCAAAAGATTGATCTTTCAAAGTGGGAAGCATATTGCTCAATCTGGAATAAAGAGAATTTGCAACTTCAGATGGAATAGATTCATAGTCATGGCGAGAATAATAATGACGACCAAAAAATAGCCAATGATCTCTCATTATCTCAGAAACAGACTTTTTCTTGGTCGCAAGTATCTGTAACCAAAAGAGAACAGCCCATAATCCATCTTTCTCTCTTACATGATCACTTCCAGTCCCAAAGCTCTCCTCTCCACAAAGAGTAATTTGATTAGCGTCCAAAAGATTGCCAAAGAATTTCCATCCAGTAGGAGTTTCAAAGCAATTTATTCCTAAATGTTTTGCAACAACATCTACAGCGGAGCTCGTAGGCATGGAACGAGCGACACCCGATAAACCTTTGGCATATCCTGGCACGCAATCATAATTAGCAGCCAAAATTGCAAGGCTATCACTAGGATTTACAAAGCAACCACGTCCTAAAATCATATTTCTATCGCCATCCCCATCACATGCTGCTCCGAAGGAAAATAAATTCCCTTTTAAAAGCAAATCAGCAAGATCTTTGGCATAAGTCAAATTTGGATCAGGATGAAGACCTCCAAAATCTTCCAAAGGTATTCCATTCCTTACTGTTTCTGCATTAGCTCCTAAATGATCAACAAAAAGACGCTTTGCATATGGCCCCGTAACAGCATTTAATGCATCAAAAACGATCGGAAAATCTTTGTTGATATAGGAACTAATCAAATCAAAATCAAATATTTTTTTCATTAAATCTAAGTAATCTTCTATTCCATCAATAATCTCGACAACCATTGAAGCTAGTTTATATTTCCCAGATGAGTAAGAATTATTTGATTGACATTTTATGATCTTATATTCTTGAAGATTCTTGGAGTAATTGTAAATTTTATCAGTTAAAGATTCGGAAGCAGGACCACCATTTGATCCATTTAGCTTGACGCCAAAATCACCTTCAAGTCCTCCTGGATTATGACTAGCAGATAAAATAATCCCACCTATTGCTTTATTAAGTCGAATCAAATTAGAAGCCGCAGGGGTCGACAAAATCCCATCTACAGTTGTTATAACTTTTTGAATTCCATGTGCAGCTGCCATTCGAATAATAATATCAATCGCTCTTTTGTTGCCATATCTACCATCACCTCCAACAACCAAAACACCACCAGGCACCCCAGGCAGGGAACACAAGATTGATTCAATAAAACTCTCAAGGTAGTGAGTCTCTTCGAACTGCAAAGTACTTTTTCTTAATCCAGAAGTACCTGGTTTCTGATCAGTAAAAGATGAGTTTAACTTAACTGTAAGTTGGCTAAATTCTGTAGAAAACACTTTGAGAATAAATTAGTGAATGATATAACAAATGAATCGAGAATGAAATGGCAACACTTTGAATTCAGTGAGGCATTTCAGAAGTACGAAGCATTGCGATAAACCAAAGAGTACTTAATATCAACGCACTTAAAACACCAGGACCAAGTCCTAAACGCTCAATCGTAGTAGGAATTAATAAAGGAAAAGCAATAGCGCCTACTAATGGAGTAAAAGCAACAATTAAGCGAGCCATTAATTAAGTGGGGATTAAATTTAAAACCATTCTGATTCAGCTTTTGAATTTGGATTAGTATTATCAACTGGAGTAACTCTTTCGAATTTCATTGTTATATTCCTTGAATCAACCCCATCTTTATCTATCGCTTTAATTGAATAGTTCTGAATACCATCTCTGAATGGGACTTGCAATCTAAAGGTTCCATCATTTGCTAATGGAACCTCTTCATCTTCGATAAATAATTTAGCCGAGGGGTCAGTAGCTCCATACACAATTAATTCAGCATCAGCAACTAGCCAAAAAGAACGTGGTTGAGGAACCCCTCCAATACCAGATTCATTCAAGCCACTAGCCCAAAGGCCACTACCAGATTCATTGTTTGAATTTATATCTCCTGGAAAACCCTCTTGGAATTCTTCTGAACCAACTCTTCGAGTCCTAAATTTTGTGGTCGCTGATTGATACAACCGCTCATGTAAACCACTATCTGGTTGTTCTGATGCAGAACTTTCTATCTTAGAATCAGAAGAGGTAACTGGGGCTTCCAAGCTAAAAGGAACAAATTGATCAAGAATTTGTTCACTTGGATGAAGTGAGGGTACTTTGGCTGAAGATGAATGAGCAAGTGACATCCATGTGTGACCAATTCGATAACCGAGTTCAACCTTATAATCTCTTCCACCTAAAGGAATAGGTAAGTACCACTCGGTACTATGACTATCAACAACAACTTCTTGAAGAGTTCCCGGATTAGCTTCTCCATTATTTTTATTGGTTACATCAGCTAAACGCAAACACAACCGAATAGCTCCTTCATTTTGAGCATTAGAACGATCAGCATCTGATATTTCCCAAAAGACATATGCCCACTCGGGATCACGAGGAAGAAAAACGACTTTTGTCTCTGAAGAACTGGAGAATGTAGTTTCGCTGGATGATTGGGCTTTACTATTTATCAACTGTTTTTCTAATTCCTTTTTCTCTTCGTATAGCAAAACACCCTTAACTAAATCAGCCTTTGATTTTCTACTATAAAGGGGAATACCTAATTCACTAGCCTTAATACGAAGCTGACGAAGTGTTAAACGTGACAGGGATTCTTGATCAAAAGTCACGCCCATAAACCTCCATTTTTTTTTTGGGATCAGTCCGATAAGTATGTGATGAAATGTGCTCTTCTCGTTAGTGTGGTCAGCATCTACTGACTCCCAGAAGAGATCAAAATTTGGTATCTGCCGCTGAAAAGCATTGCTATAACTAACAAATATGAGTTCATTACCAATCCAAGAATTTCCAACAAAAAAATAATTTCAAAGTCAATGAAAAAAAATAAATCCGAATTTTGAAATTTTCGAAGACTTTTTTCTTTGGGATCAACCTCGTAAATAAAGTTTTCTCATCCATAGCCAAAAACGATTTCAAGTCTCATATGCATCGATTAAATTTCTCAAGGTCAAATCCAATGGAGCAACTTTTAAATCATTTGACAAGCTTTCCAGCTGGATAGCTGCTCCAGAAAATTGCTCGAACATTACCTGCACAAACTCGTCATCTTCCATCATGATGGGATTCTTCAAGCACCATTCAAGCCATTCTTCCTTCACAGGGATTAAACCTCTTGGATTATCCTTACTCATGGATTTAAAACATTGCAAGCAATGTGCAAGCATTCTTAAATGATGCTTTTCACTAGCTGAAAGGTTAGTTAAGCCAATCAAATTTATATCATCTTTACTCAAGGGACTATTTTGAAAATTATCGTTCAAAGTCGATTCCATGATCTGGCAGCGGTAGCATCTCTTATGTTTAAAGTTTAAAAGAATATTTATCTTTAAATAGGTTTTATCTTATTTTTTCCACTTATAAAGAAGGGAAAGATATTCATTCATTAACTATTACAAGTCCAAAAAAGGAATTGACAAATGAAATCAACAGTATCAATGGGGATTTACATAACTATTTGTATACATTAGAAAATCTTTTACGAATTAAAAAAAGATTAAGAGTTTATTCCTGCACAATTAGAACTGGAAACGGTTGTAAGCATTTTGACTTATGCTTGTGGGAGATTAAAACTACTTTTATAAAACTGGGTTTTCCCCCTTGATTTGACTTAGAATGATATTTGAGATCCAACTATCAAAACACTCTGATCAAATGATGAGCCCCAGATGTCATAATTAAAGATTATCTTGGATCTTAAAAGCCAAACTTTTCATAAATAAAAAACTACTACGACTTTATTTAATCAAAATAAAATGACCCAATCTAATACTGTCGAAGAAATTGTTTCACAACCTTATAAATACGGTTTTATAACTGAAATTGAAACTGAAAAAATCCCAAAAGGATTGAATGAAGATGTTATTAGGTTAATTTCCGCCAAAAAAAATGAACCAGGTTTTTTATTAAAATTTCGTTTAAGAGCTTACGAACAATGGTTGAAAATGAAAGAACCTGACTGGTCTGGCTTAACTTATTCCAAAGTAGATTATCAAGATCTAGTTTATTATGCAGCCCCTAAACAAGACATAAAGAAGAAGAGTTTAGATGAAGTTGATCCTAAATTACTTGAAACTTTTGAAAAGCTTGGAATACCACTTAGTGAGCAAAAAAGATTATCTAATGTAGCCGTAGATGCTGTATTTGACAGTGTTTCCATAGCGACAACATACAAGGAAAAACTAGCTGAACATGGAGTAATATTCTGCTCTATTAGTGAAGCGATTAGCGAATATCCAGATCTCGTTGAAAAATATATGGGTAGTGTTGTTCCTATCAATGATAACTTTTTTGCAGCCCTAAATTCTGCAGTTTTCAGTGACGGTTCTTTTGTTTACATACCCAAAGGTGTCGTATGTCCTATGGAATTATCATCTTATTTTAGAATAAATTCAGGCGACACTGGTCAATTCGAACGAACTTTAATTATCGCAGAAGATTCTTCCTCCGTTAGTTATCTAGAGGGCTGTACAGCGCCTATGTTTGATACCAATACACTTCATGCTGCTGTTGTTGAGCTTGTCGCACTCGATAATGCATCTATTAAATATTCAACCGTGCAAAATTGGTATGCAGGCAATGAGGAGGGGGTTGGAGGAATATATAACTTCGTCACAAAAAGAGGGGAATGTAGAGGGAAGAAAAGCAAAATAAGCTGGTCTCAAGTCGAAACAGGATCTGCAATTACATGGAAATACCCAAGTTGCGTATTACAAGGAGACAATTCCATTGGTGAGTTTTATTCAATTGCACTCACTAATAATTGTCAGAAAGCAGATACTGGGACAAAAATGATTCACATAGGCAAAAACACAAAATCAAAAATCGTAAGTAAAGGAATCAGTGCTGGAAAATCAAAGAATAGCTATCGAGGTCTTGTATCCATAAGCCCAAATGCTGAGGGCTCTCGAAATTACAGTCAATGTGACTCCATGTTAATAGGTGACAAAGCCAGTGCAAATACATACCCATATATTCAATCCAAACAACCTCAATCAAATATCGAACATGAAGCTAGTACTTGTAGGATTTCAGAAGATCAACTTTTTTACTTACAAAGTAGAGGAATTGATTTCGAGGAATCAGTTTCAATGTTAGTCAGTGGATTTTGTAGTGATGTTTTCAATGAATTACCTATGGAGTTTGCATCTGAGGCTGATAAACTTTTAGCTTTAAAATTAGAGGGTTCGGTTGGATAAAAATAAATGAAAACCATACATTTGCTCTCTACAACTCTCTCCCTAATTTAGTGATCTCATCAACTTCAGAAACAATATTATCTATTGAAGATCTGCATGCAAGTGTTGAGGATCAAGAGATACTTCATGGAGTCAATCTGTTAGTAAAAGCAGGAGAAATCCATGCGATCATGGGTCGCAATGGGAGCGGAAAAAGTACACTTTCAAAAGTTATAGCCGGTCACCCATCTTACAAAGTTTTATCGGGATCTATACAATTTAAAGGTAAGGATATTCTTGAGCTCGAACCTGAAGAACGAGCAAGAATTGGCATTTTCCTTGGTTTTCAATACCCAGTAGAAATTCCTGGTGTTAGTAATCTCGAGTTCTTAAGAGTTGCCACCAATTCAAGAAGAAAAGAATTACTTAAAAGTGAATTAGATACTTTTGAATTCGAAGATCTAGTAAAAGAAAGATTGAAAATAGTTGAAATGGATCAAGCCTTTCTACAAAGAAGCGTAAATGAAGGTTTTTCTGGAGGAGAGAAAAAACGCAACGAGATTCTTCAAATGGCTCTTCTTGAACCGGTAATATCAATACTCGATGAAACTGACTCAGGACTTGATATTGATGCTCTGAGAATTGTTGCATCTGGGATAAATAGACTCTCTCAACCAAATTCCGCAACTATTTTAATCACCCATTATCAAAGACTGCTCAATGAAATTACTCCGGACTTTGTACACATAATGGCTGATGGAAAGATAATAAAAACTGGCAACAAAGAACTAGCCATTGACCTTGAGAAATCAGGATATGAATTTATTGACAAAAATACCAAAGAGAAGGAAATGGCAAAATGAAATCATCAACTCTTTGCCACGATTGGCTTGACTCTCTTCCTACAACTGAGGGCTATTTAAAAAACGAACAATCAATAGGACGAGAATTTCTCTTAGAGAAAGGGATGCCTTCTAAGAAAGATGAAGCATGGCGATTATCCAACTTCAACAAGTTAAATAATTTTTTGTCTTTACCAATAATTATCGATAGAAAAGATATTAAATATAAATCAAAATCTATCTTTCCAGCAAAGGATGAAAACAGAGAAAGAATTATAATTAATCCTAATAAAAATAATCTTTTAAATATTAATCTACCTAATGGAATTGAGAAGCTAAACAACAGAGAAATTGAAGATAATCTTGGCAAAATAGTAAAGTCAACTAATATAAAAAATGACATTTCGGTATCTCTTAATCAGGCCTCAAGCATAGAGCTTCTTGCTTTAAAAGTTAAACGTAATTTCAATCAATCATTAGAAATAGTAATTCCATCAATAGAGGGAAAGTCAGTCTCAACTAGAATCTTACTCCTGATAGAGGAGGGGGCAAAATTAGATCTTTTACAAATTTTCAAAGGTAATAATAATTCAGCACAAAATCATCTAATCGAAATAAAACTAGAGTCTAACGTAGATTTCACTCATGGGTTAATTTCTTTGGGTGAAGAAAAAGAATCCTCCTCAATTTGTACTTTGGCCGTAGAACAATCAGCAAATAGCAAATACTCTCTTCATTCAATTCATCATGGTTGGGATTATGCCCGATTTGAACCAAGAATAATTCAAAGTGAAGGAGAAGCTTCAACAATTATCAAAGGGCTTCAAGTCACTAAATCAAAAGAGCAAATATCCACACACTCTTTAATTAGATTTGAAGGTCCAAATGGAAAGCTAGATCAATTACAAAAAGCCGTGGCTTCTGAATATTCCCATTGCATTTTTAATGGTTCGATTGAAGTTCCTCAAAAAGCACAAAAAACAGAAGCTGCCCAGCTAAGTAGAAATTTATTACTTTCCAAGCGCGCCAGAATAGATACAAAACCAGAGCTTGAAATAGTTGCTGATGATGTTAGGTGTACTCATGGAGCAACTGTAAGCCAACTCCAAGATGAGGAATTATTTTATTTACTTAGTAGAGGTATTGATAATAAACATGCTAATTCTTTGTTATTACAAGGATATTATGATGAAGTAATTTCACACTTTCCTAAAAGTGCTGGAAAATGGGATTTTATTGAAAAGTTAATACAAGATATAAAAAAGTGAACCATTTAATAAAAAAGATTGCTGAGAAAAGTAGAAGTGATTTCCCACTATTTAATGGAAATAATAATAATTTAATCTATTTAGATCATGCAGCTACTAGTCAAAAGCCACAAGAAGTTATAGATTCTTTAAAAGAATACTATAGCTTTCAAAACGCTAACGTTCATAGAGGTGCTCATCAGTTGAGTGCAATCGCAACAGAAAAATTTGAAAATTCAAGAAAGTTAACAGCAAATTTTATTAATAGTAATAATGAAAAAGAGATTGTTTTCACGAGGAATGCTACTGAAGCTATCAACCTTGTAGCTTATACATGGGGCAATTATGAACTTCAGGAAAACGACGAGATTTTAATAAGTTTAATGGAGCATCATAGCAATATCGTCCCTTGGCAGTTAATAGCCAACACAAAAAAGTGCAAATTAATTTATATCAATATTGATAAAAATGGAGAACTAGATCTTGATGACTTTAGAAAAAAATTGAGTGATAAAACTAAAATAGTTAGTCTTGTTCATGTCAGTAATACACTAGGTTGTTGTAATCCTATCGAGGAAATTTCAGACCTTGCACATCAAAAAGGTAGCTTAGTCCTTTTAGATGCTTGCCAAAGTCTTGCTCATAAGCCGGTAGATATTCAAAAACTTGGTATTGATTTTCTAGCAGGATCTTCTCATAAACTTTGCGGTCCTACTGGAATAGGTTTTTTATGGGGTAGAGAAGAAATTTTAAAAAAAATTCCTCCTTTCCTTGGTGGAGGAGAGATGATTAATGAAGTTTTTAAGGATAACAGCACTTGGGCAGACTTACCACATAAATTCGAGGCGGGCACCCCAGCTATTGGGGAGGCAATCGGTATGGGAACCGCAATTAATTATTTACAATCAATTGGATTAAACGAAATCCATAATTACGAGAAAGAATTAACACAATATCTTTTTGAGAAATTAGAGGAGATAGATGATTTAAAGATTCTTGGTCCCAGCCCTTTAATCCAGCCTGATAGAGGACCTTTAGCAACTTTTTATATAAAAGGTATTCACTCTAATGATGTTGCTGAGTTACTTGATAACAGCAATATTTGCATAAGGAGTGGTCATCATTGCTGCCAACCACTTCACCGTTTCTATGGAATAAAAAACACAGCCAGAGCAAGCTTGAGCTTTACATCAACTCCATCCGAAATTGATTATCTTGCAGAAGAATTAAAATCAGTAATTTCTTTTTTAAAGAAAAACTCTTAAATATCTAGATATTGTCTAAAAAAAGCCTCAGTTTTTTTTAATACATCAACTTTTATTTTGCCGTCTTTAAATCCATGACCTTCGTTCTCAAACAAATTTATTTGAACTGGAATTCCACGTTTTAATAATTCATCTTTGATTGCAATAGATTGATCAGAAGATATAACTTTATCTTTTAATCCATGAAATAAAATTAATGGCATATTGATATAATTAACATGTTCAATTGGCGATCTTTTAGCATATTTTTCATAATCAGTTTCTATATTGCCTATTAAATAATCTAAATAAAATTCTTCAAATCTATGCGTTGAATTAGCCATGCCTATCAAATCAGTTACAGCATATTTACATGCTCCGATACTAAAAATATCAGTAGACATTAAGCAACCTAAAGCGGTAAAACCAGATGCGCTACTCCCTACAATTGCTATGCGATCCTTATCAGCCTTCCCAGATGCAATCAATGACTGAGCTGCTTTAGTGCAATCCAAAACATCGATTACTCCCCAATTGCCTCTCAATCGATCTCTATATTGACGACCAAAACCAGAAGAGCCTCCATAATTAACATCTACAACGGCCCAACCTCTTGATGTCCAAAATTGCACCTCAAGATCCAATCCACAACGAGCCATACCTGTAGGTCCGCTATGACTTTTCACCAACAAAGGAGGTAATGATATTTGTCTATTAAGAGGTGGGTAATACCAAGCATGTACATTCTCTTCATTCGATCCGATAAACCAAAAAGATTCGCCAAGACTTATTTCCGTTGGATCCAAGCTAAATGAAGAGGCAGGAGTATGTTCCCAAATTTCATCCAATAAATCTATTTCAAAAATACCTTCAGTAATTTTTGAACTACTGGCAATTGCAACAAGTCGATTTTGATGCGAATGAAGACCTGAGAACTCAATAAAAGGCTGATCAAAAGTCTTGATCGATCCATTTTCGTGAAATAAAGCTAAAGTCCAAATTCCTTCTTGAGCAAAAGCCCCAACGACATTAGCCCCCACACATGAAAAGCTAGACATCCCAAGGAGCCATTGTGGGAAAGCAATGTCACCCTTAATAGTCCATTGATTCTGAGAAATAGTAATTGAATTATTATTAATGTCAGTTTTAATCTGTGTTATATTCCACCAGCCACTACTATCTTCAGCAACAAAAAGATCACCTTTACAGGACCAAATGGGATTAAAAAATGATACTTTTTCGGTACATTTTAAATATTGATTATTAAAATTTACTATATTGATAATATTTACATTCTCATCTAATTTAGCTAATTTTAATTCATTTAAATCCCATGGCATTGAAGTATTTTCCCACTCAACCCATGCCAATTTTCTATCTTTAGAATTTAGGGCAAGATAACCTAATAATCCCTGAGATGAATAAATAATTTTTGGATATTGATCAGTTTTTTTTAGAGAAAAAGAAACTATATGATCTCCTTCTTCATCTTCCATCAATCCAATCCAAATATTTTTTTCAAGATCAATTACGCCACCTGCAAGAAAATAATTATTTTTTTTTGTAAGACAAATTGATTGTATTTTAGGGATGAATTGAAAAGAAGAAGATTTTTCATTTTCTCCCTCATAAGACCAAGTTCTGATCCATAAGCAGTTGTCTTTATTGTCTACCCAAGTCAATATCAGATCTGATCCATCGAGAGTAGCTGTTAAAGGAGCTCCACCATATCCATGTATTTTTGTCCTTAAATCGCATGGATAAGGTGTTAACTCTTGAGGTAATACGTCTGTTTGTCCCCAAGGTCTAATTAAAGCTGTAGTTCTTCCCTTTTCGTTTGGTCTTTGTTCTAACCATAAAACCCAATTACCTATTATTCGAGGCTCTTTAAATATTGGAGCTTCTCCATAAACTTTTTCAGCATCCAAGATTCTCATTGTTTTGTTCTTTATTGATGTTGAGAGTCAATGATTAATTCACTCATGGAACTTAAAACAAAGTAAAATGTAAACGTTGTTGTCTTAAGACTCCTTTGGCTGGCAGTTTTGCTCAACTTGCAAAAAATGCAGAAAAAAAGAAGCCCTCAATTTCAGTTTCGAAAGAACCTGTCAAGAATCCCCCTTTGAAGGTGTATCAACTGGGACACGAGGCTTTAAGGACTCCAGCTAATCGTATCGTGAAAGTTGATGATTCAATTAGAAAGTTAGTGAAAGATATGCTCATAACTATGTATTCATCAAAAGGTATTGGCTTAGCGGCACCTCAAGTAGGAATAAAAAAGAGATTATTAGTGATTGATTTAAATTTTGAAGATCCAAATTCCCCACCGATGGTATTTATAAATCCTGAGATAATTTCATCTAGTGCAAGCTTAGATACATATGAAGAAGGTTGTCTAAGTATCCCTGGTGTTTACCTTAATGTGATTAGGCCCTCCTCCATCAAATTAAGTTATCGGGATGAAATGGGTAGACCAAAAAAAATGAACGCAGATGGGCTCATGGCAAGATGCATTCAGCACGAAATAGACCACCTAAATGGTGTCTGTTTTGTTGATAAAGTCACTGATGAAGAAGAGTTGAAAAAACAATTAAATGAGCATAACTTCAATCAAAGTGATGTAATAAAAGAAACGAATTGAAAGAATCATGTAAATTCAAGCTATAAAGAATCGCATTAGATTCTTCTTATTGGTCTCTACTCACATTCAATGACAACAATTTTCGATAAAATTCTTAGTGGAGAAATACCTTGTGATGAAGTTTTTAGTGATAACAAATGCCTAGCTTTCAAAGATATTACCCCCCAAGCACCTACTCACATTTTAATAATTCCTAGAAAACCCATTAAAAGTCTGCAAGATATAAAAAAAGAAGATCAAGAACTATTGGGTCACTTACTTCTAAAGGGAACCGAAATTGCCAACGCTGCTGGTTTAGAAAGTTGGAGAACCATTATCAATACAGGAGAAGAAGCAGGTCAAACAGTATTTCACCTACACATTCACATCATTGGCGGCAGGAAATTAAGTTGGCCACCAGGGTAAATATTTGATTTTCATGATTTTTTATCAATACACACGATTGCCTTACTGGCTTAGTTAATGACCCAGATTCACCCATAAATGCGCTATAAGTTATGTAATTAATCGCGTCCAATGAATTCCCAAACTGCTGCAAATAAAAACAGCATTATTGATAAAGTAAAAATAAATTTACAAGATTTTTGGTCAAATCTTAGTGATAACCAGCAATCTATTTTAAAAAAAATATGGTCAATTTTAACTTACAAATGGCAATGGCAAATAATTCTGAATGCACCTTTTTTGGTTTTTTGGGTATTAGATCAAACTATTCCTTCAGTTCACTCTTTTGATATGCAGCTTATTTCTTCGCTACCAATACCAACGATAATAAAAACATATTTGGGTTTTAGCTAAGATATACAAATAAATGATTTTGATGAGTTTCTGCTCTCAAAAAGTGTCAAATTTAACTTTAAAAAATAAGCTAGCATTATTACAAATCAAGTATTTATTGACTTTGAAAGAATCAAATTAATATGACCTCATCTATTTCGAAAGCCCAAAAAGGACTAGTAAGCCAACTTATTAAATTAAGAAAACTCACTCAGCCATATTTTCTACCTTATACCAAGAACAATGGCTGGCTATTTGTCTATTTATTAATAGCTTTATTATTTTGTGTAGGAGGAACAGTTCTATTCTTACTAACAGGTTTAATGAGCCTGTTAACCAACTTAGCTCCAGCAATAACAAACCAATTTTTAGGAGGTGTTCAAAATTCCTTAAAGGTCATTTGGGATGGTCCTGCAGGAATAATAATTTCAAGTCTGTTTGCATTAGGAATTTTTTCATTTATTACGGTTCGTGGTCAGTTAAGGCAAAGAAGATGGCTTCCTTGGCTTTTGCTAGGAGTAATTATATTAATGTTATTGTCTGTCAACGGAATTAACGCTGGAATTACTTTTCTTGTCAGAGATATAACTAATGCGCTAATACAAAAAGATGAAAATGAAAGTTATAAAAATTTGTGGATTCTTGGAATTTGTTTTATTGCAGCTCTTCCAATAAGAAGCTTCCAATTTTATTTTTCAGCAAAGCTTCAGCTTTTATGGAGAGAGTGGTTATCCAAAAGCCTAATAAAAGACTATTTAGACGATAGGACATATTATATCTTAAATCCCAACGATGAATCTGACACTAATGTAGACAATCCAGATCAAAGAATTACAGAAGATGCCAGAGACTTTACTGCTCAAACAATTGATCTCTCACTAAATATTTTTGATTCTTTATTAGTATTTTCATTAAACATTTTTATTTTACTGAGTATAAGCAAAGAGCTAACACTTGCTCTGATAGTTTATGCCACATTAGTTTCATCTTTGCTACTTTTTGCTAGTAGAAAATTGTTTAAATTAAATTATGATCAATTAAGATTTGAAGCTGATTTTCGCTATGGTCTTGTTCATGTAAGAAACAACGCAGAATCAATTGCATTTTATTCTGGTGAAAATCAAGAAGAAAAAGAAGTCAGTAGAAGACTAAAGTCTGTAGTTGATAACTTTAATCTTTTAATAATATGGGAAGCATTATTAAGAGTGCTACAACGCTCTGGAATTTACGGAAGTGTTTTTATTCCTTTCATTATTCTTGCAGGACCAATTCTTAGCGGCCAAATGGACTATGGAAGTTTTCAACAAGCCAATTTGAACTATAACCTTCTTGAGGGATCTCTATTTTTTATCATTTACAAAATAGAGGCTTTGGCTAGATTCTCAGCTTCCATAGGCAGACTGGAAGGATTTCAATCAAACATGAATGAGATCAGAAATGACCAATTTGATGACTTCAAAGTAGAAATTAAAACGAACGATTCTATTATTCTTAAAAATGTAAGTATTAAAACTCCAGGGAAAGAGAATTTCCTAATTAATAACTTAAATCTAAGTATTGAGTCAGGTCAAAGTTTGCTTGTAGTAGGACCTTCTGGTTGCGGTAAGACATCTTTACTTCGATCTATTAGCGGTCTCTGGGCAATCCAATCTGGTGAAATAGAAACACCCTCAAACGGAGATTTACTATTTATCCCTCAAAAACCGTATATGACTCTTGGCTCTTTGAGAGAACAGCTTTGTTACCCATTAGATAAAAATAGATTCAGTGATGAGCATCTAAAAGCCGTTTTAGAGGAAGTCAAGTTACCTCAAATTATCCAAAGGTATCCTGATCTAGATATCAAACAAGATTGGCAAAGGCTTTTATCTCTTGGAGAGCAACAAAGATTAGCTTTCGCAAGACTTTTACTAAATTCACCAAAATATGTTGTTTTAGATGAAGCAACAAGCGCACTAGACGTAAATACAGAAAAGCATCTTTATGAACTTCTTAAGCAACGTGATATGGCATGCATTAGCGTTGGTCATAGGCCAACCCTAAAGAACTATCATGAAACTGTGCTTGAAATCACGGGAAACAAAGCTTGGCGATTATTGCCCGCTGAAAGTTACCAATTTACAGAGAACTAATGTATTCTATGAACTCCAATACTGAGACAAACCAACAAGATAATCAGTCAATAGAACAAGAAAAAACTGATTCAGAAATTACAAATCATTCACCTAGCGCAACCACAAATGATGTTCCTGAATTTGGGTGGAGTGGCTATGCAGAGAGAATAAATGGAAGATTTGCCATGATTGGTCTAATGGCAGTTCTACTTGTTGAAGCAATTAGTAAGATATCTTTTTTGGAATGGGCTGGAATAATTAATAAATAATGATTAATCATCAAATCTTGAACTGTTATCTCTTGGTCTCGATGAATTTCTTGTTGATTTTGAATAGGAGCTTTTAGAAGATGGTCTTTTATTCGAAGGGATTTGATCAGGATTTGGTGCAGATCTTCTACTAGCTCGTCTTACACCTTTTTCAACACTCGAGTAAGCAGCGTCTTCGATACTGTTATTACTTTTAGAAGGCCTCTTTGATGCAGTTGAGGGACTAGAGAAATTATCAGAATTTAGCCTTGAAGATGATGATTGAGGGGGATTAGAGGATAAATTTCTTCCCCGATTAGATGCTTGACCACTTGAAGAGGGACGATTACCTCGCCTAGTTTCTTGTCGGGTATTTCGCCTATCTCCAAAATTTGAGCTTCTACCTGAAGAGGATTCTGAATTATTAAATCGTTCCATTCTTCTATCTCTTTCAGCTCCTCGAGAATTAATTTCTGACGAACTAATATTTCTTGGCCTTCTACTCGAAGCCTGCTCAGGGATTGCCGCCCTCGATGGACGTCTTCCATAATTTTCATCATCTGCATATTCTTCTTGATAATCTTCTCTCCCTGAAAATCTTCTATTGATAGGTTGAGATTCCTCAAAGCGATCAAAATTCCTATCAGAGCCTGCATCAGACAAACCTCCTCTAGCAGATCTTGGCAACTCTGGTTCATCATCAAAATATGAAGATCTTCGTGCTTGATCAGTTGAAATACCTCTCAATCGAACACTTTCATAAGCAAAGAAAACAGTTGTCCCAGCAAGCAAAAACTGCCCAAACTGAAGAATGGGATCTAAACGCCATCCTTGAAAAAAAAGTATTCCTCCACAGAGCAAGCCAATAGCGGCAAAGAAAACATCATAATCCCTTGCCAATGCTGGCTTAAAAGATCTAAGAAAATATAGGCCAGCTCCGCATACAGCAAGAACTATGCCAACAATGCTGGCCCAATTTAGACTGGCATTGACCAAGTTTGCCCTCTTAAATAAACATTTTCAGGTTGAAAACAACCTTATTCTTATCAGTCTATGGCATAAATAGGTGATTGCTAGGGCTATCTACTCAATGCATCTTTTTGACTAACCCATATCAAGGCAGCCGCAGCAGGTGCAACTATCAAAGCTCCAGCCGCAAGAAAACTCCCTATCATTCCAACTGCAGAACTTGTAGCAGCTTGACTAGAAGTTCCAGCACTAAGGAACAAATTTAATAAATGAAAAGCCATTTCAGCTAATTCTTATGCAAGACCGAGTAATCTTAAGCAATAAAAGATGATTTAGACCATCTATTCAATAATGCTTTGAGCTTTGTGATGCCTCTGTTAGTTAAAAGTCTTCCAACAATACATTTTTTATTGGGTTTTGTAATAGGTGCCCTAACCCTTGCGTTCCTTCTAAGAATTATTTTAACTTGGTACCCCAAAATAAATTTAAGAACTGGTTTTTGGCCAATTATTTTCTTACCAACTGAACCTGTACTCGTGACTACTCGAAAAATTGTTCCTCCAATAGGAGGTGTAGATGTTACTCCCATTATTTGGGTAGGTCTCTTAAGCCTTTTTCGAGAATTGTTTCTTGGTCAACAAGGTGTATTAACTCAAATTATATTTTAATCTTTATAGCTATTTACAGCATTTCTTGTTCAACGAACTTTGTATGAACATCTCCTTTTATAAATTCATTTCTTTTAAGTAATTTCAAATGAAAATCAATAGTGGTGGTAATTCCTGTGACTGCACATTCATTTAAAGCTCTTTCCATCCTTTTTAGTGCAGCTTCTCTATCCCTTCCCCAAACAATCAATTTTCCTATTAAAGAATCATAAAAAGGAGGAATATCGTAACCAGTGTAAACATGGCTATCAACCCTTACACCAGGTCCACCAGGAGGTAACCAACCTGTAATTTTCCCTGGGGAAGGTCGGAAGTTGTGACTTGGATCTTCTGCGTTAATTCTACATTCAATTGCATGTCCTTCAAGCTTGATTTCTGCCTGAGTAAATTTTAATTTTTCCCCTCCAGCGATACGTAATTGCTCTGAAATTAGATCCATACCAGTAACCAACTCAGTAACAGGATGTTCCACCTGTATTCGAGTATTCATTTCCATAAAATAAAAACTTCCGTGCCGATCAAGAAGGAATTCCACCGTTCCAGCCCCTTCATAGTTGATGCTTTTTGCTGCTGCAACTGCTGCTTCTCCCATTCTTATTCTTAGGTGATGATCTAAAGCTGGACTTGGTGATTCCTCTAATAATTTCTGATGCCTTCTTTGGATCGAGCAATCTCTTTCTCCGAGATGAACAACGTTCCCATATCGATCAGCAAGAATCTGAACCTCTACATGCCTTGGGCGATCAATAAATTTCTCCATATATAATCCTGGGTTACCAAATGCAGCCTCTGCTTCACCCTGCGCAGCTTTAAAAAGATTCTCCAATTCATCAGCATGACTAACTAAACGCATGCCTCTTCCACCGCCTCCTGCAGTTGCTTTAATCATTACTGGGTAGCCCATTTCAGAGGCAAGCTTGGATGCGTCTGAAACACTATCTAGTAAGCCCTCACTTCCAGGGACAGTAGGTACTCCAACCTTTTGCATAGTCGATTTAGCTGTCGACTTATCACCCATGGAACGAATTGCATGAGGAGATGGGCCGACAAAAATAAGCCCGTGGTCGCCGCAAATCTCTGCAAATCGATCATTCTCAGCTAAAAAACCATAACCAGGATGAATAGCATCTACTCCTCTTGATGTCGCTGCAGCAAGTATATTTGGAACATTTAAATAACTTTTACTGCTAGGCGACTCTCCGACGCATACAGCTTCATCAGCCAATTGAACATGTAAAGCATTTTTATCAACAGTACTGTAAACAGCGACAGTAGAAATCCCCATCTCGCGACAGCTTCGGAGAATTCTTAAAGCTATTTCGCCACGATTAGCTATCAGCAGTTTGCCTATGGGCATTCAAAATTATTAAGTCCTCATCTGGATCGTATCAGTATTTGTGCCAAAGATTGAAACCCATTAGGTAGAAGCTTAATAGGTTAAGCATTATGATCAGGGTTACTTGGTGCTTAACTGAGTTAACTTGCGGATGTGGCGGAATTGGTATACGCGCATGTCTAAGGAACATGTGGCTTTGGCCTTGCGAGTTCAAGTCTCGCCATCCGCATTCTTCAAAACTGATGCTCATCAATAAATGAGTCATAATTCTTTAGCAATTATTTTTGTCTCCAATGGACCAGGTGAACTAGCGACTTGGGTTAAGCCACTCGCTAAAGAGCTTCATAAACAGCTAGAGCTAAAACCCAGAGTAAATAATTCTTCAATATCATTAAATTTAGTACTCGTTCCATGCCCTAATGCAACTGGTCATGAAATTATTGCTGCCAAAAAATGGTTGCGATTTGAAAAAATAATAAAAGCAAAGAATTTCTGGGAGCTTCTTTTGAACCCTAAAAAATTTGGTTCATGGCCACCCAACGGGTTAGTAATTTTTTTAGGAGGAGATCAATTTTGGAGCGTTCTACTTTCAGCAAGGTTCGGGTATTTACATATGACATATGCAGAGTGGATAGCGAGGTGGCCTTTTTGGAACAATAGAATTCTTGCGATGTCCGAAAGGATTGTTGATAAATTACCAAAACGAATTCAACCTCGTTGTGCAGTCATCGGAGACCTCACAGCTGACTTAACTGAAACTGCAAAAATTGATGATCCACTCCCCTCTGGAAAGTGGGTTGCTCTGCTGCCAGGTTCAAAAAGTGCGAAACTAAAAATTGGAATACCTTTCTTTCTTGATGTGGCAGATAAAATATCAAAATCAATGCCAAATTGTAAGTTCTTAATTCCTCTTGCTCCTACCACAAATATAAATGAACTCAAATACTTTGGGAGTAACAAAAATCCAATTTCAAAACAATATAAATCTGGAATAAAATCAATTACTAAAGCCAATTTTAAAGAAGCAAGAGGGATCTTGATAACCAAAAATTCTACAGTAATTTTAATACAAGAAAAGCATCCAGCATATAGTGATCTAAGCCAGTGTGATATCGCACTAACAACAGTAGGAGCAAATACTGCTGAGCTGGGAGCATTAAATATTCCAATGATTGTTGTTGTTCCTACACAACACATTTTAGTTATGGAAGCATGGGATGGTTTTGTAGGCTTAATAGCTAGATTACCAATTTTAAAGTGGTGCCTAGGGTTATTAATTAGCTTTATAAAACTGAAAAAAAGAGGATATATGGCATGGCCAAATATATCTGCAAAAAAAATGATTGTCCCAGAAAGAGTAGGGCATATAACCCCCACACAAATAGCTGAAGAAACAATTGATTGGCTAAATTCACCTACAAGGCTTTCTGGCCAAAAAGAAGATCTACAAGCACTAAGAGGTAGCAAAGGTGCAGCAAAAAAATTTTGTCAGCAAATTATAAATCTTCTTCAAGAAAAAAAGCTTTTAAATTAATCACCATGGATCTTCAATATCTATAAGTTCTTTATCATTAGACATCATATCTTGAGAATTTTTTATCGATGATTTTTCTAAAGGTTCGACATCAATTGGTTCTTCTTTTCCTGAAATTTTTGATCTATTCTTATTATTTTGAGAGGAGATTTGAGCCTGAAAGTTATTAGATCTATTTTCAATTTTTGATTCATTATAGTTTACTTCATCTTTTTCAGTTTCAGAATAAATTGAGGGCTGTTTAGGTTCATCTAAATATCTTAATTCTGTATTGTATTGTTGTTCTTCTGAATCTTGTAATTCTACATATTCCATCTCTTCTTCTTCAAATATTTCTTCTTGGGATTGTTCTATAAATTTTTGATCATCATTTGCACTCTCGCCAGAAGTTAATTGATTTTCAACTGGGACAAGATTAACTCTGTACCTTTCTCTTTCACTCTCTTCCCATCCCGAATTACCAACTCCGAGCTTTTCAAGGAAACCGCTATTTAATTGTTTTAATTTCTCCTCAGCTCCCTCATAAACAATTATTCGATCTGGACCACTACTGACAATTTCATTAACAGGCATCTCCCAAGTACTTAAAACTCCTTCACCTAATAAAGGGACGCCTAGCGCTCCCATAACCAAAGTAAGTAATTCTCCAGTTTCAATATCAAAAGAAAATCCAAGCACTCTCCCCAGCTGATCTCCCGATTCAGTAATAACTTGACAATTGATAACCTTATTAAATCTTTCAGGAACAAAATTCTCAATTAATGAATCTATGGTATCGACTAAAATCACATCACCTACTTGACGAATCTGATCAAGAGGAAGCCATCTTGGCAAGCCAGGTAAAAAACGCGTTAAGGGATTATCTCTTAATCCCAAAGCAACAACTTCTCTACGATCAATATCAACAACAACTTCCCCTACAAGACCCAACCTACGTCCAGTATCACGTGTAATAACCTGAGTCCCCATCAACTCAGAACGAAGCCATAATCTGTCACTAGGGACATCAGATGTTGATTCTTGTGGGGCTTGCGTGTTGGTCAACTCAAATATGCAGAAATTAGATTGGTAGAACCATATTGGATCATATTAGTAAATTCAATCAAGCTGCTATTGGTAACCCAACAACTTGAGTATGATTTCCCCTCGCTTGCGTAACTCCAATAGTCCTCATTGAGGCTCCAATCATAGGTCTTCTATGACTTACGACAAGAAATTGTGCCTGTTCAGCTTGTTGAGCAATTAAAGCCGCTAACCTTTCAACATTTACTCCATCCAAGAAACTATCTACCTCATCAAGGGCGTAAAAAGGGGAAGGTCTAAAACGTTGCAAGGCAAAAAGAAAACTCAAAGCTGTTAAGGATTTTTCTCCACCTGACATCGCTGCAAGCCTTCTTACAGGCTTACCTTTTGGATGAGCAACCAAAGTCAAGCCACCTTCCAAGGGTTCGTCAGGGTTTTCAAGCTGCAAATGCCCATCTCCTTCAGATAAACTTGCAAAAATGTCACGAAAATGTATATCAACTGCCTGAAAAGCCTCCATAAAGGCCTCCTGACGCAAAGTTGCAACTGTCTCTATTCGAAGCAATAACTCCGATCTTTCATCAGTTAGAACTTGAAGTCTGTTTTCAAGTTCATTAAGCCTCTCATCTAATTTGGCCAATTCCTCCAATGCAAGCATATTGACAGGTTCCAATGCTTCCATTCTTTTCTGCAAAACTTCCAATCGAGAAAGTAGAGCATCCAAACCACTATCTCTTATTTCATCTGAGATGACGGGAATGGGGTTTGGAAGATTCTTCTCTAATTCAGTACATCGAATAGTTTCCATTCGCATTTCTTCCTTCATGTTTTTTTGATCTTCCCTTAAACGTTGGAGACTCCATTTCATTTCTTGTAAATTCAATCGTTTTTTAGCTACATCAGCTTCTACGCAATCTCTTTCTCTTCGTTGTTCACCAAAGCGAGTTTCTAAATCTTTTTGTTGATTTATCAAATCTTGCTGATTGTTATTAAGTAGTTTGCTTTGCTCACGCCAAGCGATATGAGCAGAAGCAAGAGTATCTATAGAATCCTTTAAACGTTTTTCTTCGCTTATTAAAGAAGCCTCTTGATCATTTAATCGATCAATCGCAAGCTTGTTTTGAGATTGCTTATTTGAAATCTCATCTCTTTTATTTCTAAAAGCAAGAAGATTTTTATCAGCATCTTCGAGATCATTTTGTAATTTAGACCAAACTGATGAGTCACTTGATTTATCTATTGTTTTGTCTTCCTTCTCAATTTCTAATAAAACTAACTCTAGAGGTTTAATAATCGAATTAATAGATTCTAATTGAAATAGCTTTTCTTTTTTAGATTTTTGAAGATCATCAATCCTTTTTGAGCGATTACTTTGGCGTTCTAATAAAGGCGAATTTGATCTTTCAGAAGTTACTCTTTCAGCATCAAGTGCTGCTTTCTTTTGTTCTAATGTACTGAGCTGAGTTCTTAGATTATCTAGCTTATGGATGAGTTGATTTTCGTTATTTTGACAATTAGCTAGAGTCTCACCAACTTCTAACAATCTATGCTTTAAAAGATCACAATCATCGTTATCTTTTACTCTTCCAAAACTCAAACCCAAGGCTCTATTATTTAAACTTCCACCAGTCATTGCTCCACTTTTCTCCAACAATTCACCTTCTAAAGTAACAGCTCTTTTCATACCAATTTGATCACGAGCTGATGACAAGTCACTAAAAACAATTGTCTCACCAAATACATATAAGAAAACATCTTTATATATTGAATCAAACTTAACCAAGTCAATAGCCTTTCCAATTAATCCAGTATTTTTATTGATATTAGTCTGAACAGATCTCTGAAATACATCAGACCTATTTTGAGAGTTTTTTAAAATCTTATTAAGAGGTAAAAAAGTCAATCTTCCAGCTCTTTTTCGTTTCAAAAGATCAATTGATATTGCAGCAATTCGATCATTATCCACAACAACCTGAGCAAGCCTTGCACCAGCAGCAACCTCAAGAGCTATCCTATAACGATCCTCAACTTCGCCTAAATTCGCAACAGGTCCATGTATACCTTCAATCCCAGATTCTAATAACAAAGTTATTGCATTTGTCCCTCGGCTTTCGGATATAATTTCTTTCCTACTTTCTAAACGGGCAATATCATTTTGAAGCTTTAATTGTTCTTTTTCTAATCTATATTTCGTGCGCTCTTGTATACCTTTCTCAGATACTAATAATTGAAATTCTTCTTTTTTAATAGAAATTAAATCTAAAATACTATCCCATTGTTTATTCAAATTATTAATTTCTATATGTACTTTATCATTGGAAGATTCATCAGCTTTTTGATCAGTTTCTAATTCTTTTAAAATAACATTTAATTGCAATAAACTTTCTTCAATATTTTGTTTCTCTAGTCTTTTAGGATCTAATTCCAATCGGATTTTATTCAGATCATCTCTGGCTTTCTGATGTTTTTCTATCCATGCACCAGAACGACCTGCTACATCTGAAAGCTTCCTTCTAGAAGATTCAACCCAAGCCTCAGCTTCTTTGCATCTTAATTCAGCTTCTTCTAGATCTTTAGGATTGATCTCATTCAATTTACTTTGTAAATCAGTTTGATAATCTTTCTTTTTCTGAAGAAGATTATTTCTAGATTCCTGTAATTTTTCTCCTTCATTCTTATGATTAAGTCCTTGTCTTTCTAGCTCTCTATGTTGAGATTCAATTCCTGCTAGCTTACCTTGAACTTCAAGTAATTGATCTTCACCAAGTTCTTTAACATTTTTTTGTAAAATATCTAATTTTTCTATAGATTTTTTCAACTCATTTTCATTATTCAGTAACTTATCTGCATCTATTTTTTCTTTTTTAATCAATTCTTTATGATCTATATCTAATTTTTCCAATCCCTTTTTTACATTTTCATAAGATAAAACTAATTCTTGCTGTCTGCCAATTAATAATTGGTTTTTTAGATCTTTATATAAACTTGCTTTCTCACAATCTTTTTGCAACCGCTGTTTGGAAAGAATCAATTCTTGTTCAACAATCCGACAACGTTCCTGCCGTTCATAAACATCATCCAACTTTGAACGAGTTTGATCAATACGAGTATCAAATAGTGCAACACCAGCAAGTTCGTCTATCAGACCCCTACGATCTTTATTACTCATGGAAACAATTCGAGTAACATCTCCCTGCATAACAACATTGCTCCCTTCAGGATCGATCCGTAGACGCCTTAATTGGGTTTGTAATTGCTGTAAGTTACAAGTCTCACCATCAGCGCTGTAAGTGGAAGCATATGACCCTCCTGGCATAACTTTTAATCTTCTTGATACTGTCCATTCTTTTTGATCAGGCTTAATCCAAGGTCCATCCTCAGTATGATCTATACCTTCTTCGGCATCATCAGGCACCCAATCAGTAAGATCAAATTTTACTGTTACTTTAGTTTCCGAAGATTTACCAGCTTTTAATACGCCACTGTTAACCAAGTCAGGCAATCTATCCGCTCTCATACCTCGACTATTTGCAAGGCCTAAACAAAACAAAACTCCATCAAGAATATTGCTTTTACCTGAACCATTCGGACCCGTTACAACTGTAAAACCCTCTTCCAATGGAATCGACATCGACCCACCGAAGGACTTGAAATGAGACAAATCTACGTGATTGATATGGACCAACAGAATGCATCCACAATATGAATGAGATTAGCGAAATATCAGAGAAACTCAAGTCCTTCTAACTCAGAAGAAATAATTACTTTTTCCTGAAAATTCTGCAACCATTTTCATCTATTGCCAAATCCACTTCAAGCTTGTCCCAAATCAGCGATACATTTATAAAACTACTCTCAATTGATGGAAAAGATTTAAAAAAAATACCTTGCTTAATTCTTGATGCAAATCCTCTATTACCTGAAACAAACTTTTCTTTGATATCAAGCCAGTAAAGATTATGAGGTGCGATACAAATGGAATCTACATAAGGTCCATCTAATAGCGGAATATCACTCAATCGCCAAGTTCTGCAAAAATCTTTATCTTCTAAAAGCAAATCAAAATGGATCCCCTTAATGTCATTTGGTGATCCAATGTGCTTTAACAAAACCCACCTATAAAATTTGTTTTCACCAAAATTACTCAATTGAAAAATATTAAAAAACTAAAAAGAAAATTTCCATAAAAATTCTTCAGGAGATAAATCTCCTCAACAAGAATTTCTGAACGATTCGTTTTTTAGCTTTATGCCTCAGGTACAAACCTTAAAGCAATTAAAAGAAGGCTTCCAGCACCTGCTATTGCAGCTAAAACAAGACCAAAATCAGTAGGGATTGTATTAGAAGCAAAAACCATTGATGAAATTCCGACGCCCATGGGTTTATAAGGAGATACCAATGACCTTTAGCACTATAAGTATTCGAATAGCAATATTTGTAAGCAAAGACGACGAAATATTCTTGTGAAATTCTGGACTTAAAACATTTAAAACTCAAACAAAAAGAATTCTTTTGAGGCAAATTTCAAAATTGAATTCCATTAAGGGGTTTCGATTAGGGCAATATCTCTCTATTCTTTAATAAACCTTTAGGTTTATGGAATAAGTGAATTCCTCACCATCTTCATCATCAAATTCAGTCGACACTGAAGAAGCTATTTCTGAAAAGGCTCCAGAACAATGGTTCAATGAGCAGTTTGATAATTTATTGCCAAAAATTCAAGAGCGTTGGCCAGATTTAGCGAAACAAACATTAGAAGCAACTAAAGGCAGTCTCGAAGATTTAATCAATGTCATATCTGTGCATTCAGGAAAAAACAGTTTTGGAGTGCAAGAACAACTAGAAGAAATTTTTCATTCAGCAACTGACACAACCAAAGGTCTAGCAGAGTCTTTAGAGCCTCTCGAAAAACAGCTTGAAGAACTTCTAGATGAATTAAACAGTACTCTTAGACCACGAATTGAGAAACCAGTAAGAAAAAGACCTCTTTTAGCCATAGGTATTGCTGCTGGAATTGGAGTCATATTTGGCATACTGCTTAGTGGAGGCAGAAGAAATTAATGACCAACTCAGAACGCAAAAAAGGAATAGGCGCTGCAGCAAGAGTGACTGCATTAGCAAGTTCAGTTATGGATCTCCATGTACGTATTGCTCTGCAAGAAATGGACAGAGAAAAACGCCGGCTAATAAGTGGTGTGATTTTCTTAGCTACTGGAGGCGTATTAATGTTATTGGCCTTACTTGGGTCTGAATTAATTCTGGGATATTGGCTTAGAGACTTGCTTGAAATAGATAACAAAGCAACAATTTTAATTTTAGTATTTATAAATCTTGTATTGGCGGGGATGAGTCTAAGAATTGGAGGATATCTTGCTAAAGGTCCTTACCTTCCAGAAACATTGGAGGGAATTGCAAAAACCACAAGAGCTGTTTTAGGAAAAAATTAAATCATTTAATTTTATAATTCAACCATCGGCAATCGATTGAACCGTTATTTACTGGAAAACGTCGACTTGCTTTCATCCCTAAATATTTACTAAGTTTTGGATTTCCATTAAGTAACCAAAGATCCCATCCAGAGGCTTCTTTTTTGCAATATTGGCCTAATTGTGTATAAAGATCAGGTAGTTCATTTACATCTCCTATTCTTTTTCCATATGGAGGATTACAAATTAAAAGTCCTAATCCAGGAGGTAATTTAAATTCTTGAAAAGGACGATTGATTATTTCTATATAATTTTCTAAGCCCGCTTTCCTAACGTTATCAATGGCACAGGAAGCAATACTTGCATCAACTTCACAGCCAATTATTTTAGGTAACTTCTTATTTAAAGGTGTTATGTTCTGTGCCATTTTTAATTCTTTACCCCAAATAGAGGTATCAAAATCCGGCCAATTCTTAAACAGAAATTTCCTATCCATACCAGTTGCAATTCCAAGCAACATGCTCACTGCTTCAATCAAAAATGTTCCAGAACCGCATAATGGATCGACCAGATTATTAGTTCCATCCCACTCAGTCATTCGCATTAAACCTGCAGCTAATGTCTCCTTAATTGGAGCTATTCCAACAGCTGGTCTGTACCCTCTTTTGTGAAGACTAGAGTTAGTACCATCAACGCTCAAAACGGCTTGATAATTTGACAAGTGCAAATGAAAACAAATATCTGGATTTTTCAAATCAATACTTGAACGCAAACCCCAACGTTCTCTTTGTAAATCAATTATTGCGTTTTTAACCTGCAAAGCCGTGAAATGGGTATGTGATAATCCTTCTCCAAATCCAGTGACATTTACTCTAAAACTTTGTTTGGGCTGAAGCCAATTTTCCCAATCAAGTGACCTTTGAACACCCCTATAAAGTTCATGAGTACCATGACAAGGAAATGTGCAAATCTCTCTTAAAAATCTAAAAGACAAGCGAGCCCTTAAATGTATTCTGTATAAACAAGCCATATCAGCTTCAAATGAGATATGCCTCCTTGAAGCTTTAACTGATTCAGCTCCAAGTTCTATCAACTCTTTTGCACCCTCTTTTTCAAGACCTTCTGAAATAGATGCAACAAGTTTCATTATTTAATAAGTTATTTAAAAAGGTTAAAAAAGTTCTTTCAACACTAATCGATTAATCCCAAAAGATCTGTCAGAATGTATGTGTCTATTTTCAAATGGACTAGGTGATTCACACCAGTATCTCGGACAGCGGTTCGATTCCGCTCAGCTCCATAAATGGGGCTGCAATGGCTTCGACGGGGTATCAGGCGAGTGACTGAAGCCTGCTCGGTCAGAGCAAAACCATAACTGCTAACAACATCGTTAGTTTCTCCCGTCAAACAGCCCCTGTTGCTGCTTGATCTTTTAGGAGATGGGGCCAGGTCAGCCTTATTACCCAATTGATCCATGGACGCTGGAAGGCGTCCTTTTTAATTGCAGCACAACGAGTCTCAAGATCTCAAAAAAAAGCAAAATAGTCTTTGGGGGCAAAATCGGGGGCAAAAAATCAAATAAAGATCTGCACGATTTTCGGGGGCAAAACTGGGGGCAAAATCCAATATTCCTCTTGAGAAGCAATTCTCAATCATCTCAAAAACATAAAAAAGGACTGACCTAAGTCAGGCCAACTGGTTTAGTAATCAAAACACTCAGGTCTATTGCGCCAAACAGGAGAATCGCAATTTGTCCGTCCAGTTCTTTCCTCTATGACTGGCTTGCTTTGAACTGTTTTAATTATTTTCTTTACCCAATCAGGCTCATCAATTGTGATCTTCTCTCTTTTAAAACTGAACTTGATCTTATCTAATTCATTTGTTCTTTGAATAACGATACTGACTTTCTCTCCTTCTTCTCCCTTCATCAACTGGAGGGCTTTATCAATACCCAAACCTTTCATTGACCAGTCATCAATAGAGATGAGCTCATCACCTTGCATAACTCCTGATTTAGCTGCTGGAGAATCTTTTATGACCCGATTAATAACTATATTTCCAGTCTTTTGATCTGAAGACATGTGTATCCCTAGTCCTACATATTCTTCTTCACCTTCCCTTGTATAGCCCTCTACTCCACTTAAAAAGCAAAAATAATTTGCAAGTTGATAAGCCATCATATCAGGTCTAATTTTCTCCCAGGCACCCCCTTGGTAGTAAGAGCCAAAAGGTGGATTGTCGTATCTAACTTCAATTTTGCTTGAAAAATCACTACATCTCAATCTCAATTTGCCTACATAACTAGCTATGTAATCCCTTTCACCTACCTCATCTTTTGTCGCTCTTCTCTCTACATAAAAACGGAATTTACTTCCCTTAAGTTCTACGTCCTCAGTATCAATAATCCAAGCCTCATCGATTTTCATCCACTTGGTTGGTTTTAATGACTCTGGAATCCCTGCAAAAGCTGGTGAAGAAAGAGCGAGTATTAGAGGTGCAATTAGTAAGCGTTTCATTAGCACTTTCTAGCTGATCTAGTTCCATCTCACATCAATATAGAGGCAACGTATTACCCAATTGATCCATGGAGCCTGGAAGGGCTCCTTTTTAATTGGTATAAAAGAGTCTTTTAGTCACACCAAATGGTTACACATAGGTATGCGGGAAAATTAGTATATTAAAACTGCCGGAAAAAGTAGGGTAAATCAAGGCTAGCTCACATGATTCTCTTCCAAGCAATTAATATTTAATTGAAAATTATAAAGAATTGATTAATGTGAATATCTATATTCAATTTACAGTCTTAAGTTAAATAAACCTTATAAACTATACAGATGGTTGAAATCCCTATTCGAAGTAAATATTTTTTTAAGTACCTCATCCTAGATAATTTTTTTTCTGATAATGAAATGCAATATTTCAATCGATTTGATATTTCAAAAGTACCTTCAACTCAATTCACTACAATCTATCAAGCACGTATTTTCAAAGATAAGAATATCGAGCCTAAAGCCACAAAAGGAGGTCCTTTATCCATTGATAATATCATATCTATGCATAATAAGTATGAAGAATTTTTTTATTCAATACTTTCAAAACTTTGTCCTGCAAAATCCAATCTTATAGAGTATATAGATTATAAAATTGTAGTGACTGGTAAAGATTATAAATACCAAATTCATGATGACGTAGCTTCTAAATTGTTATCTACGGTAATTTATTTAAAGCCAGAAAAAAATATCGGTACAATTATTTATCCTTGCCCAAACTATATATTGTTTAATGGAAAAATTCTTTCCCCAAGTGAAGGGGTTGTAGTTGATTGGAAAGTAAATAGAGCCCTAATATTCTCGCGAATTAATCAAAAAACATGGCATTCTTACCAAGGCGATGGCAAATCTAATAGATTGGCTTTTGTAATTAATGTAGGAACAGATAAAGCTAAAGAGGTTATGGAGATAGAAAACAGTAAAGAATTTAAAGAGTCAATCACATGGGCAAATTGAAAGAAATAATAGAAATAACTTTGATCTACTAGAGCCAAGCAAGGAACTTAAAAATGAAATGGACAAAAAAGAAAAAATCTATTTAGAAATAAAGAAATTATAATTAATTGTTACAAGCTACAAAAAGCTTGAGTTCATCTTTTATAAGCATTAAATTAATTGATACATACAAGTTTCTTATATAGTTGGTAAATACAATAATTTTTAATAAGTAATTAAATTTATAATGACAAGTCTGATAAAATTTTTTAAACATCATTAATTTTATGCATCTATCTATTTTTGCTTTAGCCTCATCAGAATGGGGAATTGCTAGATTTACAACTGATTCTTTTGCTTTAATTTCATTAGCAGTATTAGCAAGCCTTCCTATTCAATTACTAAAAAATAAAGCCAACTTCAAAAATATATGGACCAGCGAAAATGCTATCTCAAAAAAATAAATAAATCTTTTAAAACTTTATAATCTATGTATAAATTAAATAAAGTATTAAAAAACTAATATATTTTTTGAGTACATTTAAGACATTTTTTCGAATAATTCCTTATGATAGTCAACAACATTTTGACAGCTTATAACTGGAGTGATTTCCATATCTATGCCAAACTGAGCTCTCCATGGGGCAAAATGTTGGAAAAGTTCCTTATCACCATTTGCATTACAGAGAATAACAACACGACCCTCTCCAGGAGCATGAACACGAAATAGCATTTCAAATCCATCAAAATTATCTTGTTTAGACATCTCTCCATTTTCCCAAAATTTTACAAACTGCTTGTAAGCAGCAATTTGGTTATCAGTATCTGTGAACTGGCAATCAACCAAATAGAGTTGCATTAGTCTTCCAATAAAAACAAAGTTTAGCTAGAAACACAAAATAAATTGCTGATATATCGATCAACCAACAAATGATGTTATAAAAAGAAGACAAAAGAAAAAAGAACGCTTAGGAACTAATTTACAGATCAAAAATACTGATGAGTATTCATCATCTAAAAAATTTCTACATTATAAAGGAGAATTGAAAAATCCATTTGAGAATAAAAATATACACATAAGAATCAAAGGACCTAGACCAAATACAAAGAGAACAAGTTTTGCAGTTCTAGGTGTTGTCTTTGTCTCCTCATTTGCTTGCATTATTTTAGAAGTTAATTTTTTTTTAGATTTTTGTCTAGACATATTGCAAATAAACTAAAAAACTATCATAGCAGTTATAAATTAAGAGTGAAACTGTATTAGAAAAAGTAATTCTAATTAATCAGACAACAAATTTTTAAATCTGATTAATTAGATAAGAAAAGGATATAATTTTTTAAATATTCGATAATTTAGAAAATTTGTATTGCCAAATTACATTATCAATTCATAGATTAGAAAAGAGATCTTAGTCGATTTCTTGAATAATTTTCTCTATTGTTTTAGCAGTATCAAACCAATTAAAAGACTGAGCTCGAGATGGGCCTTCTTGAAAAGCTTTTTCGAAGCATTTTTTATCATTTACGACTACATTCATCGCAAAAGCTATGGATTGGATATCTAATGGATCAATAAAATAAGCATAATTTCCCATAACTTCTCGAAGTGCGCCTATTTCAGAAGCGATAACCGGCGTTCCACAAGCCATTGCCTCAAGAGCTGGAAGGCCAAATCCTTCCCAAAGACTCGCAATAATAAGCGCTTGACATTCGTTTAATAATGATAATTTTTCATCATCATCAATCCAACCTTTCCAGATACACAAATGTCCAAGATTATATTCATCAATTAGTTTTATAAGACTTGGTGTATACCTTTTGTCAAAAGGGCCTACAAAAATAAGCTTATAATTATTAATTTTGGCATATGCAAATGCTTTGATAACCCTTCCTAAATTTTTATGGGGATTATGTCTACCAATAATAAGAAAGAATTTTTGTCTATTTTTTTTTATTGGATAATACTTTTTATTATTAAATCCTAACCGAATTGGAAATAATTTATGCATAGGCACCTTATAAAAACTATTCAAATCATTAGCAGTAGAAATAGAATTACATAAAATTATCGTTGATTGTTTTAAAATTAAAGGGATATAAACTAAATGGTATAAAGTTAAAAATGATATCGACGGATACCTAATTGGTATTAAATCATGTGCCAAAACAATCGATTTCACATTGGTAAACAATGGTGCTTCCAATAATGGTGATAAAAAATATTCAGAATTTGTATTATTCATTAATGTTGGAACAACATTTTGAAGCCAGTACAATCGTCTAAAATGGCTTTTCAATCCTGAACCCGGAGATAAGTTATTAGGTATGTAAATATCACCTTTTATACCTATATCTTTTGGTACAAGTGTAGTTATTTTGTGGGCTGATAAAGAATATAGTAAATTCTTAGAAACAACTCCAATACCTGTATTTTTTTTTGTTATGTAGCTACCATTAAAAACTATAGAAGTCATTGTTATAATATTCACATAGAAACTATCTTAGATAATAGTCATTCAAATGTTGAGAGCAAACTTTTTTTTTAATTTTTTTAAATACAGGCAAAATAGTAGTCATCAAATTGTGCAATATAATTCAAATCAAAGTTTTGCCTTAGAAGATCAAATCAAAACTAAAATTATAGAGATAGATCAAAAAATATCAAATACTAGCAAAAACCTAGTTGAGGCACAAATTGTAAAATTCCGTTCCATATTCTCCAAATCTAATAATTTTCTAGAACAAATTGGAAAGAATGTATACAAAACAAAATTAGAGGACTCAATTAATTGGCACCAAAAACAACTTAAAGAATTATATCGTAGTCGTAAAGAATTAGAAATCAAGCTAGAAAAGCTTAAAGGTATATTTTGGCTAAATAGAATCAAAAGACTTCTGAGAACTATATTAATAGGCTTTTTGATATTTCTAATTCTATTTATATTTTTCTCTGGTTTTATGATTATTATTTATTTAATGCCGTTACTTATATTAATTTTCTTGGGATATTTTATATCCACAAATAAATTTTAATCAAGCTTAAAAATAGTCAAATTTAAATCAATTTAATAATCTCTGAATAATACTTTTTCATAATTTTCTTGATGAATTTGACAGCTTTTACGTAAAAAACTCATACACATACACCCAAGGAACTGGCTGAATCAGCATAAATAATTTCTGAAAAGTAAGTAATTTTAGAGAATGATTATTGGCACCAGCAAAACATATCATCTATTAATGCGCCTGCTGAAGGCACTACCAGTTAGAAGAAGAAGGTCGCTATTGAAATTAATTCCTGTAGCAGCCTTGACTGGTTTAGTCGATGTGATCGTAGTTGGAATTGTTTCTAGATTGTTTACTGTTTTTATAGGTCAACCTAATCAGCCTCCACTACCATTTCAAAATTTCATACCTGAAGACCCAAAAACAAAAGTTATTAGTCTAGTCTTCATATACATAGCAATGAATTGGCTAGCATCATTTTCAAAATTATTTCTTAAAGCAGCCCAAGAAAGACTTCGAGTAGCAATTTGGAAAGACTTATCGGAACTAGCACAGAAAAAATTACTATCTCAACCATATGAATTCTTCTTAAATAAGAAAAAATCTGATTTATCGTCAAAAGTATTGATCAATATTTCAAGAGTCTCAGAATTCCTAGTAAGACCCATCCTTCAGATTTCTAGTGGTTTATGTGTGATTACATTTATATGCATTGCTGTCCTTTTTATAGCAAAATCTATAGCTCTATATTTAATCATAAGTCTATTAATTTTTTATATATTTATTTCATTATTTGTAACGCCTTTTATCAGGCATTCATCTCGTCAAAGAATCAAATTAGAGAAAGAAACAAATAATATACTCACTGAATCAATGCGGACAATCATAGATGTTCACCTTACCAGCTCAGAATCTTACTTTGAGAAAAGATATCAGTTAGCGAGTCAAAGCTCTTTCCCATTCATTTGGAAAGCTGAAGTTTTACCTGAATTACCTAGATCATTAATTGAACCTTTTGGTATTACATTGATTTTTGTTATTGGTCTTTTTCCATACATAACCGGGCAAAACGATTCAATACTTATTGAGATAGTTCCATTCTTAGCAACAATTGCAGTAGCTGCATTAAAACTAACGCCTCCATTGCAAGATTCATTTAGAGCATTAACTTCTATGCGTGCATCAATACCTGATTTAGAAGAAATACTAAAGTTAATAGAACTTCCTTCTAGTAGGCTAACTAAAAGATCAATAGGCGTTCCTACTAAACAAGGAATTGAACCTAGGAATAATATAAAACTTGAAAAATTGAGTTACAAGTATCCCAACAGTAAAGAATACACTTTAAAGGGGATTAATCTAACTATTCCAATAGGTTCAAGAATAGCTTTTGTAGGAGAAACTGGAAGTGGAAAAACCACCACAGCTAATCAATTGCTATGCCTACTTAGGCCAACAGAAGGACATTTATTATTGGATGGAGTTGAAGTTACTGATACAGAAGTCCCTGCTTGGCAGGATTGTTGTTCTTACGTTCCGCAATCAATTACTTTATTAAATAGCAATATTATTGAAAATATTGCATATGGATTAGATAAAGCAATCATAGATAATGGAAGAGTTTGGGATGCACTTAAGGCGGCTCAATTAGCAGAATTGGTATCAGAAATGCCAATGGGGTTGCATACCTCCATTGGTGATAATGGCATAAGACTATCTGGGGGGCAAAGACAACGACTAGCAATAGCAAGAGCTTTTTACAGGCAATCAAAATTATTAGTTTTAGATGAAGCAACTAGTGCCTTAGATAACCGAACAGAAGCAGAGGTCATGGATGCGATTGAAATTATAGGTAGACGTTGCACAATAATCACTATTGCTCACAGATTATCCACAATTGAAAGATCAGATTGTATATATGAATTTAAAGATGGGAAAATAATTGCCTTTGGCAATTATCAACAACTACTAAAACAATCAAAAACTTTTTTTAATATGGTAGAAATAGCCAAAAGGAAACACATATCAAATATATGAATCTAAGACAATTTTAAAATATAAAAAAATTTTTATTCGAAATTAAACTTTAAAAAAGAAGTTTAAAGTCTATAAATTCTTTGGCTGAAAGATAAAAAATAAGAGCTGTTCCAATCAGTGATCCAGAAAGTCCTCCTAAAAAACCAAAAAATAATGTACTCAAATTTTTCCCATCAGTAGTTGGTACTTGAGTAGACATAGGCAGTCTTTCGACTACTTTCAAGCGCTCAGTTGCAGGTCTTCGACTGTTTTGTTGATGTTTAACAAGTGCTTCGAAATCTGGCATTGAACTTGTTTAGCAATGGAACAATAGGCCGACCAACCTGACATTCGCCTGGGATCGGATCGACCTTTATCATCTACAGCATCAATTACTGCTGCTCCTTGATTTTCTGCTTTATCAAAAGCAGATAGCAAAGGAATTTCACCTTGTAATACAGTTAGGGCAAATTTTTCTAAAGCTTCTCTTGCTTCATTTGCAATTCGCCTTTGGCGGAAATCAACTTTAACCAATAAAACTGCATGAGGAATATTTAACTGTTTTAGTAAAGAGGCTAATTCAACAGTTAATTCAACCGACCTTGCTTGTGGCGCTGTAGGTAAGAGTACAAGGTCAGATCCAGCTGCTAAATGTTTCAATTCTTCTTCATCAGTACTTGCTTGTCCATCAGTGATAACAATTTCAGAGAATCTCGTTGCTTTAGCCGCTGCCTCTACAGGAACAATATTAAAATCAAGATTACCTCTGGATCCATAAGCAAGAGCCGATCGATTTCTATCAGCATCAACTAAACAAACATTTTTCCCTTGAGCAGACCATACGCTTGCTAGATGGATTGAGGTACAAGTTTTAGCCACTCCACCTTTTTGGCCACACACAGTTATGAACAAAGGAAGTGATTTACATCTAAAATTAATCTGCAAGATTTAATTACAAAGTCAAGTAGCCATTAGAAGATCAATCAAGAGATACTTATACAAAAAAATTATTAATATAAGAAAAGCATATATAAATATGGTTATTTTGTATTTTTAAATACAAATTTATAGCATAATTAGTAATTTAATCAACAAAAGAAAATATTTATGCTTGCAAGAATTTTTTTCTACTGCATATTAATAATATGTATTGGCACAAGAAATGTTCATTAAAAACATTTTATTAAATACAAAAAGAAATCTTTCAACCATTTTAAGTATTTTCAATAAACAACAAGAAGAACTATCAGATAGATGTGAAAATCTTACATCTATACCAGGCATTGGAACAAAAAATTGTAATAATTTCTATGAAGCTGGATATATGACACCAGAATCAATTATATCTGCATCTGACGAAGAACTTTTAAATATACCCGGAGTTGGTATTAGCTTTGTTAAAAAGTTACGAAAAACATTAGGTAGAGTATAATTTTAAGTAATTAATAAGTAAAAAAAAATATTTTTTCTTTGAATATATAAAGTCAATATAGTCAATGAAAATTATATATGCATAACCTTTTACCAAGGTAAGATCTCACCATTTGAATGCCAGAAGGTTCCTGAGTTCTCAAGTGTAAGTTCATCAATTCTTTGAATTAGTCCTTTAACTGATTCTTTAGGCTGAATGCCATTAGAAGTAAATCCTGTCATTCGAGTACTAACTAAACCTGGATGTAAAATTGCTACCGAAATACCTCTTTGCTTTAAATCCACCGATAAAGATTTGCCCGCCATACATAAAGCAACTTTTGACATCCTATATCCATAAGAACCTCCAGAGCTATTATCCTCTATTGAACCCATACGACTACTTATTAAAGCTATCTTTGCAGATTTATTGAGCTTACTAAGCATAGTTTGCACACAACAAAGAGGGCTTAAGGCATTTACCTTGAATTGATGAACGATACTTCCAGGATCTAAACTAGAAAGAGAATTAAATTCCGAAATGCCGGCATTTTGAATCATTACATCAACTCTAGTATCATTTAAATTATCCCTAAGCCTAACAACCGAATCTCCTGAAGTGATATCAACATTTGTCTCAACTCTTACTGACAAGGAATTCAATTCTGGGGAAGTAGATCTACAAGTAGCAATGACATCTTCTCCTCTATCTTTCAATTGACGGACAAGTTCTAAACCGATACCTCTATTGGCACCTGTAATTAAATAAGTAGACAAAACCAAATTCCAGATCTAACAAGACTAAAATAAAAACAACGAAAATTACTCGAATTGATACAAAATCAGAACGTACAGCTATGAATAATTTTTTCAGTTAAAAAGTCTAATCAATAATCTACATGTTGATAAATAGAATCAGAAAGATCTGTAGAGGGTTCAGAGAGAATATTCGGACCTGACAAAAAAATAAATCTTGATTTACCATGTAATTCTCCAGATAGTCGAATACAGCAAAAGCCTTTTTTAACAACAAGCAATCGCCAAAACTCACTCCAATCAATACATTGATCTAAAATCTCAGTAATATGAAAAGTTTTGTCTGAAGAATTAATTTCAATTTTCAATTTTTCTCGAAAAAAAAAGTATTTTGCTAACCTTTCATTCTTTGAAATTATTTTACCTATATATCTAGTTCTCTTTAGATCATAATCTAAAGTTTGCAGGTAATTCAAAACCAAATCAATATCAATATTACTAAAATCTTGGGTTTTTAAAGTTTTTGTTATTGATAATTCGTTGCTCATACTTAATATGAATTACTTATCTAGATTCTAAATCTAGATAAGTAAAAAAGTAGATTTTCTAAAAGTTTAATCAAAAGAATTAAAATTGATAAAATAAAAGTTCTTAATCAGTCATTTCCTTTTCATAAGAAATATTCTCAGAGCCTCCAATGATTGAATTGAGTGAAAGTTGATAAGCTTTTTCATGAAAACTAAGATCATCTTCTCTTATACATATTTTAGAATCAAACCAATCATCATTATTAAAATAATGAATTACTTTTTTTATTCTATAGCCCAATTTCAGATCTTGACATGCAAGATGTCTCCACTCACCATTTTTCTTGCGATAACCAAACTCAAAATAATAGACACCTTTGTTTATAGGGATAGGAAAAGTAATAGAAGATTGAAATTTATTTACCTGAATTTCTTTCATAATACAAGTTGAATTATTTATATTTCTACTATTGGTTATATCAAATAATCTAATAGCAAAAAAACGACTTTTACTAAAATCAATTCTAAAGTTATCAATCGAACTAATTTCCCAAATACATTTAATATATCCATTTCCTAAATTAATAACTGCTAAATTTGTAAAGCTATTAGTTAATTTATTTAAACTAGTCCACAGATATTCTTTCAAATTTAAATTACGACCAATTTTCATTTTAATTAAAAATTATTACTTAGTATAATTCAAATTTAATTATTTACCGTAATTTTTATTATCTTTAACCTTTTTGGTTATATTCAATACATAAAACAACAAATTAAATAATGGCTAAATAGATACAATAAATCTTAAACAATGAAAAATTTTAATAACTTAGGCTGCTTGAGATCCTTGCCTATCAGAAAGGATGGCGTCAACCAAATCTGAAGTAGACCTTCTTGAGGCAATATTACTTGTCTTCCAATGATTAATTAAAGTTTTCAACTCAATTATCCTTTGTTCTGCAACTTCAATTTTCTCATCATTAGACATCGACATAATAAAATAACGTCTATAGTGTAATCCTAACCTTTTTCAAATATATATCAAGAGACAATTAAAAATAGTGAGCATTCATCATTACTTTCGAATAGCTCAAGCAAAAAAAAGCCAGCTAAGATATAGCTGGCTTAATAATTAATAGATAAATGTAACTATATAAATCTATTAATAATAAAACCCTTCAAGGCAGGAGTAACGGAACCAAAAAGTTTTTTTATTTCCAATGACTCTTGACCAATTGGTAGATGCGACAATGGATCACCTCCTTAAATAAACATATATAAACAATAGCCATAAAAAAAATTTTTAGGTAAATTAGGTGACAATTTCGAAAAAAATAAAGATTTGAAAATGATTACGCCAAATTATGCTTGTTTTCACTCGCAGAGAAAGTCCACCTAATAAGTTGGATAAATATGCGAATTAAAGATAAATTTACAAAATCCCTGAAAATGGGTCTCCAACAATACCTCTAATACTATTCATATGAGTCATTAATTTTTAGCGGTTTAGCATAAACACAAACTCCCAAGGCTCCAACTGTGGGAATTTCTTTTTTTCTTGTATTTATATTAATAGGTTTCATGAATGGAGCCGACTATGATTGGATTAATTCGCCTATTTGAAAATTTTAAAAGAAACAAATCAAGATTAATTGTCTCTTTACTGATCTTTATTTATTGAATCTGATTCGAAAAATAGTTAATAGACGTAAATATTCTAATAACTATTTTTTCTTAAAACTTGTTAGCCAATTAAAAAATGCAAGGTATGACTTGCCCAGTGATAGCGAATACCCCTAAACCTGCAACAATGCCTAACAGCATCAAAACGCTTGGCGCCAGAATTTATGATTGTGGTTAAAAAAACAATAAGAACCTAATTAAGATCACTAAAAGCGAAATACCGAATGAATTAATCTATGCGAAATAATCGAAAGAGATTAAACAAGAATTTCAACTAGAAAAGCGCGAAGAGACAATACGTGGACTAATCAAAAGAATGCTTTGCAAAACAAAAAGAATAGAGAGAATTTCCATCTAGAATAACACAGACTAATACTAGTGTACTATACCTTTACTCTTTCGCAAGTCTCATGGATTCTTAAGTAGAAATAAGAAAATTTTTAACTTAAGCACTTGAATGATATTTAACTTCAACTGAGAAAAGATGAATAAATCAACTTTTAATCCATAAACAAATTAAAAATGATGTTTGATGGCAACCACTAGAGTTTGAAGACTCTAGTCCCTAAGATTTTTGTGAGATCAAAAATTCACCTGTCAATATTTCATACATTTGTATTTACATATAAAACTCGAAATCAAATAATTAATATAAACCAGTTATCTCAGAAAAAAGTGCTTTGTTTTCGGCTGATTCAGAGAAACCTAAAAGAACTTCATACCGTGTCTCTGCTCCACTTGTCAGTTGACCTAACCAATAGTTCAAACCACTTGTATCAGCATCTCTATCTAATACGTTGACGTAAAGAGTATTGACATAACTTTCATTAGAGACATTTACTCCATAGCGCTCTGTAAATTCTGCGGAAGCTAAAAATGATGATGCCACGGCTCTTTCGTCATCTTTACCAGAACTAAAATTACCGATCCAATATCGCAATCCATCGGGATCCGGTAAACGTTTAAATGAGGCGTTATAAAGGCGAAACATTTTTCCAGAATCTGTATTTAAACCCGTAACCTGATCAAATGTTGCTTTAACATCATTGATTAGATTCATATTCTTATCATCAAATTTGAGAATAGATTCACCAGTTAATTCATCAATACCGGTAGCAGTCCCTACGCCATAGTGATCACTACCTAAATCATAAAATTTATAAGTATCACTTGTACCTGAATAAATTTTTTCTGATTGAAATCCTAAGGAATGAATTGGTTTAATTTCTTGACTGGTGATCAATGCACTTTGATCAGCAAAAGTAAGCTTCTCAATATTAGATAATGAATCTATTCCATCAGTTTTCGATAAGCGATTATCTGTAACAGTAACTATTTTATTGGCGATGTCAAAAGTATATTCCGAAAAATTTCCCGAGTAAGTTGCTATGTCATAATCAGCCCCACCATCAATCGTATCGTTTCCACCATTGCCTTGAAAAGTATCATTTCCTAAACCTCCTTTGAGATTATCATCTCCATCAATTCCATTAAGAACCTCTCCTTGTATATCTTGAAGATTGACAATTACATATTGATTTGATTTGTTTCCGTCTGAATCACTAGCAGTTACGATAACATTGAATTTATTTTCTATTTCACTAGGTCTTTGATTGACTATAGCAATCGTCTTAATAGCAAGGTAGTTAGTATTAATTATAACATTTCCTTGCACATTAACCAAGGGTAATTCGGGTATATTCAAATCTATATCATGATAATTAACATTATAAGTTAATTGATTATTTAATAATAAAGGATTTTCAATACTATCACCTAAAAGATGTCCAAATACAGAAAATCCATCATTTTGTGAATCAAGACTTAAGTTATTTGACAAATTTATAAACCACTGAGATGTAGCACTATTAGGCAGTCCTGAAATTTTTGCCATTGCTATTGTACCCATCATATTTGAATTATAAGGTTCATTTATTATTTCACCTTTTGACTGTACTAGTAATGGATGGCCACCAATTTCATTAGATGATATTTCCGGCCAAGTATAAGCTCCACCCTGGATAATAAAATTAGAAACTAATCTATGAATTAAAGTATTATCATACGATTTATCATTTACATATTGCAGAAAATTATTAGCAGTAGTAGGTGTACTTTTATTACTTTCATTTTGGTTATTATAGATTTCTACAAAAAAACTTTCATTGACACTTGTAGTAAAATAATTAGTGGTGAATTTTAATGTCGTTCCATTTAATTTCTTAATTGTTTCATAGTCAGGTAAATCTTTGAAGCTTAATGTTCCAGTATCTTTATCAATAGAAAAAAGACTTTTCTCTCCGCCATTTATAGACCATGAAACTGGCTCATTAGAAGTAAAGGTATAAATTTTCTTATTATTTTCATTAGTAAAAACATAAGTTAATTCTTCTCCCTGGACCCCAGAGGCACCTTGTATTAATGGCGCTGTCATCTTCTTTTACCTTGCATATAAAAAACTCTATCAAGTCATACTATATCCATACGAAATAAAAAAAGTCATGTCGCAAAAAAAAAATGTTTTGGGGACTGAACTTAGATCTTGCAGTTGCAATCCCATGACTGGATGGTATAGAGATGGGTTATGTAGAACAGACATATCTGATCAAGGAATGCATACTATTTGTGCTGTTATCACTGAGCAGTTTCTTTCTTACAGCAAAGCTCAAGGTAATGATCTCTCTACTCCTCAAATAGGATTTCCTGGATTAAAAAAAGATGATCACTGGTGCCTTTGTGCTCCTAGATGGAAAGAAGCATTTGAAGATGGCATGGCACCTTTAATTGACCTTGAGGCAACAGATGAAAGTACTCTAGAAATTATTGATATAGATACTTTAAAAAAATTTTCACATAGAAAATAATAAAATTAGTTCTTGATGTTTTTTATTTGGCGTAAGAAAAAAGAACTCAATATCAAAATCTACAAGCCAAAGCAAAATAGGCAAATAATTGTTGAAAAAGATTTCTTGTAAATTAAAATTAATTCTAAAATTGAATCAATTCAACTTGCACTTAACTTATTTCAAGCTAAAAAGAACAGAATAGATAATTAATCATGCTAACTACTTCCTCTAGGCTGCGAATACAAGAAATATTAAATAGGCTGTCTGCGGGAAATCAAGTAACCCTTGAAGAAAGGATTTATATAAATAAATATGCAACGAAGAATCAAAACGTATCTAGTTGGCTTAGAAAAGCTTCACGTATTCAACGTAACCAACCTGTTGATAATCAAATAGATGACTTACTAAACGGACTTGATCTAAGTTCAGAGGACCCAAACTCAACATACAATCCCGATCGAGATGATCTTGGAGAATGGTTCACTGGAGCACCTTCATGGATCAAAAGAAGCTAGTAATTTAATTAAAATAAACAAGTAAGCTTTTCAAATAGAAAACTAAATATTGAAGTCGAACAATCACGCAGCTTTATCTTTATTTTCTAGCTTTAATAGATCAATAACATTCGAACTGATAGGTTGAAAGTCCTCATCTTTAGCTGAAGCAATAGAATCCTTCATCAAAAGTTTTACAAGAGAAGTAATTGAAGAAGTTAGCAGCTTTAAACTCTCAAAAATATTTCCTAGCTCTTTGGTAATCTCATCTTGATGCTTGCCTTTACTCATTAATGTTGAGAAAGTCCAACCAGCCAAGCCTAAAGCCAACAGAAAAACAACCGTAATCATAATAAAAATAAATACAAATCATGTATATCTACTACTCATAAATAAAGCAAGGTAAAAAAATATATTCTTTGGAATTTTGATATATTTGAAATACCTTATTGCTATTCAGAATGTTCTATGAATCAGCTTATAATAGGTGAAGAATTGAATAGAAGTCAGCCTAGTTAATCATTTTAGCCAATCTGATTGAACTATTCATAGCCGATTCTACTCCTCCACAACTATTGAAATCAAACCAGTCTCCACAAAAACCAATCCGGCTGCTAGAAGACCACTGTAATTCTTTAGGTAATAGGTGATTAAGAGGTTGAGAAGCCCTCCAATCCATTTTATCTATTAGTCTAGCTTGTAAAAATAAATCTACAAACATTTGATAATTCAAAAATAGAGATGACAAAGATTTAATGATTTTATCAATATTAATCTCCAATAGATTATTTATATAATAGCAGTGTAATAATATAATCAAAGATCCATCGGATTGCCTTTGAAAAATAATTCTTTCAAAACTCAAATCCTCTCTAATTACATTTGAAAAGATTATTTGTAAGTACTGTTGATTAAAATTTTTAACTAGTTCCAAGTTTGAAACATATAAAATATATATTTTTCGCTTTATATAAGTTAGTTTTCTTATTTCTCTTAAAACAGAATCTACGACTTTATCTTTGCCTGGGATGAAAGCATCCCTCAACGGCAAAGTGTTAGTCATTAAAATTTCCAAACATCTTGGATGAGCTATTAAAGAACTAGATAAAACAAGATTTATTGATTTAATAATCTTCCCGTTATCAACTTGTATCTCCCATAAATCATTTATTCGTTTTATTGATTTAGCAAGTGTTTGAAATAAAAAATTTATTTTTTTTGGATTCATAGATTGATTAACTATCTCTTCACAAAAATTTTTCATAAAAGGGACACTCCTATAAATTTTATCATTAGTAAATACATTCTTCAAAATACCAAACTCATTCATTATTAAAATATCCTTTGAGATATCTACCATTTTTTTTGAACTTATTAATGGTGAAATTAGTGTCAATATATCTTTTGAAATATGTTTACTAAAACTAATAGAAGGTAGACCATGATCAAATTCAAGAATTTTGTTTTTTCTTGATTTTCTCGTAGTAGATCTTCCACCTAATCTCCTCCCTTGTTCAATTAATAATATAGAAGCATCAGAAAATCTTTGATTAAGAAATGATGCGAACGTACATGCAGATATACCTGCACCTATGACTATACAATCATAAATCTTATTCATTAATGAGGTAAATATAAATCACGGTTACTTGCTATTTCTCCTTCTTCTAGAAAAAATTCTCTTAAGTTAGTCTCTTCATGTTCAGTAAGATAATTACCACAATTCTTTCGGATGCTGGATATTGTATACACCCAAAGATCTTCTATAAAACTTTCATCTTTAGGAAAAGATACAAATTTTAAGTAAGTATTATTTAGTGCGAATTCACTTGATAATTCTGAGGAAAATCCCTTTTCTTTTGCTTCACAAAATTTACTTGCAAATCTTTTACCAACTACATTTTGAGCTGCTGTCAAGTCCAAGTCCATCGCTTGTACAATTTGTGACTGCAAAAAAGAAATTAAACATAATCCTAAAATAAGCATTTGAAAAGATTTTTTTTTAATTATATTCATAATTAAAATTTTAAATTACGTTTTTAGAATCAAATAATAGCTCTTAAAATAAGTAATTTTTAAGAGCTAATTTATTATGATCATATATAATATACTATTACATAAAAATTAAAAAAGTGACTGCAAATGATTTAAACCAGCAAACTATTAGTTTTTCAGTGCAATCATACAAATCACTACCATTTACAGCCATGAATCGGATTGATGCTTATTTTCATGAATCGAACGCGGCAGTAGCTAGGAATACCGATCGATATTTAGAATCATCCTATTCAATTAATCGTTCTACTGTCTTTTCTTAAGCTTTGCGGATAATAATGCATTATCTAACTAGGACTTTTTTGCTCTACCTGATAATTCAATTATTACTCTGAAAATCATTTAACCTTTTCAAGGTATATTCTTATTGCATATAGTTGATTATCATTTACTTATATACAAGAAAACTCTAGCAAAATGCATATCAATACAATTTTACTTTTTCTTTTAGTCATAGCTGCTTATCTAAATTTATTTTTAACGTTTAATAAAAAACAGCAGAAGAAAAAAACAAAACTGCCCATATCATCTAAAGAGTGGCGCGCAAAAGTAGAGGATGATAATTTTAGATCATGGCTTTCCAATCGAGAGAGATTAAAAGATAAAAGAAAAGGAGATCCTAATCAATAGAAGTTAGTGCTTTCCTAGATTTAATTAAGATTAAAACCTACTTTCATCGCTCTATAAAATTTTATAAATTCTCACTATCTAATATTTTTTACGTTAACTAGATGTTCCAGTAAAACAAAATCCATTCTTAATACAAAAATCATAGGCAAATAATTTCAATGAGTCTGGCATTTCCTGCCATTGCATTTCTTCCAGTTTGTTTAATTGATCTAAACTTAAACTCTCTTTAACTTCATATGCCTCCATCATTCTGGACCAGCTTGAGGAAAAGCTATCAAGATAAAAAGCTTTCTGATTCTTATTAAAAAAATTAATTATATCTTCATTCGTAACTACTTGCCTAGAAAGTTTCTTATAGTGTTCAAATTCTGAGGACCAATCTGGTGTTAGGTTTTCAGGCATCAAGGACAATATTTAATACATCATTGTAATTTACAAAATGCATAATTATAAGTGTAATGACCAAATGAACATAATGATTCAATTGAAAATTCAACTTTCTCCTTCATCACTTGGTTAAAGGTAATCTAATAAAAATACTTGATGACTTGTTATCATCTCCAATTTATCTTCTATGAAATTGAGTGAATACAGAAGTTTGTCGCATCTATGCAATACACTTCAGTCGGAAGTAGCCAATTATAAAAACTCTCAATTTTTTTAATACAGTAAATAAATAAGATTAGCTATACTAATCTCTATTGCAGTAATTTGTTTCGCATCAGATATGAACGAAGAGTTATTGATTGTCCTATGCAACTGAGGAGTTTAGAGGGATGTCGATTAAAAATTGGTAAATATCCACCATTTACTTATAACGCTTATGGGGGTGGAGGCAAAGCGACATTACTTACAAATCAGACAAATAATCTCATACATATAAGTTTTTCATCTAAAACGTTTTCAATTCCTCCTCTTACTTCAAAAACAACAAAATTTTTATCTTTTCCCTTACCACCAGGTTTCAAGATCAAAATGTTTATGGATAAGCTAGAAGGAACTATTGATAAGAATTCTGGAGAAGTATTATTGAAATTTGAATCCAAATTTCTTTTTAGCATTGGAGCTATGCTTAATTTTCCTGAGTTAATAGTTCAAAGCCTTCTCAAAACAGGACAAGTAAAAGGTAACTTACATATAGGAGAAGGTATGGTTCTTCAAAGCAATGGCAAAACCAAGCTCGTGGGAGTTTCTATAATTCCAAAAACTGGTAATAAAATTTTAGATACCTTTCTTGGCCTTCCAAATGAGGCGTTTGCAGAACTTAAATGCGAAATTAAATAATCAATTTAATTTCCTAATATCTCCTATTCCTAATCGAACTTAATAAGAATAAAATTAGATGTTAATTAGAACATCATAATTGCAGTATTATCGGCAAACATAACTCAGATTTTTTGATAGAGATTATATTTCCTTTAGATTCTAGAAAAAGTTTCTCAATTATATAATCTTTAGAAAGAAAGATTTGATTCCTCTTTCCAAAGAGTCTACTCATAATCCAACAAATATTTTCCTTATAAGATTTATCTATTTTTTGATGAGGCTTGCTATTAAAAAAGAGTTTTCACTATGGTATTAGTATACTTTCAATAGCTATTATAGATTTTCATGAATATTGGTTCTCAAGAGTTTTTTTGAGTGATTTGTCAATACAACATTTAAATTACTTTTTGAAACTAGCAAAATCATTTTCAACAAGACATAGATAAAAGACCATAAAGCTCAATAAAGCTAATTAGTGTTAAAAAACAGCAAAATACTAAAATCTATGGGCGATTCATTCAGAAACATTTACAAGCTTGATTGAATTTGTTAAAAATTATCTAGTTAAATAGAATCTCTGTGTCATTATCAATCACCGTATTTCCGATATCACAACGGGAAAAAGATTTTAAGCTACATAAATCGAATAGCAAAAGATCTCTAAAATAAAGCTGCTTTGCAAACAAATATTATTACAACAGATAGAACAATTACTACATCTTTCTAATCCAATACATCTACAACTCAATAACGTATGAATCCTCATCTACCAATCATTCCTTCTCCAAAATCAAAAAAGAAAAAGCTAGAAAATAGTAGAATTCATAAATGGACCCTGTTTTCTCTTTGTTTTATAACTACTTTAGTAGTCGTGAGTTTAATTAAAGAGTATCTTCCATTACTTGCTTCTGCACTTGGGCTGCTTTTTGTATGGAGTCAAATGACTAAACCAATAGCAGAGATAGAAACTAAATCTTCTAATGACGAAAACAACCAATTAAATTTATTCCATAGGCAATACAAAATTGGCAGGAAGTATTCCAAAATAAAAAAAGAATTACAAAAAAAGGATGATCCAAAAGTTGCATAATATAAATCACTTTAAAGCGTTTAATCAATGTATAAAGATGAGCCTGAAAAGTGTAATGCCAGAACAAATGATGTACCGTATTATCTATAACCTACGTGTTCGTTGTTGTTTAGTTCAGGAAGGGAATTGACAAGCTACACAGACATGTAAAAATCGATTTATTAAACCATTGCTTGAGCCTCCATGGTTACTCTTTGTTTTTTGCTCTGCTTGCAAATCATCATCATCACTGCCACGAGTATTTAACTAAATGGCAAATTTGGAACACGCACGTCTTGAACTCACAGAATCACAACTACTTAGCATTAAGGATCGAATTAAAAGCTGGAGTACAAAGGAGCAAGTAATAGACATAATGAGATGTCGATATGGTCGAATAGAAGATCCAGCTGCATAAAAGGCTCCGAAACGAATCATCAAATAAGAACTCATTCTGCTTTCTCTTACTGAAAACTCACCTACAAGTAAACAACTGAATAAATCATTAAAGTAATTCAGACTAATAACGTATTAGGAAAGCATAAAATTCGTACAACGCCCTATTGCAATCATTGACTACTTAAGTAAAGCTTTATTTATAATTATAAAGTCAAATGCCTGTTGAGTTCTACTTCTTGGTTATTCCATTCTGCGTTATTCCTGTATTTCTAGTCTCTCTCGATTACTTAAATAAAAGTACTGAATTAAAGAGGAAAAATTCTAATGTAATTGAATTTGATAAATTCGTAAAACGTAAAGAAGAAGGTGATCCTGTAGACAGTGATATCGCTAAACTATTAGCTATTGATAAAATTGCGGCATAAATTTATTTTCTAATGTTACTTATTTTTTGATACTTACTAGTTTCAATACATCCCCAAGCCTTGCACCCTCATGCAACCACTCTCTCAATTCTTCACTAACTGCTAATTGATCGAACTCATTAAGTCTTTCAGCTCGGATCATATGTAGCTACTAAAAAGGCGGCAAGGCTGATAAGCATATTTGGGAAAGTAAGGCAACAACTCAATTGCAAATCCAACCATAAACAAAGGCATAAAGCTATTCATCAAAACATACGCTGCATAAACAATTACTGGAAAACTTAGACACGTTTAAAATTGATACGTCTACTCCTCGATTCGTTAGTCCATAGTTGAGCAAGAGGAATATATTCTATTCCTGTTTAGGGGATAATTTATCGATTTTAGATTGTTGGATTTGTAGTTTTTCTCTTGCTTTTTTTGCAGCTCCATAAGTAGTCCTAACACTATAAATTATAAAAATTGCATTAATAGCTCCGACTAAAATAATTCCAACAATAATTTTATTAATGCCCTCAGGTGAACCTAAATATTCCAACAGAGTTTCTTGATCAAACATCTAATGTAAAATGAGTCTTTCAAATATCAGAGCAACGAAGACTCCTTTAAAAAAACAAGCCAAAGCAATCCATACTCTCTTATACCCAGCTTATTTTGATACCAAGCAATTAGCCGCTTATGCATGCCTATAGGTTTCATTCTGATACCTCAATAATTTCATAATAGGGACGGTCCCCATAATCAGCATCAGAACAACAAACATCAGCATATATTCCCTCTAATAAATCATAAGCCTCGTCATAGCTATTAAATGATTGCTCAGTAATATCATCAGACACTTTGTCATGCCTGATAATTTTATAAGTCATGAGAATTGATTAGCTTGATAAAAGTGTTCCAAACAATCCTGCAAAAGCAGAAAGAATAAAAATTGCCACGATAATAATTGCAATAATTTTAGACATGATTTTCATCTAACATGTAAATAGGTACATAGTTTAATCACTAAAACGCAAATGCTTACGGACTGCTTGATGAACATTCCATTTAGACTTCATTCCTGCTAGGAAAACAACTAAATCAACTTAACAAAAACTCACAAGTCCACCTCTATCAGGAGTTAGCGTAACTTCACCTTCAAGCAGCAAGCAAATGTCTTTATCATCATAAGTCCAATAAAAAAATCACACTTCACAAAACCAGATTGGCCTGTTTTTATTCCTAATTCTTCAACAGTCCTTGCAGGGAAAGGAGAAGCAACTGAAATAACCAGGAGATACAAACATAATGGTCTTCTTTTTAGCTCCTCATGGAAGCAGTTATCTAATAGCTCCTAACATTTTTGACAAAAATTTTTTAAGACGTATGACCCATAAAGTAAGAAGGTTAAAAACATACAAATATTAGTTTTATATGTCATAATCGATTACAAATTGGTGGAACCTTTTAGATGGGAAAAGGTCCTACTAAAGAACGAGCCTTCGAATTTATTCTTAGTGAAAGAGGGGTGAGTGAGAAAGATATTGGATGGGTACTATCTAAACTAGATAGTCAAGAATATGTTCTTGATGAATGCCATTATTTGGCGAGAATACTGAGCAAAGAATCTGAAACGAATGCAAGAGAAATTTTTATTAATCATTATTTTGCTCTCAATATGAAAGGTGTGAGTAATGAAAATAAACTCAACGATCTCTTTCAAGAATGTATAGATAAAAAGAAAATGTGGACATTACTTGAAAAGAACTTAGGAGCTATTTGTATAAAACTTCCAGATGCAAGTATATATGGTGAATCATATTTATTCATATGTGGCCCTAATAAAAAATGTCCAGAGGTCAACAACACTGATTCATTCGTATTCTTCTCTCAAAATGAGATAGCAATACCAAGAAAGCAGAATCCTTTAGAAATGAGCTCACTTCGATTGGCTGGATAAAGAAGACAAATGAATCTAAGGATTAATACTAAGCTTGAAATACCAACTAACGAAATAAAGTGGAGATTCTCTAGATCATCAGGAGCAGGTGGTGAGAACCTAAATAAGACAGACAGTCGAGCTGAAATAGTATTCAACGTATTTGAATCAAAAGCCTTATCGCCATTCAATAAGCATAGGATCTCAACTCAAGATAAAGTCAAGCTAATAAATGGTTCTATTTGTATAGCTGTTCAGGATAAGAGAACCCAATATCAGAACCGACAATTAGCTTTAAGTAGACTGGCTTCAACCTTGCGGGACCTTTTAAAACCACCTCCCAAGAAGAGAAAGAAAACCATTCCTACACGCTCATCACAGATGAAGAGAGTTGAGTCAAAAAAGAAACGAGGTGAAATAAAAAGAAACAGACAATCAAAAATAGATTATTGAGCCCTAAAAACTTGCGAAAGCAAAACCTTTGAGAGGAATAATCGAATTATGCTTCAAAGAATACATAAAAGATTTCATGAGCAATATGAAGTATAGAACAGAAATATGGATACCAAATCAACCAGGTCTAAAGTCATCGTTAAAGAGATGATAAGTTTTCTTAATCTATGCTTGTAGTCAAATATCTCATTCGTTTTATTGGCATAGAACAATATATTAATTAATGGATTCTGCTAATCAAATCCAATCTCTCGTGGACCAAGTCGAACAGAACCCAGAATACAAAATTAGCGAGCGAGAAGCTAAGGGGTTCTTGTCCGAGCTTAAGCGACTCACGAAAGATGATACAACAAATATGCCTCCATTAGTTGTGATCATAATGGCCTATATCAACATACTTTTTCCAGAATTAGATGAAGTTAATGTCTGTGATAATACAAAATTGAAAATTTAATTTAAGTTTTTGCAGTTCTTCGAGATATATGAGAAAAGTTTCGTCTAAACAATGAATCAGACTTGGGTTCATGTTCGCTAAACTTTGCATCAATCAAGAACAGCAAAGAAAGAATCTATCCAACATAATCATTGATTGAACACTTTATTGCTTTAAGACGTGGAATAGGTTTTCATAGACATTTCAATTCAAAATGAACTCTTCATTCCCGACTGGGAGGAGGTCAACAATGAAAGTTGAAGTTTCTTGTTTCGTTGGAGGGATGGTCATCAAAGAAATAGTGCATGTAGAAAAGTTTGAGGATGCTGATAAGGTCGCAAAATCAAACAATCCCTTTTGCAGAGTGGTTAATAGAAAGGTATTGATGAAATGAATAGGTAGCAATATGAGTCTTCCTCCGCATTTCATAGACAAAAAAAACAAAGAGGTTGTCTTTCACATCAAAGGCGGTCATCCCGTGACGATGGCAATTCCTAATTGGATGAAATCTTTCCCAGATCACTACAAGGGTGTTTCTTGTCGCTGTGAAGAAACCTTCTACAAGTTGAGGGCAAAAATCAATGACTGAAAAAATAGAATGGAAACAAGAACTTCTTGACTCAGAAAAATTCAATAAGAAACAAAATAACCTACTAAAGAATGGTGCAAAATCATTAACTGAAAGTTGGTTGATTGGTGCTCTCTACATCAGATGGAAAAAGTTAAAAGGTATTCGCGAACAACCTTCACCCAATTGCAGTTCAAGTTTCCAGGAGTGGAATAAAAAAGTTGAAGATGCAGACGTATGCCAGTCTTGATAATTGGGTGGAGTATTTACAACAAACTCCCAGAGGAGGAGCAAAAAAAGTTTGCATTAGTTGAGCGATATAGAACTGAGTATTTTTACGAGTGCTATGAGTATGAAAATGCGAAGGGGAACAAGAATTATGAATGGAGTGATCGATGCTTTAAGAATCAAGAGGAATTATTGGAGTTCTTCGGTTATGAAATGATCGAAGACTTAAATGCAGATGCCGTGTATGCAAAAAGAGTCGAAACGTTTACTGATGAGTATGAAAAGGAGTTGATGAAATTCTGTGATGCTGGTAATCAAATAAAAGTAATGGGCGCAAACTAATAAAACTCTTTCTAAAACTAATCACGCTTTCAAATTGTATAGCCAGTATTAATACGCATTGAAATTAAATATATAAGTAAAGAAGTCTAGCCATATTTTTTAGAGGTAGTTTTAATAAATAGAGTTATAGATTTTAAATGTCCATTGGAATCACTGAGCTTGAGTTGACCGATGCTAGTACAATTTCAATTCCTACAGATGCAATATTTATACTTTTTCTATTAGTTGTCTTTGCATTAATAGGTTATTACTTTAACAATATCCTCGACAATCAAACAAATCAATTTGTTGAAAAAGTAGACGATAATTTACATCTTGAATTAGTCAAAGAAAAGTCAGAAGATCAATTAACTCTTGAGTCAGCAAAAGTGAATCACGAAAAATTAGAAAAGCCAAATATTAAAAAACTAAATTTCATACCACCTTCAAAATTTTGGAGGATTGGTAGTTTAGCTGTTGTAGCCATAGGAGGATCAAGTCTTTTAAGGATCCAATCTATCCAAAATTCATATAAAGGAGTGAACACTAGTCATGTCAATATCAAGACAGAAAATCAATCGGCAAAATCTTTATTATCAATGGCTCAAATAAAATCATCAAATCAATCTCAAACTAAAATAACAAAAATCAGTTATATTGATCCCTTATTATCAACTAACAATAGTTCAAAAAATAATAATTTTTTACAGGTTCAGAAAAGACGAACAGAAGATTTTTTCTCTTTCTAAAACGTATAAGCCAGGACTATATTTACCCTCATACCCTTTAACAAGTCAGTACACAGGACCAAAGGATATGTCTTTTAGTACTGTTACCTTAGTGATACCCTTCCTTACTGCCTCCTTTAAAACCTTTTCTATATCTAGCTTTCTAAGCTAGGTTGTATAATCGGCATTGATTCTAATAATTGAGCAGGTTAGTAATAAACATTCTTTAGATCACTTACTATCACTTAAGTAAGACCTATCAAAATAAATCACACTCACATCACACTTACCCTAGATTTAAACCACACTCGCAAAATGAGTCGATAAACAGTAGATGTCTACTAGTTTTCTATGATTCGAATAAAGCAATTCATCACACTCTCCTTATACTTCTTATACAGGTTAGTAATAATCAATAAGTTGCAAAACAACTAGTATCAAAAATATTCTTAGATTTATTTCTAAAAAAAAGCAATCAATTTATATACAAAATATACAAGGTATACGAATTTTAATGTATAATCTCCAAAAAAATTTTCATGGATGATAATCCACCACCAAAACCTGAAGGAGGTGTAATTAGAGGTGGACAGTGGTGGGCCAATGAAACTGATTATGAATTGAGTTTAGTCCCTGATCCAAATCAAGAAAGTACTACCAATAATCAGGAAACAACAGAAGCATCATCCAATCACGAAAGTACTACCGATAGTCAAGAAACATCATCCAATCAAGAAACCACCTCAGAAAATGATCCACCACCAAAACCTGAAGGAGGTGTAATTAGAGGTGGACAGTGGTGGGCCAATGAAACTGATTATGAATTGAGTTTAGTCCCTGATCCAAATCAAGAAAGTACTACCAATAATCAGGAAACAACAGAAGAAGCATCTCAATCAAATTCAGAATCAGAATCAGAAATTGTTTTAGCGTCTGATCCTCAGTTAGAAAGTCAAATTGGATTGCTTCCTTGGAATAACCCAGAAGGCTATTTTGATGGTCAACTTTGGTGGAGTAGCAAAGGTGATTATCTGATGGCACCTGAAGATGAAATACGACCAATTGCAGGCCCAGGTCCACAATCAATTTCTGAGGAAATAAAATCTCAAGGTTTTTTTGATGGTGAATTTGTCTGGGAAAGTGAAGAGCAATACATAGAAAAAGTCGCAAAGCAAGTCAATTACACAGAAGCTTTTTATTCATCTGATGGACCTCAAGATAAATCTATTGAGATTACTGGTAAGGATGCCCGAGGAAAAGAGATAAATGATATTTTTATAGCAAATCCACCAGAGGATATGCCTTTAAGAGGTACTAAAGAATATGCCCTTTTGCTTAAAGAAACTCAAGGCGAGTCTGCAAAGGAAGATTTTGATTACATCAAACACATTGCTAAAACTAGAGATCCAAAAGACTATCCAGATTGGCTCGATCCAGTAGTCCATATTGATGATCGATGGGTTGATCCAAGTAAAATTAATACTTCTAAAACTTTTGAAAAAAAATTAGAGGAATACGAATTCTTCAGAAGAAGTGATGGCTCCATCGAAATTGAAACAGAGACTGGTTTTGATGACATCACTGGTATTCCCAAACTTCAATTTGCCGATAAAGCAGTGAGTGCCATTGCTGAAATAGAAGCAACCTTTGATCAAATCAAAGCAAAAGACGATGTCACAGGAAAGATGTTTCGCGTTTATAACGCTGCCTTTAACCGGTTTCCTGATTCTGATGGACTTGAGTACTGGATTGAGAAAAATGGATCAGGAGAAAATACTGATAGACAGGTAGCAGAATCATTCTTGGGATCCAATGAATTCAAAGAGAAATATGGAGAGGATGTCACAAATGAACAATATGTGAAAACGCTTTATCAAAATATTCTTGATCGAGAACCAGATTTAGATGGATATAACTACTGGGTTGGACAACTCAATAATGGACTTGAAGATAGAAGTGAATTACTTTTAGGTTTTGCAGAATCAAATGAAAATCAACTACTCTTTAGTGAGGTCACTGGTTTATACTGATTATTTAATTCACAAATAACTTAATAGTAGTAGTAAATAAATATATTTTCAAAATCTAGACATGAACCACGGTTCACCTCTAGAAATAGCCATGCAAGGTTCGTAATAAAATCACACTTACATCACACTCCTCAAAGGTGCACATATAACACCGTCAAAATCCATTAGCACAACTGAGTTTTATTTGATCACACTTGCTATATAGTGTAATCGGCATTGATACGAACATATCTCAATATTTCAGTAATAGCAAGGCTTTTGAGCGATGAGACTAGCGTGAACAAACTGTGACCAGTGGCTGAAAAACAAGTCTTAACCTTGTTGTCCGACATATAACTGTGAACAAGGTGTGAACAAAAACAGATTGAGGGGGATCAGTATCATCTAATTCCTCCTTTCTATCTATTACCTAATAGATGTTATGGAACAAGAGCAACCCAAGAGAATGCAAGTCCTATGCCTATCCAAATCCCAGCCCACAAATTACGACTATTAATACCAAATTTATTGATCACTTTTTGAGAAGTTGCTGTTACAAGTAAAAGTAACGATCCTTGTGCAAGAAGAAGACCAACGAAATAACCTATGAGAGAAGTAGGCTCAGCACCAACAATTGTGCTTCCAAGTAAGTAGCCGTGTAAAGCAAACATTGGTAACAGCCATTTTGAGCTCAAAAGATTTAGAACAATTAATCCTTCTATCGCTAAAGATAAAGACACAAGAGCTTCTGCCCAAGAAGCTAATACATCAGGTAATGGCTGCAACTGTACTAATGCACTACCTGCCAAGCCAACCGCTAAAAGAGGGAACACCCATTGCTTCGTTTTTTTGATCCCAATAAGAGCTATACCTAGCATAAAAAGCAAATGATCAGGTCCAAGTAATGGATGCCCGACGCCACTAAGCAGAGCTTGCCAAGCTGACAGCCCAGCACTATCTCCCATACCAAAAGGATGATGAGCGAACACTGGAGCAACTAAAAAAGTCAACAAAAACAAGAGTGGAAGAAAAGCTGCAAGAAATTGCTTACGCCCAAAATAGGGAAACGTCATAGATCGATCCTCGTCGAATTGTGAAATAAGGCGGGCGTTCTGACTGATATCGATGAATATCGATACTTCACAGCTGCGGGACAGCAGCGGACTTTCACCGCTTTTCCCCGTTACCTCCAATGGCTGTTTCCCCTTGGAACCTCAGTAACAACTGAACTAATTGTTCTTTGAGCAGAGAGTCTAAAAAGATAGATTTAAATCAAAGGTGAATAAAGTATGACCAAAAAATTAATCCCTACAATCAATTGGCATAACATAGATCAGGATTTACGTTTTGTAATCGCATTAATATTAATGATCTTTGCAAGGTGAACAAACGTCGCATTCTGAACATTCACAGGGACAAACACAGCCACATCCTGGACATACTTCTTCTTCATTTCCATTGGAAATAATTGCATAGCTTAAAACTCTATACTTAAAGAAATTTTTAATCATAGTAACTTTGATTTACATCTCTAACTGTAATATAAGAAGAGCTAAAAGTCTATTATATCAATGGATATAAAATTCTATGCTCATAGATAATTAAAATGATAATCGTTTTTATTTTCAGTTAATTAAAGATTCTATGCATTATTTAGAGCTATTAAAATAATTTTAAAAGTTTCTAAACTTCCTTATAGCTGAGCTGTCAAATTCGTTTTTTATTGCTCTTTGTTGTTTACTGTCTAAGCAAATTCTCTAAGAGTCTTACAATAAATCTTGAGCATACTTAAATCATTTCTGAAAAGATACGTTTAAATCAACTGTGACCAAAGTGTGACCAAAAAATATTTACAATTATACTCAATTGATATGACTACATTTACGAGCTAAGTCGTGTAATCGGCATTGATGCGTACATATTGATCAGACAAGTCACAGCCCCAAGCAGTAGCCGAGCCTTTCCCAATCCCTATACTTACTCGAATACTTATAAGATCATCGATCAAATATTTCCCTGTTAATCTTGCTTTCATAAAGTTACTCACTAGTTGCCTATCAAAGGTGTGAGGTGTTCCATTAGAAAATATTTCATAAGGTCCAATCCATAATTTGACATCATTTAAATTAAAAGATATGCCTGCACGACCAAGTGCTGCAATAATTCTTCCCCAATTAGGATCGGAGCCATGAACTGCTGTTTTAACCAAAGAGGATGATGCAATTGTACGAGCTATTGCATGAGCATCTAAATCACTTGGAGCCCCCTCAACTTGAATCTCAAGCAAACAATTAGCCCCTTCTCCATCCCTTGCGATCGCTTTAGCTAGGTGTTGAGCTGTTAAATGTAATCCCTCTTCAAGAGAGGGTAGATATCTTTTATCTAATGCTTCTCCAGAAGAAAAAGCTAAAAAGGTATCGTTCGTGCTCGTATCTCCATCAACTGTAATAGCATTAAAAGATGATTCTGCAACTCGCTTTATCATCTCCGACCATAAACTATAATCTACGCCTACATCACACGTTATATAACTCAACATTGTTGCCATTGAAGGATGAATCATACCTGAGCCTTTAGCCATTCCTCCAATAGATATTCGTCTTCCTCCTAAAACTGCTTGATATGCAATTTGCTTTACCTGAAGATCGGTGGTCAAAATTGCATTCGCCGCATCTAGGTATGCCTCCTTATCTAAACTATTTATAAGGTGATCCAAGTGACTATTAACCCTGTCAACAGGTATTGGCTCGCCAATTACACCCGTGGAACATATCAAAACTTCTTCATTAGATAATCCCAGGCGTTTCGCAAGCTCATGTGTTATGACTTCACTATCAATTTTGCCTCTACTACCTGTACAAGCATTTGCATGTCCAGAGTTGATAACTACAGCACGTATTTTTCCCTCAGATGCCTGAAGTCGACCAATACAAAGATCCACGCAATAAGCACGAGTCAGTGATTGAGTAAATGTTCCACTGCAACACGCACCATCAGGGGCATATAGCAAAGCAAGATCTTTCTTCCCAGAAGGCTTCAGTCCTGCGGAAATACCAGCTGCTAAAAAACCATCAGGGGTAGTAATACCACCAGAGATTGGAGACCATACAGAAGATGTCAAAAGACTCAAATTCAGAAGAGCATTTTTCACTTACTATCAATATTAATGATTGACCAAAAACAAACCAACAAACTTTGCCTTCGATGGAAAGGCAAGCAAAGAAGAATAGGTATCACTGGAGGTATTGCCAGTGGAAAAACGATGATTGGAGATTTTCTATCTCAATCCAAGCAATGGCCTATTTTAGACGCCGATATATATGCTCATGAAGCATTGAAAACTGGAAGTCAAATATCCCAGAAAGTCTTATTAAGATATGGAAGTAGAATAATTCAAAATTCGAATAAAAATGATCAAAGTATTAATCGCAAAATATTAGCCCAAATAGTATTTCAAAATGATATTGAAAAAAAGTGGTTAGAGGAAATAATACATCCATTTGTCAACGCAAGAATTGACGAAGAATTAGAAAAATTAAAATCAAATTCAGAAGTAATTTTGATTATTCCACTTCTATTTGAAAAAAATTATACGAATTTATGTAGTGAAATTTGTTACATAGATTGCTCTAGAAGCATGCAATTACAACGACTACAGTCAAGAGGTCAATTAAGTCTTGAAGAAGCTAATCAAAGAATAGATGCCCAATGGGAAAACGATTTAAAAAAACAATTTTCAGATCATATAATTAATAATTCTAATAATAATGAGAAATGGAAAATGCAATTAAAAAAATTATATAATTTCTAGCCTTGTAACTTTTTATTTAATATTTGATTGGCAAGTTTTGGATCCGCTTTACCTTTTGTTTCTTTCATTAATTGACCCACAAAAAAACCTAGCAATTTCTTCTTCCCGGCTCTAAAAGATTCAACCTCATTAGGATGATTAAGGATCAATTTATCAATAATTTCCTCAATAACTTTTGGATCACCAATCATACCTAAACCACGTTCTTTGACTACTTGCTTTGGAGAACCACCGTTACTTAATAGTTCAGGCAAAATTTCTTTAGCAATTTTTCCACTTATTTCTCCTGCTTCAATCATTTTCAACATTTCTGCTAATTCATTTGGCTTAAAAGATAATTGATCAAATGATAATCTATTAGTTTTAATAAATGCTGCTATATCTCCAGTTATCCAATTTGCCGAAGATTTTGCTGCTCCACCTTCATTAACAACTTTTTCAAAATATTTAGCCATTGAAGATTCGTCAGTCAAAACTCGTGCGTCATAAATAGAAAGGCCAAGTTCTGCTGCGTATCTATTCCTTTTTGCGGCTGGCAATTCTGGTAATTCTGAGCGCCATTTTTCTTTTAAAGAATGACTGACTTCAATTGGACCTAAATCAGGATCAGGAAAATAACGGTAATCGCTACTGCCTTCTTTTGATCTCATGCTTTTAGTCAGTTGCTTACTTTCATCCCATAACCTCGTTTCTTGTTTTACTTCTTCTCCAGATTCATAAGCTTTAATTTGTCGCTTAATTTCATATTCACATGCTTTCTGAATAGCTGAAAATGAATTCATATTTTTGATTTCTACTTTTGTACCAAATGGATCATTAACAGTTGGTCGAACTGAAATATTCACATCACATCGCAAAGACCCCTCCTGCATATTCCCATCAGATACTCCCAGATAACGCATAATTCTTCTAATTTCAGCTGCATACTCCGCAGCCTCTCTACCTGTTCTTAAATCAGGTTTACTAACTATTTCAGCTAGTGCTACGCCTGCTCTGTTGTAATCAACCAAAGAATGGGTAGAGCCTGACAATTGATCACTACCTGCGTGAACAAGTTTTCCAGCATCCTCCTCCATATGTAATCTTTCAATACCTATTTTTTTTACATAAGTTTCTTTTCCTTTTTCGGCTACTTCTACCTCTATCCAACCATCTTCTGCAATTGGTTCATCAAATTGAGATATTTGATAATTTTTTGGTAAGTCTGGATAAAAATATTGCTTTCTATCAAATTTACTGTGAGAGGCAATATTTAAATTCAAAGCCATCGCAGCTTTTACTGCATATTCCAGAACCTTTTTATTTAGGACTGGCAAAGTGCCTGGTAAGCCACATACCACTGGGTCAATATGAGTATTTGGATCGTCACCAAAGTTGGTTGATGCACTACTAAATATTTTGCTCTTAGTTCCCAACTGCACATGCGTCTCTAATCCGATTACAACTTCCCAAGAAACATTTGATTCTGACATTAATTTGACCTAGATATATGAATCTTATGAAAGAAAAGCTCAGTCATGGAAGCTAACGTAATCTAAAACATTGAAAATAACATTTTCCAAATCCAAGCAATGGGTATCTTAAATGAAAAACCATTGTTAATCCTCGGAGGAGGATTAATGGGTCTTGCAATAGCCCATGAACTTGCTCAAAAAGGGAAACGCGTAGAAATTTTAAGTAGAAGTAGAAGTGAAGCAGCAGGATTTGTAGCTGCTGGAATGCTAGCCCCTCACGCTGAGGGACTTACAGGTGAGCTTTTAAGTCTTGGTCAAATTAGTCTTCAAAGACACCCGAGATGGATAGAAAGCATTGAGACAAATAGCAAAATGTCATGTGGTCTTAAAACTTGTGGGATTGTTGTACCATTTGAAAACTTTAAAGACTGTGAATCCTACCCAACATATAAATTTGGTGAAAAGCTAAACAGGAATGAGCTCCTTCAAGAAGTTCCAGGACTCTCAGAAAAATGGAAATTAGGTTTACTTTTTAGACAGGACGGTCAAATCGATAATCGAAGACTTTTAATGAGAGCTCTTGAAAAAGCTTGTGTTGAATTAGGTGTTCACTTTCAAGAAGGAGTTGAAGTTATTGAAATAATGAAAGATTCAAATCAATTTAATGGGGTCAAAATTAAAGACATCAATGGAAATATCAATCATTTAAAAAGCGAAGAGGCCGTTCTCTGCTGCGGAGCCTGGAGCAAACAAATATTCAAAACACTCCATATTTTTCCTGTTAAAGGCCAGATGTTATCTATTCAAGGACCAAAACAAATTCTAAAAAGAATTATTTTTGGACCTGGCATTTACCTAGTTCCAAGAGATGACGGCCTAATAATCGTAGGAGCAACTAGTGAGCGTGAGGCAGGCTTCCAAAAAGGACTTACTCCAAAAGGACAACGCGAGCTACAAAAAGGAATTCAATCTCTTATCCCTGAACTGAATCAACTTCCTCATATGGAGAGATGGTGGGGTTTCCGTCCATGCACACCAGACGAAGGACCTTTACTGGGAATGTCATCAATTAATGGACTCTGGCTTGCTACTGGGCATCATCGCAATGGAGTTCTGTTGGCAGCGATAACTGCAGAATTAATAGGAAAATCTATTTGCTCGAGCTCTTTAAGTAATGAGGAAAGTAGTTTTTTGTCCCAATTCAGATGGGACAGATTTTAAAAACCACTCACCAAAAGATTGTGAAGTTCAGAAATAATTTATTCAACTCTCCATGATTGATCTGATGGGTTCCAATCAACAAGTTCATTTTTCTGGAACCATAGATCAATTTCAAATACCGCTGTATCAGAACCATCAGAACCATGAATGACATTACGACCAATATTCACAGCTAAATCACCTCTAATAGTTCCAGGTTCAGCCTCAAGAGGCTTTGTTGCTCCAATCAATTTTCTCGCACTTGCAATAACACCTTCACCCTCCCAAACCATCGCTACAACAGGACCACTTGTTATGAAATCAACTAAACCTGAAAAGAAAGGACGATCTTGGTGAACACCGTAGTGTTTTTCGGCAAGTTCTTTGCTTGGTGTGAGTTGCTTTAGGCCTACTAATTTAAATCCTTTGGTTTCAAAACGACCAAGAATCTCAGCGATTAAACCTCTTTGCACACCATCTGGCTTGATAGCAACAAAAGTTCTTTCCAAAGTCATTGCGGTATTCAATAATATGAAGCCATAGTCTTCCCAAAACTACCATCTTGGCAAGTAAAACATGACACTTAATAAAACTGTTCTTAGATTTAATTGTATTAATCGTGAATGATCAAAACTTGGCAACTTTGTTATCGCATAAATGGCTGTGAAAAATACTAATCAATCTCTCTCTTGGACTATCCAAAACAGCTCAGATCTCTATGGGATTGATCGATGGGGAAAAGGTTATTTCACAATCAATGAAAAAGGTAATATTGGTATTTGTCCTAACGGTTCCAAAAACAAATCTCATGATTTGATGGAACTATTAGATGAACTCGAAAGTCGAAAACTAAAATTTCCTCTATTAATAAGATTTGACGACATTCTCGAAGACTGCTTAAAAAACTTACATAAAGCTTTTGCAAAAGCAATTAATGACTATCAATATCAAGGAAAATACCAAGGTGTATTTCCAATCAAGTGTAATCAACAGCGTCACGTTGTTGAAGAATTAATCACCTGTGGTTCCAAATGGAATTTTGGCTTAGAAGCTGGAAGCAAAACAGAGTTACTAATTGCTTTATCAACACTAGAAGATCCTAAAGCTTTACTAATTTGTAATGGATATAAAGATCAACGTTATATTGAAACAGCTATTTTAGCACGTCAGCTTGGACGTCAACCTATAGTAGTTATAGAACAAGCAAGTGATGTTGATCTTATAATCAAATCCAGTCATTTACTCGGAGCCTCTCCACTCATAGGAATAAGAGCCAAACTATCAAGTCAAAGCAGTGGAAGATGGAGTAGCTCGATTGGTGAAAAGTCGAAATTTGGACTTTCAATTCCAGAAATATTGAAAGCAATCAAAAGGTTAAAAGAAGCAAATCTTCTCAATGAATTAAAGCTTTTACATTTTCATCTAGGGAGTCAGATTAACGATATAGGTGTTTTAAAAGATGCTTTACAAGAAGCAGGACAAATTTATGCCGAATTAATTAATCTTGGGGCACCCATGGGATACTTAGATGTTGGAGGTGGTTTAGGAATTGATTACGATGGAAGTCAAACAGCCTCAATAGCATCTACTAACTACTCACTTCAAAATTATGCAAATGATGTAGTAGCAACAATTAAAGAGTGTTGTGAATCAAAAAAGATACCACTACCCACTTTGATTACGGAGAGTGGGAGAGCTATTGCTAGTCACTTTTCAATCTTAATCTTCAATATTTTAGGCATAAATTCGTTACCTTCTGACATTCCTAAAGAAGACGAAAAAGAATGTCTCTCTGTCAGAAATTTACGTGAAACATTAGTCCATATAAATTCTCTAGAACTTAAGCAAGAAGAAGATTTAGCCAAACTACAAGAAGCATGGAATGATTCTCTTAAGTTTAAAGCAGATGCACTAGCAGCTTTTCGTCTGGGTTATATAGATTTAGTTGAACGTGCAAAAGCTGAACAGTTGACATGGGCCTGTGCAAAAACAATTGTTAATCAGTTACCAAAAAATATACTTCTACCTAAAGAACTAAAGAAATTAAGTGAAAGGTTAGCCGTAACTTATTACGCAAATCTTTCCGTATTTAGATCAGCTCCAGACACTTGGGCCATTGATCAAGTTTTTCCAATTATGCCAATTCATCGGCTTAGCAAAGAACCGAACAAACTTGGTCACTTTGCAGATTTAACATGCGATTCAGATGGAAAGCTTGATCAATTTATTGATAATGGAAAAATTAAAAATTTGCTACCTCTTCATGAATTTAATCAAGACGAAAAATATCTAATTGGTCTTTTCTTAGGTGGCGCCTATCAAGAAGTAATGGGAAATCTACATAATTTATTTGGGAGTACTAATGCAGTCCATATAAGATTTACAGAAAAAGGGAAATATAAAGTTGAGCATGTCATTCGTGGGAATACAAAATCAAATGTTCTTGAATATTTAGAACATGATCCAGAAATATTATTAGAGCGATTACGAAAATCAAGCGAATCAGCTATTCAAGGCGGGCATCTAAAAATCCATGATGCACAAAAACTAATAGAGCATGTAGAAGCAAGCCTCCGTCAAAGTACTTACCTACAGAGCTAAATTAAGACAATTGTTGAGTCAAATCATCATTAGCTTTTTCTAAAGCTAGATCCAACGATTGAGGTTGACTACCACCAGCTTGAGCCAAATTTGGACGACCACCACCACCACCACCACACATTTTTGCAACCCCACTTATAAATTTGCCGGCATGAAAACCATCTGAAACTAAATCAGGAGAAAATGCAACAACAAAAACTAATTTATTATCGATCTCCTGATTTGGAATGCCTCCAAAAACAACAGCAGAGTACTTCCCTAAATGATCTATCAAATTTGCAGCTGCAGATTGCAATCCAGATCCGTCAACTCCATCTAAACGTCTGATTAATAATTTACTCTTACCAACAGATTTTGCATAACTCGCCAAACCTAATGCCTTCGCTAATGCGAGTTCATTCTTTACTTTGATAAGTTCTTTGGTTTTATCTTTCAATTCCACTTGAAGAGATGAAACTCTCTCAACAATTTCATATGATTGAACCTTAAATGATTTACTTAACTCCTTAACTACCAAATCACGTTCATTAAAATAATCTAAAACTGATGGACCAGCTATTGCCTCTATTCGTCTAATACCTGAAGCAATACCTGTCTCATTAATAATCTTAAATGTACCTAGTTGTGACGTGCGAGTTACATGGGTTCCTCCACATAACTCCATAGAAACACCTGGGACATCAACTACACGTACCACATCACCATATTTCTCGCCAAACATTGACAAAGCACCAGAAGCCATAGCCTCCTTAATTGGCATTGTTTTGATTTGAATTGGATGATCTTCGTTAATCCATTGATTTATTCGTACTTCCATATCTTCAAGTTCTTTTTTTGTCAAAGGTTTTGGAGCATTAAAATCAAATCTCAATCGATCATTTGAAACTAACGAGCCTCTTTGACTTACACTTGAGTCAATAGATAACTTTAAAGCTGATTGCAATAGATGTGTAGCGGTGTGATTTGATGTAGTTCGTTGACGAAAAGATGGAGTAACATTCATCTGAACAGGTGAGTTAACTTTGAGAACTCCAGTTTTAACAATTCCAGAATGAATAAAAATATTCTTCTTTTTTCTAACATTTTCTATATACACCTCTAGATCTTGAGACGTTATTAAGCCTTGATCTCCAATTTGGCCACCTGACTCAGCATAAAAAGGCGTTCTATTAACAATAATCTTGACTAAATCACCCTCAGCAGCTTGTTTCACTAATTCATTATTTTTAAAAATGCCTATAACAGTTGAAGTAGTGTTTAATTTTTCATATCCCTCAAATCTTGTTTCATCAAATAAAGAAATTTCTCTTTCAATTGAACCTTCTTCAGTTAAATCAATACTGACAGAAGCATCTTTTGCACGTTTACGTTGCTTTGCCATCTCGTTCTCAAAACCATTAATATCAACAGAAATGCCTTTTTCATTCGCGATCTCTTCTGTTAATTCCAAAGGAAAACCATAAGTATCATAAAGCTCAAATGCCTGAGCACCAGAGATAAGATCACATTCATGAGCTGTTATCTCTGCTAAAAGTTTCTCTCCCCGTTCAAGAGTTTCAAGGAAACGAGATTCTTCTATTTTTAACTCATTAAGAATGATTTTCTTTTTCTCAAGTAATTGAGGATAAGCATTTTTCATCAACTCAATAGCAACTTCAGCTAGCTGAGGTAAAAACGACTGGTTAATGCCTACCAGTCGACCATGTCGAATCATACGCCGTATAAGACGACGAAGAATATAGCCTCGCCCTAGATTGCTAGCAGTTACACCATCACAAATTAAATGAGTGACAGCTCTGCAATGATCTCCAATAATTTTTAATGATGTTTTATTTTTTTTATTTGTAGTTTCATAATTAATTTGAGCTAATAAAGCCGCTGACTCAATGAGAGGAAAAATAAGATCCGTTTCATAATTATTAGATTTCCCCTGCAAAATTTGAGCCATTCTTTCTAAGCCCATTCCTGTATCAATATGACAATTCGCCAATGGTTCTAGATTGCCCTTTGAGTCTCGGTTGTATTGCATAAAAACCAAATTATAAAATTCTATAAATCGACTATCGTCTTCAAGATCTATTCCATCACTTCCTAATTCAGGTTTAAAATCAAAATAAAGTTCCGAACATGGACCACAAGGTCCTGTAGCTCCAGATGACCAAAAATTATCTGAAGCACCCATTCTGATAATTCTTTTTGCATCAACCCCTACAACTTCTTTCCATATTTGCTCTGCTTCTGAGTCTTCTTCAAAAACACTAATAACTATATTTTTTGGATTTAGTCGAAAAACCTCAGTAGTTAATTCCCATGCCCATTGAATTGCCTCTTTTTTAAAATAATCACCAAAAGAAAAATTACCCAGCATCTCAAAAAAAGTATGATGCCTTGCAGTTCTCCCTACATTTTCAATATCATTTGTTCTTATACATTTTTGACTGGATGTTGCTCTCGGAGTGGAAGACTCTTTTAATCCTAAGAAGATAGGCTTAAAAGGTAACATCCCCGCAATTGTCAATAAAACTGTTGGATCATCTGGAATCAAAGAAGAACTTGCTAGTTTCTTATGATTATGTTGGGTAAAAAAGTTGATAAATGCTTCTCTTATCTCATCTCCGGAAAGGAATGGCGGATTCATTGAGGAGGAAGAATTTTTTTGCATACCTAAAAAATATCTCTAAAAAGGTTTTTGAAAACAATCACAAAAAACGTCAAATTTGCTCAACTCACCCTAAACAATAACAAAATGGAAACCCGTGAGACTTCGAAAGACAAAATATTCAAAAAACATCAGTCGAGAACTTTCCCTATTGCAAACAAATACTATTTACGGGAAGCAGTATCACACTTACAAACCCCAATAGCCTATTATGGTAAAAATGATCTAGGTATTTTCACTTAGCAGCCTGATTTATTGCGACCTTCAGGCTTCTTCTAATAAATGTCTTTGGGAACATGATTTTTACTGAATCGACAGCTTTAGAAAATCAGAAAAGTGATGGTCCTAAGCTTTCACTGCAATATGAAAAAATTGCTGCAGATACGCACACGTTAAGATCATTGGATTGGGATCGAAGCAGATTTGATATTGAATTTGGCCTTCGAAATGGGACTACGTACAATAGCTTTTTAATAAGAGGCAAAAAAACAGCACTTATTGATACAAGTCATTTGAAGTTTCAAGATATTTGGTTTGAAAAACTAAAACAAGAAATCAATCCAACAGAAATTGATTATTTAATAGTCAGTCACACAGAGCCAGATCATTCAGGACTAATTAAATACTTAATTGAATTAAATCCAAATATTGAAATCGTCGCATCTAAAGTAGCTATCAAATTTCTAGAAGACCAAATTCATCAACCTTTTAGTTCAAGAGCAGTCAAAAGTGGCGAGGAACTCAACTTAGAAATTAATTCAATCAGTGGAATTGAACATAAAATTGAATTTATTAGTGCACCAAATCTACACTGGCCAGATACTATTTTTTCTTTTGATCACGGTACACAAGTTTTATATACTTGTGACGCGTTTGGTTTACATTATTGTTCAGAAATACTCTATGACGAGAATCCAAGCCTATTAAATGAAGATTTTCGATTTTATTACGACTGCCTCATGGGTCCTAATGCCCGTAGCGTAGTTCAGGCATTAAAAAAAATTGATGCATTGCCAGACATCAAGACTATTGGTGTTGGGCATGGACCGATCCTTAATTTTAATACGCAGTTATGGCTAAATAATTACAGACAGTGGAGTAGTCAAAGAAGTACAGGCGAGAATTACGCTGTGGTTTGCTATCTGAGCCAATATGGTTTTTGTGATCGGCTTAGTCAAGCAATTGCTCATGGCATAGGCAAGGCAAATGCTCAAGTCCAATTAGTTGATCTTATAGCTTCAGACACTCAGGAGTTAAGCGCTCTAATTAGTGACGCAAGTGCAGTCGTTGTGCCAACGTGGCCTATCAAATCTGATTCAGAATTACAAAGCAACATTGGAACCCTACTTGCATCCTTAAAACAAAAGCAGTGGGTAGCTACTTATGACTCCTATGGCGGAAATGAAGAGCCTATTGACTTTATTACTAACCAATTAAGAAAGCTTGGACAAAAAGAAGCTTTTAAACCACTTCGAGTTCGTGACGAGCCAAACAAAAGTGTTTACCAAGAATTTGAAGAAGCTGGTACAGATTTAGGTCAGATTCTTACTAGAAAGAAAAATTTAGCAGCTACTAAAAGCCTTGATGGAGACTTAAATAAAGCGCTTGGTTGCTTAAGCGGTGGACTCTACATTGTTACAGCAAAAGATAGTGAAGGCGCGGACAGTCGAGACGGTGCGATGGTTGCAAGTTGGGTTAGCCAAGCAAGTTTTGAACCCCCTGGAATAACCGTAGCGGTAGCCAAAGACAGAGCCATTGAATCACTATTGCAAGTCAATGATCGTTTTGTTCTGAATATTCTTCAAGAAAATAACTATTTGCACCTCTTCAGACACTTTTTAAAACGTTTTCCACCAGGTGCTAATCGATTTGAAGGAGTTGAATTGATGAATGATCTTGCAGCTGGGGGACCAGTTTTATCTGACGCACTGGCATTTCTTTCATGTAAAGTTATTCAAAGAATGGAGACAACAGATCATTGGATCATATATTCATTAGTTGAAAAAGGTAATTTATCTAATACTCAAAGTAAAACAGCAGTTCATCACAGAAGAGTTGGTAGTAATTATTAACAATGACAGTAGAAACAATTTCTTCGACAAATTTAAATACTTTAATAAAAAAAACAATTCAGATTCCCATTGAAGAGAACTTACTTTGCTTAAGAAGCCTAAACCCAAAAAGAACAAGATTTGAAGTTGAATATTCTCTTGAAAAAGGAAGTTGTACAAATTCTTTTTTATTCAATTCTTCTAAAGATGAACATTCTAAATCAGAAGAATATATTTTAATTCATCCTCCTGGTTTAACATTTGAAAAAGAATTTTTAGAAGAGTTTCAGACATTAATTAAGAGTGATTCCGCTGAAATAAAGTTAGTCATGGGTCATATCAATCCCAATAAAGTAGCTTTTGTGAAAAGAATGAATGTGAAATATAAAAATTTAACGGTTATTTGTTCTAATCCAGGAGCAAAATTATTCAAAGAGATTTGGAATTTACGAAAACCATCTAGAAATACAAATCCCAAAGAAACATTTGAGACAGTTGCAGTCCTTCCGAATATTCAAATTATTAAGCAATTAGAGACTCTGTCACTCGATAATAATTTTGAGATTACATTCATTCCCGCGCCAACAGCTCGTTGGCCAGGTGGACTAATTGTTTTTGAAAAGCAAACTGGTTTACTGATGAGTGATAAATTATTTGGTGCACATGTTTATGAGGAAAAATGGGCTGAATTAAACAGTATTAGTACGGAGGAAGAAAGAAGACATTACTTTGATTGCCTTATGGCACCAATGTCTACTCAAGTCAATAGTATTATCGAAAAATTTGAAGACTTTGAGATTGACACAATAGTTCCCGGACATGGACCTGCAATCAGCGGTAGTTGGAGAAGTTTGTTAAATAACTATCAAAGCTGGGGGGAAAGCCAAAAATATAGCAACTTAAGAGTAGCTCTATTATTTGCCAGTGCATATGGAAATACTGCCGCTATTGCTGATGCCATAGCCAGAGGAATTAGTAAGACAGGAGTCAAAGTTAAGATTATTAATTGTGAATTCACCGCATCAGATAGCTTGATCACTGAAATTCGTAAAGCAGATGGATATTTAATTGGATCCCCAACATTAGGAGGACATGCACCCACTCCGATTGTTTCAGCACTTGGCACACTGTTGGCTGAGGGTGATAGAGGCAAGCCTACTGGAGTGTTTGGAAGTTATGGATGGAGTGGGGAAGCTCTTGATTTACTTGAAAAAAAATTAAAAGATGGAGGCTTCAAATTTGGATTCGAACCTATAAAAATCAAATTTAGTCCTGATCCTTTAATGATTAAAAAACTTGAAGAAATAGGTATCCAATATGGTAAGCAATTAATTAATGCAAAATTACGTCAACAAAGAAAAGCTAATGTTGGTTTAAATACGAGTAAAAATGATCCAACAATTAATGCACTAGGAAGGGTCGTCGGTTCACTATGTATATTGACTGCTCAAAAGGGAAATGAAGATAATGTAATTAACGGAGCAATGGTTGCAAGCTGGGTTAGTCAAGCAAGCTTTTCTCCTCCTGGTATTACGATTGCAGTGGCTAAAGAAAGAGCTGTAGAAAACTTACTGCATACAGGCGATAACTTTGCTTTAAACATTTTAGAGCAAAATAATCACCAAGCCCTGCTTAAACAATTTCTTCAATCATTCAAACCTGGAGATAATAGATTTACCGATCTTGAGATCAAATTAAGTCCAGGCAATCAGCCATTATTAAATGAAGCTTTAGCTTGGCTGGAGGGTACAGTTAATCAACGAATGGAGTGCGGGGATCATTGGCTGATATATGCTGAGATTAAACATGGAAAAGTCATTAAAAAAGATGGAGTAACAGCAGTTCATCATCGAAAAACAGGAGCGAACTACTAAACCCATTAGAGAAACGACTTTATCCATGTATACTTCCCTCCTTATTCACAATGTCTAATAAAAAGCTTCTTGTTATAGCCGCTAGCAATGGTGAAAATCTCAAACTAGCCAAAAAATTTTTAGTTGCAGGCAAAGAACTAAATTGCTCATGCGAATTACTGGACTTGACGGAATCAAAAAATGAGTTACCTATATTTAATCCACGTCATAATTCAAAAGATAAAGCACCAGAAAATCTTAAGTCTATCAATACTCAAATGGAAAGCCATTCACACTGGATCATTTGTGCGCCTGAATATAACGGTTCAATTCCTCCAATTCTTACAAATGCAATAGCTTGGCTTTCTGTACAAGGAAAAGATTTTCGAAGTTTATTTAATGAACGTCCAATTGCAATAGCAAGTTTTTCAGGAGGAGGATGTATGGAGTTATTACTTTCGATGCGAATTCAGTTAACTCATCTTGGAGCTTTAGTATTAGGTCGTCAATTAGCTACTAATAAATCAAAAGTTGCTGAGGATACATCAATTAACGCAATTCTAAATCAACTACTACAACTAAATCACCCAAATCAAACTACAACTGATCTTGACCGCTAGTTGATTGCTTATAAGAGTTCAATTTATACCATGTCTGCAACATTTTTTTTGCCATAGGTAGAGCATGTACTGAACCACCACCAGGAGTGTTCTGAGCGAATGCCACAATGACGATCTCTCCAGAGTCATAAGGTGCAAAGCCAGCAAACCACGCATGATCACTACCTCCACTACTATCTTCAGCTGTTCCAGTTTTACCAGCAACTTCAGGGAAAATAGAGGTATCTACATTTATGTCCATAGCAGTACCGCTTGTTACTACTTTACGCAGCCCACGACGGATTGTGGCAAGTGTCGTATCTTGAATATCTACTTTTTGTAAATATTTTTCTGATCTCCAATTTATATTTGCATCTACTAAATGAGGAGTAATCAAATAACCACCATTTGCAAAAACTGCATATGCTCGTGCTAATTGCAATGGCGTAACTAGAACAACAGATTGACCAATCGATGCACTAGCCATATCCTCCACTATCCAAGGAGTTTCTCCAGGCTGTCCCCAACCACGACCTTGATCAGCCCATTTCTTATTCCCTACTAAGCCTTTATTTTCATCAAGAAAAGTTTCTATCCCAGTGTAATTGTCGAAGCCAAGTTTGGTTGCAGCATCATATAAAGCCTGTGAACCAGATCCAACCCCAATTTGGTAAAAGAAAGTATTGCTAGAGACTCTGAATGCATCTTCATATCCAATCCATCCAAAACCTCTTTTATTATATTCTGGAAAACAATGACTTCCATATGTAATACAAGGAACCGTATTTAATTTTTTACTAGCAGGAAATTTACCACTTTCCATACCAGCTATAGCAGTTACTGGCTTCCATGTACTGCCTGGATCATATGCATTAAATGCTCTACTCAAAAGAGGAAGATTTGAGGACAAAAAAAGATTTTCATATTGTTTATTTGTAAAAGGCTGAGAAAAAAAATTAAGATCGAAAGTAGGTTGACTAGCAATTGCTCGAATTGCACCTGTTCGTGGATCAATCGCTACTATTGCTCCAGCAGTTTTGTCAGACAAAACTTTTTCTGCAGTAAGTTGTAGATCTAGATCAAGAGTTAATTTGATATCCTTACCAGCTTTTGGCATTTTTAACCCCAGACTGCGTTGAACTGTACCTAATGAATCAATCTCAAGCATTTCACCTCCCCATTTACCTCTCAATTCAGATTCAAAAGCAGCTTCAATACCTTTCCGTCCAATTCGGTCAGATAATTTATAACCTCTTTCTGAAAGCTTAGAAAACTCATTTGCAGTTATCAACTGTGTATAACCCAAAGCATGCGCAGCTAAAGACTTGTAAGGATAATTTCTAACTAAACCAATATCAATTTGAGCACCATATAAGTTATTTTCTTGTTCTTTAAATCTAATAACTTGCTCCACCGATAAATCAGTCAATAGTACTTTTTTATACGGAGTGTCGGAATGACTTCTATTAAATGAAATCTCTAATTGATCAATAGAAACATTAAACAAATCTGATAAAGACTTTCTAAGATCAATCCAATCACTATTAGTTAAAAGCCTAGGTTGAATAGATAATGAGTAAAAGAGTTTATTATCGGCAAGAACTACACCATTACGATCTAATAATCTTCCTCTAATTGGTGGATTAGCAATTAACTTGACTCTATTTTCTTCTGAAAGTTTTTTATAATATGATCCATTGATTATTTGTATCCAAAAAAGACGCACACCTGTTACTAAAAAAATTAAACAAACAAACAAAAAGAAAATTAAGGGTTGATTAAAAGCACCTACATGCTTTTTTGAACTTAAATACAATCTTTCTTTTTTCTTCATCTCTAAAAATCATGAATATTTATTAATCATCTATCTTTAATGAGTCATTATCAATCAAACGTCTTAATTGATCTAGTTCAGTATCAATTCTATTTAAGGTTGACACTAATGACTCTTGATCATTTATTTCGTGGTCAGGATAATTCTGTTCAACAGTTACATCAACTGAAACAACTGGATAACCTAAGCCAGGAATCCATTGATCAATCTTATCCCTAAATGTTTTTGCAGAGGTTTCGCCATCAACCTGGAATTCTGAAAATGGATCTTTTGATTTGAATACATGCATTATTTTTTGGAGTCCACCATTTTTAGCATTTTTTAAAATACCCATACCCAATGGCAAAGCAGACTCCATTGCAAATAAATGAAAATCCCTTAATTGATCTTTAGCCATAATGGCCTTATAAATGCTACTTAAGAATACCTGATTCTGACGTAGGGAAGTAAGGCGTACAACTATTATTAGATATACCTATGGACCAACCAGCAAAGATTGACATTACAATTACTGCTGCAAGTGGAAGAAAAGCTTGATGGGTAGTTTCCAGAGTTAACCATTCTCTCCAACCTCTTATAAAACGTTCTCTAGCAAACCTATTACGCTCTTTTGAAGCTTGATTAATTTTTTTTCTAAAAGATTTTTCTACCCAACGTTCAAAAGACTTTTTTTTAGTTACTGCCATTTTTCTCTCCACTTCTAACAATTGTCCTGCAGTAAGATGAGGGTGAAAAGTACCTATTAATTCAAGTGTTTTTAAAAACATTTCAACTGCGGCGTCTTTAATAATACGCTCTTCGTCTTTGAGAAAATTCCAATCAACTTCAGGATAAAAACGAGCTCTATTAAGATTGATCTGCTCCTCTCCTAACTGGCCAGGCTCTCTTAACCATCTATCAGTATTGTTGTCAAAGCGTCGCCAATATAGAAAAGGATTAATATAAATTACCTTCCCTGAGATAGTAATACTATCTTTCTGGAGCCGTCTGCTTAAATGCGCATCAGTTTGTTGTGCAACTGTCAAAAGTAATCAGCTATTGAACTAAGTTATCTTTTTTTATTGAAGTGCACCACCCCCACCCAATAAGATTACTCAATTTAGCAATATCTAAATTGTTCTCACTTGAAAGGTGAAGATAGAATTAATTTTGGAAAATCTCTTTCTAATTCTCTACTTTTTTATTTTGAGTTGAAAGTCTATCGCTTGATTTAATTAAAATGTACTCTAAAAGCCATATCAAATTTTTTACAGAGACAAGTATCTTCTTTAATCAATTCATGCAAAAAAACAATTATTCGGTTATGTTCATCCTGAACATAACTAAAGAAAAGCAATGCTTCGTAAGCAAGAAAAGAATGCTATCACGAGAGGAGTAATCCTTGCTATTGGTTGGGGATGGGGTTTAGATAGATTTTATGAAGGTGACAAAAAAGGAGGAATTCTATCAATCATTGGCTGGGGAATTATTTTCACAAGTTTTCTATACTTGAAATGCTCAGGTGTCGAATATGTTGATGGTATCAAAGATTATTCCAGCTACAGTCCAAATCCTCTAATAGTTCTTCCGTTAATTGCTGGTTTATATGGAATATATTTAATTCTGAGAAAAGGTTTTAGATTAGCAAAACAATTTGAGAATGCTGAAGACTAAGTAGTCTTACAGGCTACAAATCAATTCAGCCTGATGATCTAAGTCATTTTGTTTTTTAATAGTGACAAAAAGTCATTATGGGAGTAAAAATAAACCAACAGGACAACTCCTCACACAATCGTTCTGTTAAAAAAAGCACCCAACTTCTTGCAAGCAGGGTGTTTTTTTAATGACTGATTTTCGAATTGTCACATGTGACAGTTACTCAACTCACCTGCTCTTACTTGAGTTTCCCATCAGATGCGTAATTATATCTATGTGAGGAGTTGGGATCCTCCGCAGTGGAAACAAGGAAACACTTGCGCCTGATCTCCAAAAAAGCCGCCAAGTTCTAAACTAGGCGGCTTTTTTGTAATTATTTTTTTATTTAGAAAAGATCCTAAAAAAGCAATCAGAACGGTATTCTCTACAATTTATAATTCAATTGAACAAATAATCAATTAACTTATAGAATTAACAAACTACTAATGACTGAAGACAACAAGGCAAGCCAAAAGAAATGCAGTGGGAAAAGCAAAGCGATGTTTGCTTATGGCATTGTTCAACTAGGTTCTAATGTAGTTTCGGCTGTGGCTCTTGCTGCAATCGCTCTTAGTTTTTGTTCTGTTAAACAAGAATCAAAAGTTTTCAATGAATGTGTTGAAGAAGTTCAAGCGACTGGCAAGAGCTCTTCAGATGCAGTTCGCTTTTGCAATGGTGGTAAATAATTTTCAGTAAACAAAGAATTAGGAATATTCCACTAATCAATTAATTAGAAAATGGGGTGCAAAAGTCTAAACCCCATTTTTTATTTATCTACGGTTTCTAGTAATCGTCACACTCACCATGCAATGCTCTCTGCTTTTAAGAGTTGTTGAAACCTCTTCACTTCTTGTCTGAATTTGCGTCAGTTGCACTAAATGAAACTATTAGATCTATTGCTTCATTTTTGGTAAAGGATTTTCCTTTATGTGATTTGAATATCATTGCGATCTTCTCCCTAAGAGCATTATTTTTATAAAATTGAAGTACTGATGTCGTAGCGCTATCAATTTTCCGATAATAACAACCATAATTTTTATGATCCAATGAACCTCAAAACCATTAGAAGTATTTGTCTTAGTTGTTTAGCACTTCTAATTATTTTCTATCCACCAAAAATATATGCTCGATCGCACGAATGGATTGCAGTTCCAAAGAGTCAATATGGAGAGCAGTTATGGGATAAGAACAGCGTTCAAAAAAATCAAGCTGGATTTATAAGAGTGTTAAGCAAATTTATTCCTACAAGTACTACTGAAATCACTCAAGACATTCTGTATACTATGAATATCAACTGTTCAGAAAAATCCTTCATAGATATTGCAGTAGGTGCAAAGGAATTTAATGAATTCAAAAATAAGGATTCAGAGTGGAAAGATGCCAATGGAGATGAATTAATTTTGGGTGTGATCGATCAGGTTTGTGGTTTTATGAAATCATATTGAATCCTTAGTTTCTGTGATTAGTTTCTTTACTCTCTTAACTTCAGAACGTTTCCTATCAAATATATCTTGTTTCTGCATTTGCTTATTTTTTACTATCCCCAATCAACTTTCACTCCAAAGCCCTCAGGTATATCTTCACTAATATCTCTCAAATCTAGCCATTTAATCTCCTCATCTAAATTCAAATTTTTAAACCTTCTCACATAAATTTCTCCAGCCAGGTCTGGGTCTTCAACACCAAAAAAGTCACAAATTTCTTCAACCCTTGACCAATACTCAATTTCATTAGTTGCTCGTTTGAATGCAGTCATTTGAAATTTCGCTTGTTCTTCCTGACTTAATTTGTCTAAAACCGAAGAAGATACAGTGACTGTTGCAAAGTTCCATGTGGAGGAATCTTCTCCTTGAAGCACAAGATTTCTTTTATTGAGTTCTTTCAACCAAGCCTCATTTAGCATATTCAATTTTTTTCCAATAAACTAAGAGATTTTATTTTATGAAATTCATCTTTCAATTGCATTCTAGTTCAGTCTTTGATAATGAGTTATAAAAATTTTCCCACTTCCCTCAAGAATTAATATCAATTGCACTCAATGAGACCATAGGATCTATTGCTTATTCTTTACTAAAAGATTTTCCTTTATTTAATTTTAAGAATTTTTATTTTTATCTTATACCCCCGATTGATTCAATGAACCCAATGCAAGTATTCCAATAGGTATTGCAATTGCAACAATACCAAAAAGAGAGGTTATCGATGCAATTGTTTTTCCAACAACCGTAAGTGATATTTAATCTCCATAACCAACAGCACTAATAGTTGTATTTGACCACCACAGACATCTTGGTATTGAACCTAACAATTCTGGTTGAATGGAAGATTCAGCAACATAAATAAAAGGAATGATGATCAACAAAAGTAAAGCTATATAAAAAATCGAAATTTGTAATTCTTGACTCTTTGATCGAATTGCATAATTAAATTTATCAATGCTTTCCTGAATTTTTCACTTCTTCCAATTTTCAATATAATTAAACGGCGAATAAATTGAGATAATGGAGTCGAAACTTAGAGAAAAATACTTTGCGATCGTTAAGAATTAGTTAAACATCTAATTAATGAAGATGCGATTTAAAGTCATTCATTTCAAGTGATACCCTAGTTTCATCTACAAAATGAATCTCAAGTTCATTACTAAATATATCCGTACCATTGGAGGGAATAACAAGGGGTAACCCTCTGTAAGTAAGTAAGCAATTTTCCATGTTTAATTCCTTCGATACAAAATCACCCTCATGAGATCTACCCTCTGTCTGAAACTCGCCTGCCTCTGTTCTCGACCAAATAATAAACCAATCCAGCTTTTCCAATTTTTCTAGTTTTGCCTCATTAAATTTATAGTATTCGTCAGAATCAAAAAACTCCATTATGGGAGTCTCTACTCTCTCACCATCAACTTCTATGTCCCCTTCTTCCAAGTGAATTTGATATTCCTCTACACCATCCTCTTCAAGAAGAACTTCATTATTAAAAGTCTTCTGTGCTAACACCAACATCTCCTCTTTTCTGTCATCAAGAATCTTGCTGATGACCATGTCTTCGTCCCAGTGACGCTCATCAATAATGTATCTTAATGAACCAAATCTCTCAGAAAGTGCCTTATTGGCTGCATCTTTAGCAATCTTCGCTGCCTTTTCGCTATCTTCGTCAAGTTCCTGTTTTAAGCGTTTTAAGTCACTGGCGAGTGAATCCATTTTCTTATAAAACTCGCCATAGTATTTTCCAGCTCTCGTTTTTTCAGTTGAGTAGAAAACCTTAATGTATTGAATATCCCCGTTGTAAGTAACTTCAAATGGCATTAGATGTGATTTATATCTTCTTTAAATGATTACGCCTTTGTCGAGCTCTCGCCATTAATTGGATTGGTTAGCGAGAAAAGTATGATCAAAAAGCCAAAAGAGAAAGAAATATTTATAAATACAGCAACTTACTCCCATGAAAAATTGATCAGAAATTTATACTTTAGGGTTGTTCACAAAGATATTTTGAATTGGCAGAAGAAGGTCTATCAATAGTTCAAACCAAATCATTCCTTATCATGTCATTCCCTCTCTAATCAAACTTTTACTCAAGACTTGCTTAAAAACTTTATACAACGCATAGTAGACATATTGAATTCTTTATTTTTTGGTTCAAGATATTGTTTTAGAGATTACCTAAATCATATTTCCGTTTGATAATTTTATCCACTTGTACTACTTATCTAGATAGAAAAATGATATTAAACAGAATGAAGAAAGATATGACTGAGTAGTAAAATAATTAAGATTTAGATTATAAAAGAGAAAAGTGGATAATCCTAATAAACAAGATAAAGAAAGTAAGGTCAATGAAGTAAAAACATTTCCAGTTCCATTCGCTTTATCAAATAATAAAAAGAATTTTGTTATTCCCGCTAATACAGCAAGCCAACCTTCTAAAGAACAAATAATTAATCAAGCGTTGACACTTCATACTCAAGGGGACATTGCAGAAGCAGCAAAATATTATCAACATTTCATAAATCAGGGTTTTAAAGATTACAGAGTTTTTACTAATTATGGAGTCATATTAACAAGTCTTGGCAAATTACAAGAAGCTGAATTATCACTACGCAAAGCTATTGAACTTAATCCTGATTTCGCAACGGCTCATTCCAATCTGGGAAATATATTGAAAGATCTTGGCAAATTACAAGAAGCTGAATTATCACTACGTAAAGCTATTGTACTTAATCCTGATTTCGCAATGGCTCATTCCAATCTGGGAAATATATTGAAAGATCTTGGCAAATTACAAGAAGCTGAATTATCACTACGCAAAGCTATTGTACTTAATCCTGATTTCGCAGATGCACATTACAATCTCGGAATCATATTGAGCGATCTTGGCAAATTACAAGAAGCTGAATTATCTACTCGCAAAGCTATTGAACTTAATCCTGATTTCGCAGAGGCACATTCCAATCTAGGAAATATATTGGATGATCTTGGCAAATTACAAGAAGCTGAATTATCACTACGCAAAGCTATTGAACTTAATCCTGATTTCGCAGAGGCACATTCCAATCTAGGAAATATATTGGATGATCTTGGCAAATTACAAGAAGCTGAATTATCACTACGCAAAGCTATTGAACTTAATCCTGATCTCGCCGAGGCGTATTACAACCTAGGTAATACTCTGAGAAATCTGGGCAAGTTACAAGAAGCTGAATTATCACTACGCAAAGCTATTGAACTTAATCCTGATTACTACGATGCTTATTTCAACCTGTCTTGGCTTCAACTTTTAAGAGGAGAATATCAATCTGGTCTAAATAACTATGAGTTTAGATTTAAAACAAAGCAACCTATTATTCCTCCCACGAATTCAAAATTGGAACAATTAAAAAGTAACAAATTACAAAAAAATGGCTCGTTATTAATCGTTAGAGAAGGAGGTTTAGGCGATACTTTGCAATATATGCGTTATATTCCTTATCTAAGAAGTCAAGGTCTAGATGTTTCTTTTTGTGCTCAGGAAGAACTACATACTTTAATTAAATCATCAGGCATTGAAACAAATCCATTAACTCCTGAACAAACTATAAAAGTTTCAGAAGGGACATGGATTCCACTCTTATCTTTACCGCGATATTTACAAGTAAGACCAGACAATCCAATCATTAATGATCCGTATATTTTTCCATCTGTTGAATTCGTCAAAAAATGGGAAAACATTCTTTCTAATGAAAGAAGACCAATTATAGGTATTAATTGGCAAGGAAATCCAAATGCCGAAAAGCAAGCTCTAAAGGGACGCTCACTACCTTTAGAAACTTTCTCTACTATTGCTAGAAATAATAATTTCAATTTTCTATCACTACAAAAAGCATTTGGTTCAGAGCAATTAGATCATTGTTCATTTAAAAATAAGTTTGTTGAATGCCAACCACAAATTAATAACACATGGGATTTCCTTGAAATTGCTGGCATTATTGAAAATTGTGATTTAATCATTACCAGTGATACTTCCATAGCTCATTTAGCTGGAGGGATGGGAAAATCTACCTGGTTACTTCTTCACTATGTTCCAGGATGGATATGGGGACTTCAAGGAGAAAATACATTTTGGTACCCATCAATGAGATTATTCCGACAAAAAGAGCGAAATAATTGGCAAGAGGTTTTGGAGAGAGTTAATTTTGAACTGGAGAGTATATTTAATAAGTGAAAATAGATTGTTCTAAACAAATACTTTTATTATCAAATGATTACCTGATTAAAATCATTTATACATAAATAACTTGGATTTTCAAATAAAATCTTAGTTTTGGAATACAAATAAAGTTTAGATATATTCATTTTTTCAGCAGCTTGAAGGTCTGTGAATTTATCTCCAATAAAAATAGAACTACTACAATCAATATTAAAATCTTTACACGCTACCTCTATTAAACCCGCAGCAGGTTTTCTACAATCACATACATAACTATATGCTTCAACCACACCAAAGGGATGATGAGGGCAATAATAGTATGCATCTAACGGAAATCCTATTAAATTAATTAATTCATGATTCAAGTAAGCCATGAAATTTTTCAAGTCATTCTCTTTAAAAAATCCTCTTGCTATTCCACTCTGATTAGTAATACAAATAACTTTATAATATTTTTGCTTTGCAGTTTGAATTAATTTTGCAATACCATCTGTAAAAACAAGATCATCTGGCTTATAAATATATTCTTTATCAACATTAATAACTCCATCTCTATCCAGAAATAAAGCCTTATTCATTATCCTTGATTTTTTTAACTAACATTGTAGTCGAAAAATTAGCCATATAAGGCACTATTTCAACTCTACCTCCTTTAGCCTCAACTATATCTTTACCAATAACGTCTTGTTTTTGGTAATCTCCTCCTTTTACTATTATATCAGGTTGAATCTTTTTTATAATTTCATAAGGAGTTAGTTCATGAAAGACTATTACTTCATCAACAGATTTTAAATTTTCGAGTATTTCCTTTCTAGCTTCTAATTTGTTATATGGTCTATTTATTCCTTTTAATTGTTGAACTGATTTATCTGAATTTAAACCTACAATGACTTTACCTCCAAGGGCTTTACATGATTCAAGTAATTTAATATGTCCAATATGTAAAACGTCAAAACATCCATTAGTAAAAATAATTAAATTATTTACTTCGTTTAAATCTTCTTTTATTGGAGTATAATTTCCAAAAACACTAACAGATTTTGATGCTACAAAATTTGCTTTTTTCGCACATTCATATGTACTAATACCCAAGGAAATACAGAATGCAACAACAGAAATAACTGTATCACCAGCTCCAGTAACATCATATACATCTTTTGTTTCTATAGGTAAAGTTTTGATTCTTATTTGTGAACTTATTTTTGAAGCATATACCATACCTTCATCTCCCAAAGTCACTAATAATTCTGATATATTAAAATTATTCATTACATAATTTACTTTCTCATTGATAGTCAATAAATTATGATTGCTCTTACCACATATATAATTTAATTCTAATCTATTAGGCTTATATATTGTCGCACCATTTAATAAATTTGGTGCGCCTAATTTGCTATCAACTAATATTGGTTTTTCTCCCATAATTGAGCGAAGAACATTAGTTTCTACAGAATTAAGCAATCCTTTATTGTAATCAGAAATTATCAATATATCATAATCATTACATATATTATATAAGTAATCTGCAATATAATTTGATTCATTTTTATCTATCCTTTGCTCAATATCATGCCTTAAGATATGCTGCTGATTTGCTATAAATCTTATCTTACGAATGGTATTTTTACTATAAATGTCAGTTTCCAAAAAGTTTACTTTATATTTTTTTAGAATAGACTTAATAATTAGAGCTTCATCATCATCTCCTACTAAACTTAATAAGCTAACTTCTCCTCCTAAGTTAGATATATTTTTTGCAACATTCGCAGCTCCTCCTAAAGATTTCTGACAAGAGCTATTATAGAGAATTGGCACTGGCGCTTCAGGAGATAATCTATCTGATATTCCGATAACATTTTCATCGAGAAATACCTCTCCAATAACAAGAAATCTCATTTATTCAATAACTTTATAAGATTAAACTATTATATAATATTACCTGGATCACAAATAATTTCAAATCCCTTTTAATAATGAAAGATGATTAACTTATTATTTTCAATGGTTTATAAACTTAATCTTTTAACAACGAGATTCTCTAGCAGAGACTACTAATTTCTTTCAGTTTTTATCCATATCAAAAACTTAATTTTTCAAAAATATAAAAATTTACATACTAAATTAGTTCATAAAAGAATAAATAGTTAATGGATTCAATAAATACTTTTTAATCAATTAATTTAAGGATGATCATAATAAAAAAATTTTATTTTCCTAATAAACTAGCTAATAAGCCATTCCTTTAAAAATTAACATCCTTTAGTGTTAAATGATTTTTTAAATAAAATTTTATATAATCTAAATTTTTAAACCAATACTTTCTTGACTGTAAAATGATTAAATTTATTATTTCTATCTTTACTTTTGGATATAAAATAATGTATGTTATACAAATTTAATTCTTATTCTAAAAATGAAAGAGAGTATCTCTCAAAATGAAATATTATCAAATCAATTGAGAGATCATACTGAGCTGATAGCTAACAATCAGGAATTAATTATCTCCGGTACTCAATTATTTGCCAGTACAGCAGCAGATTCACTTAAAAGAGGAGGGACGATATTTTGGTGTGGGAATGGAGGGAGTGCAGCAGATAGTCAGCATCTTGCAGCAGATCTTGTTTGTAGATTTATTTCTGATAGACAGGCACTTAAATCAATTTCTCTTTCGACTGATACTTCCGTACTGACCGCTATATCTAATGATTATAGTTTTGATAATATTTTTTCTCGACAGTTAGAGGCATTAGGGAAAAGTGGAGACCTTTTGATTGTTATCTCAACTTCTGGGAATAGCCTAAATATAACAAAAGCAATATTAACTGCTAAAAGTATGGGTATCGAATCTATTGGATTACTAGGTAAAGATGGAGGAAGCGCCGCCAACCTTTTATCTAAAAAAATTATTATCCCTTCATCTTCTACCGCTAGAATCCAAGAAATTCATATATTCATTGGACATATGATTGTTGATTTAATTGAAAACAATCTAGGTTTAGTTGTTTGAACATTTATTTGAAAACTCAATCATAACGTCAACTAATACAGCAAGATGAACCTGTGAGAAAAACTATTTTTTTGATTATATCTACTATTTATAGACAAACTATCCCTTTTAATCTTATTGACTCAAAGAACCAATTTTTTTCTCATTCTCTTGGGAAACGTATAGAAGACAATTTTAATCTTTTATATTTCTGATTTAGATATTAATTTTAGAAACTCCGACAATAATATTACATCCTGAATCGACTTGGTAATCTTTTCCATTTGTCCTACTTCCCTGCTTTGACAATTAATACACATATCTCGTTTTTATTGTCTCTCTATAAGTTCACAAATGATTTCAGAAAGAGCTAAAAAGAATTAGTGGTAGTAGTAAAATACTTGTTACTAAAAGGTAGAACAAAAGGAATGGAGGGTGCTCATACAAAAGAACAAGCAAAAAAGAAAATACCTAAAGTGACAACATTTTCAGTTCCATTTCCATTAAAAAAAATTAAAGAAAATATCACTATTGATACGAATAGCTTTGATAAGCCTTTTCAAAAACAAATAATTAATCAAGCATTTAAGTTTCATTCACAAGGAAACATGCGAGAAGCAGAAAAAACTTATCGATATTTTGTCGATCAAGGATTTAAAGATCACAGGATCTTTTCTAATTATGGAGTAATACTTAAAGATCAGGGAAAATTACAAGAAGCAGAAATCTTATACCGCAAAGCGATTGAACTAAACCCTACTTTTGCTGACGCACATTCTAATCTAGGAAACATATTGAGAGATCTTGGGAAATTACAAGAAGCAGAATTATCACTTCGCAAAGCAATTGAAATTAATCCTAATTTTGCAGAAGCAAATTACAATTTGGGAAATATATTGAGAGATCTTGACAAATTACAAGAAGCAGAATTGTCATACCGAAAAGCAATTGAACTAAAATCTGATTACACACAGGCTTATTCAAATCTGGGAAGTATATTGAGTGATCTTGGCAAATTGCAAAAAGCAGAACTATTTACTAGCAAAGCACTTGAAATCAATCCTAATTATGCTGTTGCACATTGCAATTTAGGAAGTATATTAAGAAGTATTGGTAACTTAAAAGAAGCAGAAATATCTACTAGAAAAGCAATTGAGATCAATCCTGATTACGCTGACGCACATTATAATCTAGGAACCATATTGATAGATCTTGGAAAACTTCAAGAAGCAGAAATATCTACTAGAAAAGCAATTGAAATCAATCCTCATTTCTCAAAGGCATATGTTTCTCTATCTCATCTAAAATACTCAAATAATAGCAAGATATGGCAAGACAAACTATTTTCCGAAAGTATCTCAAAAAACAAATTACAAAAAGATATAGTCGATATTTATTTCGCAAGAGCAAACATTCTTCATAGGAAACAAAATTATAAGGAAAGTGCTGCATATATAAAATTAGCAAATAAAATAAAACTTACTCTTACACCCTCTAACGCAAATCATTTATTAAATAAATCTAGAAAATTACTTATTGATTCAGATAAAAAAGAAGTTAATCAAAAAAAATATACAGAATCACCAGAGTGCATTTTCATTGTAGGAATGCCAAGAAGTGGTTCCACGTTATTAGAATCAATTCTTACTATTAATAATAAAGTTGAAGATTTGGGAGAGAGTCATAACCTCGAAGAAGCATTTATAGAAAGCAGGAAAGTTGATCAACAGTTAACACTTGCTGAGTTATATTGGAATAAAATCAAACATCTAAATAAACGTTCCAATAAAACAACTGATAAAAACTTATATAATTATCTATACGCAGGTATTATTGCCAAGAGAATACCAAACGCAAAAATTATTCACTGTTATAGAAATCCTTTAGATAATATTCTTTCAATACACCGAGCACATTTTGCTAAAGGAAATGAATATTCTTCTTCCTTAGTTGATTCAGCAAAAGTTTATTTAGATCAAGAAAAAATAATGACTAAGTACAAAAATAGATTTCAATCAAAGATATACGACTTAAATTACGACTTATTAGTGAAAAATCCTAACCAAGAAATCAAATCATTAATCTCCTGGTTAGATTGGGAATGGGATGATTCATATCTATCACCACATCTCAATCCACGATCAGTTTCAACAGCAAGTAGTGTTCAAGTCCGATCCCCAATCAATTCAAAATCAATTTATGGATGGATGAACTACAAAGATATGCTACAACCTGCTATTGAAATCCTTACTCAAACTGTTAAATATCAAGACATAGCCTCATAATACTAGCTTCCAAAACTGTGCATAATTTAAAAAGAAATTTCAATTAACTTTCTTAGTTATATATCAGTTATGGGTTTTTTAAAATGGCCTTTAACCAATACCAGATCATAAAAATATTTGATTTTGTAGAACAAACAATCTTTCTTGAATTTCTCCATAGAGAACGAGATAAGACGCTACATGAAAACATATACATCAAGTTATCCTTCAGAAGTAGACGTATGCTTCAATCACACTCAATAGTTTTTCTCGGTTTATATTTTGATTTAGAGATTATGTCAATCATAGAAAAAAATACTTTTTATTTTCGTTGTATAAGTTCAGAACACATTTAAGATAGCGCAAACAAAGATTAGTATTAGTAGTAAAATAATTCAAATCTAAGGATAGAAAAGCAAAATGAACGGTTCGGACAAAGAAGACCAACTAAAAAATAAAATCACTGAAATTAAAACATTCTCAGTTCCGATTGCTTTAGGAGAAATCAAAGAAAATATTAGTATTCCTACCCATACTTCATCTAAAATAACTAAAGAGCAAATAATCAACAAAGCATTTAAGTTACATTCACAAGGGAATATTCTAGAAGCAGCAAGATATTATCAATATTTCATAAATCAAGGTTTCAAAAATCACATAGTTTTTTCTAATTATGGAAGCATATTGAAAGGTCTTAGCAAACTAAAAGAAGCAGAATTATTATACCGCAAAGCAATTGAAATTAATCCTAATTGCGCAGAAGCTTATTCCAATCTGGGAAACATATTTAGAGATTTTGGAAAGTTAAAAGAAGCAGAATTATCATATCAAAAAGCAATTGCAATTAATCCTAATTGCGCAGAAGCTTATTCCAATCTGGGAAACATATTTAGAGATTTTGGAAAGTTAAAAGAAGCAGAATTATCATACCGCAAAGCAATTGAAATCAAATCTGATTGCGCAGAAGCACATTCCAATCTCGGAGTTTTATTAAAAGATCTTGGCAAATTAAAAGAAGCAGAATTATCTATTCGCAAAGCAATTGAATATAATCCCAATTACGCAGAGGCTCATTCTAATCTGGGAAACATATTAGTTGACTATAGAAAACTAGAAGAAGCAGAAAAATCTATACATAAAGCATTGAAATTAAATCCTAAAAACGAATCTATTAAGCATAATTTAATAAATTTACTCACTATATACAAACCAAAAAAGATTGAGTCAAACTTATTATATAGAATAAATGAAGAATTCAAAGAAATCAATCTGATTCATAAAGAGAATTTTCTTATAACTGATAATGAAGCGATAAGAATTTATAAAGATGGACTTATTATTTATAAAAAATATAATTTAAAATTAGAAATAAATTTATCACAAATATATAAGAAAAATGAAGTGAATTTAAATTGTAATAGACACAAACTAATCTTCAATCAACATAAAATAATTCCTGAATTTTGCTTTAGTTGTTATAAGGTTCAAGTTGAAGTAGATTCAATCATTGAATTAATTAAACTATTCTTAGTTTTCAATCAGTTAAAACTTAAAAATAATAATACTAGAAAATCTATTATCGAACTCCGACCTAATATCTCAGGATTTTATAAAGGACTTATATATTGTTCAAGTCTAACTGAAGCATTCAAAATCTCTAAAAAGTTAAATATTCACATTCAAAATAATATTAGAATTGATTTACTATCTAAAGTCAAAAGAGGTTGTTCTGAATATCCACTAGAATTCCCTCAATATAAAGAGATAGCAACCTCGGGTGATCAGCCAATGAACTACAATGAAAGTTGGAGAGCCATCGAAAAAGAAATAGATCAAGATAATAAGAATTGGGGAGAATTGAGCAAAAGTATAGATGGATTTAATTTAAATGACTTTCTTATAATGAGAAACTGGATCGCATATGCACAAAAAATAAAAGATACAAGCGTCAGTAAAATTACTAATGAGCAAATAAAAGAACCCAAATTCTTCAAGCATTTTAAAAGGGACATTCTTTCCAAGCAAACCTCCAATTCAAAACTTTAATCCCTCTTCATCAAAAGTATGTAGCAAAAGATAAGAAGCAAACAAACAAACTTATCGAACTGAGCAAAACATAAAAGAAACATCTCAATACCTTCAAATCGATGAAGCAGGTCAGAGTTTCTTCAACAAATATTTAAAACTTCCAAAAGATAGAAAGATTTGATTGTTTAGAGAAAACAATCTTTCTACGATTTTTCTGTAGAGACGCTAACAAGGTCACAAAACAAATCTGTAACAAACTATCGAGTCTAAAACTCTCTTTATTAAATAATAACTACTATTCAGTAGATGTTGACTTACACTCAGTAGTTCCTAAATAATATGTTACCTATAATTACTGTCCCTGACACAACAAATTTTTTCCTCAATTTCCGTATGAAACATGTGTGAAATACTTTGGAGACATATTTACCCATTTTTTATTTCCGTGTTAGACATTGATATAGAGATTGCCTAAATCATATTCAATCCTGTTTCGGTGATATGATTTTGCCCCCTTTTCCTACATCTCTATGTGGAGAAACATATTAAGAACTTATTTTCTTGTCCCGCTAAAAAGAGCAAAAATAATTATGAAAAAAGTAGAATAGGTTTAGTATGAAAAGTAAAGTAAAATATTTAAGAGAATAATTAGTATAGATGGATGAATCTAATAAAATCAAAAAGGTTTCTGAAGTAAAAATATTCCCAGTTCCATTTGCTTTAAAAGTCAATCAAGGAAATCATACTATAAATACAAATACGCCTTCTCAACATTTTAAAGAGGAAATAGTCAATCAAGCATTTAAGCTTCATTCTCAAGGAAACATTTCAAAAGCAGAACAATATTATCAAAATTGTATTCAACAAGGAATCATTGATTACAGAGTATTTTCCAATTATGGCGTATTATTGAAAAATATAGGCAAATTAAAAGAAGCTGAACTAAATACTCGCAGAGCAATTAAACTGAAACCTGATTTCGCAGAGGCTCATTACAATTTAGGAAATTTATTGAATCATATTGGTAACTTACAAGAAGCAGAAATTTCACAACGCAGAGCAATTAAACTAAAGCCCAATTTCGCTGATGCTCATTCCAATCTAGGAAACATATTGAGAGATCTTGGCAAATTACAAGAAGCAGAAATTTCACAACGCAGAGCAATTGAAATAAATCCTGATTTCGCTAAAGCTCATTCCAATCTAGGAAACATATTGATGGATCTCGGCAAATTACAAGAAGCAGAAATTTCACAACGCAAAGCTATTGAAATTAATCCTAATTTTGCAGAGGCTCATTATAATCTTGGAGGCATATTAAAAGATATGGGAAAGCTAAAAGAAGCAGAAATAGCAACTCTCAAAGCAATTGAAATTAATACTAATTTCGCAGACGCATTTTGGAATCTTTCATTACTTGAACTACTTCAAGGTGACTATAAAAATGGTTTAGAGAACTATGAATTTAGATTCAAAAGAAAGAAGCCTATTATTAGTCACGGTATTACAAAACTCAAACGAATCGAGCATAAAAAATCACAAAAAGGAGAAAAGCTATTAGTCATCACTGAGCAAGGTTTAGGAGATACCCTTCAATTCATGAGATATATTCCTTACATTAGAAATCAAGGCCTAAAAATTTCTTTTTGTGCTCAAACAAAACTACATTCATTAATCAAATCCTCTGGTATTGATCAACATCCATTAACTCCAGAGGAGGCAAGCGAAGTTTCAGAGGGTCAATGGATCCCACTATTATCTTTACCTAGATATCTACAAGTAAGTCCGAATAATCCAATCATTTCAAACCCATATATCTTTTCAACTAATGAACTAAAAAAGAAATGGAAAAACATACTCTCCCAAGAAAAAAGACCAATCGTAGCTATTAATTGGCAAGGAAATCCAAATGCAGAAAAGACTGATCACATAGGGCGCTCATTACCTCTAGAAACCTTCTCTAGTCTTACGAGAAATAATAACTTCAAATTTTTATCACTACAAAAAGGATTTGGTTCAGAGCAATTCCATCATTGCTCATTTAAAAATAAGTTTGTTGAATGCCAAGCTAAAATTGATGCCACTTGGGATTTTCTGGAAAATGCTGCCATTATGGAAAACTGTGATTTAATTATTACTTCTGACACTTCAATTGCTCACCTAGCTGGAGGAATGGGTAAACCAACCTGGTTACTCCTAAATCATTTACCTGACTGGAGATGGGGACTGAAAGGGGACAATACATTTTGGTATCCATCAATGAGATTATTTCGGCAAAACGAACGACATAATTGGCAAGAAGTTATGGAAAATGTCTCAAATAAACTAAAAAAGGAAATGAAAGAAAAAGTATGAGTGCATTGGATTTCAAGTCAAGGATTCAAAACCAGACAAAATTGCTAGAGTATATAAAAATATTCTAATCTAAAATACAACTACATTATGTAGCCAATGGTTCCCACTCAATAGAACCTCTAAAAATACTAATTTCAGGATCCCTTTTGATAAATGAAGAAATCATACTCTTTGATATTGTTGAAATCCTAAGTAAAACTCATAAGAGACGATTATGAACTAAAAACTTCTCAAAAACTACATTAATATAGAGATATCTGACGCAATTATTCCAAGAAACTGCTAGTTTATGGGACTAAAAATGAAACAAGAATGATTTCAGTATTAGTAGTAAAATGACTAGTATCAAAAAATATAATAGTATAGATGGAAGAATCTGGTGACAAAGATCAAGAGAAAAAGATAGTCTATAAAGTAATTACATTTCCAGTTCCATTTACTTTAAGAGAAAATCAAGAAAATATTACTATTATCACTAATACTCCTAAAAAAATTTCTAAAGAACAAATAATTAATCAAGCATTTAAATTTCATTCACAAGGAAATATTAAAGAGGCGGTAAGATATTATCAAGATTTTATTGATCAAGGGTTGAGTGATGACAGAGTTTTTTCTAATTATGGAATCATTTTAAAAAATCTTGGCAAATTACAAGAAGCAGAATTATACACTCGCAAGGCAATTACACTAAATCCTAATTTCGAAGAAGCACATTCCAATCTGGGAAGCATATTGAGGGATCTTGGCAAATTACAAGAAGCTGAATTATCACTACGCAAAGCTATTGAAATTAAACCTGATTTCGCTGAGGCGCATTACAATCTGGGAAGCACATTGAAAGATATTAGCAAGTTAAAAGAAGCAGAATTCTCATACCGCAAAGCAATTGAAATTAAACCTGATTTCGCTGAGGCGTATTACAACCTAGGTAATACGCTAAAAAATCTGGGCAAGTTACAAGAAGCAGAAATATCTTTTAGCAGGGCAATTGAACTTAATCCTGATCTCGCGGAGGCATATAACAATCTGGGTAATATTTTGAAAGATCTTGGCAAATTACAAGAAGCTGAATTATCTACTCGCAAAGCTATTGAACTTAATCCTAATGAGCCAAAAGCACATTTAAATCTAGGAACGATATTTAGTGATCTTAGTAAATTACAAGAAGCTGAATTATCTACTCGCAAGGCAATTGAACTTAATCCTGATTTCGCAGAGGCACATTCCAATCTCGGCAGCATATTGATTAAGCTTGGCAACTTACAAGAAGCAGAATTATCTACTCGCAAAGCAATTGAACTTAATCCTAATGAGCCAAAAGCGCATTTAAATCTAGGAACGATATTTAGTGATCTTGGTAAATTACAAGAAGCTGAATTATCTACTCGCAAAGCAATTGAACTTAATCCTGATTTCGCAATGGCTCATTCTAATCTGGGAAGTATATTGAGAGATCTTGGCAAATTACAAGAATCAGAATTGTCATACCGAAAAGCAATTGAAATTAATCCCAAGTTAGAAAAAGCATATTTTAATCTATCTGGTTTGAAATACTCTAATAGTAATAATGATATTTGGAAGAACCAACTCTTTTCTGAAAATATCTTAAATAACAAATCACAAGTAGAGCAAATTGATATTTACTTCGCAAGAGCAAATATTCTTCATAAGGAGAAAAATTATGAAGAAAGTTCTAGATACCTTAAATTGGCAAATAAATTAAAACTTGATATTAAACCATCTCAACCCGAGATGATATTTAATAAATCAAAAATATTACTTATTGAATCTAATAAAAAAGGAATTAATCAAGAAGAACAAGCAAATCCACCTGAGAGTATTTTTATTGTAGGTATGTTTAGAAGTGGTTCAACATTATTGGAATCAGTGCTTAGTATGAGAGATGATTTATATGATCTAGGTGAGATTAATATTCTAGAGGAATCATTCGTTGAGAGTAAGAAATCTAAACAAGAAATAAATCTTGCCGAATTGTATTGGAAAAAAGTAAATAATAAGACTGAATTGCTTATAACAACTAATAAAAACCTATTTAATTATCAATACACAGGCATTATTGCTAAGAAGATACCAAACGCAAAAATAATTCATTGTTTTAGAAATCCTTTAGATAATATTCTTTCAATTTACCGAGCACATTTTGATAGAGGAAATGAATATTCCTCTTCTTTAGTTGATTGCGCAAGAGTTTATCTAGATCAAGAAAATATAATGACAGAATACAAGAATAGATTCCGATCTCAAATATATGACTTAAATTACGACTCATTAGTGTCAGATACTAATAAAGAAATTCAATCTTTGATCTCTTGGTTAGGTTGGGAGTGGCACGATAAATATCTATCACCTCATCTCAATCCACGCTCAGTATCTACAGCAAGCAGTGTTCAGGTTCGTTCCCCAATCAATTCAAAATCAATTGGTGGATGGAAGAACTACAAAGATATGCTTAAACCTGCTATTGAGATCCTTACTCAAATGGATAAATATCAAGATATAACCTCCTAAAACAAGCTCACAAAACTAGGCAAAGTTTGAAGAAAAACATTTGCACACTTTCAAGGAAATGTATCAGTGCTGAGTTTCTTAAATGACTAACTGAATCCTCAAAGAGCATCTAATTTATGAGATGTGTAGAGAAATAAATTCTTCTACGACTTCTCTATATAGAAGGTGGCAAGGTGACAAATGAAACTCCTGTGAAAATTCCCACTACTAAGCCACTACAAGTAAGTAGTTATTTCCCAATTGAAACCCACCTGAAAATGAAGTATTCAGTCTATGACTAGGTTTTATCCTAGTATTTTACTCCCATTCAATAGTTTCTACACAAAATATTCTCTATAATTCTATTGCCTCACTCAAACAATTCCCCCTCAATTCTCCTATGAAACGTGTGTGAAACTCATAGAAGACATATTTGCACTTTTATATTTCCGTTTTAGACATTAATATAGAAATTGCGTTAATCACTTAAATCATATTACATTCTGTTTCCGTTTGGTAATGTTGTACCCTGATCATATCTTCACAACTTAGAAAAATAATACAAAGAACTATTTTTTTCTCACTCAATAAGAACAAAAAATGATTTCAAACAGACTGCATTAAAACTAGGCGTAAAATATTTGAAATGAAAGTGAAGAAGGAACAAATGAAGAAGCCTCAGAAAGAAAAGAAAGAAAACAAGAAGATCCCTAAAGTCCAAATATTCCCAGTTCCATTTCATTTAACAGAGAATCAAGGAAATATTACTATTAATATAAATACGCCTTCTAAACCTTCTAAAGAACAAATAATTAATCAAGCATTTAAATTTCATTCGCAAGGCAATATTCCAGAAGCAGCAAAACTATATCAAGATTTCATAAATCAAGGTTTCAAAGATCACAGAGTTTTTGCTAATTTCGGAAACATATTGAAAGATCTTGGCAAATTACAAGAAGCAGAATTATATATTCGCAAAGCAATTGAAATCAAACCTGATTTCGCAGAGGCGAATTACAATCTGGGAAACGTATTGAAAGATCTTGGCAAATTAAAAGAAGCAAAATTGTCATACCATAAAACAATTGAAATCAAACCTGATTTCGCAATGGCACATTACAATCTCGGAAGCTTATTGAAAGATCTTGGCAAATTACAAGAAGCAAAATTGTCATACCATAAAACAATTGAAATCAAACCTGATTTCTCAGAGGCACATTACAATCTTGGAATCATATTGAGCGATCTTGGCAAATTACAAGAAGCTGAATTGTCATATCGCAAAGCTATTGAAATCAAACCTGATTTCGCAATGGCACATTCCAATCTAGGCAACGTATTGAAAGATCTTGCCAAATTACAAGAAGCTGAATTGTCATACCGCAAAGCAATTGAAATCAAACCTGATTTCTTAGCAGCGAATTACAATCTAGGCAACGTATTGAAAGATCTTGGCAAATTACAAGAAGCTGAATTATCTACTCGCAAAGCTATTGAACTTAATCCTGATTTCGCAATGGCACATTCCAATCTAGGCAACGTATTGAAAGATCTTGGCAAATTACAAGAAGCTGAATTATCACTACGTAAAGCTATTGAAATCAAACCTGATTTCGCAATGGCACATTCCAATCTAGGCAACGTATTGAAAGATCTTGGCAAATTACTAGAAGCTGAATTATCACTACGTAAAGCTATTGAAATCCAACCTGATTTCTCAGAGGCACATTACAATCTTGGAAAAATATTGAAAGATCTTGGCAAATTACTAGAAGCAAAATTGTCATATCGCAAGGCTATTGAACTTAAACCTGATTTTGCAGAGGCACATTACAATCTCGGAATCATATTGAGCGATCTTGGCAAATCACAAGAAGCTGAATTGTCATATCGCAAAGCTATTGAAATCAAACCTGATTTCGCAATGGCACATTCCAATCTAGGCAACGTATTGAAAGATCTTGCCAAATTACTAGAAGCTGAATTGTCATACCGCAAAGCAATTGAACTTAAACCTGATTTTGCAGAGGCACATTACAATCTCGGAATCATATTGATCGATCTTGGCAAATTCAAAGAAGCTGAATTGTCATATCGCAAAGCAATTGAAATCAAACCTGATTACGCAGACGCATTTTGGAATCTTTCATTACTTGAACTACTTCAAGGTGACTATAAAAATGGTTTAGAAAACTATGAATTTAGATTCAAAACAGAGCAGCCTGCTTGTACTCACGGTAATACAAACCTAAAACGAATCGAGCATAAAAAATTAAAAAAAGGAGAAAAACTTTTAGTCATTAGTGAACAAGGTTTAGGCGATACTTTGCAAAATATGCGTTATATTCCTTATCTAAGAAGTCAAGGTCTAGATGTTTCTTTTTGTGCTCAGGAAGAACTACATACTTTAATTAAATCATCAGGCATTGAAACAAATCCATTAACTCCTGAACAAACTATAAAAGTTTCAGAAGGGACATGGATTCCACTCTTATCTTTACCGCGATATTTACAAGTAAGACCAGACAATCCAATCATTAATGATCCGTATATTTTTCCATCTGTTGAATTCGTCAAAAAATGGGAAAACATTCTTTCTAATGAAAGAAGACCAATTATAGGTATTAATTGGCAAGGAAATCCAAATGCCGAAAAGCAAGCTCTAAAGGGACGCTCACTACCTTTAGAAACTTTCTCTACTATTGCTAGAAATAATAATTTCAATTTTCTATCACTACAAAAAGCATTTGGTTCAGAGCAATTAGATCATTGTTCATTTAAAAATAAGTTTGTTGAATGCCAACCACAAATTAATAACACATGGGATTTCCTTGAAATTGCTGGCATTATTGAAAATTGTGATTTAATCATTACCAGTGATACTTCCATAGCTCATTTAGCTGGAGGGATGGGAAAATCTACCTGGTTACTTCTTCACTATGTTCCAGGATGGATATGGGGACTTCAAGGAGAAAATACATTTTGGTACCCATCAATGAGATTATTCCGACAAAAAGAGCGAAATAATTGGCAAGAGGTTTTGGAGAGAGTATCCAGCTCAATTAAAAAAGAAATTGAGACAAAAGTATGAGTTCAAAAGTTAAATACCTATCTTCTATGCTCACTCCAGTCTCTCTAGGAGAACTAATCGATAAAAGTACAATCCTAGAAATCAAACAAATAGATATGACTGCGATAAAGCTAAAAAATATAGATAAAGAGCTAAAACTACTAAAAAACATAAAGAGCTAGTTGGTGTAGAAAAATTTCTAAACTCAATAGAAAAACAATTAGTCGATTTAGTACTAGAAAAAAGCGTTATTCACTAATATGGGTGGATTTGGTTGATACTGAACTGTGGGTACTCAAGTTGTCCAATACTCATCCCACTCACAATGCAATTCTGTCTGCGATAAAGAGTTATAGAAACCTCTCCACTTCTTTTCTGAATTAGCGTCAGTTACAGTCAATGACACCATTAAATCTATTGCTTCTTCTTTGGAAAAAAATTTTCCGTTCTTTGATTTGAATATCATTTTTTTTTAAATATTCGTATCCAACTCATTGTCATTAGATACGTTTTTATTTTTATCTTCTATCCCAATAGATTCACTGAATCCAGATGCAAGTATTCCAGTAGGTATTGCTATTGCAGCAATGCCCATAAGAGAAGTTATCGATGCAATTGTTTTTCCAACTGCTGTAACTGGTATCGAATCTCCATATCCAACAGCACTGACAGTTGTAATTGACCACCAAAGACATCTTGGAATTGATCCTAACAATTCTGGTTGAATAGAAGATTCAGCAAGATACATAAAAGTGCTACTGATCAACAAAAGTAAAACTGTATAAAAAATCGAGATTTGTAATTCTTGACTCTTTGATCGAAGTGCGTAATTAAAGTGATAGATACTTTGCTTAAACTTTTCACTTCTTCCAATTTTCAATATTCTTAAAAGACGAATAATCCTTAGAATTTTCAATTCAGCACGAACACCTATAAAAGATGGGACGATTGCAATGACATCAATAATTGCCATTGGTGAGACCATATAACGCAAAACACCTCTCCAACCTTTTCCAAATTTCTTTTCAAGTGGTGCGACCCATAAGCGACAAAAATATTCAACGCAAAATAAACCACCAATAATCCAATCCAAAAGATCTATCTGATCACCAAATTGATAATCAATTGAGTTTTCAGTAACAATAACTGCGAAAAAAATCGAAATAAAAATGGTAACACCACAAATTTTATTAAATACAGAAGTTCTTCCATCTGGAGAGTCATTAATTATCTCCTTATAGATTCTTAGACGTAATTCATTCATCACTGCATACAGACTAGAATAGGAATGCCTATAACATAGGCAAATCTTGCTGATTTTTCCTCTGATCACCTGACGACCCCAAAGCCAAGAAATAGCATATCTGTACTAAAATATTCTCAAAGAAAGCAATCCTAATTAATACAGGATCTCCGTATGAACAAGGTACTTGATTGATATCAAAACGTTGTAAATATGTAGAGAAGTCGTAAATAAATTTGAGTAACTAAACCTTGAAAAATTAATCACAAGTGTAGAGAAAATACTCTTTCTAGGATGTCTTTACAGAAAAGGTGACAAAAGGTCACGTAAAACTCACGTAAAACACGTCTCTCAACACCATTGGAAACAGGTTTATAAATTTTACTTTAGACTCACGTGGACTACAACTTTTACTCTATAACTACCTTGTAGTAGTCATTAATACTCGCACTCAATAGTAACTACCCAAAAGAAAGATGATATAACTGGGTTCTCAGGGATTTTTTTATCGTGACAAACCCGTGACAAACTGACAAAGTTCAGCGATGAACCAGGATAAGTACTATTCCATGAGTTGATTTTATTAATAATCGTATAAAGTATATTGCAAGTATTAGTTAATCTTGCTCTATAAGTAATAAATGATTTCAGAAAAAATTAATAAGTATTGAAATTAGTAGTAAAATGGAAAGAATCAAAAGACAGAAAATGGATAATTCTAGTCAAGAAAGAGAAGAAAAAAAGAAAATTACTGAGGTGAAACCATTCCCAGTTCCATTTGCTTTAGGAGAAATCAAAACCAATATTACTATTAATACAAATACGCGTTCTACACCCTCTAAAGAACAAATCATCAATAAAGCATTGAGTTTTCATTCACAAGGAAATATTCCAGAAGCAGCAAAATATTATCAATATTTCATAAATCAAGGTTTCAAAGATCACAGAGTTTTTTCTAATTATGGAACCATATTACAAGCACTTGGAAATTTAAAAGAAGCAGAATTATCATACCGCAAAGCAATTGAACTTAATCCTGATTTCATAGATGCTCATTACAATCTGGGAACCATATTACAAGCACTTGGAAATTTAAAAGAAGCAGAATTATCTACTCGTAAAGCAATTGAACTTAATCCTGATTTCATAGATGCTCATTACAATCTGGGAACCATATTGAAAGATCTTGGAAATTTAAAAGAAGCAGAATTATCTACTCGTAAAGCAATTGAACTTAATCCTGATTTCATAGAAGCTCATTCCAATCTGGGAACCATATTGAAAGATCTTGGAAATTTAAAAGAAGCAGAATTCTACCAACGCAAAGCAATTGAACTGAATCCTAATTTCGCAGTGGCGCATTACAATCTAGGTAATACGCTGCAAAATATGTGCAAACTACATGAAGCAGAATTGTCATATCGTAAAGCAATTGAACTTAATCCTGATTTTGCTAATGCTCATTCTAATCTAGGAAGTATATTGAGAGATCTTGGCAAATTAAAAGAAGCAGAATTATCTACTCGTAAAGCAATTGAACTTAATCCTAATGAGCCAAAAGCACATTTAAATCTGGGAAGCATAGTGAGTAATCTTGGCAAATTAAAAGAAGCAGAATTATCCACTCGTAAAGCAATTGAACTTAATCCTAATCTCGCAGAAGCTCATTCAAATCTGGGCAACATATTGAGAGATCTTGGAAACTTAAAAGAAGCAGAATTATCTACTCGTAAAGCAATTGAACTTAATCCTGATTTCATAGAGGCTCATTCCAATCTGGGAACCATATTGAAAGATCTTGGAAATTTAAAAGAAGCTATTTTATCCTACGAAGATGCGTTTAATCTTGATAACAACTTTGATGAAGCAAAAGCAGGCATAGGTACTATACTTTTGAAGACTGGTAAGTTGAAGGAGGGTATATTGAAGATTAGAGAAGCATATGGGTCCATTAATTTCAATTATAAAAACTCTAATATTATCATTAATTAAATGAAAAAAAATTTCATAAAAACAAATAATCTTAATCCTCATTTTATTGGATCTTGGACCCTAGAATCATTATCTATATGTGACGATCTTATTAGCTATTTTGAACTCAATTTAGCCAAACAAAAAAAAGGAATCACAGTGAGTGGGATTAATCCTAATATCAAAGATAGTAGTGATATTTTGATTCAACCAAAAGAAATTATTCTACCTGGTAATGAAGCATTTAAGGCTTATTTTGAAGAACTTTTTATATGCTATAAAAACTATATAGACGAATGGCCTTTTTTAAAAAATTTAGCTCAAAAATTAGAAATTAGTTCCTTCAATCTTCAAAGATATAAACCTGGCCAACATTTCAAGGCAATACATACTGAGCGAACAAGCATAGATAGTTCTCACCGTATTTTTGCTTTTATGACCTACTTAAATGATGTTGAAGAAGGTGGTTCAACATATTTCAGTCATTATGATCTTGAAATACAACCAAGAAAAGGACTAACTTTAATATGGCCTGCTGAATGGACTCACGCACATAGAGGTAACATTTTAAGAGAAGGTTCAAAATATATCATTACTGGATGGATCTGTTTTGCTAATTAATTTCTTAGAGATATTATCCTATCTTTTTCAAGTCAAGAAGATAAGAAACAAATAAGCTTCCCAAACTGTGCATAATTAGAAAAGAAATTCCCATTAACTTTTTCAGGTATATATCAGTTCTGAATTTCTAAAACGGAGATTTAACCACTATCAGCACATAAAAGTAATTGATTTTGTAGAGAAAACCATCTTTCTTAGATTTCTCCATAGAGACCGAGATAAGACGCCATATCAAAACATATAAATCAAGTTATCCTTCAGCAGTAGACGTATGCTTGGATCACACTCAATAGTTTTTCTCCGTTTATATTGGTGATTTAGACATTGATTTGGAGATTATATAAATCATATTACATCAATTTCGGTTTGATTCTTTTCTACTACTTATGTATGTCTCTAGGTAGAGAAATAATATAAAAAGCTAATTTTTATTTTCGTTGTATCAGTTCAGAACTCATTTAAGATAGAGTAAACAAAGATTAGTATTAGTAGTAAAACAATTGAAATCTATGGATAGAAAAAAAACGAAAGGTTCGGAGAAAGAAGAGCGACGAAAAAATAAAATTACTGAGGTGAAACCATTCCCAGTTCCATTTGCTTTAGGAGAAATCAAAACCAATATTACTATTAATACAAATACGCGTTCTAAACCCTCTAAAGAACAAATAATCGATCAAGCATTTAGGTTTCATTCACAAGGAAATACTTTAGAAGCAGCAAAATATTATCAATATTTCATAGATCAAGGATTCAATGAACCCAGAGTTTATTCAAATTATGGAGCAATTTCACAAGGTCAAGGTAAATCAAAAAAAGCAGAAGTGTTATATCGCAAAGCAATTGAAATTAAACCTGATTTCGCAGATGCTCATTACAATCTGGCAAATTTGTTACAAGCTATTGGTAAATTACAAGAAGCAGAAGTGTTATATCGCAAAGCAATTGAAATTAAACCTGATTACACAGATGCTCATTTAAATCTGGGAAATTTATTAAAAGATATTAGCAAATTACAAGAAGCAGAATTGTCATACCGTAAATCAATTGAAATTAAACCTGATTACGCACAGGCGCATTTAAATCTGGGAATTATATTGAGAGATCTTGGCAAATTAGAAGAAGCAGAATTATACACTCGTAAAGCAATTGAAATTAATTCTGATTCCCCAGATAATTATTTAATTCTGGGCTCAATATTAGAATTAAATAACAAATTAAAAGAAGCAAAAAATAGTTTCACGAAAGCCCAGCTTTTAAAGCCTGATTTAGATATGTATATGGGGTTTGCGAGTTTATATCTAAAAGAAAAAAAGCCTCAAAATGCTTTAATTCTAATCGACAAATTTCTTGAAAAAAATCAAAGTGATACGAGAGCATTAGCGTACAAAACTATTGCGTTAAGAGGAGTCAATAAATTCGATGAATTTAACAAATTAATTAACTTTCCAAAACTAGTCAAAAAAATTTATAGCCAAAACCTAATCAAAGAAGACATTTTTGAATTTAATAAGAAATTCAGAAATTCATTATTGGTAGATCCTCGTAGAAAAACTGAAGAAAATCAAATTGGATGGGCAATTAGAGGGGGTACTGTGATAAGAGCATTATTTGAAGATATGAGCAATCCCTTCATTTCACAATTTCATAGAATGTTATCTCAAGCTATAGAAATTTATATAAAAGATTTACCAGTAGATTTTGATCACCCTTTTTTAAGAAAACAAATTGATCAAGCATCTATTGATAATTGCTGGGTAAATTTTTTAGAGCCAGGAGATTTCCAGTCAAATCATATCCACAATAATGGATGGTTAAGCGGTGTTTATTATTTAGATGAACCAAAAGTTGAAAAAAACAAATCAAATGCTGGATGGATCGAATTCAATCGTTCAGGCTATAAATTACCTCACTTTGGCGGAGAAAAAGAGATCAAATTAATAAAGCCAAAAGTTGGAATGTTTATATTGTTTCCATCGTATCTTTGGCACGGGACTATTCCTTATAAAGCTGCTTACACAAGAGGAAGTATCTCATTTGATATAACAATCAAATAGTAATAGCTACAAAGAAAAAATGTTCAAGATTTGAAAAGCAATATCCCACGACTTTAAGTAGGTATGTATCAGTTCTGGGTTTGTCAAATGACTAACTTAATTATTAAAGAGCATCTAACTTGTTAGATATGTAGAGAAATGGATTCTTCTAAGACTTCTCTATAGAGAAGGTGACAAGGTAACGGATGAAACCGACGTGAAACCAAATAAATCAAATTATCACTGAAAAGTAGACGTCCCCGCTACTCCCACTCAATAGATCTTAACAAAAGAGTACCCCCCCCCTCAAACCTAGTGATACCAACGGCTTTTTTCTTTAAATGTAGCACGTGAAATCCATTTTTACCAATGGATTACAGGGAAAAATATACTCAATGATGCTTTTGTATAGAAATAATATACAGAGCTACTTTTGATTCTCGCTCTATAAGTGGTAATTGATTTCAGAAAGAATTAATAAGGGTTGAAATTGGTAGTAAAGTCAGAAGAACCAAAAGAGAGAAAAGATAAGAGAAGATGGATAGTTCTACTAAAGAAAGAAAAGAAAAAAAGAAAATTACTGAGGTGAAAACATTCCCAGTTCCATTAGCTTTAGGAGAAATCAAAACCAATATTACTATTAATACAAATACGCGTTCTAAACCCTCTAAAGAACAAATAATCAATCAAGCATTTAAGTTTCATGCACAAGGAAATACTTTAGAAGCAGCAAAATATTATCAATATTTCATAGATCAAGGATTCAAAGATCACAGAGTTTTTTCTAATTATGGAGCAATTTCAAAAGGTCTAGGTAAATCCAAAGAAGCAGAAGTGTTATATCGCAAAGCAATTGAGATTAAACCTGATTTCGCAAATCCTTATTACAATCTGGGAAATTTGTTAAAAGATGTTGGTAAATCAAAAGAAGCAGAAGTGTTATATCGCAAAGCAATTGAAATTAAATCTGATTATGCAGATGCTCATTTAAATCTGGGAAATTTGTTAAGAGATATTGGCAAATTACAAGAAGCAGAATTGTCATACCGTAAATCAATTGAAATTAAACCTGATTACGTAGATGTGCATTTAAATCTGGGAAATATACTGAAAGATCTTGGCAAATCAGAAGACGCATTTGATTCTTATCTGAAAGCAATTGAAATCAATCCAAGACGTTCTAATATTTATCCCGTAATAACTAGATTCCTCAAAGATTCAGACCCATCCCAATTAAATAAATCAAAATTAAAATATATCATAAATCTTTTGCTAGAGAAGAATGATGTTCCTCATGAAGAATTATTCAATGCATTTCACTTTTTATATAGAAATGAAATAACCCTTATTCTAGAAAAATTAGATTCAGACTTCTCCCAAATAGAATTACTTATCAATAATAAAGTCATAATTAATGCAATTAAAAAGACTATCTTTTGTGATCAAAAGTTGGAGGAACTGCTAACAAAAGTAAGAAGAACTATATGCGATCGTATCGCGAAAAATATAGAGACTATTAATTATCAACAATTACAATTTCTTATTGCATTAGGAGAGCAATGCTTCTTGAATGAATATATTTATTTATTTACTCAAGAAGAAAATATATCTGTTAACACAATCATCCAAAGATGTAAAGAGGGGGAAGTAAATGAAACAAATATTGCGATTTTATCTTGTTATTTCCCATTATATAAACTTACTGAACAAATACCATCTTTAAAATCGTTTGATTCATCTAATAAAAGTTTTAAAGGACTAATAGAATTGCAAATATCAGAACCTCTAAAAGAAATTTGCTTGTCTAAAAAGATAACAAAACTAGGATCAATTAATGATTATGTTTCTCAAAAAGTAAAATCTCAATATGAAAAGAATCCATATCCTAGATGGAGATATGGAAATAATTCAGAAAGTCAAAAAATATCTATTTCACAAGGAATTAATAATGAAATCAAACCTAATTATATCAGTTCTAGTAATGTAGATAGTCAATTAAATGTTCTAGTAGCGGGATGTGGAACAGGTAATCAAATCTTACATACACAGAGTTATAAGGATGCTCATGTTACTGCTATAGATTTAAGTTTATCTAGCCTTGCATATGCTCAAAGGAAAGTAAATGAACTTGGAATTGATAATGTTGAACTAATTCAGATGGATATCTTGGAAATAAGTTTACTAGAAAAAAAGTTTGATCTTATTATATGTTCGGGTGTTTTACACCATATGTATGATCCCTCAAAAGGTTTGAAAGCATTAGTAAGTGTTTTAAAAAATAATGGTTTTCTTAAATTCGGTTTATATAGCGAAGTAGCAAGACAAGATATAGTTAAAGCAAGAAATTATATTACCAGCAAACAAATTCAACCAAATGAGGATAACATTCGTAGTTTTAGACAAAAAATTATTTCGGGTGAGTTAGAAGATTTAAACTCATTAACAACATTTAAGGACTTTTACGCATTATCGGAGTGCCGTGATCTATGCTTTCACACCCAAGAACATAGATTCACCATTAAGCAACTACAAGAAACTCTCAAATCTAATGAATTAGAGTTTCTTGGATTCTTGCTTCCAAAACCAGTTAAATCACTCTATAAGCAATATTTCCCAGAGGATAAAAAACAAACAAACTTACAAAACTGGGAAAAATTTGAAGAAAAACAGCCACATACCTTCAGAGGAATGTATCAGTTCTGGGTTTCTAAAATGACTACCTGAATCCTCAAAGAGCTTCTAATTCTTGATTTTGTAGAGAAAACCATCTTTCTACGATTTCTTCATGGAGACGCTGACAAGCACGGGGGTTTAAATCCCTGTTATTTCGTCACCAAATATCAGGAAGCAAAATTATGACAACTCTATTTTTCATTCTATATCTACCTTTTGTAGAGTATTTATCCCCATTGATAGTTCCTGCTATATGTAGTGCAAAAACATAGTGTGGTACTGTGATAGTTGCCCTATTGCATCAGACAATAATCGTGTGAAAGTCGTCTCCCAAAACCATTGGAACTAAGTTCATTAATTTTCTACCTTGGTTTCACGTGGAACTAGAACTGTTATTTTATAACTATCTATTAGTAGTTATATTCACCCCCACTAAATAATCAATCGCAAAAGAGCATACCATAAACCTCAGTCATACTAACGGGTTACTTCTTTACATATAGCACATGTAACCCACGTGAAACGCTGTCATGCCAATGAATTACAAGGGAAAATATACTCAACAATGTTCTTGTAGAAAAATAATATACAGACCTAATTTTATTCTCGCTCTATAAGTGGTAAATGATTTCAGAAAGAATGAATAAAAATTGAACTTAGTAGTAAAATCGGAAGAAGCAAAAGATAGAAGAAATAAGAAAAGATGGATAGTTCTAGTCAAGAAGGAGAAGAAATGAGTAAAATTACAAAGGTGAAAACATTTGCAGTTCCATTTCCATTAAGAGAAAGCAAAGGAAATCTTACTGTTAATACCAATACTCCTTCTAAACCTTCTAAAGAACAAATAATCAATCAAGCATTTAAGTTTCATTCACAAGGAAATATTTTAGAAGCAACTAAATATTATCAATATTTCATCAATGAAGGATTTAAAGATCACAGGGTTTTTTCTAATTATGGAATCATATTGCAAGATCTTGGAAGCTTAAAAGAAGCAGAATTATCATGCCGCAAAGCAATTGAAATCAATCCTTATTTTGCAGAAGCCCATTCCAATCTGGGAATCATATTGAGAGATCTTGGTAAATTACAAGAAGCAGAATTGTCTTGCCGCAAAGCAATTGAAATCAATCCTTATTACGCAGAGGCGCATTCCAATCTGGGAAACGTATTGATAGATCTTGGTAAATTACAAGAAGCAGAAATCTCATATCGCAAAGCAATAAAAATTAAACCTAATTACGCAAAAGGATATTACAATCTAGGAGGCATATTGAGAGATTATGGCGAATTTCAAGACGCAGAATTATCCACTCGCAAAGCAATTGAAATAAATCCTAATTTTGCAGAAGCCCATTCCAACCTGGGAATCATATTGAAAGATCTTGGTAAATTACAAGAAGCAGAATTATCTACTCGCAAAGCAATTGAAATCAACCCTGATTTCACAGAAGCATACTATTCACTATCGTTACTTAAATTTTCTGATGAAAATAATAAATGGCAGAATCAACTCTTTTCTAAAAGTATCTTAAATAACAAATCACAAAAAGATCAAGTAAAAATTTACTTAGCAAGAGCAAATATTTGTCATAAGGAAAAACATTATAAAGCAAGTGCAAAATATCTTATATTGGCAAATAATTTAAAACTTATTCTTCAGCCATCAATAGCAGATCATTTAATCAACCAATCTAAAGTATTGCTGATTGAATCTGATAAACAAGAAATTAATCAACAAGAATACGCAAAATCACCAGAGAGTATTTTCATTGTAGGGATGCCCAGAAGTGGTTCTACATTATTGGAATCAATTATTAGTATGAATTATATTGTTGATGATTTAGGGGAGACTGATATCCTCATGGAAACATTCCTAGATAATAAAAAAGGTGATCAAGTATTAACACTTGCTGAGGGATATTGGAATAAAATCAAAGACCTTAAGAAACAATCCAACATAACAACTAATAAAAACTTATATAATTATCAATACGCAGGTATCATTGCCAAGCAAATACCTAACGCAAAAATTATTCACTGTTTTCGCGATCCCTTAGATAATATTCTTTCAATCTACCGAACACATTTTGCTAAAGGGAATGAATATTCTTCATCCCTAGTGGATTGCGCAAGAGTTTATTTAAATCAAGACGAAGTAATGACAAAATATAAGAATAGATTCAGATCCAAAATTTACGACTTAAATTATGAATCATTAGTAAGAAATCCTGATCAAGTAATTAAATCTTTAATTGCTTGGTTAGGTTGGAAATGGAATGATTCATATCTATCGCCACATCTAAATGAACGGTCTGTTTCAACAGCAAGCAATGTTCAAGTTCGTTCCCCAATCAATTCAAAATCAATTGGTGGATGGAAAAATTACAAAGAGATGCTGAAACCTGCTATAGGAATCCTTACTCAAACAGATAAATATCGAGACATAACCTCCTAAAACAAACTTGCAAAACTGGGATAGTTTGAAAAGCAACATCCGCGAGTATCGCAGGTATGCATCAGTTCTGGGTTTCTAAAATATAATCTAACCACTTAAGAGCATCTAAGATTTTGAGTTTTTGGAGAAATCAAAACAAGGAATTTTTTCTATTAATTTTATATAAGTGTAGAAAAAATCAACTTTCTACGATTTCTTCATAGAGACGGTAAAAAGGTGTCACGTAGAACCTACGTAAAACCCAGTCGTGCCAAAAGATTACAAAGAAAAATATACTCAATGATGCTTTTGTAGAGAAATAATATACAGACCTAATTTTTATTCTCGCTCTATAAGTGGTAAATGATTTCAGAAAGAATTAATAAGGATTCAAATTAGTAGTAAAATCGAAAGCATTACAAGAGATAAAAGGTAAGAGAAGGTGGAAAGTTCTAGTCAAAAAGGAGAAGGAAAGAAGAAAATTACTGAGGTGAAAACATTAGCAGTTCCATTTGCTTTAGGGGAAAATAAAGAAAATATTACTGTTACTACTAATCAATTCTCTAAATTTTCTAAAGAGCAATTAATTAAACAAGCATTCAAGTTTCATTCACAAGGAAACACTCTAGAAGCAGCACAATATTATCAACGGTTCATAAATCAAGGTTTCAAAGATTACAGAGTTTTTTCTAATTTTGGCACCATATTACAATCACTGGGAAATTTAAAAGAAGCAGAATTATCATACCGGAAAGCAATTGAAATTAAACCTGATTTTGCAGATTCAAATTATAATCTTGGAACCACATTACAAGCACTGGGAAATTTAAAAGAAGCAGAATTATCATACCTCAAAGCAATTGAAATCAATCCTGATTTTGCAGAGGCACATAACAATCTGGGAATAATATTGAATGATGTTGGTAAATTGCAAGAAGCAGAGTTGTCATATCGCAAAGCACTTAAACTTAATCCAAATTTCGCAGATGCGCATAACAATCTGGGAAACTTATTGAAAGAACTTGGAAACTTAAAAGAAGCAGAATTATCCATTCGCAAAGCAATTGAACTTAAACCTGATTTCGCAAATGCTCATTACAATCTAGGAAACTTATTAAAAGAACTTGGAAACTTAAAAGAAGCAGAATTATCCATTCGCAAAGCAATTGAATTGAAAACTAACTTTGCAGAAGCGCATTCCAATCTGGGAAGCATATTGATAGATCTTGGCAAATTACAAGATGCAGAATTATCCACTCGCAAAGCAATTCAACTCAATCCTAATTACGCAGAAGCGCATTCCAATCTAGGAAACATATTGAGTGATCTTGGCAAATTACAAGATGCAGAATTATCCACTCGCAAAGCAATTCAACTCAATCCTAATTACGCAGAAGCGCATTCCAATCTGGGAAACATATTGAGTGATCTTGACAAATCACAAGAAGCATTTAATTCTTATCTAAAAGCAATTGATATCAATCCAACACTTTCTAATATTTATACCACAATAACTAGATTCCTAAAATATTCAGATCCATCTCAATTAAACAAATCAAAATTAAAATATATATTAAATCTTCTACTAGAAAGAAATGACATCTCTCATAAAGAATTATTCTATTCATTTAAATTTGCTTATAGCAATGAATTAATCAATAATCTAGAAAAATTAGATTCAGACATTTCACAAATAGACTTAATTATTAATGATAAAGTCATAATTAATGCACTTAAAAAGATTATATTTACTGATCAAGAATTGGAGACACTGCTAACCAAAATAAGACGAAATATATGCAATCTTATCTCTAAAGATATAAAGAGCATTAATTACTCGCAATTACAATTTATTATCACATTAGGTGAGCAATGCTTCTTTAATGAATATATTTATTCAGTTACTGAAGAAGAAAATATATCTATTAATACAATCATCAATAGATGTATAGATGGCGAATTAAGTGAAACAAATGTTTCTATTTTATCTTGTTATTTTCCGCTATATAAACTTCTGAATCGGATACCCTTATTAAAATCTTTTACTTCTTATCATCAAAGTTTTAAAGAACTAATAAAATTACAAATAATAGAACCTCTAAATGAAATTGAATTATCTAAAAATATCAAAAAATTAGGGTCAATTAATGATGATATTTCTCAAAAAGTAAAATCTCAATATGAAGAAAATCCATATCCTAGATGGAGATATAGTAGTCATCAAACAAATCAAAAGATATCTATTATTCAAGCAATTAATAATGAAATTATTCCTAATTATATAAAACAAAATATAGATAATCATCAATTAACAATTCTTATTGCTGGGTGTGGTACAGGTCAGCAGATTTTACAATCGCAAAGGTATAAGAATGCTCAAGTAACTGCTATAGATTTAAGTTTATCTAGTCTTGCTTATGCGCAAAGGAAGGTAAATGAACTTGGGATTACCAATGTTGAACTAATTCAAATGGATATATTAGAAGTTAGTTTGCTAAAAAGAAAATTTGATGTGATTGAATGTGGAGGTGTATTGCACCATATGAATGATCCCTCACAAGGATTGAAAGCATTAGTAAGTGTTTTAAAAAATAATGGTTTCCTGAAATTGGGTTTATATAGCAGAATTGCGATCAAAGATGTAATTGCCGCCGCACAACATATATCCTCAAGGAATTTGGACCCTACATTAGAAAATATCCATTTATTTAGAGAAGAAGTCTTTTCAGGCAAGTATCCTGGGAATAAAGATTTTGTAAACTTCAATGATTTCTACTCTTCATCTGAGGTTCGTGATTTTTTCTTTCATTATCAAGCGCATTATATTTATCTAAGTCAACTCGAAGAAATATTGAAGCAAAGATCCTTGAAATTCTTAGGTTTCTTACTACCACAACAAATTAAATCACTCTACAAAAACTATTTCCCAGAAGATAAAAAACAAACGAACTTACAAAACTGGGCAACATTTGAAGAGAAACATCCCAATACCTTCAGAGGAATGTATCAGTTCTGGGTTTCCAAGATTTCTATCTGAATACTCAAAAGCATCGAAGTTTCATAGTTTGTTTAGAAACTCGATAAGTAATGTAGTTGTAGGGTATACCTATCATTTATAGATGTATGCAGAATCAACACGCAAACGCCCTTCTAACTCTTCATATAACGCATATGAATTATCATTTTGTCTCCTGTTACTACCCATAAATCAGGAACCAAAGTATAAAGAAATCAATCCTTCTACGACTTTTCTACAGAGAAGGTGACAAGGTGACAAGTGAAACTTTGGTGAAACCACAGACCTCTAAACCCTTGATAGTAGGTAAGCAATATTCTATTTGAAACTCATGTGAAACTCAAGTATTCAGTCTATGACTGGGTTTTATGCTGGTATTTTACTCCCACTCAATAGTTCCTACCCCAAATATTCCTTGTAATCCCTGTTCCTCACTCAACTAATTTTCTCACACTTCTCGTGGGAGACGTATGGGAAACGTGTAGGAGACATTTTTGCCCTTTTATATTTCCGTTTTAGACATTCATATAGAGATTACGTAAATCATATTACATCCTGTTTCCATTCGGTGATTTTGTCCCCTTGTCATACATCTCTTCGTTCAGAAATAATTTCAGACAAAGTAAGTTAGAATTAGTAGTAAAGGTCTAGACATCAAAGGGTAGAGACAATGGATAATTCATTTAAAAAAGAGCAAGGAAGCAAGAAAATCGCTGAAGTTAAAACATATCCAATTCCATTTGCTTTAGACAAAAATCAGGAAAATCTGACTATTAATACGAATAATCCTTCTAAACGATCTCAAGAACAAATAATTAATCAAGCACTCAGTTTTCATTCACAAGGAAACATTCCAGAAGCATCAAAACATTATCAAAAATTTATCAATCTAGGTTTTCATGATTACAGGGTTTTTTCTAATTATGGAGTCATATTGAGAGATCTTGGCAAATTAAAAGAAGCTGAAATATCCATTCGAAAAGCAATTGAAATCAAACCTAGTCTCGCAGAGGTGCATTACAATCTGGGAAACACATTGAAAGATCTTGGCAAATTAAAAGAAGCTGAAATATCCATTCGAAAAGCTATTGAAATCAAACCTGATTACGCAAAGGCTCATTACAATTTGGGATTAATACTCCTTGAAAAAGATGAACATGACTTATCTATAAAACATTTTTCCAAAAGTGCTGATTTACTGAGGGGTCAAAATAATAAAGAATTAACTCATAAAAGATTCACTACCATTAGTAAAGCTAAAATAATTCATGATATTGAACAATTTGAATATTTAGTTTCACAAGGTTTTGAGAATAACAAATTTACTGATCTTGCTATTCTTTATAGAAAAATCTCTGCTGAAATCAATTGGCCATCTGATACCCAATTAATTACTCTAAATAATCAACATCAAAGTCTTCTTAAAGATAGCTATAATCGTTTAATTCATGTAATAGAAGCACCTAGATTACAAAAAAAAACAATGAATAGTTCCATAAATATTGAAGAAGTTACAAAGAACTATTTAGATCATGAATTCGGACTGACTTACATTGATAATTTCTTAAGTCCTGCTGCTCTGGAATCTCTTCGCAAATTTTTACTGGGAAGTACAATTTGGTTCGATATTAAAAATGGTGGATATCTTGGCGCTTATTTAAAAGAAGGTTTAGCTAGTCCATTAATTATTCAAATAGCGGAAGAATTAAGCAAGAAATTACCAAGAATCTTCAAAAATCATCCAATAAAGCAGATATGGGCTTACAAGTATGATAGTCGCGCAAAAAAAGAAAATTCATTACTCAGAGGCATCAAAGTTCACGCAGATCAGGCAGCGATAAATGTAAATTTTTGGATTACTCCTCAAGAAGCCAACTTAAATTCTAATTCTGGTGGTTTAATTGTCTACGATGTAGAAGCTCCACATGATTGGGATTTTAGAATTTACAATAATCCTAATGACAAAACAAAAATACGAGAAGAGCTAAAAAAAAGTAAAGGCAATAAACAAATTATTCCACATAACGAAAATCGTGCTGTTATCTTCAATTCTAATTTATTTCATGAAACTGATAATTATGAATTCAAAGAAGGATATCAAAATCGCCGAATTAATATCACGATGTTATTTGGAGAAAGGGTTAGTAATTAGCTAGTTCTCGTCTAGTTATTACTAATGAGTAAGTAGTACTTGTAGAAAATCCATAGTTATGATTTGGTATAAAAATAGAAATTATACATTTTTGTTAATATATAACTACGCTTCAGTAGTCATATTTACTCCCACTCAATAGTTCCCACTATATATGGGGTGTCAAAATGCAGTCATAGACAGGGTTTCTTAAACACATTATACCACGTGGAACTCACGTGGAACGTTTATCCAAGGAAAAGTGGGGACTCAAAAAACGTAAAAATAAATCACTTATAAACCCAGTTAGCAGAAACTATTTTTGCTTCTGGGTTACTTTCTTTTGCAATCGTTTTTGCTTCGTCCATATTTCCTGCAACGATTGTTTCTTCAAAAGTCTTCTCCTCCTTATCGATCATCGTGACTTGAAATCTCATTACCAATCTAGATAGAGAACATCGTCCTCAATAAGGACATAAAACTCTTTTTTTGCAAGTCGCTTTTCCCATTCAAGAAATGAACTCTGACAATTAGAAGTTGGAGGTTCTCGATATCCTTCCATCTTTTTCCAACGGGTATACAACGCACCTAATAACCAACTATCAGTTAAAGACTTTTGACCATGCTTCAATATCTTTTCTTGTTTGCCATTGAAGTTTGCTGAATCAAGTAGTTCTTGCTTCCAATCTATTTGTTCTCTCATTGCTGTTCTTCCTTTTGTTCTTTTTGCAGTTTTAGTTACTCATATATCTTCTTCAATCTTTTGTATTCCTCATGAAGTGCACCCAGTTGCCATGCGTCTCGGAATCCTCTTGGACCTTCCATTAGCAGTCTCACTACTTCAGGTTTATATGTCTTCATTTCTAAGAACTCTTCTTGCCATGAGGTGTCATCCCATTTGGTGCTCATGCTTTCCCTCCATATTTTTTAAACTCATCCAATGAACTGACAACTATGCTCTTGTAATCCTCAGGGAAGCGTGCCTTCATGATTGCTGGAATTTCCAAGCAATCTGGATAAGGGTTATGCAAATAAAAAATAACTTCCTTCTCTTCCTTCAAAACAATGTAATTAGATAATCCACCTGCATAATTATTTTTTTTAGTCATGCTGCCACTCCTTCTCTTTCAACAATCTTTTGAACTGTAGATCTATTCATGTGTTCTTGTTCCTTTTTTGCAGGGTTTCATCAGTTTGTGTTTCCCTAGTGACAAAAGGTGCAGACAGGAGTAAAAATGAAATAACAGAACAACTCCTCACACAATAGTTCTGTTGTAAAAAGGCACTCGACTTCGCGTAAGTAGGGTGCTTTTTTAATGGTTGATTTTATAGAATTGGCACATGTGACAGTTGAGAAACTCATCTGCTAACACTTGAGACCCCTAGTTGCGTCTAATAAGTTGATTTTGTGAGGAGTTGAGATCCTCCGCAGTGGAAACAAGGAAACACTTGCGCCTGATCTCACAAAGAAACCGCCCTAACAGAACTGGGCGGTTTTTTTGTGCCTTTTCTAGAGTGGTCTAATGATATTTCCACCTCCCCAAGTTGTTTTTGGATTACTGCTTTTAAGCACAGCAGTAGTTTTGATTTTTGATATCAGATACAACCCATTCGGAAACAGTGAGGACGATATCTAATTAGGAATTTTTTCGGATGCAGAACCTTTGTGAAATTGATTAGAAAAGGAAAAGCAGAACAACTCCTTACCAAAATTCGTTCTGTCAATGAAGAGAGGGACTCAAGGTCGCTGAGGCAGCAGGGTCCCTTTCTTAATGTTAATGCAATTTAAATGAGTTAAATCAGTCTCCTTTATCGTGAATATCGCCTGAATAAGATTGAGTTCCTATCTCTGGTGGTGGATTATTTCCGAAGTCATCAACCAAAGCATCTGCCTCACTTGTAAAAAGTTTAGTGAACCATTGCTTAGTTGCAATAATTGCTGTCCAGATCTTGTCTCTTTTTCTGGTCATAGATATACCTCAAAAGTAGTAAGAGGGCGAGATTTTGGTCGCCCCCTTTGAGTCCATCACTCCAGACCTAAGGAAGTGCGTTGACTCCTGAGAATGTTTTACTACTACTGAATGGAAATTGCTATGGGTAAGAACACCAAAGTATTTCTACATTTGGGTTCTCTGTATAGATATTTTCTAATAAGGGGAGTAGACATAAATCAAGAGTCATCGCACTCTCGAAGATATTAAAAAGGGGAAATGTGCATTGACTCTAAGGAGGAATCTCACACCTCCTGATGTGAACAGAGTCACCTTTCGTGCGGTCTCTGCAACAGTCGGAACAACCCAAACCCCTGATTATTTTCAGGGGTCTTTCTTTGTGCGGTAATCAGAGTTAATACTTTAGGGTTTTTGTCCTATAGATTTTTTGAATTAGGAGGAGTAGATATAAATCAAGGCACTATTAGGAGGTCAAACCATGTCATGCGGTAATCCTTTTAAACATGCAATCGAAGACGTAAAAAAAACATTCTCAAAATCTTGTGGAGTTCCTATGCAAGGGAACGATTGGTGCGATCTGGTTTCAAATTATGAAACTGATTTTGATGAGGTCGATTACGAGAATGAATGTTTGCAGTTTGGCAACTGCTCAATGGACTACTAAAAAACATTGAACTAACAGGAGATCTAATTATGCAAGCAACACGTAGTTTCAGATCCAATGGGTCGAATACTCTTTCATCGATCTTTCTTTGGTTTTCTGTCCTTTTAATCTCACTTGGAACACTTCCACACCTTGTTCCTTATTACTTTCAGTTGAAATATTGAGGTAAAAATGATGATTCTCGATCTTCTCAAACTCATTCTCAGGAAACACAAAGATTATTGGGTGGTTGGTTAAACAGTAGTTTTTTCTCATGTTCACCTGATCTGGATTTGTTATTAATGAATTAGGAGTCACAGCACCTTCTGTGGGTCAAAGTTAAATAAAGGATGGAAATATGGAAATTTAGTTCAGTCAGTTGAGTGCTTGACTCAAAGGGAGCGACCAAAATCTCGCTCCCTTCTTTAATGGAAAAAATAGGTGACTTGACCTAATAGACAAATATAGTACGTTTGTATTAATGTTATCCCCATCACTAAACCGACAAAGGAAGCACGAAGTGAGCATCGTGCTTTTTTTGTCTCTTCTTATAGATTTCACCATCGGATATCAGTTATATGAATCAACCAATCAGAGAAGCAATCCCAACTCCAACAGGATGGTTGGTATCACCTACTAGAGAATTTTGTATGTTCTTTATTCGTGATCCCAAATCCGAAATGGCATTCCCAAGAGTGTATACACAACTTTGGTATTGCCTTGAAGATGGCACTCCAACCAAATTAAAAAATACAAGAAGAATTGATCTCGAATCTGCTATTGAAACTTGGCATGAACTCTTAACCCAAGATTGGGAACTAATGGAACATCAGATAAATGAAGATGCTGCCTAACCATAATTCACTCTAAATTGTTCAAAAGGCAGACCAGTTTTACCCTCGATTTCTTTTTCTAACGAGATCCACCATTCCTCTTCGTCTAATGAAACGTCATAAAACCTTCTTGCGAAATGTACGTTTATTTCATCAATACTGTTAACCCCATATTCATCTAATGCTTCTTGCTCTGAATCAAAAACTCCTTCACCTTCACCATCAATAACAACACTGACTTCCCACCAATTTTTACTTTCCCATTCTGGTAGCAAATCAAGTAATGCTTGTGGAGCAAGAAGTTCTACTGACCAATTTCCACCACTTCTAAACCTTTCATTTCCATCTAAATCGTCATCGTTTATGTGATCCAAATAATTGTCTGCTCTCATCCTCTCAACTTGTTCTAGATTGAATTTTTTTATCCAATCTTCTATTTCTTTTTTAGTTTTATACATTTTTCGATCCCCTATTTCAGAAATGGAAGCAACTTACTGAAGGTCGCTGGAAACGAACCAACAATGAGTGTCACTTCTCCAAGAACAACCGCCACGATTGCAGCATCTACTAAAAGATCTTTCCAGTTGTATTTCATCTCAAAGTGACCATTTCTGGAGTAGTGCATTCAGTTGGATATGAGATCACATTCTTTGCTGTAAATCCAGCACCTATCGCAACAAGTCCAATTACAAAGATCCATTTAGATCTCTCACCAGAGAGCAGTCTGTTCATAAAATTGACGTACTGATGTGAAGTTTCCATCAACGATAACAATAATGTTTTTTACCTAATGACCTTCAGAACTTTTAGAAGTATTTGTCTTAGTTGCTTCGCGCTCCTACTTTTTCTCTACCCGTCAAAAATAGATGCTCTATCACATGAGTGGGTTGGAGTTCCAAAGAGTCAGTATGGAAAGCAATTATGGGATAAGAACAGCGTACAAAAAAATAAAGATGGATCCATACGAGTATTCAGCAAATTTATTCCTACAAGCACTACTGAAATTACTCAAGACATTCTGTACACGATGGATGTCAACTGTTCGGCAAATTCTTTTAGAGACGTTGCAGTAGGAGCAAAGGAATTTAATGAGTTCAAGAATCAAGATTCAGAATGGAAAGATCCCAATGGAGATAAATTGATTTTGGGTGTTATCGATCAGGTTTGTACTTTTGGAAATTAGATAAAAAGCAGATTACAAACGTCTAATAAATTACGACCATGTTGCGACAAAATGACTAATACGCACCTTTCCTTATCGCTTGAAATCCCTTTGCCTCGCTAGATTGGGGAAGTGAATTCAAGACCTGATTGGAAAACTGCGACTAAAATAAAATGAATTGCGACTAAATTGTGACTAAAATATGATTAAAAGACTTCAGTGTTGATAAGGATTGAGAGAAAGATTAATAGTCTAAATCCAGAAGATGCGTATCAATCCTTAGTCTGTATAAATGATACTTTTCATAGTCATACATCTATATTTTCTGACTAGTCTTATAAAAGTAGTCAATATCAAAAATATAAATTATCAAATAGTTGATAAGAAAATAACCAATTCCTCTAAAACGTTTTCTCTACAAGTTCTCTACGGTTCAGGTGTAGAGAAAATGAACTATCTACGATGTCTTTACAGAGAAGGTGACAAGGTGACACGTGGAAGTGAAGTGGAAGTGACATTTGAAATCCCTGTCACCTTGGCACTTAAATTCCTACGTGGAAGTCACGTGGAAGTGGGTTTTTGAGTGGTGGACTGGGTTTTACTGCCCTAAACTATTCCCACTGAATAGTCCCTACTAAAAAGAATCAAGATATAACTGGGTTCTCAAGGATTGTTTTCTCATGACAAACCCGTGACAAACTGACAAAGTTCAGAAATGAAGAGCATTAGTTCTAGTCTATGAGTTGATTTTCTGTATAATCGTAGAAAGTTCATTGAAAATATTATTTAAATTCTTATAAACATTGTATAGTGAGAAATAATAAAAATTGATACATGAAAGGTTTTGGAGAGAAGCATAAATCTAAAAAGAAAAACAATAAGAAGATCAAAGTTTCTAAAGAGCAAATAATCAATCAAGCAATTCAGTTTCATCTAAAAGGAAATATTCCAGAAGCAACAAAATGTTATCAGTATTGTATAAATCAAGGTTTCAATGATCACCGAGTTTTTTATAATTATGGAATAATTTCACAAGGTCAAGGTAAATCAAAAAAAGCAGAAGTGTTATATCGCAAAGCAATTGAAATTAAACCTGATTTCGCAGATGCTCATTACAATCTGGCAAATTTGTTACAAGCTATTGGTAAATTACAAGAAGGAGAAGTGTTATATCGCAAAGCAATTCAAATTCAACCTGATTACGCAGAGGCTCATTTGAATCTAGGAAATATATTGAGAGATCTTGGCAAATTACAAGATGCAGAATTGTCATACCGCAAAGCAATTGAAATCAAACCTGATTACGCAGATGCTCATTACAATCTGGGAAATATATTGAGAGATCTTGGCAAATTAAAAGAAGCAGAATTATCTACTCGCAAAGCAATTGAAATTCAACCTGATTACGCAGAGGCATATTCCAATCTGGGAAATATATTGAGAGATCTTGGCAAATTACAAGAAGCAGAAATCTCATACCGCAAAGCAATTGAAATTAAACCTGATTACGCAGAAGCGCATTACAACCTGGGAAATATATTGAGAGATCTTGGTAACTTGCAAGAAGCAGAAATCTCATACCGCAAAGCAATTGAAATTAAACCTGATTACGCAGAGGCGCATTCTAATCTGGGAGTCATATTGAATGATCTTGGCAAATTACAAGAAGCAGAAATCTCATACCGCAAAGCAATTGAAATTAAACCTGATTACGCAGAAGCGCATTACAACCTGGGAAATATATTGAATGATATTGGCAAATCACAAGAAGCGTTTGATTCTTATCTAAAATCTATTGATATCAATCCAAAACTTTATAATATTTATGCCTCAATAGCAAGATTGCTAAAGGATTCAGATCCATCCCAATTAAATCAATCAAAATTAAAACATATAATAAATCTTCTGCTAGAAAAGAATGATATTTCACATAAGGAGTTAACAAGAGCATTTAACTTTATATATAGCAATGAAATAATTATTAGTCTAGAAAAAATTGATTCAGATTTTTCTAGAATAGAATTGCTTATTAATGATAAAGTCATAATTAATGCACTTAAAAAGATTATCTTTTGTGATGCAAAATTGGAGGAATCGCTAACTAAAATCAGAAGAAATATATGCGATATTATCGCTAAAAATACAGAAACTATTAATTATTCTGCATTGCAATTTATTATTGCATTAGGAGAACAATGCTTCTTAAATGAATATGTTTATTCAGTTACTGAAGAAGAAAAAGCATCTCTAGAAACCATCATCAAAAGGTGTCAAGATGATGAATTAAGTGAAACAAATATTTCAGTTTTATCATGTTACTTCCCACTATATAAACTTCTTAATCGGATTCCATCTTTAAAATCGTTTATTTCGTCTAATCAAAGTTTTAATGAACTAATGACATTACAAATAACAGACCCTCTAAAAGAAATTAAATTATCCAAAAACATCAAGAAACTAGGGTCAATTAATGATGATATTTCTCAAAAAGTAAAATCTCAATACGAAGAACATCCATATCCTAGATGGAGGTATAGCAGTCATCAAACAAACCAAAAGATATCTATTATTCAAGCAATTAATACTGAAATTAATCCTAATTATATAAGGCAAAGTGTAGATAATAATCAATTAAAAGTTCTTATTGCTGGGTGTGGAACTGGTAATCAAATTTTACAAACACAGAGGTATAAGAACGCTCAAATAATTGCTATAGATTTAAGTTTATCTAGTCTTTCTTATGCTCAAAGAAAAATAAATGAACTGAAAATTGATAATGTTGAACTGATTCAGATGGATATTTTAGAAGTTAGTTTACTAGAAGAACAATTTGATATTATTGAATGTGGAGGGGTTTTACACCATATGAATGATCCCTCACAAGGATTGAAAACATTATTAGGTAGTTTAAAAGATAATGGTTTTCTTAAATTAGGATTATATAGCGAACTAGCAAGACAAGACATTATTAAAGCAAGGAATTATATTTCCAGCAAAAAACTTCAAACAAATGAGGATAACATTCGTGATTTTAGACAAAAAATTATTTCAGGTGCGTTAAGCGAATTAAAATCCTTTAAATCAATGGGGGACTTTTATTCATTATCAGAATTCCGTGATCTATGCTTTCACGCAGCAGAACATAGGTTCACCATTAACCAACTACAAGAAACTCTCAAATCTAATGAATTAGAGTTTCTTGGATTCTTGCTTCCAAAACCAGTTAAATCACTCTATAAGCAATATTTCCCAGAGGATAAAAAACAAACAAACTTACAAAACTGGGAAAAATTTGAAGAAAAACAGCCACATACCTTCATAGCGATGTATCAGTTCTGGGTTTCTAAAACGGAGAATTGAAAACTTCCACAGAATAAAAATCTTTAATCTTTCAGGGAAAAACACCTTTCTACGATTTCTTCATGAAGACGCTGACAAGGTCATAAACAAACCCGTGACAAACACAAGGGGTTAAATCCCTGTTGTTTCGTCAACTAATATCAGGAGGTGAACTTGTGACAAACCCTATTTTTTAGACTATATCTACCTTTTAGTAGACGAGTTATTCCCACTCAATAGTTCCTGGGGGTTTACTTGTTATATCTACAACAACTCTATTAACTCCCTTAACTTCGTTAACTATCCGATTAGAAATTTTTTCAAGAACTTCATACGGTAAACGAGACCAATCTGCGGTCATTCCATCTTCACTTGAAACACAACGAACAACTATTGGCCATGCATAGGTTCTTTGATCTCCCATTACTCCAACTGAATAAACAGGCAACAAAACTGCAAAAGCCTGCCAAATCTCGTTATACAAACCAGCATTATTCACCTCCTCTCGCACAATTAAATCTGCATCCCTTAAACAATTTAATTTTTCATGAGTAACCTCTCCTAAAATTCTTATAGCCAATCCTGGACCTGGAAATGGGTGTCTTCTAACAATCTCATCAGGTAATCCCAATGATTTACCAACTTTTCTAACTTCATCTTTAAATAAACGTCTCAAGGGCTCTACTAATTTAAATTGTAAATCTTTTGGTAAGCCTCCGACATTATGATGACTTTTTATTTTAACCGCTATTCGTTCACCAGTTTTTGGATCAATATTTGTTCCAGAGCTTTCTATTACATCTGGATAAAGCGTACCTTGAGCCAAATAATCAAAGGGGCCCAATCTAAGACTCTCCTCTTCAAAAACTCTAATAAATTCTTTACCTATAATTTTACGCTTTTGCTCAGGATCAGTTACTCCTTTTAATTTTGAAATGAATCTTTCTCTAGCATTAATATATTCAACCTTAATTTTGAACTTTTCATCGAAAAAAGACATTAAGAATTCTGGCTCCCCTTTTCTCATAAAACCTTGATCAATAAACATACACGTCAACTGAGGTCCTATTGCTTTGTTTAATAAAAATGCAAGAGTTGATGAATCAACACCACCCGAAAGAGCTAATAAAACTTTTTTATCGCCTACCTGTTGTTGTACTTGAGAAACAGCTTCATCTATGAATAAATTTGTTGTCCAATCTGGCTCACATGCACATATATTATGTACGAAATTCCTTATTAAAAGCATTCCCTGAGTAGAATGAACCACTTCAGGATGAAACTGCACTCCATAAAAGCTCTTTTCGTGCAAAGCAATAGCTGCTTTTGGAGTATTGGAAGTATGAGCTAATCTGACAAATCCCTCAGGCAATTCCTGAACTGAATCCCCGTGGCTCATCCACATTGTTGATCCACTCAAGACATTAGTTAATAAAGCTGTTGAATCATCAATTTCTAAAGGAGCCTTTCCATATTCTGCTTTCCCAGTAGCAGGTTTTACTGATCCTCCTAGCTGATGAACCATTAATTGCATTCCATAACAAACACCAAGTACAGGAACACCTAATTGAAAGATCTCTGGATCACAATAAGGTGCACCTGCTTCATAAACAGATCCAGGGCCGCCACTTAAAATGATCCCTTTAGGCATAAGAGAACGCAATTGATCTGCAGATGTTGTGTAACTCATAACTAATGAGTAAACCTCTGTCTCTCTAATTCTTCGAGCAATTAGTTCTGAGTATTGAGAACCAAAATCGAGAATTACGATTGCTGGATTACGTTTTTCCTCTGAAATCATTGAAGCCATATCAACCTGATGCATCCTTAGAAATCATTCTTATCAAATAGACTAATTAAGAGCATAGGAATGTGCCTATCACTTAAGCATTAACCCCAAAGAATTTATTTGTTTAACTCCATCAAAACCAGCCCAACGAATTTTCCTTTTACGATCAAACAACACAGATCCTACCTCCATCGATGAAGACAAATATCGATTAACATAGTTCCGGCTTTTAATTTCAATTTCTTTGGCCATTCTGCCCCAAATCAAATTCACCACTTCTGGGTTGCGAGCTTCAAGTGCTAATAAAGCATTTTCTACCGACGTTGATTTACTTATTAACTGAATCAAATCAAAAGATATACCTTCTCTAACTGCAAGTGAAGTTAAAATTTCAAGTCTTCCATCAGCGAGATGATGATGGGTATGAAAAATGCCTCCAGAGAGTTTTACCAACTTTCCATGATAACCAAATAATAAAAGTTTCTTAACACCATTTTCTGCAGCAGCCACAAGAAGAGGGCCTAACCAATTACCCGTTTTAATAATTCGATTTTCTGGAAGTCCAAACTTCAGTGCTAAATCCATTCCATTTTCACCAATCACAAAAGTAAGACATCCATCAAATTTTGATTTAGAGCAAATGTTCTGCAAAATCTCTTTGCATTTTCTCAACTGATGAGGAGAAGCACTAACTTGCACCTCAGCCTGTGTCCCAATCAGAGATAATCCATCAACAACTCCAAATGATTCGTTACTCGTCCTTAAAGCACGATCTTTACCTTCAGGTAAAACAATCTCAACTTTAATTGAACTGCCTTTGGGTACGAGGGGATAAAGGTTTATACACAGCAAATCACGCGCAAACTTAGAGATACATGGCTGACCAGATATTTCATATTTACCTACGCCATAACCGGCATGGAAATCAAGCCAATTAGGAAAATCATTTTCAACTATTTTTTCGGATTGAAAACTTAATTTACTGAATTGAATATAAGCCCATATTTCTACTCCTCTGGTTATGTCAAGAGGCAATCCAGACTGACAATGACTTACTCCTAAAGATCTCTCTCCATTATCGAGTAATGCAGAAGAACAAACAGGTACACTAATTGATTCTTTTTCATTAGGCAGGTCAATTATCTCAGTATCTTTAAATTTGTTTCCAATAAGTATGTTCGTTGCAGACTTTGCAGCTGCAACAACCCAAACTGGAAGAGTAAATTCATTCAAATCATTGGAAGAGCTGACGATAGCAGAAATTCCCTAAATAATTTTTTAAAATAATAATAATCCAGATTTAAATAATTAAATGCAAGACAAACTCAATCTAATGATTCCTGGACCAACACCGGTACCAGAAAATGTTTTGAGTTCTATGAGTAAACATCCCATCGGTCATAGAAGTAGCGATTTTCAAGAAATTGTTCAAAAAACTACTGAACAACTCAAATGGCTTCACCAAACAACTGCTGATGTCCTGACAATTACAGGAAGTGGGACAGCCGCAATGGAAGCAGGAATAATCAATACATTAAGCAAAGGTGATCGAGTTATATGTGGCAATAATGGAAAATTTGGTGAAAGGTGGGTAAAGGTAGCAAAAGCTTATGGCCTAGACGTGAAAACCGTAGAAGCTGATTGGGGACAGCCTCTTGATCCCAATCAATTCAAGAGGATTCTTGAAGAAGACACTAGTGAAACAATTAAAGCTGTAATTTTAACTCACTCAGAAACTTCAACCGGAGTGATTAATGATCTTAAAACAATAAATAACGAAGTAAAAAGTAATAGTAAAGCTATTACAATAGCTGATTGCGTTACAAGTCTTGGTGCATCTAATATTCCAATGGATGAGTGGGGAATAGATGTAATAGCTTCAGGCTCACAAAAAGGCTATATGATTCCACCGGGTCTCAGTTTTGTTGCTATGAGCAAAAGAGCCTGGGAGTTTAATAATCAATCCAATTTACCAAAATTTTACTTAGATTTAAAACAATATTTAAAGACAGTAAATAAAAATAGTAATCCATTCACACCTGCAATAAATTTATATTTTGCCTTAGAAGCCTCATTAAAAATGATGCAAAAAGAAGGGTTAAGTAATATATTCACACGTCACTCTCGTCATCAAAAAGCAATACAAGAAGGAGTAAAAGCAATGGGTTTAAACTTATTTACAAAAGAAGGTTTTGGAAGTCCAGCAATAACAGCTGTTCAACCAAAAAATATAGATGCAGAAAACATCAGAAAAGCAATAAAGAATGACTTCGACATACTCCTTGCTGGAGGTCAAGACCACCTAAAAGGTAAAATCTTTAGAATTGGTCATTTGGGATTTGTAAATGATAGAGATATTGTTAGCGTCATATCAGCGTTAGAAAGCACTCTAGATAAAATGGGCAAGCTAGAAGTTCCAATTGGCGAAGGAATTGCAAAAACAATTTCAGTCCTAAATAACGAATAATATTATAAAAATAAATGAAATAACTATCTAGTTTTAATTAGATGAAGCACTTGAGGTCCAACCCCACAAGCCATTCTCTCTTTATCAAGTGCTTTTAAAATCAAACCAGCACATGATTGCAAATCTCCTTGGTCAGCATGCACTGATGCATCCTTAAAAAAATAACCAGCCTCTTTTAAAAATGCTTCTTTTTTTACTTGTACTGCATTCATTATTCAGTATTTAAGTACAAAAAATTTTCCAAATCACTATATCAAAGAATAGATAATTTATTCATCTTAAAAAAATAAGTGAGATCAAAGTTGAAAAAATTTAATTAGCGAGTATTTAAATGCGATCTTTTTCAAATCAAGATCATAAAAGTTAGGTAATAAAATGGAAACGCTAATACAAGCTAAAGCTAGACAGAAGAAAGAAAAATAGATAATTTAAGATTGATAATTCTCTTAAAATCATGCCAATTGGGATAAAGCGAAACTTCTTACCAATTTCAATAATTTGTTTAGTCTGCAGCTCAACTTTAGGCTTAAAAATTAATGCAGCTGTGACAAACGGAGCAGATATATATTGCTTTATGAGAAATGGGGGCAACTCTCATGAACCCAGTTGGGAAGCAGCCTATCAATTTATAAAAAATAAAAAACAAGGTTTATTTAAAACATCTCCGAAACAAGCTGCTTCTTTCATTGTTGAAGAAGTGGTTCAAGATCCTACTAAATATGAAGATTGCATCAATTATTTAGGTGATCTATATACGGGTGACTCAAGCTCAATAGGATCTAGTAGTGATAAAGAATTGGAAAATGAAGTAAATACATTAAACGAGAATACAGAAAAAAGTCCTAAAGGCAAATACATTGATCGTTATGATTATTGATTAAATAAAATTTATGTAAATACAAGCAGTTGCGAGCTTTTTCTAAGTCAATTTAAAAAATAATCTTATAAAATCTAAAAATGCAATTTTCGATACATTGACTTATGGTCCTATCAAGGCAGAATTCATTTAATTAATTAATACGTATGCACAATAGGGACGCGGTTTTCTTAGAGGATCTCTGCCCAAAGCTACGTGACCGAAGATGGCGCAGATCATTACATGAATACACCGGTAAAAGCTGTATATATTGTGGGAAAAGCTCAGAATCAATTGATCATGTCTTACCACGAAGCAAAGGTGGATTAAGCATCACTGAAAATTGTGTGCCTGCCTGCCTCTCATGCAATGGAAGAAAAACAGACAATGATGCTTTTGAATGGTATAGAAAACAACGTTTTTACGACCCAAGACGTTCTATGGCTATTAAAGCCTGGACGGAAGGAGACATTCGTTTAGCTCTAAGACTTCTAAAATGGGCTCAACCTAAAAATAGCGAAAGTTGTAAGAGCTCAAAATCTCAATTGAATGAAGATTATTCTTGGCAAGCAGCTTAAAATACTACCAAACTTGACAAGCAACAGAAGAATTATATTTTTCACATATGGAAGCTAAATTAGAAGGCTTTTCGGGCACAATACTGATACACAGAAGAAAGATAATTGAAGCAAAAAAAGGTTTTATTAAGTTTTGATTTTTCTTTTGGAGAGGTAATCTTTTATGGTTAGTAAATTTACTAACACTATTAATGGAATTCAGGCTAGGCTTTAAATAAGAAGCAATCATGGCTAAATAATCAACATAATACATTTGTACTAATGATTGAAGATATTGTCAAGCGATTAGATCCTCTACCGCCAAAATCAAAATTCATCATTTTTGGCGGGGGATTTAGTGGGCAAAGAATAGCAAGTGTAGGAAGAAGTTTAGGAACAAAAGTTTTGTGCAGCAGAAGAAAAGAAAATAGCAAAGGAGCTGATTTCATATTTAACACCGATAAAGAAATCTCTAATGAAATTTTCGACGGGACAACTCATGTTTTAAGTTGTATACCTCCTTTATCAAACGGAGAAGACCCAGTACTAAATAAACTCAAAGCTAAATTACTGAATTCAAAAAAATTAAAGTGGGTGGGTTACTTATCTACTACTGGTGTCTATGGAGATACAAAAGGAGATTGGGTAAATGAAAATACATCTCCAAACCCTAAACAAGAAAGAAGTATTCGCAGATTTTCCTGCGAAAAAAAATGGTTAGAAACAAAGCTTCCTGTCCAAATAATTAGATTGCCAGGTATTTATGGACCTGGCAGATCTGCATTTGAAAGCCTGCTGAAAGGAACAACAAAAATGGTCGATAAGCCTGGTCAAGTGTTTTCAAGAGTGCATGTCGATGATATTGCTGGGGCTGTCTTATTTTTAATTAATCTCTATGCAGCAGGAAAGAATCCCTCTGTAGTAAACGTAGCTGATAACTTACCAACAAATAATCTTGAAGTTATTGCATTCGCAGCAAAAATAGCTAAAAAATCTATACCATCAAAGGTACCTTTTGAAATTGCAAAAGAAACAATGAGCCCAATGGCGCTATCTTTTTGGGAAGAAAATCGAAAAGTTGATAACAAGTTATTATGCAAAATACTTGGTTATCCTCTAATTTATCCTAGTTTTAAATCTGGATTAAAAAATTGTTTCTCACAATTAAAAATGAATTAATATTCTTTATTTTTAATATTATCTTTATTCACTATTTTTTACAAAACTTCCTCAAATTTATTAGTTTAAACCTTACTAAAAGCTTTTCTTAAGCTAAAAAATTTCAATCAAAAAAACTTATTGCAAATGAAAGATTTTAAAAAATTAACAAAAAATAAAAACAAACTTATTATTTCATTAGGAGATCCTGCAGGAATAGGAACTGAAATAACATTAAAAGCTCTTGGATCTAAGAACTTAAATAAAAATATAGAGCCTTTACTTGTAGGTTGCAAAAATAATATTTTTAAAACTTGTTCAAAGTTAATTAAACATGGATTCAATAATATCCCTGATCCACATAAGCTTGATATTATTGATATTCCATTAACAAAGAAAGTTATTCCAGGAATAGTCGATGCATATTCTGGGTCAGCTAGCTTTCAATGGCTTTGTAATGCAACTAATATACTTTTAGAAGGGAAAGCTAATGCTCTAGTTACAGCTCCTATTTCAAAAATTGCCTGGTATAAAGCTGGTCATGACTTTGCAGGGCAAACTGAATTATTAGGTAAGTTAACTAATAAAAGAACTTCTATGCTTTTTACAGCAAGATCACCAAACAATGGGTGGAGATTTAATACTTTATTGGCTACAACACATATACCTCTTAACAAAATCAATGATAGTTTAACAAAAGAATTAATTAGATTTAAGTTAGATGCCTTATTGCATTTCTGTCTTAAGTTCAAAGAAAAACCATTAATACATATAGCGGGCTTAAATCCACATGCTGGAGAAGACGGAAAAATTGGAACCGAAGAAAAAAACTTAATTATTCCTACTATAAATGAATGGAAATTAGATAATCCAGCTATCAAAATTAGTGGGCCTATCCCTCCAGATAGCTGCTGGATTTCATCAGCAAAAGCATGGCATGACACCTCCTTTGAAAATAATGCACCTGACGGAATACTCGCTTTCTATCACGATCAAGCTCTTATACCGGTCAAGCTGATCGCCTTTGATGAGGCTGTTAACACAACGCTTGGGCTTCCTTTTGTAAGAACATCACCTGATCACGGAACTGCACTTGATATCGCAGGTAAGTTCAAGGCAAGAGAAAAAAGTATGCTTGCTGCAATAAATAACGCTTGGCTTCTTTCTCAATAAGTAAAACTTTTAGACAGGTTTTAATCTCATTAAAACTTGACCAAACTCCACTGGAGTTCCATTCTCAACAAGAATTTCAATTACTTCACCACTTACTTCTGACTCTAATTCATTCATTAATTTCATTGCCTCAAGAATACAAACTGCTTGACCCACACTGATTCTCGATCCAATATCCACGAAAGGGGGCTCTTCTGGGCCTGGTGCGCGATAGAAGGTACCAACCATAGGAGCAGTTACTTCGACCAAATCAGAGCGTGACCCTGGCACTGAAGGAGGAGGTGTGCTTGGTGCTGGAGAAGCCTCTATTTTACGTTGAGATGGTGGATCAATCTCTTCTGAAATAATCTCTTCTGAAATAATTTTCTTTTGAGAAGCAATTGAATCCGAGGAAGTCCCTAGATTACGTTTAACTTCCAAGGAAAAGTCCTCTCCCTCAAGTCGAAACTCTTGAATATCGCTCTCAGCTAAAGTTGCCAACAAGCGATGAAGCTCTTCATGATCAAGATTCATAGTCATTGTGTTTCTCGGCCTAGATAACTGTCATTTCGAGTATCTACTCGGATTTTCTCACCAATTGAAATAAATAATGGGACCATTACTTGAGCTCCTGTTTCCAAGATTGCAGGCTTTGTCCCTCCCGAAGCTGTGTCACCTTTGACGCCAGGATCAGTTTCTTTTATTTCTAAAACAACTGAGTTGGGCAATTCAACTTCAAGAGGTTTTTCATTCCAAGACAATACATTAACCTCCATACCTTCCTTTAGATATTTCCTACTTTCACCAATTTGTTTAGCTGTTAGGCGTGTTTCTTCATAAGAAGTCATATCCATAAATACAAAATCATCTCCTTCCATGTATGTATGTTGCAACTTTGATTTCTCCAAAAGAGCTTGTGGAACCATTTCCCCAGCTCTAAAAGTCTTTTCGACAACACTACCGCTCACTACCGCCTTTAATTTAGTCCTGACAAATGCAGAACCCTTGCCAGGCTTGACATGTAGAAATTCAATAACACGCCAAACTGCACCGTCTAACTCGATCGTAGTGCCAGTGCGAAAGTCGTTACTTGAAATCATTCACACAAAAGATACCAATCGATCATAAGTCTGTGCCAAAGTCATGCAAAACATAGATTCAATATGGCAAAAAAGATTTGCATTCTTGCCCTGCTAACAATCCTATTTTCGTTGAGCTCTCCATGGATTGACCCTGCTGTTGCAAGCCTTCCAAATGGTAATCGACTAAAAGATCCATATGCAATATTAAGAAATTCTTTACCGATTGAGCAAAAAGAATTACGTGAATTACAAAACAAACTTGAAGATACTAGCGACGATCTTCGAGGAAGTAGATGGTCAGCTGTTAGCAAAGCCACCTCAAGAAGTCAATTCTTAGCAAGCAATAGAAAAAATCAAATTCTTGACTCCATACCAGAGGAAAATAAAGAAAAAGCAGTTAATCTTCTTTATGATTTAAATGAAGAACTTGATGAATTAAGACAAATAGCAAACGAAAAAAATAAAGTATCATTTCTTGACATCAGACGTAAAAGTTTAAAAACAATTGATGATCTAGAGTCTCTTTTAATCACTAATGATTTTCCATATAAAATACCCAGTGAATATGACAATTTACCAAGACTTTTAGGTAGAGCAAATGTAGAAATAAAAACATCCCAAGGAAATATGAGCGCAATTATTGATGGTTATAATGCTCCTCTAACGGCTGGTGCATTTATCGATCTTTCATTAAAAGGTTTTTACGATGGTTTACCAATTAATAGAGCTGAAGAATTTTTTATTCTTCAAACTGGGGATCCTAAAGGAGAAGCAAATGGATATGTAGACACTGAGAATAATGAGTTGAGAAAAGTTCCATTAGAAATAAGAACTCCTAATTTAGAAGATACGCTTTATGGAGAAACCTTTGAGGAAGTTGGTCTTTACACAGAAACACCAACCCTTCCTTTTGCAACTCTAGGAACACTTGGCTGGGCTCACTCTGAAGAAGATTTAAATGATGGTTCATCTCAATTTTTCTTCTTCTTATATGAAGCTGAATTAAATCCAGCTGGACGTAATCTTATTGATGGAAGAAACGCAGCTTTTGGATATGTAATAGAAGGTTCTGAAATATTAAATAAACTTGGAGTAGATGATAAAATTATCTCAATTAAAGTATTAAATGGTTCAGAAAATCTTAAACTTCAAGCTTAAATTTCAAATAAAGTGACAACTACAATTAAAGATTTAGGTGAAATAGAATTACTGAATCGTTTAAAAAAATTTATGCGATATGGACAGATAGATGATGATCTGGCAGAAATAAATACAACCAATAAAACCTTATTGATTAATACTGATTTACTAGTAGAAAAAATTCATTTTTCTGAAAAAATATCTAATGCAAAAGATATAGGCTGGAAATGTATTACCACAAATATTTCTGATCTTATTTGCAGCGGCTCAGAAAATATAATTTCTTTTACTGTTGGACTTGTTTTACCACCAAACACACATTGGAAATGGGTAGAAAACCTATATGAAGGGATGTGGGAAGCGATGCAAGAATTTGGAGGAGAAATAATTGGTGGAGATTGCTCTTGTGGAGAAACAAAGATGATTTCAATTACAGCAATTGGAGAAATGAAACGACCCAGACTCCATAGAGGAAACGCTTTACCAGGAGATTATATTGTTAGCACTGGATTCCATGGATTAAGTAGATTAGGTTTAGCGCTATTAACATCCGAGCAACTACCAAGTGAAGTCCAAATAAGTCGTGAACTTACTAATAGAGCTATAAGCGCACATAAACGTCCCTATCCAGCCATAAAGGCACTGAAGGCATTAAGAAAGTGCAAGCCTGAATCAACAAGTTGGAGAGCCGCAGGAACTGATAGCAGTGATGGAATGCTTGAATCAATTAGAGGAATTTGCCAAAGCAGTAACTGCCAAGCAGTTTTGTCAAAAACTTCTATTCTTAAAGACCCTGAATGGCCAGAAGATTCAATTTTGGATAATTGGATCCTAAATGGTGGAGAGGACTATAAATTGATACTTACTCTTCCTAAAAAATGGGCAGAGGCTTTCTCAAAAGAATTTAAACCCGCAAACATTATTGGGTTTATAAAAGAAGGTAAACCCAATATTTTTTGGGATAGCTCAGAACCAATTAATCTTGAACAATCAAGTCTATTTCAACATTTTTAAGGATAAATTTAAAATTTATTTCCATTTTTGAGCAACAATTTCAGCCAAGTCAACAACCCTTTGGCTATAGCCCCACTCATTGTCATACCAGGCTAAAACTTTCACCATATTGTCATCTATACACATTGTTAAAGCTTCATCAACAATAGTTGATTCATTAGTTCCTGCATAATCAGTAGAGACTAGAGGCAGGTCACCATATTTGATGATTCCTTTCATTTCTCCCTGTGAAGCAGTTTTCAATAATGAATTCACCTCTTCAGCACTAGTTTTACGACTTGATTCAAAAACTAAATCAACTGCAGAAACATTAGGAGTAGGGACTCGCATCGCAATACCAGTTAATTTGCCTTTCATTGCTGGATAAACAAGAGCAACTGCTTTAGCCGCTCCAGTTGAAGTAGGGACCAAATTCATTGCAGCCGCTCTTGCACGACGTAAATCACGATGAGCATTATCTAAGATTCTTTGATCTCCCGTATAACTATGAATCGTGGTCATTAGACCTTTATTAATGCCTAACTGTTGATCTAAAACTTTTACTATTGGAGCTAAACAATTAGTGGTGCAACTTGCATTGCTGAGGATATCAAAATCTTCATGAGAATAAGTATCGGCATTAACGCCAACGACATAAGTACCTACACCATCACCCTTACCAGGTGCAGTGAGAATTACCTTCTTAGCTCCAACTTGTAAATGCTTACTAGCACCAACATCAGTATTAAATACACCTGTAGACTCAATTACTAAATCAATTCCCCACTCTTTCCAAGGGAGATTTAATGGATTTCTATCTGAATAACATTTTATAGTTTTGCCATTAATTTGAAATGTATCGTCTGTGTGTGAAATTTCGGCATCTTTTATAGCACCCAGAATAGAGTCATACTTAAGCAAATGGGCACAAGTTTTTGGGTCAGAAGTGACGTTAATACCGACCACCTCAATATTTGTATTTGTACCTCTACTGAGCCAACAACGCATAAAATTGCGTCCAATTCTTCCGAATCCATTAATCGCTACACGCAAAGTCATTTAAATAACGGTAAAACCGCACAAGCTACTGGCCGCTGATCATACAGAACGATGATCATTTTCTGTGCATTTTGAAAAATAATTGAAGTGTTAAGGACATAAAAAGTACAAAAACTGTCTAATTCTTTAAAAAATGTGCCTTTAGATGGATGAAGAGTTATGTTTCACTCGACACTGAAGCGAAATTGAAGAATACACAAGAGCAATCACCTCATATTCACTTTATTGGAATCGGAGGTATTGGCATGTCTGCTCTAGCAGTGATTCTAGCCAAAAAAGGATATTCAATATCTGGCTCTGACCAAAAAAAAAGCCTAACTCTAAAAGAATTAGCTGAAAATCAAATCCATATCTTTCCTACTCAAGCAGAATCAAATATTGACAAAATTTTTAAAGTTCATGGAAAAAATATATTAATTGTTAGAAGCTCAGCAATACATGAAGATAATTTAGAATTATGTAAAGCGAAAAAATATAATTTAAGAATCACTCATCGTTCTGAAATATTAGCCTTTTTAATTGAACAAAAGCAATCAATAATTGTCTCGGGATCTCATGGCAAAACAACAACAAGTACTTACATTACAACATTATTTTCTTATGCAAATAAGAATCCAACAGCTATCATAGGAGGAATTGTGCCTCTCTACAAAAGAAACCACAATTTTAGTGATGGTGAGTTTCTAATCGCAGAAGCAGACGAATCAGATGGATCATTAGTACAATTTAATCCAAATATTGGAGTAATAACTAATTTAGAGCTTGAACACGTTGATCATTATAAAAATCTAGAAGATCTAATCAAAACCATGCAACAGTTTGCTCAAAAATGTGAATACTTGATTACCAATTTTGACTGTGAGAATCTTAAAGATAATATACAAAATACTAAATGGTTTTCTATTCAAAAAATAAGTAATATAGATTTTGCATTAATTCCAAAAGAGTCTAATGGATGTGAAATTATTGCTGATTATTATGAACAAGAAAAATTTATTGACACCATAAAAATACCTATTCCTGGAATACATAATTTAAGCAATACTATCGCTGCTATCGCTGCGTGTAGATTATCTGGAATTCTTTTTAAAGATATAAAAAAAGGAATTGATAATTTACAGCTCCCTCTAAGAAGATTTGAATATAAAGGATTATGGAAAAAAAGATTAATAGTTGAAGATTATGCTCATCATCCCAGCGAAATTGATGCTGCAATATCAATTGCCTCATCGATAATTAAAACAAAACAAAACCTTTCAAAAATATCACCTAAGAGATTAGTTACGATATTTCAACCGCATCGCTATAGCAGAACTAATACATTTCAAAAAGAATTTGCAAAAAGTCTAAGTAAATCTGATTTAGTATTCATAACTCCTATTTACTCTGCTGGAGAAGCGGAAATCAAAGGAATAAATCATAAGACTATTGGATATGAATTGAAAAAATTAAAACCTAAATTAGAAATATATACTCCAGATAACAATAAAAATTTAATAAAGCTAATCAAAGAACATACTATTGAAAAGGACTTGATTTTAATTATGGGCGCAGGTGATATTAATATCATATGTGCAAATCTATTTTTAAAATTAATTAATAACAAATCGATAAGAAATAATTTGGCGGCTTAATTTAATGCATTCAATTCAATTAGAAAAAAATATTTCCTTATCAAATTTTACTACTTGGAGAATAGGTGGTCCTGCAGAATGGATTGCTCAACCGACAAATATTGAAGAAATTAAATATTTAGTTAATTGGTCAAATAAAGAAAAAATCCCCTGCAATATTATTGGTGCCGGATCAAATCTTTTAATCAATGACAAAGGAATTAAAGGTTTAATACTATGTATGCGTAATTTCAAGGGAATTCAAATTGATACAAGTAGTGGAATAATCGAAGTCCTTAGCGGTGAAATGCTTCCGACTTTAGCTAGAAAAGCTGCTGCAAGTGGACTTCAAGGACTCGAATGGGCTGTAGGAATACCAGGAACAATTGGAGGAGCAGTGGCCATGAATGCAGGAGCACAAGAACATTGCATATCTAGCTATCTCGAAAGTATTACAACACTATCTTTGACAGGTGAATACAAAATGATCAAAGGGAAAGATCTCAATTTTGGATACCGATACAGTCTTCTTCAGAATGAGAATTTAATTGTCTTATCTGCTCGACTCAAGCTGGTATCAGGTCATGCAGAAAAAATTAGACAGGTCACAAACCAAAACCTAAATCATCGATTAAAAACTCAACCTTATCAAGCCCAAACCTGCGGTAGTGTTTTTCGTAATCCTGAACCTTTGAAAGCTGCAAAATTAATTGAAGAGCTTGGTTTAAAAGGATTTCGTTTTGGCGGAGCTGAAATATCCAAAATACATTCAAATTTTATAATTAACGCAAACAAAGCATCCTCTTATGACGTTAGAGAGTTGATTAAATATATCCAAAAAAAAGTTTTTAATTCTTATGGAATCTTGTTAGAAACAGAAGTCAAACAATGTGGCTTTTAAAATTAACCCCTAAGATCAACAACAATAGGAAATTCTCATGGCTGGATTCGGACTACCAAATTTCGGACAACTCACTGAAGCTTTTAAAAAAGCACAACAAATTCAGCAGAATGCTCAAAAACTACAAGAAGAGCTTGAGGTTATGGAGATAGAGGGAACAAGTAATGACAATCGTGCAAAAATATGGATGTCAGGAAATCAAAAGCCTTTACGAGTAGAAATTGATCCATCACTTCTATCCGAAGAAAAAGCAATAATTGAAGACGCAATACTAGATGCTATGAAATCTGCCCACGAAGTTTCAACTTCGACGATGAAAGAGAGAATGGAAGATTTAACAGGTGGGTTCAAGCTTAACCTGCCTGGTATGGGAGAGGAGAATTAATCATTTCCTCAAGGTTCTCACGATAAAAAGGATATCTTTCAAAATCTTTATTAATTACACAACCAGGCTCATCTTTATGCAAGCAATTACGGAACTTGCATTGTGAATTAGTTAATTGCGTTCGAAACTCTGGGAACAAAGAAGCAAAAGAAGATGGCTTACATACTATTTCTGGACGATTAAAACCTGGTGTATCAGCAAGAAGCGAACCTTCTCCAATTGCAAAAAGTTCGACGTGTCTGGTCGTGTGTGTACCTCTCTTTAATTTTTTTGAAACAGATGAAGTAGCAAGGGAAACGGTTGGGATTAAGCTATTAATTAAACTTGTCTTTCCTACTCCAGAAGGACCAGCAAGTACAGTTAATTTTGTTTTTCTAAATCGTTCTATTAATGAATCAATACCTTTAGAATTCTTTATAGATACTGGTATACAATCATAACCCCAACATTTTAATTTATTTACGTATAAGTTCAAATCATTCTTTGTAATTAAATCTATTTTAGTTAAAACTATCAACGGTTTTATGTTTGAACATTCTGCTGTTAATAAAAAACGACTAGCTTGTGCTAGATCAAATAAAGGCTCATCAACTGATATACAAATAGAAACTAATGTAACATTTGCCACCGCTGGACGTTTTAAAAAACTTATTCGAGGCTCAACTTCACAAATTACAGCTCGTTTATTTTTATAATCTATCGACTCAACACAAACTATATCACCTACATCTATAAATAAACCTTGATAGTCTAACTTTCTTCTCCGTGTGCAAAGCAATCTAATTTTCTGAAAAAATTGATTCAATGACTCATTTGTATAATCAATCTCAACAATTAAAAAATTCGCCTTAAGTGCAACAACTATACCTTTTAAATTCTTAGATTTATTTTTATTCACTCGATATTATCAAAGTTACTTTTTTAGAATCTTTATTTATTATTTTTACTGTATAGCCCTTCTCTTGCAAGCCATCAATAAGGCTTGTTTCGGCTTCTCCTGCATCCAAATCTACTTTTAAAATATCTTTTAAGGATAAGCCTTCCAAAGCCAAACAACACTTAACAAAATTAATTGGGCAAGTCAAACCGCACAAATCTAAATAATGATCAGTTAATGTATTTTTCTTCACTATTTATTTCCAAACAACTGACTAAATAAGCCACTTTTATGGTAATGATGTTGAGGTCCGCGTGCAGAATAATGTCCTGCTAATTCTTCTAATAAATTTCTTTCAGAGTCTGATAATTTTGTAGGTAATTTGACCTTTACTGAGACTTGATGATTTCCTCTGGCAACAGGATTACCTAATTTCGGAACTCCTTTATTTTCTAAATTCAAAATAGAATTAGGTTGTGTACCTACTGGAATTTGTAATTTAGTAGGACCATCTACAGTATCTATTTCAATAGTATCTCCCAATATTGCCTGAAGATAGCTGATATTTACCTCAGATAAAATAGTCAATCCATCTCTCTTTAAATTAGAATGATTTTTAACTTTTAAGAAAACATACAAATCTCCAGAGGGACCACCCTTTAATCCAGCATTACCCTCTCCTGAAACTCTTAATCGTGTCCCGCTATCAACTCCAGCAGGAATATTAATTTTTAATTTTTTTCTTACTTGTTTAACACCTTTTCCCCCACACGAATTACAAGGATCCTTAATAGTTTGTCCAGTACCGCCACAAGTTGGACATTCAGCTACTTGAGTAAAACTTCCGAAAGGTGTACGCGTAGCTCTTCTCACTTGACCTGCCCCGCCACATGTAGGGCAAGTAACAGGACCAGTACCTTTCTTAGCACCACTCCCTCTACAAACATCACAAGTTTCTAAATGAGGAACCGTAATCTCTTTTTCTTGTCCAAAAATTGCTTTATCAAAATCAATTGTAAGGTCGTAACGTAAATCATCACCTTGCTGAGGTCCTCGCCTTTGAGGACGAGAACCTCCAGATGAATTAGAGCCACCAAAGCCATTAAAAAAAGTATCAAACAAATCTGCAAAACCGCCCATATCTCCCATGTCTGGCATTCCAGCTGCCCCGCCTAATCCGGCTTCTCCAAATTGATCGTAACGAGATCGCTTTTGAGAATCACTTAACACTTCATATGCCTTACCTATTTCTTTAAACTTGTCTTCTGCACCTGGTTCCTTATTGACGTCAGGATGATATTTCCGAGCTTGCTGTCTATAAGCTCTTTTTAAAGCGTCAGCATCAGCATCTCTGCTGACACCCAATAGTTCGTAAAAATCAGCCATTAGTCCATTTAAACAAATTCATCTCCGTTTCGTTCACTATTTCGTTAATTCTCATCTTTATTTGAACTATCTGAAGACTCACTTTGTTCTTGATTAGAAGTATTCTGATCAGAAATATCATCATTAGCAGCTTTTGGTCCTGGTCCCATAGAAACTTTGACCAAAGCATGCCTTAAAACACGACCATTTAAGTGATAACCCCGTTGTAATTCTTCAATCACAATATCCTCGGCCTTTTCATCACTAGGCTCTCTCATAACCGCTTCATGCAAAGAGGGATCAAAGGCTTGATCAACTACTCGCATTGGAGCGACGCCTAAATTCTTAAGAACTTCAACTAATTGCTTATAAAGTCCTTGGTAGCTTCGATGTAAGGCTTGAGCTTCTTCGCCCTCAGGATTTAATTGCTGTCTTGCTCTTTCAAAATTATCTACAACCGGAAGTATTTCACTAAGCGTTGTGCAAGTCAGTTGAATTTTTAGATCATCCTGATCACGCGTCTGACGCTTACGGAAATTATCAAAGTCAGCAGCTATTCTCATATATTGGCTGTTTAGAGTTTCATGCTCTTTTTCTAATTGCTGTAACCTTGCTTCAGTATCTGGTACTTTAATATTTGGCTCAGAGCTAGTTGATGATTGATCGTTGGCTTTATCTACAGAATCATCGATTGGTTGGGGCGCTACTTCGGGAGTATCAGAAATCTGAGCGTGATTGGATGATTCATCATTTTTATGAGAACTTACAGAGTTTTCATCGGAATCATTTTGTGATGAACCATCCTGAGATAATTCATGTTCTGAGGAGGGAACGTCTGAATTCATATAGTTAAATTGGCTATTAGTACATGTTGATAGCAAAGGGTTTTTTATACAAGCTACGGAAGCCCACACCTACTTAAATAGTAAAAAAACATTTACGCATCAGCTGCGAAAACAAGAGCGACACCATTATTGCAATACCTTTTACCAGTTGGCCTTGGTCCATCATTAAAAACATGCCCCTGATGCCCGCCACAACGCCGGCAATGATATTCAGTTCTAGGAACAATTAACTTAAAATCTGTTTTTGTCTCGATTGCATCAGGCAAATGATCGAAAAAACTTGGCCAGCCTGTTCCACTGTCAAACTTGGTTTTTGAGGAAAATAGTGCAAGCCCGCATCCTGCACAGCTAAAAATGCCTTTCCTTTTTTCATTATTCAAGGCACTTGAAAAAGGCCTCTCTGTTCCTTCCTTTCTTAAAACGTAAAAAGCATCTTTAGGTAAGCGATTTTCCCATTCTGCATCAGTTAAAGCTTTATAGTTATCCATAGTTTTTGATACAGCAAAAGTACTTTTTGGTTTGATAATAAAACCAAAAAGAGTATTCAAGAATCCAATCATTAAAAATCTACGGTTCAAAGGTGTTTTTCAATTGGATTAATATTAATAAAATTTATTCCTTAAAAGTCGAAAAAATTAATTGATAAAAAATGATTTCCAACTCTTTAAAAACAGATGAATTAGCTGATTACCGATTAAGTATTGCTCCAATGATGGATTGCACAGACAGACATTTTCGTGTCCTTATGCGCCAAATCACAAAAAGGTCAATGCTTTACACAGAAATGATTGTGGCCCAAGCACTTCATTACAGCCAAAACAGGAATAAATTATTAGATTTTGATGAGATTGAACATCCGATTTCCATACAACTCGGAGGAGATAATCCAAATCTTTTAGCTGAAGCAGCTCAAATGGCTGAAGATTGGGGATATGACGAAATTAATTTAAATATTGGCTGCCCTAGTCCAAAAGTAAAATCTGGCAACTTTGGAGCTTGTCTGATGGGAAAGCCAAAAATAGTGGCCAGTTGTATAGAGAAAATGAAAAAATCATGCAATATCCCAATAACAGTCAAACAGAGACTTGGTATTGATAATCTCGATAGCGATGATTACCTTTTGCAATTTGTTGATCATTGTTCAATTGCAGGAGCAGACAGATTTATAATTCACGCAAGAAAAGCCTGGTTAAATGGATTAAACCCAAAAGAAAATCGATCCATTCCACCCCTTCAATATGAAAGAGTTGAAAAATTAAAAAACAAAAGATCGGAATTAATTATCGAACTTAATGGTGGAATAAATACAATAAATGATTGTATTAGAGCTCTCAAAGTCTTTGATGGAGCAATGGTAGGAAGAGCGGCATACTCACATCCTTTTAGCTGGACAAAAATAGATTCAATGATTTACGGACAAAAAGAAGAATATCTTTCTAGATCAAAAATAATAAAAAAAATGATTCCTTTTGCTCAAAAGCACATAGAAAATAATGGACGTCTTTGGCAAATTTCTAGACACATTATAAATCTGATAGAAAATATTCCTAATGCAAAAATATTGAGAAAAGAATTAAGTGAAAAATGTCAAAAGCCGAAAGCTGACGTTTCAATTTTAAAAAAAATTGCCCAACAACTCGAAGATGCTGGGCAATAAAAATAAGAAGCAAAATCTTTAAGATTCTGCGCCGCCATAATCTGCAGTAGAGTCGTCTCCCCCTTCAGGCGAAGCACCTCTTCTTCTTCTACTACGACCTTGATCAAAGCCATTTGAATCTTGAGAAGCATTGCCATGACTACGGTCTTCCCAGCCTTTAGCTCCAGAAGGTCTATCTTGAGCTGATTGATCACCTTGACCGCCACCGCCGTAACCGCCTTGGCCACCACCGCCATAGCCGCCACCGCCATAGCCGCCTTGGCCACCACCGCCATAGCTGCCTTGGCCGCCACCGCCGTAACCGCCTTGGCCACCACCGCCATAGCCGCCTTGGCCGCCACCGCCGTAACCGCCTTGGCCACCACCGCCATAGCCGCCTTGGCCGCCACCGCCGTAACCGCCTTGGCCACCACCGCCGTAACCGCCTTGGCCACCACCGCCATAGCCGCCACCGCCGTAACCGCCTTGGCCGCCACCGCCATAGCCGCCACCGCCACCTCGTCTGGGAGCACTCCCTCTAGGTTCAGCTTTATTGATTCTTAATGGACGACCCATAAGCTCAGCACCTTGAAGAGATTCAATTGCTGAAGCTTCAACTGCTTCATCAGCCATCTCAACAAAAGCAAAACCTCTTTTGCGTCCTGTATCTCGTTCTAAAGGTAAAGAACAATTTGACACCTCCCCAAAGGGAGTAAACAATTCCATGACATCTTCCTGCTCAGCGCGGAAGGGCAAGTTGCCGACAAAAATACTCACTTGAAAATTGACTTAAAATGAAATGTAACTAATCGGCTATAAATAGCCAAAATTAATAACTCTAAATTGAGTTATCACTAAACACTTTAATACCGAAAGCCCTAAAATTGATTGAAAACAATTTTTTTAATTAAATAATTTTTCGCGCCAAGAATCAAGCTGTTCTTGGACTCTCTCAAAGCCAGTTCCACCAGCACTCAAACGAGACTTAACAACACTGGATGGTAAAAGCTTATGATAAATATCTTTTTCAAAAAATTTATGAAATGTTTTCCATCTTTCTAAAGGAATATCTTTTAATAAAATCCCCTCCTCCAAAGAAGATTTTACAATTCGCCCAACTAATTGATAAGCCTCTCGGAATGGAATGTCCTTAGCCACTAAATAATCAGCAACGTCAGTGGCATTTGAAAAATCCGATGAAACAGAATTATTAAGTCTTTCTTTTCTAAAAATTAAACCTTCTTCAAACAATATTGATATAGCAATCAAGGAATTCTTAACTGTTTTTACACTATCAAATATGGCTTCTTTATCTTCTTGAAAATCTTTATTGTAAGCTAAAGGTAATCCTTTAATCATAGTAAGCATAGCTTGTAAATGTCCAAAGACTCTCCCAGATTTACCTCGAACAAGCTCTGGTACATCAGGATTCTTTTTTTGAGGCATAAGACTACTTCCGGTAGCACAACGGTCGGTTAATTGAATAAACGCAAATTCTTCCGATGCCCACAAAATAACTTCTTCAGATAATCTACTTAAATGAGCCATAATCAAGGAAGAAGCTCCTAAAAATTCTACGACAAAGTCTCTATCACTTACAGCATCTAAACTATTAGAATAAATATCTTGAAAGTCCAATTCTGAAGAAGTAATTTTTCTACTTATAGAAATAGATGTTCCAGCTAAAGCAGCTGCTCCTAGTGGGGAAATATTCACTCTTTTTCTTACATCTTTTAATCTATTTCTATCCCTTTGTGCCATCTCAACATATGCCAATAAATGATGAGCTAAGGACAAAGGTTGTGCTCTTTGTAAATGCGTATAACCAGGAATAAGCGTATAAAGATTTTCTTCTGCTAATAAAAAAAGAGATTTCTGAAGACGCTCCAAATCCATATCAATTTCATCAATACGCTTTCTTAGCCATAATCTAAGATCTGTTCCAACTTGATCATTACGACTACGACCAGTATGTAGCTTTTTCCCTAACGGCCCTATCAAATCTATTAATTTTTTTTCTACTGCAAAATGCACGTCTTCATCTGCAATGACAGGCTGGAATAAGCCATCTGAGGCCTCTTTCCTAATCTGTTGAAGACCATTTTCTAATCTAATAGCCTCTTCCTTAGTAATAATCCCTTGAATTCCAAGCATACGTGCATGAGCAATTGATCCATCCAAATCTTCTTCTAATAAACAAATATCAAACTCGATTGAAGCATTAAATTTTTCTATAAAGGGATTAAGTCCTTTATCAAATCTCTCGCTCCAAGTTGTGCTCAATGCTTTTTCCAAGTTACTAATACAAATAAAGCAAGAGTATTAACAATTGTCAGGCGATTAATAAGTTAATTAAGGAACCATTGATTCTTCATTAACTTTTAAAACCACCATTGATGCATCATCTTCAAGATGATGGTCACTAACACCAACAAAACCATCTAATCTTTCAAAAAGTTTATTTAGTATTTGTTTAGCCCCCAAGCCTTCCCTAGCAAATTTATTTAAATAAGTTATTAAACGATTCTCATCAAAACGTTCGCCTGATACACCAGGTGCCTCAGTAACTCCATCGGTATAGTAGAGAAGGACATCACCCGGCTGCAGAAATATCTCCCCACATCCATATTCAGCTTCAGGTTGAAGACCTATCAATAAACCGGGAGCATCTAATCTTTTAATTGATTTTGACTTAGCGCTCCACAGCAACGGAGGATTATGAGCGGCATTAGCAAAACGTAATTTTCTTGATTGCGGATCAAAGTCCGAATAAAACAAAGTTACAAACCGATGTGACTGAGTCAAATCTTCCAGAGCTAATTGATTTAAGTCATGCAAAATAGAATCAGGGGATAATCCTGTTAAAACTTCCGCTCTAAGCATTCCTCGTAACATAGTCATCAACAATCCAGCAGGAACACCTTTACCCATAACATCACCAATCACAAAAGCCCAACGGCCAGTTGCTTTGGCTGTTTCATTCAAATCTGAGCGAGTGGGCATAAAATCGTAATAATCACCACCTACTTGAAAAGCCGGCCTACAGCAAGCAGCTAATTCAACCCCTTCAATTACTGGACATTGATCAGGTAATAATTGTGATTGGATTTCAGCGCCAATACTTATTTGTCTATCAACTTTCTCATGATTACGAATGACCTGAAATATGGCATCGTTTTCTATAGCTACTCCTGTCAGATCAGCAACTATTTGAATATGTTTTCGATGAACATTACTACCAAAAACAATCTCTTTTTTATCAAATGCATATAACCTACCCCGCGGTCTTCCTCGAGAAACTATCGATGTGGCAATTACATTAGAAGAATCAAAATGTCTTTGAACTAAACGATCTAACATTGCAATATTATTTTCCTGCATCCCAAAACCCGTTTTCTTACCTTCTTCTAAAAGAAATAATTTTCTAAAAAGTTCCTGATCTTCATCGATAGGAACCATTCGTAATTGTTCGCGCCAAAGACTTCCATCATCTTGAAATGGAATTAACAATGATCCTCTAACACCAACTAATTGCGTTACAAGAAGTGGAATAAGTTCAAAAAAACGCTGTAAATTAGTAAAGCTTCGCAGAGCAAAGCTTAATGAAAGCAATAAATCTTGATTAACAATTTGCTCTTGAGAAAGACTATGAACCAAATCGCTTAGAGACTTGGAAGCAGCACTTGATAAGAGGTTAGTTGGAGGTTGACTTTGTTGTTCTGAAATTGGAGAATTTTCTTTCACCATTCTCCAGCAATAAAGAAATTAAAACCTAGCAACATATACAAAAAATATCTAAAGATCATCTCACAGTTAAAAGTGCCTCAATAAATTCAAAACTATTAAATGGTCGCAAGTCCCTAATTTTCTCACCAGCCCCGATAAATCTGACAGGAAGTTTTGCTTCTGATGCAACAGCCATCGCAACACCTCCTCTAGAAGATCCATCAAGTTTGGTGAGTATTACCCCTGTCAATTCTGCTGAATCAGCAAATGCTAAAGCCTGCCTTAGACCATTTTGACCTTGACTAGAATCAAGCACTAGTAAAGATTCAACGTTTGCATTAGGAGCAAGTTTATCGATAATTTTTCTAATTTTTTTTAATTCCTCCATCAAATTATTTTTCGTTTGTAATCTTCCAGCAGTATCTACTAATAATAAATCTATATTTTTTGATTTACTTGCACCAATAGCATCAAAAACTATCGATGCTGGATCGGCATTCTTAGATTCATTTGCAATAACTTCAACACCTGTTCTGTCTCCCCATACCTTTACTTGTTGAACTGCTGCTGCTCTAAAAGTATCTGCAGCAGCAATCATTGCTGAAAAACCACTTCTTTTTGCAACACTTGCCAATTTACCTAGAGTTGTCGTTTTTCCAACTCCATTAACACCTACTAACATCCAAATATTTAAACAACCTTTTTGTGGAGAAAGTAAATCAATGCCACTATCTTTTATTGGCTTTTCTAAAATATTCACTAATTGTTCTTTTAAAAAACGCAAACCCTCAGAAGATTCAACAACTTCCTCATTGAGCTTCGTTCTTAGCGATTCTAGAATTTGATCAGTGGCAGAAACTCCAGCATCTGCTCTAAGTAAAAGGGTCTCTAGATCATCAAGAACTTCAGGAGTAAGTGGATCGTCACCTAATTTATCTAATAAATCAGTAACAAATCCTTTACGAGTTTTTTCTAATCCTTGCTTTAGCCTGCTTAACCAATCGATTTCATCTAATGAAAATTGATCAATTTTTTTACCTTGGGCAGCTAAAACTTCTGCTGACCATGTAAAAGTATCATCAAAATCCCCAAGTTGAGGCTGATCTTCTCCTTCTGAATCTTGACTAATTTGTTGTGTATTTTCAACTTCAATATTTGATTTGAAATCTTCGTTGACATTAATTTTAGTTTTAGTTTTAAATATCTCTTTTTCTTCAATTTCTTTTTGACGTAACTCTTTTTGCTCTTTTTGCTTATATTTTAATTGCAAATAAGCTTGTTTTGCCCAGTCTAAAGATTCGTCTTTAACAGATGAGGAATTCTCACTTTGCTTCATATTAGAAGCATTCTTTTCCTCCTGAGAAAAATCGTCTTTCATTTCAAATTTAGTATTAAAGCAGAATTTTGAAGTTTCCTTAAAACTCCATTAATCATTCTCCGTCCTTGTTCATCGCTATAACGATTAGCCAGGTTTACGGCTTCATTACAAGTAACAGCAATAGGAGTATTAAAATCGATCAAATCAATCCATGCCAATCTCAAAATGTCTCTATCAATTCTGGGTAATCTTTTTAAACGCCAACCTTCCATAACGCTATCAAGCTTATGATCAATCTCATCTTGCTTGTCAATGATTAAGTGAACTCTCTTAATAGCTAGCTCACGTATTTCATTTTGATCAACTAACGCTAGTAATCTTGGTAATTCGATACTTTCAGACAAACAGTTAAGTATGTTCTCTGAGTCGATTAAACAAGTTTCTAAATGATTTCGAGATTTAATTAACAATCCAGCATCTGCTTTAAATTCACTATCCAATAATGCCTGATTTGCTTTTTCTAATTGTGATGCACATGAATCTAATTGATCGCGCCAATGTTGGGTTAAAGATTCAATTGCTCTACTAAGTAAACTTTCAATATTTAATTTATTAATATCTTTTTTTTTAATTTGTCCTAAAAGTAAAAGAGCTAACTCTCTGGAAATTGATTTTAATTGCATAACTATGACTAAAAATTACTTTACGAAGATGATGCTCTTAACTGAGAAAACAAACTAGAAAAAGACGTATTTGTAGAGTTACTCCTATCATCAGGATTTACAATTCCAGCAGAAATAATGGTTCTAAAAGCATCTTCAACAGATATATCTAAATCTTTAACAGAGTCTTCTGGCACTAATGTGTACCAACCAGTTGTAGGGTTTGGTGCAGTAGGTATAAAAACACTTAATAAAGGTTGATTTGGTTCAGTTTGTAGAGATGGTCCAACAATACCAGTCACAAAACCAACGCTGAATAAACCTTCTCGGGGATATTCAACTAACACAACTCTTCTAAATCTAGTTGAATTATCTCTCAAAAAAGTTTCTAAAAGTTGTTTAAGGGTTTTATACACTGAACCCGCAAGTGGTATTCGAGACAGAGTTCCTTCCCCAAATTCGAGCAACCATCTCCCCACAAAATTTCTGGCCATGAGACCTATCAACAAAATCCCGAGTAGTGGGACGGTTAAACCCAAAGCAAGATTGATAAGGTCTTGCAATAAAGGATTGAGAGTAATGAAGGGATTTAATTGTTTTGGTATTGAAGTTAATATTGCCAGAACAAAGCGGCTGACAATTGTAGACAACCAAATAGTGGTAGCTAACGGAATAACCACCAATAGACCAGCTATTAGGTCATTTTTAAGATCCTGCTGAAGCCTTGAGCCAAGAGTCAGATCTTCCTTAGGAGAGGACTGCACCAAATAAAGAGAGTCCGAAAAATATATATATACACAATCTAACCAAATTAAGTGCATTAATTAAATAATTTAAGCTATTAATAGAAATAAAACATCAAAAAAAGTATTTGAAGCTCCTAATAAAGTGCGAATTGACTGAAGAACCTTTTAATTAAAGGCAAAAACATTATTAATGAAAAGCTAACTCCGATCTTGAAAAATTCTATTGCTCTCACAAAAAAAATTAAAGAAAAAGCTTTTGAAGAAGGCTTTGATGCAGTAGGTATTGCAAAGGTTCCAGGATCTTCAAGAATCAAACTTCGAACTGCTTCCTTAGAGAGATGGCTCCAAGCTGGACATCAAGCAAAAATGGAATGGATGAAAAGCGCAAGAAGAAAAAATATAGAAAACTTGCTTCAAGGCGTTCAAAGTGTTCTTGCCGTTGGACTTAATTACTATGTAGATATGGAAAAAACGCCTAAAGATATATCAATTGCCAGATATGGGTGGGGAAAAGATTATCACAAGATTATTGAAAAAAAATTAAACAAAATTGCTAAATTTTTAGAAAAAGAAAGACCAAACTCACAATGGAAAATATGTGTTGATACAAGCGCATTATTAGACAAAGCCTGGGCCGAAGAAGCTGGAATTGGATGGATAGGAAAACATAGCAATATAATTAACCCTACAATAGGCTCATGGATGTTTTTAGGCCATCTTTTATCTACTGAGGCTTTAGAAGCTGACGAACCTTCAAAACCTATATGTGGTGAATGTGAGCAATGTATTGAAGCATGCCCAACGAAGGCAATAGAAGAGCCATTTATTATTAATTCAAACAAATGTTTGGCCTATCACACATTAGAGAACAGAGATCAACAACTACCAAAAGATATTATTAATAAAATGGGTAATTGGGTTGCTGGTTGTGATATTTGCCAAGAAGTATGTCCGTGGAATCATAAAAACATCCCAAACACTTCTGAACCTGATCTTCAACCATCTCAATGGATATTAAATATAACTAAAAAAGATGCCTTATCATGGAGTGATTCAAAATGGAAAGAAACTTTAAGCAAGTCAGCATTAAAAAGAATTAAACCATGGATGTGGCGCAGAAATATAAATTCAATATCAAATGATTAATAAAAATGAAAAAAATATCAGGGATTTATAAGTTTATACTTTATCTAAGTCTATTTGAATCTTGTCTTATAAATCAATCATCAGCTTTTTTTCCTAAAATAAACGAGCCTAATCAACAAGAATTAGAATCTACTGCCATACAAATTGAAAAAACAGCTATACAATTAATTCAATTTGGCCAAAATGAAGAGGCAATCAGACTTTTAAAACTGGCTATTAAATTACATCCTAATGAAATAGCACTTTGGACAAGCCTTGCAGAAGCTCAGGTTAGATCAAATAAGAATTATGAAGCATTATCATCTTTAAACCAAGCAATAAAATTAAGACCAAATGAGGAAAGTATATATCTGAGAAAAGCCTATATATACATGAACCTGAATGATCCAAAAAACGCCAAAACTTCTATAAAAAAAGGATTATCAATTAATAAAAATAATGCAAGAGGCTATTTTCAGCTAGGTAACGCTGAAATAATGTTAAACAACTATAGATTAGCACTAATTGCTTTTAAAAAATCTTCAAAAATTAATTCCAATTTCTGGCAATCGATTAATAATGAAGGTCTCGTTTTATATGAATTAAATAATTTCAAAGAAGCTATCTCAAAGTTTAGATCTGCACTTGAAATCAGCAATGATGCTGAACCAATGCTAGCTCTAGCAATAGTATTATATTCCTTTAATAATAAATCTGTTGAATCATTGAACTTAGCAAAAATTGCTTTGAAATCTAATCCTAATTATGTTTCAAACGAATATCAAAGAAAACAATTATGGGGAAAGAAATTACAAAAATCTGCACAACTTTTATTTAAAAACAAAGAAATGAAAAAAGTAGTTAGAGAAGCCAAAGAAAAAAGTCAATGAATTAATGTATAACAAAAAACTGGTTTTTAGTAAATTAGTTAGTAGCCTAAATAAAGAAATTTAGGCCTCTTACAAACTCAAAGATGGCCAAAGAACGCCTGAAACCCATATCGTTGCATCAAGAAATGCAGCGTTCTTATCTCGAGTACGCAATGAGCGTAATCGTTGGAAGAGCATTGCCAGACGCAAGAGATGGTTTGAAACCAGTGCAAAGAAGAATTCTTTTTGCGATGCACGAATTAGGACTTACACCCGATAGGCCTTATAGAAAATGTGCTCGTGTTGTAGGCGATGTTCTTGGCAAATATCATCCGCATGGAGATCAAGCTGTTTACGATGCACTTGTAAGACAAGTTCAGCTTTTTAATTCAAGATACCCAATTCTTGATGGCCATGGAAACTTTGGATCAATTGATGATGATCCTCCAGCTGCAATGAGATATACAGAAACTCGACTAGCACCGATATCTAACGATGCAATTTTAAGCGAAATAGATCAAGAAACTGTAGATTTCTCACCAAATTTTGATGGCTCACAGCAGGAACCAGATGTCTTACCAGCTCAACTACCTTTCCTAATCTTAAATGGAAGTGCAGGAATTGCCGTTGGGATGGCAACAAGTATTCCACCACATAATTTAAATGAAGTAGTCGAGGCTTTAATAGCAATAATAAAGAAACCCTCATTAAATGAAGAAAAATTATTAGAACTCATACCTGGACCAGACTTTCCAACGGGAGGTGAAATCTTAATAAGTCATGGAATCAAAGAAACATATACAAAAGGGAGAGGAAGTATAACTATGAGAGGAATAGCTCACATTGAAGAAATTAATCCTGGTAAAGGTAAACACAAAAGAAGTGTAATTATTATTTCCGAACTACCGTATCAATTAAACAAAGCTGGTTGGATTGAAAAATTAGCTGATCTTGTAAATAATGGTAAAGTTTCGGGAATAGCAGACATTAGAGATGAAAGTGATCGAGATGGAATGCGAATTCTTGTTGAAGTTAAAAGAGATTCTGATCCAAAAAGAATTCTAGATTTTTTGTATCAAAAAACTGCATTACAAAATAATTTTGGTGCCATTTTACTTGCATTGGTCAATGGCCAACCAGTACAACTTACACTAAGAAAATTATTAGATAATTTCTTAGAGTTTAGAGAAAATACTATTTTACTAAGAAGTAATTATTTGCTAAAAAATATTAAAAATAGACAAGAGATAGTTGAAGCTCTGATCCAAGCCACAAATAATCTCCGAGAAATAATTGATTTAATAGAAAAATCTAAAGATACAGCTGAAGCAAGAAATAATTTAATTATTAACTTAAAGATAAATGAAAGACAAGCTGATGGGATACTAGGTATGCCTTTAAAAAAAATTACGAGTCTGGAAAAAGATTCACTAAAAAATGAAATAAAAGATTTAAAAAGTAAGAGAATAGAGCTCGAGTTAATTATTAACGATAAAAAAGAATTAATGAAAGTGATGATTAAAGAGATGAAAGAACTTAAAAAAAGATTTGGTAGTCCAAGAAGAACCAAATTAATAGAAGGTGGAGATGCTCTTATTGCTGAAAGAATGGCAAATCAGAGACCAAATAAAGAACTTCAAAGAATAAATGCTTTAAAAGAATTATCAACAGATTCTGAAATTATTATTCAATCAAATAATGAAATAAAAATAATCCCTTCAATAACAATAAAAAAATTAAAATTAAAAGATAGTGATCAAAATAGAAAAGATATTCTACCTACGAAGCTAATTTGGCCCATTAAAGATGAACCAAAAATATTAGCTGTCAGTCAAGAAGGTAAGGTTGGCCTTCTTAAGTGGGAATTTGCTGGACAAAAACCTGGCCCTATAGAACAATTTTTACCTGCAGGTTTAGAAAATGATAAAATAATAAATCTTATTCCATTAATAGAAGTAAAAGATATAAGTTTAGGATTAATAAGTAGTGATGGGAAGTTTAAAAGAATTTCCATAAATGAGATTAAAGATATTTCTAATAGATCAACAACAATTTTAAAATTAAAAGACAGTATAAAACTTAAAACTTGTATTCTTTGTAAAGAGAATAACTATTTGTATATAGTTAGTGATATAGGTAGAATCATTAAAATTAAAATAACAGAAAATAACTTCCCATTTATGGGCAAATTAGCTCAAGGAACAAATATAATAAAATTATTCCCAGGTGAAAATATAATTGAAGCTTTAAGTTTTGAAGAAAAACATGATAAAGATTTAATTTTAGTAACTAATAAAGGTTCTTTCATAAAACATTCTACGAAAGAAATAAAAGAATCTAAACGTGGAGAATTAGGAACTATGGGAATACATTTTAAAGAAAATAAAAAAATCAAAGACAGAGTAATTAATTGTTTTATAAATAATAAATATGTTTATATTAAAACGGATAAAGAGAGATATGAAAAATTAAAAACCGATCAAATTGATAGTAGTCCATATAAAAAAGAAAAAAAATTAAATATAGAGTTAAACGATAATGAATTTATAACTTCTATATTTTCAATGATAATCCCAGAAAAAAATTAAGATATAGACGTTTGTTCAACCCAATTTAGATATTCATCTGTGACTGTTCCAGTAACATATTTTCCTGTGAAACAAGATAAATCTAACTCATTAATTTTAGAACCTTGAATAATAGCCTTAGTAAGATCACATACTTCTTGGTAAATCATTTTATCAATAAATAAATTATTTTCTATTTCGTTGATATTTCTATTATAAGCGATCAATTCATTTCTACTTGGCATGTTAATTCCATAAACATGTGGATATCTAATTGGTGGAGCAGCAGATGTAAACGTAACTTTATTAGCCCCAGCATTTCTTGCCATTTGAACTATTTGCTGAGATGTCGTTCCTCGAACAACTGAATCATCAACTATCAATACATTTTTATTTTTAAATTCAGTACTCAATGCATTTAACTTCTGACGCACTGAACGTTTTCTTAAAGATTGACCAGGCATTATAAATGTTCTACCAACATAACGATTCTTGAAAAATCCCTCTCTATATTCAATCCCTAACTGCCTTGCGACTTGCATAGCAGCAGGTCTAGAAGAATCAGGAATTGGCATTACAACATCTATATCACCAAGAGAAATTTGCTTTTTTATAGTTTCTGCTAATAAATCTCCCATTCTTAATCTTGACTCATAAACAGAAATACCATTCATTATTGAGTCGGGCCTAGCTAAATAAACATATTCAAATGAACAAGGGAATAATTGAGGATTATTTGAACATTGTTTAGAAAAAAACTCACCTTCTGAAGTTATAAAAATAGCCTCGCCTGGTTCAACATCTCTAACAATTTCATAATCATTATTTTCGATAACTAATGATTCACTGGCGATTACCCACTCAGGTTTATTGTTGTCTAATACCCTTTTACCAATAACCAAAGGGCGAATTCCAAAAGGGTCTCTAAAAGCTAAAAGGCCATGACCTGCTATTAAAGCAATTGAAGCGTAAGATCCCTCTACTCTTGCGTGAAGTGCTTTAACGGCATTAAAAAGATCATCAGGATTGATATCTTTTTCTTTTATTGCACTATTTAATTCTGTTGCTAAAACATTTAATAACATTTCAGTATCGCTTGAAGTATTTGTATGTCTTTTATCAACTTTAAAAAGTTCTTTTTCTAACTCTCGTGTATTAGTTAAATTTCCATTGTGAACAAGAATAATACCGTAAGGAGCATTTACATAAAAAGGTTGTGCTTCTTCTTCTCGATGAGCAGCTCCTTTAGTGGCATATCGTACATGTCCCAATCCTATTTTTCCAATCAAAGCTCTCATATCTCTAGTTCTATAAGCTTCTCTGACTTGACCTTTAGATTTATTAATATGAAAAACACTGCCATCCATTGTTGCGATACCAGTAGAATCTTGACCTCTATGCTGGAGTAATAACAAACTATCGTAAATTTGTTGATTACATTGATCTGTTGAAACAACACCTACAATTCCACACATAATTATATTCCGAAATAAAATAGATTTAATTTTTTAAAATTATAAATCATAGATGATTTTATTTAGATATTTTTTTATAGATACATTCTTTATATGTATCTTTCAAATCTAAAATGTCAACATCTATAATGGAATTATTAGCTTGAGAAACTAATAGTTTTTTTTGATTATTTACAGTTCCTAAATGAGATATTGAAAAAACATTAGGTTCTTCTATAGAAATAATTTCATAGTATTTTTTTAATTCTAAGCTTTGATTGCTTGAGCAACTAACTAAAACTCTTGGCCCGCCTTCAGCAAACAGAAGCCTATCTAATCTTGATTTGCTTGGAGGTAGCACAATATTTGCTCCATATCCAGAAGAAATACAACAATCAGCTAAAGCTACTGCTAAACCACCATCACCTAAATCATGAGCTGAGTTGATAATACCTTTGTTTATTATTTTTCTTAAAAATGACTGAACTTCTTTTTCTAAATATAAATCTATTTCGGGCGGTCTTCCCGTTTTTAGTCCATGAATATACTCTAAAAAAGATGAAGCGGCTAATGATATTCTTTTATCTTTTTTTATATTAGCTTCTAAAGGTAATCCAATCATCCATATTTGATCTCCATCTTTAACCCAAGATTTTTTACAAATTTTATTAATATCTTCTATTAATCCAACCATCCCAATTACAGGCGTTGGATGTATTGGAATAACTGTATTATTAGGCAATTTAGTATCATTATATAAAGACACATTGCCTCCTGTGACTGGAGTATTCAATATTGTACAAGCATTAGTTATACCTTGACATGACATTGATAATTGCCAAAAACCTACTGGTTCATCTGGAGAAGAAAAATTTAAATTATTTGTAATTGCTATAGGTTCAGCTCCAACACAACTTAAATTCCTTGCCGCTTCTGCAACGGCTGACATACTTCCTCGTTGAGGATCTAAATAAACCCATCTATCGTTGCAATCAACAACTGACGCTATTCCTCTATCTTGATTTGATGAAGTTATAAAATCATTTTGAGAACGAATCCTTATAACAGCTGCATCAGCTTCTCCAGGAGCAACAACTGTATTAGATTGTATTTGATAATCATATTGTTTATATATCCAATTTTTTGAGGCTATTGATGGCGTATTTAATAAATTTAATAAAACATTATTCCAACTAATAAATAGATTATTTTTTATATTAATAATTCCATTATTTAAATTTTCAGGTAATAAATCTTCTGTCCATTTCCAATGTTCTTGTAAATATTCAGGCGTTGACTTATTTAATAGATGCTCTTCTATAGGTGTATCATCAGCAAGTGCAGATGCTGGTAAGTTTGCTACAACTTGTCCTTTATGGATGACTTTAACAACTTTTTGTTTTAAAACCTTTCCTACAACTTCAACATATAATCCCCATCTCATAAATAATTGTCTCAATTCTTCTTCTGAACCAGGTTTCACAACGAATAACATTCTTTCTTGTGATTCTGACAACAAGAATTCATATGCAGTCATTTCCTTTTCTCTCGCTGGAACTAAATCAAGATTCAATTCAATGCCTACCTCACCTTTTGAAGCCATTTCAGAACAACTACAAGTTAAACCTGCTGCTCCCATATCCTGTGCAGCAATTACATGACCTGTTTTAAAAGCCTCTAAACAAGCTTCTATTAATCCTTTTTCAAGAAAAGGATCACCGACTTGTACTGCGGGTCGATCATCTATTGAAGTTTTAGAAAGTTCAGAACTTGCAAAACTTGCTCCTCCCATGCCATCTCTACCAGTTGTATTTCCTACATAAAGAACTGGAAAATCGATTCCACTAGCACCTGAACAAACTATTTCCTCCGTTTCCATCAAACCCAATGCCATTGCATTAACTAAAGGATTACCTGAATAACTACTATCGAAGCCAACTTCACCTCCAACAGTGGGAACACCTACACAATTTCCATAATGTGAAATACCTGCAACAACACCTTCTAATAAACTAATATTTTTTTCATCCTCCAAAGGACCAAATCTTAAAGCATTTAATAATGCTATTGGTCTAGCTCCCATGGTAAAAATATCTCTCAGTATTCCACCTACTCCTGTTGCTGCCCCTTGAAAAGGCTCCACTGCTGACGGATGATTATGACTCTCAATTTTAAAAACTAATTTTTGACCTAAACCAATATCTACAACGCCTGCATTTTCTCCTGGTCCTACAAGAATTCGATTACCTGTTGTAGGAAAATTTTTAAGTAAAGGGCGAGAATTTCGATAGCAGCAATGTTCAGACCACATAACACCAAACATTCCTAATTCATTTCTATTTGGCGCCCGATCTAGTCTTCGACAAATTTCTACATAATCGGATTTTTTTAATCCTTCTTGTTTAAGAGAAGATAGAACATCATATTCAACAGAAAATTTTGGTGAATCAATGATTTGATTAAAATCATTGTTTTTGGAAGTAGATGACATTAATTAAATCCAGGGATCAAGATCTCTTTCATTGTTTGAACTTTTATTTCTCTTGCTTTTATTCATTGTATTAAATTCATCAAAAGTATCTATATCTAAATTATCTATCCAATCATCATATGAATCATAATCATTGGATGCTTCAGAAGAAACATCTTCACCTTCGTTCTTGCTTTCACTAATTTGATCATCAAACCACCCCTCAAGCTTATCAGAAGCGTTATTAGTCAAATCTTCAAATTGAATTTTCCATTTTCTACTCTTACTAAGAAATTCTTCTTTTAAACTTGCTTTCTGTATTGGTAAATCTTCAAATGTATCAATATCACAAGAAATAGAACCGGGTTGTTTATCAATAATTTGTGATATGGATAAACGCCATCGACTTGTTCCTGGAATTAAGGGATTTGAACGACTAACTAAATAGTATTGTATGTTTCCTTTATTAAGCTCAAAAACAAAATCAGCTACTAGACCTAGCTTTTGTCCACTTCTATTAAAAATATTTGCATTCATTAACGTTGGAAAACGTTGTAGGGTTTGCTCATCTGAAAGTGAATAAGATCCTTTCACATAAATTTCTTGTTGATTTATTCCTTTTAATTGATCAAGCCTCCATACCTTTCTTTCAAGTTTTAAACTAGAGGGACGACTTACCCAACCTAATATTCGATGAACAGGAGGATGCATCCATGGACTAATAACTAAACCATGATCAATTCCATTTTCACAACGAACGTTATGTTTTAATAAATTACTAAATAATAGTTTAGTCGGAATAGCCAAAATTAATTGCGTATCTGTATAGGCATAACTAAATAAGTAAAATTAACATCACTATTAACAGGTGAGAACACTGCAGGTGTAGTAGGAGAATTACAACTTAATTTAATAAAATTTGAATCTATAACTTTAAGTCCATCTAATAAATACCTCACATTAAATGCTATTTGAAATGGTTCACCTATAAATGAAACAGGAAGAGATTCGTTACCTGTGCCGATATCTTGAGCATCAGTACTAATTTTAATTAAATTTGCTGAGTTATCAGTAGTTACTTTAATAACGTTATTATGTTGATCAGCTAAAACAGCTATTCTTTCTAATGAAGCAATAAATTCTTTTCTATCGAATTCTAATATGTTTTCAAATGTATCAGGCAATAATTGAGAATAATTTGGATAAGAGCCTTCTAAAGCTCTTATAGTTATAATTTCATCAGCTGAGATAAAAACTACTTGTCCTTTATCAATAAAAAAATTAATTGGCTGACTAATATCACAAGTACTTAAAAATTTTTCAACTTCTCTTAAAGATTTTGAAGGTAAAGTAATTGAAAACTTATCAATCTTATCAGAAACGTCTAGATCTTTAGAATCAGATAAAATATTGTTTAAATTCAGAACAGCTAATCTATGTCCATCAGTAGCTGCAGATTCAATTCCATAACCATTAAATGTAAGATTAACACCTGTTAATAATTGTTTAGCATCATCCGTACTACTTGCAAATAAAGTCGATTTAATTGCATTAGATAATAAGAATGGATTTAACTTAAGTGAAGTACCACTTTGTACTAAAGGTAAATCTGGAAAATCATCAGCAAGCATTCCTCTTACTTGATATGTACCACTTTTACTAGTTAATTCAACTTGTTGACTACTTTCATCAGAAGTCAAAGTTAAGGGAGAATCATTAGACAATTTTGCAACTATTTCACCAAACAACTTAGCAGGAAGAGTTATTGCACCACTACTTTCTATAGAAGCTGATATTGAAGTTTGTATACCTAAACTCAAATCAAAACCAGTCAAACGAAGTTTTCCAGTTACTTCATCAGCTGCTAGTAAAACATTAGCTAAGACAGGGTGTGTCGGTCGGTGAGAAACTGCTCTGCTTACTAACTGAAGAGCAGTATTTAATTCAGATTGAGAGCAATTTAATTTCATTCTGTTATTTCAAATAAAAATCCATTCATATAAGAATTTCATAGCTATTTCCAAAAAGCAATACCGTTAAAAAAAACAAAATTTTTTATTTCTATTCTAATTCTTTATTCTTGATATGAAATTGAATTAGTAGTAGTAGTTATTGTGGTTTTTGTGGTTAATTCAAAAAACATAGTAGAGAACAGCTATATCAGATTTTTCAGGTGTGGAAAAGTTTTTCTTATCGTGGATAAAAATAGTCTTATCCACGAATACAACGGTCTGTGGAAAAAAGATATTTAATATAAGAAGACTTTTCATCTTTTTTCCACAATAAACTCAAAGATAAAAAATCGAAATTAACAGACAGTTTTTTTTTTGGATATTTTTTATGTCTTTAAAACCCCATTACTTTTGTTATTGAAGTTAATTCTGGATCTATACCTGTATGAAAAACTGATTCGTTATTTTTAATTGCGCAATCAGGATCTTTTAAACCATTTCCAGTTAGGACACAAACAATAGTGGAATTTTTTGGTACCTCATTTTTAATCTTTAATAAACCAGCAACGGAAGCTGCGCTAGCAGGTTCACAAAAAATACCTTCTTCTCTACCAAGAACTTTATATGCTTCGATTATTTCGGAATCTGTTACGGAAGAAAACTTACCATTACTCGATTCTTTTGCTAAGAGAGCTTTTTCTTTATTAACAGGATTACCAATTCTTATCGCAGTAGCAATTGTTTCTGGATTGCTAATGCTTTTCCCCTCGACTAAGGGAGCAGAACCACTTGCTTGAAAACCCATCATTCGAGGAAGTTTTTTTGATTTTTTAGCTTGAAAAAATTCTTGAAATCCCATCCAGTAAGCACTTATATTTCCTGCATTTCCCATTGGAATGCATAGCCAGTCAGGAGCATTTCCAAGATTTTCTATTATCTCAAAAGCCGCTGTTTTTTGTCCTTGTAATCTATAAGGGTTAACTGAGTTAACTAATGTTATTGGATATTTATTAGACAATTCTCTAACAATGTCTAATGCTTTATCAAAGTTTCCTTTTATAGCTAACACTTCTGCTCCATAGACTAAAGCCTGAGCTAATTTACCTTGAGCTACATATCCATCAGGAATAATAACAAATGATTTCATCCCTCCTTTGCTTGCATAAGCAGCAGCTGAGGCTGAGGTATTACCTGTGCTTGCGCAAATTACCGCTTCGCAACCAGCTTCTTTAGCTTTGCTGATTGCCATTGTCATTCCTCTATCTTTGAATGATCCTGTTGGATTTAGACCGTCATATTTAACATATACTTTTACTCCTTTTCCAATTCGATTACTTATTGATTTGACTTCTATAAGAGGAGTTGCACCTTCTTTTAAAGTAATGATTGGTGTTTTTTTTGTAATTGGTAACCAAGGTTTGTATGCTTCTATTAGTCCATCCCAGTTATTTTTTTGGGGGGCAGAAGAAAAAAGTTGTTTTAATTTTTTAGAGAGAGCCACTTCTTAACTAATTAATTTTTAAACAATCTAAGTGCTAGACCTTCCATCTTTAAGTTTTTTAAAAGGTGAATCTGAATAGAATTCAATTAATTCTTTTAATGATTCTATTTTTTTAAGGGCTTTACTCAATGCATTTAGATCAATCGCAATATCTTTATTGGGATATGCTCTCAAAAAATCTATTAGATTAATTTTCTGATCGTTCTTATAAGAACTTAATAAAATACCAGACCTAATTGCTTTAGTAGTTAATTTTTTATTTAATATTTTATTGGTATATACAATTTTAGATAATCTGCTTAAAAAAACCTCACCTATTTTACTATTCATCAATTTACTACTTGTCTTTAGTGGAACTTCTATTTTTAAAGATAGGATTTTGTGTAGATCTTTTTCATTTTGATTTGTAATTTTTATTAGATTTTTTAATTTACTACTTGGCTTTTTTGTTGACTTGAATTTATTTAATTCTTCTATCTTTATGTTTCTGCTAAATGTTCCTTTATAAAGAAATAGATTTTCTGCTCCTTTGACATTTGGACTTAAAAAAAATATTAATAATAAGATAAAGCTGTAATTTAAATTCATTTATTGTCTTACACCAGCGGCAACTTTGACTAATCTAATTAGTCCTTTTTCAGATGTTTTTTTCACTAAACCAAAACCCATTTTGTAAGTATCTTTAGTTATTAAAATTTTTGGTATTTTTTTAAGAAATATTTTTCTTTTAAATCCAGGTTTTATTTTTGATGTATTAAACATTTTATTTATTGAAGATATGTTCAAAATTTGCTTAGTGTTGATTAATGAAGATTTTTCAATTGTTTTTGATCTAATTTTTGATGGGAGTTTATTATTTAATTTTATTACTGTCCTCCATCCAATAGCATCTATCTTTTCAGCTAAAATATTAACTAATTCATTTCTAAGAATTATACCTTTTTCTGAAAATAAAAAATCAATTGTTTGATCTAATATTTTTTCGCTATCTAATTTTTTTTCTTTAGTAGCGCTTGTAAGAAGATCATCCAATCTTTCCAATTTAAGACTGTTTTCATCAAAGAGCATTTCTTTTAAACTATTTCTTAGTTCTGGATTTTCATCTTCCATAAGTCTTCTTGCAAAATAAGGATATGCAGCTCCTAATATTTTAAAATTGGGATCAACACTAAGTGCTATTCCTTCTAAAGTAATTAAAGATCTAATTATTAGTGCGTAATAAGGTGGTAATTTAAATGGAAATTTATACATAATTCCGGACATATCATCAGTTACAGCTTTAAAATCCATTTTATTAACTCCTATTTCTAAGGCGCTTGTAAAAACACTTTCAAAAGCAGGAGCAATAGGTGCTAAATCTACTTCTTCAGAAAGAAACCCTAATTGGACAAAATCATTGGAAAGCTTATCGAATCTTTTATTTACAAGGTGAACAACAGCTCTGATTAATCCAATTCTTGATTGCTGCGTAATATCGCTCATCATTCCAAAATCCAAATAACAAAGTCGTCCATCCTTCATTGCTAAAATGTTTCCTGGATGTGGGTCGGCGTGAAAAAAACCATGCTCAATTAATTGCTGTAGACTACAACTTACGCCAATTTCTATCATTTCATTTGGATCAATTCCTAATTTTCTGACAGCTTCTATATTTGTTAATTTTATTCCATCTATCCATTCCATTGTAAGCACCCTTCTACTAGTAGCTTCTCTGTAGATTTTTGGTACCGCAATTTTATTATTTTCACTATGAAGGTTTTTAAATCTTTCAGCATTCGTGGCTTCATTAATATAATCCATTTCTTCAAAAATTCTTTTACCTAGCTCATCTATTAATGCGACTAGATCACTTCTAATAATCCCAATATTGTTTTTAAACCAAATAGATATATTTCTGACTATGTATAAATCTAAAGTGATTTGCTCTCTTAAACCTGGTCTCTGAATTTTAACAGCAACTTTTTCTCCACTTTTGAGTATAGCTTTATGAACTTGACCTAAAGATGCTGCAGAAATTGGTTCTTTATCTATTTCTTGAAAAATGTTTTCAATTTTATCTTCTAAATCTTGTTCAATACATGCCATAGCCAGTTTACTTTCAAACCCTGGTAGTTGATCTTGAAGCTGTGCTAATTCTTCTAAAACTATTGGTGGAACAATATCTGGTCTCGTAGATAGCGCTTGACCAGCTTTTATGAAGGCTGGTCCCAAATCAACAAGGAGTTGTGTAAATTCTTTTGCTCTAAATGCTTTTCTCTCATTTTTCTCTAACGAACCAATTAATTTTTCCCATCCAACTCCCAACAAAAACAATCCAATTGGCAAAAGGGTTTGCCAAAGTCTGCGAAGTAGACGAATTGGATTTCTTTTGTAGATTGAGTCTATAGCCACAGGGTCATACTCAAGTAGACCTGAGGCTTCAATAAAATCGCTTAATTCTTCGGCCATGTGAGTATGGCAGTGATCTACATCCCTTCTAATCGATTTTACGCCTAGTTTGTGTCTTTTTGATTTCTTTGAGTTATGCTTACCAGCCTTCGTTTTCTAAATATAGCTTTATTTGGGAATTTAGAGATCGACTTTGATAAAGGATTTACTGTTTTTACAGGGCAAACTGGTTCAGGTAAATCAATATTTATTGATACGTTGAATGCTTTATTGGCGAATAAAAAAAGTTTTCATGATGATCGATTGGTATCTAAAGGATCTGATTTTTCATCAATCGAGGGTGTTTTTTCTGTGTCGCAAAATACGAAAAATTGGCTAATTAATAACGAATTTGATATTGAGGAAGAATTAATTGTGACTAGGGAATGGCGTTTAAAAGAAAATAAATATAAATCTAGATTTAGAATTAATGGTGTATTAGTTAATAGAGATCAAATATCAGAATTGAGATCCAATTTATTTGATTTCACACTACAAGGAGATACTTATCTTTTAAATGATTCATTGTATCAATTAAACTTATTAGATTCATTAGGTTTAAAAAAAATTCAATCATCTATATCTAAAGTTAAGGAAGATTGGAAGATATGGCATGAATCTAATATTAAATTAGAGAAAGCTCGACATAGAATCTTAGATTCTAAAAAAGAGTTTGAGGAAATGGAATATACATACCAAGATTTGAATAAATTAGAATTAGAAGACCCAGACGAGCAAATTAAGCTAGAAACTGCTCAAAATCGTTTATCAAATGTTTTAAGATTAAAAGAAGGAGTTAAATCTTTATTAATTCGTTTAAATGAAAGTTTAGATGAGTATCCAACAGTGCTAGACCATTTTAATTTTTGTATGAATGAATTAAAAATATTGTCACAAATGGACTCTTCTTTGGAACCGACTTATGATAATTTTTATAAAATAATTAATAATCTTAATGACTTAATTTATCAGATAAATGATTATGAAAAAACATTAGATATAGATCCATCTTTTTTAAATGATTTACAAGTTAGATTATCTAATTTGAAATTTTATCAAAAAAAATATCAAAGAAATTTACAAGATCTGATTAATTATAAAAATGAATTAATGAATTGTTTATCTTCTCAAAATTCTTTTAATAATATAAATGAAATGGCTTTATTTGAAGATAAAAAAAGACGCATAAGAGATAACTCTAATAAAGATTTATCGAAAATAAGAAAAAATATTGCTTTAGAATTTGAAGATAAATTGATTATGAGTTTAAAAAATTTAGGTATTCCCAATGCTCGTTTTAAAGTTGTTTTTGAAGAATCTGAACCAACAATGAATGGGTTTGATAAAGTTAATTTTATGTTTTCAGCGAATCCAGGTCTGCCTTTAGCACCTCTTGCAGAAAGAGCCTCTGGGGGAGAGAAATCTAGAGTTCTTTTGGCAATAAAGTCAATTTTTTCTACATTTAATCAATCTAATCTGTTGATTTTTGACGAAATCGACTTAGGTGTTAGCGGATCAGTCAGTAGTTACGTAGCTAATTTACTTCACGAATTGTCAATTCATCAGCAAGTTTTTTGCGTTACGCATCAACCTTTAATTGCAGCATTTGCTGATAATCATTTTGTTTTAAAAAAGAGTGTTATCGCTGGTGCTACAAAGTCTATTGTTATTAATTTAAAGGAAATCGCAGACCGGAAAAGGGAATTGGCTCTATTGGCTGGTGGTGAAATCGTAGAAGCTAATGCTTATGCGGAGAGTTTGCTGGAACATAAAGCTGCATGATGAGCATATTTTTTTATACAATTAGCTATTAACAATTTTCCCTAATGGGAAGCCAAGAATCTAATTCAAAAAAAAAGACATTAAAGATTGGTTCTTCAACTGAAGAAGTCATAACTATTCGTGGTGCAAGGCAGCACAATTTAAAAAACGTTGATTTATCTATCCCAAGAAATAAGTTGGTTGTTTTTACAGGTGTTAGCGGAAGTGGTAAAAGTTCTTTAGCTTTTGATACTATTTTTGCTGAAGGACAAAGGCGATATGTTGAGAGTTTATCTGCTTATGCAAGACAATTTTTAGGTCAGGTTGATAAACCAGATGTCGATTCAATTGAAGGTTTGTCTCCAGCAATTTCTATTGATCAAAAATCAACAAGTCATAATCCTCGCTCAACAGTTGGAACGGTTACGGAAATACAAGACTATTTTCGTTTGCTTTTTGGAAGAGCGGGAGAACCTCATTGTCCTGAGTGCTCTAGGCCAATTAAGCCTCAAAGTATTGATGAGATGGTTGATCAAATTAAGACTCTTCCTGAAGGAACTAGATATCAATTACTTGCACCAGTTGTTAGAGGTAAAAAAGGAACACACTCAAAACTTTTGTCTGGACTTGCTGCAGAGGGATTTGTTCGTGTAAGAATTAACAAAGAAGTGAGAGAATTGTCAGATAATATTGAATTAGACAAAAATCAAGTTCATTCTATTGAGGTAGTTGTTGATAGATTGATTGCGAGAGAGGGAATTGAAGAGAGATTAACTGATTCTTTAAGTACTACTTTGAAAAGGGGAGATGGTTTAGCAATAGTTGAAGCAGTACCTAAAAAGAATGAAGAACTTCCTAAAGGTATTGATAGAGAAAGATTATTTTCTGAAAATTTCGCTTGCCCTGTTCATGGAGCAGTTATTGAAGAATTATCTCCACGATTATTTTCATTCAATAGTCCATATGGCGCATGTCCTGATTGCCATGGTCTTGGTCACTTGAAAAAATTTACCTGTGAAAGAGTTGTACCTGATCCATCGTTACCGGTTTATGCAGCTATTGCACCATGGAGTGACAAAGATAATTCGTATTATTTTTCACTATTATTCTCAGTTGGTGAGGCATTCGGTTTTGAGATAAAAACTCCTTGGAAAGATTTAAAAGAAGAGCAAAAAAATATTTTGTTAAATGGTAGTAAAGAGCCTATTTTAATAAAAGTAGATAGTAGATATAAGCAAGATTCTGGATTTAAAAGACCTTTTGAAGGTATTTTACCTATTTTAGAAAGACAGTTACAGGATGCAAATGGTGAAGCCGTTCGACAAAAATTAGAAAAATACCTTGAATTAGTCCCTTGCGCAAGCTGTCATGGCAAGAGGTTACGTCCTGAAGCTCTTGCTGTAAAACTTGGACCTTTTGCAATAACTGATCTCACTTCATCTAGTGTTTCTACCACACTAGAGAATGTTGAGGCATTAATGGGTCTCGAGACAACTAAAAATTCTCAGCAATTACTTTCTAATAAACAAAAAAAGATTGGGGAATTAGTTTTAAAAGAAATTCGATTACGTCTTCAATTTTTGTTGGATGTAGGGCTTGATTATTTAACTCTAGATAGGCCAGCAATGACTTTGTCCGGTGGGGAAGCTCAAAGAATACGACTTGCTACTCAAATAGGTGCAGGCTTAACAGGAGTTCTTTATGTGTTAGATGAACCTAGTATTGGACTCCATCAAAGAGATAATGATAGATTATTGTCTACTTTAAAAAAATTACGTGATCTAGGCAACACTTTGGTTGTTGTTGAACATGATGAAGATACGATAAGAGCTGCTGACCATTTAGTAGACATAGGTCCTGGTGCTGGTGTGCATGGAGGTGAAATTATCGCTGAAGGTTCTTTAGATAGTTTGTTGACCGCAAAAGGATCATTGACTGGTGCTTATCTTAGCGGGCGCTCATCTATTCCTACCCCTGCTAGTAGAAGAGACTCAGTACAAAGAAAATTACGTTTGATTGATTGTGAAAAAAATAATTTAAAAAATCTTTCAGTTGATTTTCCATTAGGCAGATTAGTTGCAGTTACTGGAGTTAGTGGAAGTGGGAAAAGTACTCTAATAAATGAATTACTTCATCCTGCTTTAAACCACTCTCTAGGGTTGAAAGTTCCTTTTCCAAAAGGATTAAAAGAACTGAAAGGTATTAAATCTATTGATAAAGTTATTGTTATTGATCAATCTCCAATTGGTAGAACCCCAAGATCTAATACGGCCACTTATACAGGTGCATTTGATCCTATAAGACAACTTTTTGCTACTTCTGTTGAAGCAAAAGCGAGAGGATATCAAGCAGGGCAATTCAGTTTTAATGTCAAAGGTGGAAGATGTGAGGCTTGTCGTGGCCAAGGGGTAAATGTAATTGAAATGAATTTTTTACCTGATGTCTATGTTCAATGTGATGTATGTAAAGGAGCTCGATTTAATCGAGAGACATTGCAAGTGAAATATAAAAATTATTCTATTTCCGATGTATTAGAAATGACTGTTGAGCAAGCAGTTGATGTTTTTTCTGCAATACCTCAAGCTGCAGATCGATTAAGGACACTTTTAGACGTTGGTCTTGGTTACATTAAGCTTGGTCAACCTGCTCCAACATTATCTGGTGGAGAAGCTCAGAGAGTAAAACTTGCTACTGAGTTATCTAGAAGAGCTACTGGTAAAACTTTATATTTAATTGATGAACCCACTACTGGTTTAAGTTTTTATGATGTTCATAAATTGATGGATGTCATACAAAGATTGGTAGATAAAGGAAATTCAATTATTGTTATTGAGCATAATTTGGATGTTATTAGATGTTCAGATTGGATTATTGATATGGGTCCGGAAGGAGGTAATCGTGGAGGTGAAATTATTGCTATTGGAACTCCTGAAGAAATTGCAAAGGATTCAAATAGTTATACAGGTAATTATTTAAAAAAAGTTTTGGAATTACATCCTCCTAATAAGGTTTGAAAATCTTTTATGATTTCGTTCATATTCCTTAATCTTTAAGATCAATTTTTTCTGACCCTTATTCGTCCATACCTTAAAATTCAGTCATAGCAAGCGTCTTGATGGTTTAATTTTTATTAAAAATAAATTATTATTCTTTCTTTAGGTTTAATCGTCAAAAAATCAGTTAAGAAACATCATTCTTGATAAGGGTTTTTATTGGGCTTAAGACTTTTACATTTAAATTTGCATGGTTTAATCCGTTCACATGATCTTGAGCTGGGCAGAGATTCAGATACTGGAGGTCAAACTTTATACGTTTTAGAATTAGTAAAAGGACTTGCAGCAAGGCCAGAAGTTGAAAAAGTTGAACTTATTACAAGATTAATTATTGATAGGAAAGTATCTTCTGACTATTCAAAGCCTGTGGAAAAGATATCAAGTTGTGCTGAAATTATTCGACTACCTTTTGGCCCTAAGCGTTATGTCAGGAAAGAATTGTTGTGGCCTTATTTAGATGATTTGGCTGATCAAATAGTTCAAAGATTACAGAACGAAAATAATTTGCCAGATTGGATTCATGCTCATTACGCAGATGCTGGTTATGTTGGGTCTTTAGTTAGTAGAAGATTAGGCTTGCCATTGGTTTTTACTGGCCATTCCTTAGGCCGTGAAAAACTTAGAAGATTATTGGCTGCTGGAATAGATCATGACCAAATAGAGCAAAATTATTCAATTAGCAAAAGAATTGATGCAGAAGAATTAGCTTTAGCACATTCAAACTTACTCATAACAAGCACTAAGCAGGAATCTGATGAACAGTATGCTCGTTATGGACGGTTTAGCGCAGATAATGTAGAAATAATTCCTCCTGGTGTTGATTTAAATCGTTTTCATGCAATAAATTTTAATTTAAAGGAAGAAGAAAAAACATTAAACAAACTTTTCAAACCTTTTTTAAGAGATTTAAATCTTCCTCCATTACTAGCTATATCAAGAGCAGTAAGGAGAAAAAATATTCCTGCATTGGTTGAGACTTACGGACGGTCATCAATTTTGCAGCAAAGACATAATCTGATTTTAATTTTAGGTTGTCGAGATGATTCACGTCAGCTTGATAAACAGCAAAGAGAAGTTTTTCAGCAAGTTTTTGAATTGGTAGACAAATATAATTTATACGGCAAAGTTGCTTATCCAAAACAACATAAAAGAGATCAAATCCCCTCAATTTATCGTTGGGCTGCAACTAGAAAAGGACTATTTGTTAATCCTGCCTTGACTGAGCCATTTGGCTTGACATTGTTGGAGGCTGCTGCGTGTGGATTGCCTATGGTTACTACTGACGATGGTGGTCCAAGGGATATTCTTGCTCGTTGTGACAATGGTCTACTTGTAGATGTAACTGATTTAGAAGCGTTGAGAGATGGTTTAGAGACTGCTGGATCCAACCCTTCTGTATGGAATAGTTGGAGTAAAAATGGAGTTGAGGGAGTAAGCAGGCATTTCAGTTGGGATGCTCATATTTGTAATTACATTGCATTGATGCAGAAGCGTCTCAAATTTCTTGCACCTCGAAACTGGACATTTGGAAATATTAAACAAGAGAGTCCTTTCGCTAAAAAGCTAATATTTCTTGATTTAGACAACTACCTTGAGCAATCAAATGGCTTATCAAAATTAAGGAACAAGTTAAAAGATCATTTTTTTAATTACAAAATTCAATTGGGAATTTTAACTGGCAGATCAATTCAAGCTGCTCGTTATCGATACGCAGAAATAGGTCTACCTAAACCTGCAGTTTGGATATGTCAAGCTGGAACTGAAATTTATTATGGTGATGAAAATAAATCAGATATTTTTTGGCAAGATGCAATAAGTGTTGATTGGAATCGTAAAGGCGTAGAAAAGGTTTTGTTCGATTTAAAAGATTATTTAGTCCTTCAATCAACTGAAAATCAAGGTTTGTATAAGGTTAGTTATTTATTAAAAGAACCAAGTGATGCAATTTTACCTTTAGTACGAAAAAGACTTAGGCAGTCTGGACTTGCTGCTTTGCCACATCTGAAATGTCATTGGTATTTAGACGTTGTTCCTTTGCGAGCATCACGAGCAGAAGCCATTAGATTTTTGACTTTACGCTGGGGGTTGTCTCTAGAAAATATTCTTGTTATAGCAAGTCAACAAGGTGATGCTGAGCTGATAAGAGGATTGACCACTAGTGTTATTCCATTGGATCATGATTTATCATTAGACACTTTGAGATCTCAACAAAGAGCTTTCTTTTCTGATGCTCAAGATGGTGTTTTAGATGGTTTAAAACATTTTCGATTTTTTAAAAGTCATTAACCTTTTCTGTTCTTGTAGTTTTAAGAATTATCTTTGAAAAAATAGATAAGTTTTATTCTTTTTCTTCTTCAAGTATTAATGTAAGTTGTTGGTATGGAGGTTCTTCACTAACAAAGCCCCAATCATTAAAAATTTTTGAATCCATATGAGTTATTATTTGTTGTTTATTTCTTTTTTCGACTTTAAAACCTTCTTCTGACATCTTTCTCATAAGTCTTGCAGACTCTTCAAATCTAGCGGCCATAGAATCTAGAGTTTCACAGTCTTTAGTTAGCCCTTCTTCTCTCCAGGTAAAATAGGTCATCTGTTTAATTGAAAGAGCTAGTATTTATTAAAAAAATTAGATTTATCATTACTAACAATAATGTAACTAACCAAAAGCTACCTACAATAAGAATTTCATTGTTACCTTTAAGTTCAAAATGGTGATGTAATGGAGTCATTAAAAATAATCTATGACCTTTTCCTTTTAATCGCTTAGAAATTTTAAAAATACTTACTTGAATTATTACTGATATAGACTCTGCGACAAGTATGCCTCCCATGATCAAAAGAGACCAAAGATTATTTGATATTAAAGCTATACCACCCAGAGATGCTCCAATAGCTAGAGAACCTGAATCTCCCATAAATAATTTTGCAGGATATTTATTTAGAAAAAGAAATCCCATACAAGCTCCAGCCATTGCAATACAAACAGGAGCTAGTGTTGAATTATTACTTGTATTATTTAATAAAATATTAATAGCTAGTCCTGTGAAAATTAATACGCTACATCCACTCAATAAACCATCTAGACCATCAGTTAAATTGGTTGAATTACTTTCAGCTAATAATACAAATATTCCTAAAGGATAAATTAGATTTCCTATATAAATAATATTGCCTGCTATTTGAATATCGTATGGTATTAAATTATTATATGCACAAATAATAATAAAAACAAAACTAAAAAAAAATTGTAAAATTATTTTTTCGTAAGATTTGAGACCAGTATTGAATTGTTTTTTTAAACTAATAAAATCATCTATGAAGCCAATAAACATAAAAGATATAATAACAAAGGTTAAAGTCAAAATAATTTTGTAATCGTCTTTATTAAAATATAAAATATTGCTTATTATTATTCCAATAGGAATAAAAAAAATTCCACCCATTGTTGGAGTTCCTTGCTTAATAAGATGGTTTCTTGGACCTTCTTCTCTAATGATTTGTTGAACCTTAATTTTTTTTAATTTACGTATTCCTATAAAAGTAACAATTGATGATACTAGCGTTGTAATTATAAAAGTAATAGTTAAATTATTAATTTTAAACCAATAATCAGAAAATATACAAGTAATTAATATTAATCCAAATAAAATGAATATTTGATTATTAACACTATAAAAAAATGATATTTTTTTATTATTTAAAAGCTTTATGGATTTTGCCAAAACTTAAGCTAGTAATTTAATCTTCCCATTCTTCATCGGTTGATTCTTCTTCGGCTTTATAGTCTTCTTTTTCTCCCATTAAAGCTGAAAGCTCTTCTTCTTCAACTGTACTTATTTCTTGATCATTTGAATCTTCATCAGCCACTAATCTTCCACTTGTTTCTAGCCAAGATAATAAATCGGGTTCTTCTCTAAGTGGGAGTACAGGAGCAGGCTCTTGTCTGCCATAGCGAGTTAATGCGGGGTTAATGCCGTCTAAATCAGATAAATTGATTTTTTCTAGATCGCTCATATAAATATTATGGTCGATGAATTAACATAGTGCATTATGGATTAATTTTCTAATCTTTATGCTGAGTTCAAAGTTGATATTGATGATTTATACATGGGTTATAGCTTTCTTAGTAAGTATTTCTCTACGCGCAGCAGGTATTCTTCATCCTCACTCCTTTCACATAAACCATTGGTTAGTAGGATGCTTGGTGTTTGGACCTTCCCTTTTTCTTTTAATTTATTTTTTGGTCAAGAGATCTTTCTTCTTAAATCCTTCAATTTAATTTTGATTATCAAGTGACTTCTAAATTTTTATATCTTTATTTTATTTTCACTACTAATGGTGATCTTCAAGATTTATTGATTTTTGGTCATAACATTGATGCTTGGTTAATTTATGTACTTATTTTTTTTGGATTAACTTCATTTGCTTTTATTTCGGTATGGCTCATAGGTTTCTTAGCTGAAAGCCAATCAGGAAAATCTATTAAGCAGCCATGGGAATGATATTGAATCATTTTTACAGTTTTTTAGCCCTTCAAAATATTTAATCAGCATTGATGATCTAAATCAGAAATACTGTCCAATAGTTCTATATATTTAATAAGGAGCATTGAATTTCCTTATCAAGGAGAGAACCATATGGGAAAGGCTAAAAAGGTTGTTTTGGCTTATTCAGGGGGAGTCGATACTAGCGTTTGTATTCCTTACTTGAAGAAGGAGTATGGAGTGGAGCATGTAATTGCTTTTGCAGCAGATCTTGGTCAAGGAGACGAGCTTGATGAAATTAAAAAAAAGGCTATTTCAGCAGGAGCCTCACAATCATTAATTGGTAATTTAGTAAAGCCTTTTATTGAAGATTTTGCTTTTCCTGCAATTAGGTCCAATGCTTTGTATCAAGGTAGATATCCACTTTCAACGGCATTAGCTAGACCATTAATTGCAAAAAAACTTGTTGAAATTGCAAGGGAATTTAATGCTGATGGAGTTGCTCACGGATGCACGGGTAAAGGCAATGATCAAGTTCGTTTTGATGTGACAATAGGAGCTTTAGCTCCCGATTTGCAATTGCTTACACCAGCACGTGAATGGGGCATGAGTCGTGAAGAAACTATTGCTTATGGCGAAAAATATGGAATAGTGCCTCCTGTAAGTAAAAAAAATCCTTATTCGATTGATTTGAATCTTTTGGGGAGAAGTATTGAAGCTGGTCCTCTTGAAGATCCATTTGAGATGCCATCAGATGAAGTTTTTGGCATCACTTCTTCTATTGCTGATTCGCCTAACGAGCCTGAAATTGTAGATATTCTTTTTGAAAATGGTTTTCCAGTTGCAATTGATGGAGAACTAATGGATCCAGTATCGCTGATTAAAAATGCGAATAGTCTTTCAGCAAAGCATGGCTTTGGACGTTTGGATATTATTGAAGACAGAGTAGTGGGAATTAAAAGTCGAGAAATTTATGAAACACCAGGTTTGCTTTTATTAATTAAAGCTCATCAAGAAATGGAAAGTTTAACCTTACCAGCTGATTTATTAGATACTAAATCTAGGCTGGAAAGGCAATGGGCTGACTTGGTTTATAAAGGGTTCTGGTTTAGCCCTTTAAAAGAAGCTTTGGATGAATTTATTAATTATTCGCAAAAGCAAGTTAATGGAACAGTAAGGGTTAGGCTTTTCAAGGGCAATGCTGATGTTATTGGTCGCAAGTCGAAAGAAAATAGTTTGTATATCTCTGACATGTCTACTTATGGAAGTGAGGATAAGTTCAACCATAAATCCGCAGAAGGATTTATTTATGTTTGGGGATTGCCTAGTAGAATTTGGTCTTGGATAAACAAGTAAAATAAAGAATTTTTTTGAATTTTATTTAGCTCTTACTTTTATTCCTTAGCTTCTTCGTTTTTTTCATCTTTGTCAGGTGTTTCAGTCTTCTTATCCTCAGTAGGTTTTATTTCTTCTTTTTCTGTTTCAGATTTTTCTGTTTCATCCTCTTTAGAAGTGGATTTTGGAGTTGGTAAAGGACCATCTTGTTTCACTGTGAGGTAGCGAATAACGTCCTCACTTAACCTCATGGCTCTCTCTAGGATTGCAACTTGTTGTCCATTGCCTGTGTGACTCAATTGCACATATATTCCCTCTTTATGTTTTGCAATGGGGTAGGCAAGTCTTCTTTTGCCTCTCATTTGACTATCTAATACTTCAGTTCCAGATTTCTCAAGAATTTCACTATATTTTTTTAGATGGCTATCTACTTCTTCTTCCGGTATGTCCGGACGAAGAATGTACATGGTTTCGTAATAAGGTTTTTCAGACATGGATGAGATTTCCGACTAGGACTTCTGGCTCATTAAGAGCGACGGAGCCTCAATATTATACCCAGGTGGTAACTTTCACAATTGCATTTTTGTTGCTTGGCTGATTCCTGGCAGATTAGGTTCATTGCCTTGTGTGCAAGACCAAACACAATAAAGAATCACTAAAAACAGACTGATTAATAAAGTACTCGAGAAGGTTCTTATAATTAGTGTGTTTGAAAAAGTACTAGATATAATTTCGAAAGTAAAACTTACTATTATTATTCCAATATTGATTAATAATGATTGGAGTGCATTAAAACGCATAAAGTAAGATACTTTAGTATTTCTTACTAATCCAATAAAGATAGCTAAAAATAATAATAAACTGCCAAAGGGTATTGATCTTTCAATTAAGATTATTGGGATCGCAGGTATTTGAATTATTTGTGTAAAAGGATACTTTATAAATAAATGATTACCAAAGATTAGAGATTCAGACCATGGAATCATATATAGAATAATCCCTAGTATTTTTTCACCTAGTGAAGGCATAATTTATTGTATTTATGCTTAGATTAAACCATTAAATGTTTTTCTGCAGATGATTTCATTGTTTTAACAGGTACGTTATTAAAACCACTCCAAAGTCTTATTGCAATAGCTCCTTGTTCGACAAGCATATCTAGACCATCAATTGTAATACAATTTTTTTGTTGTCCAAGTATTAACCAGTTTGTTGGTCTTGGAGTATAAATCAAATCATACAAGATAGTTTTATTAGATAGACAGTCCCATATTTCATAACCAAGAGGAACATTATCTTGCTTTGCATTTCTGCTATTCATCCCTATTGGAGTTGTGTTAATAATTAAATCGGCTTCTTGTATATATGGTAAAATATTTAATTTTTTGTTATTAATACCTTCAATTAATATCTTTTTATTTGATAATAAATTACTCATATTTTTTACAAAAATATCTAAAGAACTTTCGTTCCTACCAATGATTGTTACTTTTTTAATATTTAATCTACTTAATCCCATTACTACTGCTCTAGCACTGCCTCCGCAACCTATTACAACCACACTTTTATTGCCTAAATTATGATCTTTTAATGGTGTCAAGAATCCTTCTACATCTGTATTAGCACCTATCCATTGATTATTTTTTTCAGGTATAAGTGTATTAACTGCTTGGATGTCATTTGCAATTTCGGTTAACTTATTACAGGCCTTTAATACTTCTTGTTTATGAGGAATAGTTATATTCAATCCCTTGCAGTCTAAGTACCTTAATGCTTTTGTTACTTTTGTTAGATTTTTACTTTCGCAAGGCATTGCTACATAACACCAGTCAAGTCCCATTTCTTCATATGCGGCATTGTGCATAATCGGGGAAAGGGAATGATTTACTGGTTGTCCAAGAAGTCCTACCAGATTAGTTTTTCCAGTGATAGTACTCATTTTTGATAATGCTGATTCAAAATTGCTAAGAGACTGTTCGGGAACCACGCCTCGCCTCAAATAGGTTTCACTGACGAGGATGATATTTAAAGAATGAAATCAAAGGAGCGAATCACTCATGGGGAAGGTTGTCGGAATCGATCTAGGAACTACAAATAGTTGTGTTGCTGTTATGGAAGGCGGTAAGCCTACAGTAATAGCAAATGCTGAAGGATTCAGAACAACTCCATCTGTCGTTGCTTATACAAAAAATCAAGATCAATTGGTTGGGCAAATTGCTAAGCGCCAAGCAGTGATGAATCCTGAAAATACTTTTTACTCCTCAAAGAGATTTGTTGGTCGCAGAGTTGATGAAGTTAATGATGAATCAAAGGAAGTTAGTTATGGAGTTGAAAAAGCAGGCTCCAACGTTAAATTAAAATGCCCCATACTGGATAAGCAGTTTTCTCCTGAAGAAGTAAGTGCTCAAGTTTTAAGAAAACTGTCTGATGATGCTGGTAAATATTTAGGTGAAACAGTTACTCAAGCTGTAATTACAGTCCCTGCTTACTTCAATGACTCCCAGAGACAAGCGACTAAGGATGCAGGAAAGATTGCTGGCTTAGAAGTTCTTAGAATTATAAATGAGCCAACTGCTGCTGCTCTTGCATATGGATTGGATAAAAAGAGTAACGAAAGAATTTTAGTTTTCGATTTGGGTGGAGGAACTTTTGATGTATCTGTTTTAGAAGTAGGAGATGGAGTTTTTGAAGTTCTCTCTACTTCCGGAGATACTCATTTAGGTGGCGACGACTTCGATAGAGTAATTGTTGATCATTTGGCTTCCACATTTAAAGGTAATGAAGGTATTGATTTACGCCAGGATAAGCAAGCACTTCAACGTTTAACTGAAGCAGCTGAAAAAGCTAAAATAGAATTATCAAATGCTACTCAAAGCGAAATAAATCTTCCATTTATTACTGCTACGCCTGAGGGTCCTAAGCATCTTGATTTGACCCTAACAAGAGGAAAATTTGAGGAATTGGCTTCAAACCTTATTGATCGTTGCAGAGTTCCTGTAGAGCAAGCTTTGAAAGATGCAAAATTATCTACTGGAGAAATTGATGAGATTGTTATGGTTGGAGGCTCTACACGAATGCCAGCGGTTAAAGAGTTAGTAAAAAGAGTAACTACTAAGGATCCAAATCAAACAGTTAACCCAGATGAAGTAGTAGCTGTTGGAGCAGCTATTCAAGGTGGAGTTCTTGCTGGAGAAGTTAAAGATATTTTGCTACTTGATGTCACTCCATTATCACTTGGCGTTGAAACATTGGGTGGAGTGATGACAAAAATGATTTCAAGAAATACTACGGTTCCCACTAAAAAAGCTGAAACATACTCAACTGCAGTTGATGGTCAAACAAATGTAGAAATTCACGTCTTACAAGGTGAACGTGAGATGGCTTCAGATAATAAAAGTTTAGGAACCTTCCGTTTAGATGGAATTCCTCCTGCTCCTCGGGGTGTACCGCAAATTGAAGTAACTTTTGATATCGATGCAAATGGAATTCTAAGTGTTAACGCAAAAGATAAAGGAAGCGGCAAAGAGCAAAGTATCTCTATTACTGGAGCATCTACTTTGTCGGATAACGAAGTTGATAAAATGGTTAAAGATGCAGAAATGAATGCTTCTGCTGATAAAGAAAAACGTGAAAGAATTGATATTAAAAATCAAGCTGAAACACTTGTTTATCAAGCAGAAAAACAAATAGGAGAGCTTGGCGATAAAGTAGATGAAGCAGCGAAAGCGAAAGTTGAAGAGAAACGCGTCAAGTTAAAAGAGGCCACAGAAAAAGATGATTATGAAAGCATGAAGACTTTAGTTGAGGAGCTTCAACAAGAATTGTATTCCTTAGGAGCTTCTGTATATCAACAAGCAAATGCTGCTTCTCAAGCTGCCGAAGATTCTAATACTGAAGGTGGCACTGGTGGAGATGAAGTTATTGATGCTGACTTCACCGAGACAAAATAAATATATATTTACTCATTAATATTTATTTGACCCTCTATTTGATTTCCAATCCACTCAGCGCATGCAGGAGCTAACAAAACACCGTTTCTATAGTGACCAGTATTAATTAATAAACCGGGTTCTAGTTGTTTCAATAAGGGAGCAGGTTCGTTAACTGGCTTAGCTCTGATTCCATTCCATTCATGGCAAACTCTTGCGCTAGCCATCCATTTTGGAGCAGTATTGTTCATATTTAACATTTCTTGTTTATTTATAAAGCTTGGTTTCGTGCTTTGTTCGATAGTTGCTCCTATAATCATATGATTTGGATGATGGTGTATAAAGTTTATAGCTTGATAATTTAATATTGCAGGCCATTCTTTCCAATTCGAACTCCTTTTTTTTAACTCTAATTCAATAACTTGTCCTAATATTGGTTCTAAAAGTATTTCATGGCCTAATGGCTTTAATAATTTGTGAGTATTTAATGCAGAACAAATGACAATATAATCTTGAGTAATAGATTGATTATTTTCTAAATCTATATTCCAGTTTTTATCGTATGAACTACTATTTTTACTTATTTTACTAACGTTTTTGTCGATTTTATTTATCTTTATCTGGTCAAGACTTTTCATTAATGACTTTATTAATTGTATCGGATTTAATCGTCCATCTTCATGAGATATTAATCCCCCGATTAATTTTGTTTCAAATATTGAATTCCAAAAAGATAAAGAATTTTTATCTAATAGTTCAATTCCAAAATTTTTTTTATTATTTCTTAATTCAATCATTGATTGATATTCTTTTTCAGAATTTGTTAGTTTAATTAATGGTTTTTCAAATATAAAGCCTGACTCAGAATAGTTTATTTGAGTAAGCCAATCTTTCCATAATTTCATACTTTTATTTCTTAGTGAAAAAGCTCTTCCTTTTGATCTTTTGTAGACATTACCCATGAGAACACCCAAACTAGCTTGTGTTCCATTTTTTGGACATAAATTATTTATTTCTGAGTTTACTGTTGGGTCGATTAAATTTACTTTATAACCTTTTGTCCCTAGATGAAAGGCAGTTGTAATTCCTGCTATACCGCAACCAATAACTGAGATTTCAGTTTGCTTTTTTTCTGATTTTTGGCTATTCATTTGCACAGAATCTATGAAATTTGCTTGTTAATTTTCAATGGGTGGTCTAAAAAAGAGAATAGTTTAAGGATATAGCTTTAGTGAGCATCAAAACAGTTATTTTGCAGTTCATTTGTCCTGATAAACCAGGACTTGTAAGTGATTTGGCAAGTTGGATAGCAAGTAAAAATGGTAATATTAGACATGCTGATCACCATACAGATGCAGATGCAAAATTGTTTCTCAGTCGGATTGAGTGGGATTTAGATGGATTTCTGCTTGATAAAAATGAAATCAAATCTGAAGTAATTTTACTTGAGCAGCGATTTAATGGAAAAGCTGTTTTGAGCTTCTCTGATGACTTTCCTAATGTTGCCATCTTTGTTAGTAAGCAGAGTCATTGTTTGGTTGATCTTTTATGGAGAGTTAAGGCAGGTGAATTATGTATGAATGTACCTTTAGTGATCTCAAATCATTCAGATTTAGAGGAAATTTGCTCAGGATTTTCTATTCCTTTTAAGCTGATAGAAGTAGATAAAAATAACAAAGCAAATTCTGAAAGTAAAATTTTTGATTTGTTAAATGAGTATCAAATCGATTTAGGGGTTTTAGCTAAATATATGCAAATTTTAAGTAGTTCATTTTTAGAAAAGTTTCCTCATCTCATCAATATTCATCATTCTTTTCTTCCTGCGTTTAAAGGTGCTCAACCATATCATCAAGCTTGGGAAAGAGGGGTAAAATTAATTGGTGCAACAGCGCATTACGTTACTAAGGATCTTGATGCTGGTCCAATAATTGAGCAGACTATATCTAATGTGAGTCATCGTGATGAAGTATCAGATTTAATAAGGAAGGGTAGAGATTTGGAACGAGTCGCTTTGGCAAGAGCTTTAAGATTGCATTTAAGACGACAAGTCATGGTTTATAGAGGTAGAACGGCAGTATTTGCATGATAAATAATGCTTATTTCCTAAATTTAAAAAATAATTTTTCAGACAATGTTGGCTGGAGTTGTTTTCAGTTAGGCGTATTTTGTTTGCCGTCAAGCGCATTAATTTCTTATGTATTTTTGCTTGTAGCTCTCTTTGACGGAAGTTTTAAAAGAAGGGATCTCTATTTGAGGGAATATTGGAATTATCCGCTAGTAGTTGTAACTTTTTTGATGGTAATTGGTTGTATTCGTTCTCAAACTGGTTGGTTAGCTTGGCTTGGCCTGTTTAATTGGTTGCCATTCTTTTGGTGTTTTTGGGGCTTGCAACCATATTTGTCAACTCCTGAAAGAAGAAAAAAATGTGCTTCTACGCTTGTTTTAGGAAGTCTTCCTGTTTTAATAACAGGATTTGGTCAGTTATGGCTTGGATGGGAGGGACCTTGGCAGATTTTTGATGGTTTAATAATTTGGTTTATTTCTCCAGGAGGTGAGCCTCTAGGCAGATTGTCTGGGTTGTTCGATTATGCAAATATTACTGCTGCATGGTTATCAGGCGTATGGCCATTCTGTTTGGCGTCAGTTCTGCATCCTTTTATTGTTGGAAGAAACCGAGTTATTCCCTTCGCTCTTTTAATTGCTTTTGTTTCAGCAATGATTTTGACTGATTCTCGAAACGCATGGGGTGCAATCTTTTTAGGTTTACCATTAGTTTTTGGTTCATCATCGTGGATTTGGTTAATACCTTTAATGCTTATTTGCTTTCTTCCGGTGATTATTGCCGTTTTACCATTTTTTGATTTTGGAATTCAACAATTTGCAAGGAGTATTGTTCCTGAATCTATTTGGATGAGATTAAATGATATGCAATTCGTTGATAGTAGACCTTTTGAAGCAACACGTATTGGTCAATGGAAAATAGGATTTAATTTAATTTTTGAAAAACCATGGTTTGGTTGGGGGCTGCAGCTTTTTCAATTCTTTATCCTTTAAGGACAGGTTTATCTCATGGCCATTCTCATAATTTACCTTTAGAATTGGCAATTAGCCATGGTGTTATAGTTTCTTTATTGATAAATATATTTGTGTTTAGCTTATTATTCATTTCTTTTTTTTATAGAATATTTAATAATTTAAATCTTCAAAAAAATATAATAGTTGACCGAGCTTGGTGGACCTCTACTTTAATTCTCATTTGTTTTCATGCGACAGATATTCCATTATTTGATAGCAGAATAAATCTCTTAGGCTGGATCTTGTTGATAGGTCTTAGATGCATGATTTATAATTCTAAAACTATAATTTTTCATTAAAAAATTTTTTAGAAAGCTTTATATTAATTCCTCTTCTTCAATTGTAATTTGTCTTTCATAAATTGAATGTTCATTAAATATTCTGGCAGTTAAAAAGCTAGCTATACATGTAATCAAGAGTGGTTTAAGTATTAAAAGATTTTTAGTTAACGCGAAGGCTAAAAACATCGCAGTTAATGGGGTTCTTGAGCATCCAGCCACGAATCCACCCATTCCTGCAAAAATATATGTTGTTGGCACATGGCCCGTTAATATTTCTACTCCTATACCGCTAGCTAATCCTATCGCTCCTCCTAAGGTGAGCATTGGGTAAAATAAACCACCTGGAGCTCCAGAGGCTGCTGCTAAACCAGACGCAAAAAATAAAACCAAAAATATACTTATTGCGAGGATAAAACTACTACTTTCATTAACAATAATATTTTGTAATCCTTCAATATTATGAAAACTTTCTGGAATTATTGAATACATTGAACCAAGTAATAATCCGGACAAACTCATTCTTTGAATAGTTTTATTTTTAAACCATTTGTTTCCTAGGACTTGCATCTTTAAAACGTATTGGCAATATATTTCTGCTAAGGATCCAAGTAAGATTCCTAAAACTATTAGGTATAAAAAGTCTATCGGAAAGAATTCTATTACTGGCGTATATGCTCTCTCTAATTGAAAACCTAAATTATCAACAAATCTACCAGCTTTTTCATCAAGTCCAATCGCTTGCAAAATATCAGCGCAACTATCAGCCCAGAATGTTGTTATTACTACTAGTAAGAGAACTACTGGTCTCGCTGAATTTAGAAGTTCCTCAATTGCATAAATAAAGCCACCAATTGGAGCACTAAAAATTGCAGCAATTCCAGCACCTCCTCCTGCTGCAACTATGACTCTACGAAATGAAATGGGTGCTTTTAGCCATTTTGCCATTTTCCAAGCAACAGATCCTCCCATTTGTACTGCTGGTCCCTCTGGTCCTAGGGGGAATCCACTGCCAATAGCAATAATTCCAGCAAAAAGTTTGACGATTCCAACTCTTAATCCCATAGGGACAGGCTTATGACGAAGGAAAGCAATGATGTGACTTACACCTGCTCCTTTTGCTGCAGGGGCAAAATTTTGAATGAGAGATCCAGAAATCAAGCCTCCTAATGCGCCTAATATTGGCAAAATTATCCATCTAGGTATATATGCAAGAAGCTTTGATCGATAATCTTCTAATGCATGAATTCCAGTTTTAAATAATATTCCTGTTAATGCTGCTCCTAAACCTGTAAGTATGAGAGCAAGAATTACATTTAGCCATTTCCTCTGAAGAAGTTTTTTTATGCTTTGACTTGATTTTTTTTTAATGGGATTTTGACTTTGACTTGTTATCATTTAGTTCAATTTAGGTTTGTAAAATAGAGGCCTCTTCTTCTTTTGTTATTACACGGCCATCTTCGATAAAGTTTGGTATTTCATCAAAGTTTAAGTATCTATATATTTCGTTAGTTAAAGGGGAAACTTTTTTGGAAGCTATTGCAAGATATTCATCAGTTGTAGGTATGTGACCCAACAAAGCACAAACAGCGGCCAGTTCTGCACTTCCTAAGAACACCTGAGCTCCTTTCCCTAATCTGTTGTTGAAATTTCTTGTACTGGTTGAGAAAACAGTTGAATTATCTTCTACACGAGCTTGATTGCCCATGCATAGAGAACAACCAGGCATTTCCATTCGGCTACCAGCTTTTTCAAAGATCTCGTAATATCCTTCTTTTTTCAAAATTTCCTCGTCCATTCGTGTTGGCGGACATACCCATAATCGTGCTGCTATCTTCCCTTCTCCTTCAAGAATTTTTGCAGCGGCTCGATAATGACCAATATTAGTCATACACGAACCAATAAAAACTTCTTGAATGGTAGTGCCTGCGACTTCGCTTAAAAGTTTGACGTTATCAGGATCATTAGGACAAGCTAAAACAGGTTCTTTAAGTTCATTCAAGTTTATTTCGATGATTTCTGAGTATTGAGAATTTGAGTCGGCTGTTAGTAAATCTGGTTTTTTTAACCAATCTTCCATTTCTTTAATCCTTCTACTTATTGTTCTTGGGTCTTTATATCCCCTCGCAATCATATTTTTAAGTAAAACAATATTACTTTTTAAATATTCACTGATTGTTGATTCAGAGAGTTGAATAGTGCATCCAGCACAAGATCTTTCTGCACTTGCATCAGTTAACTCAAAGGCTTGCTCTAATTTTAGGTTTGGTAGACCTTCAATTTCTAATATTTTTCCATTAAACACATTAACTTTGTTTGCTTTCGCTACGGTCAGAAGACCTTGTTGTATAGCCATCCATGGAATGGCATTAACTACATCCCTTAAAGTGACGCCAGTTTGTAAAGACCCTTTAAAACGAACAAGAACTGATTCCGGCATATCTAAAGGCATGGAACCAATGGCTGCAGCAAATGCTACAACTCCCGAACCTCCTGGAAATGAGATGCCCAATGGGAATCGAGTATGACTATCACCACCTGTCCCGACTGTGTCGGGTAAAAGCATCCTATTTAGCCAACTATGAATAATTCCATCACCGGGTTTTAATGCTATACCTCCCCTTTCAGCAAAAAAATCAGGGAGTTCTTTTTGGGTTTTGATATCAACGGGCTTGGGATATGCTGCCGTATGACAGAAACTCTGCATAACTAAATCAGCAGAAAAACCTAAACAGGCTAATTCTTTCATTTCATCTCTAGTCATTGGACCAGTGGTATCTTGACTACCTACTGTTGTCATTATTGGTTCACAACTTGCGCCAGGGAGCACTCCTTCTAAACCGCAAGCTTTTCCAACTATTTTTTGAGCTTGCGTAAACCCGTGCTTTGATGCAGGTGGCTGACCAGGACGAATAAAAAGAGTAGAGGGAGGAAGTTTTAATTTTGTTCTCACTTTGTCTGTCAAAGCTCTTCCAATCATTAAAGGAATTCGCCCACCTGCTCTTACTTCATCAGTAATAGTTTGTGGTTTTAAGTCAAATTTTGATAGAAGTTCTCCACTGTTTGCCTGATTTTTACTTCTTCTAACTTCTCCTTTGTAAGGGAAAATAGTGATGACATCTCCTGTTTTGAGATTGCTTACATCACATTCAATTGGAAGTGCACCTGAATCTTCAGCAGTATTAAAGAAAATAGGAGCAATTTTGCCTCCTATTACAACCCCACTCCCTCTTTTATTTGGTACGTAAGGTATGTCTTGTCCTGTATGCCAAAGGACAGAGTTTATTGCTGATTTTCTAGAGCTTCCTGTCCCAACGACATCGCCAACATATGCGATTGGATATCCTTTCTTTTTTAATTCTTCAATAGTGGCTAAACCATTTGGGTCTCGAGTCTCTAGCATCGCTAGAGCATGTAAAGGAATATCTGGTCTTGTGGTGGCATGAGTTGCTGGAGAGAGGTCGTCTGTATTTGTTTCTCCTTCAACTTTGAATATTGTTAATGTTATTTCTTCAGCTAAGGGTTGTTTATTAGTAAACCATTCTCCATTGGACCAGCTATTTATAACTTTTTCTGCATAAATATTTTTTTTCGCTAATTCAAAAATGTCGTTTAAAGCATCATAAACTAAAAGAGTATTACTCAATGCGGTACAAGCTGAAGATGCTAATTCTTTATTATTAGATTTTAGTATTTCAATTAATGCTGCCACATTATATCCGCCAATCATTGTACCTAAAAGCTCAGTTGCTTTTAACGGACTTACTAACGGACTTTGTGATTCTTCTTGAGCAATTGAACTAAGCCAAGTCGCTTTGACATAAGAGGCTTGATCAACTCCAGGAGGAATTCGATTGACCAGAAGATCCAGTAAGAAGTTTTGGTCGGATTCTTTCTCTGGTTTTTCTAATAACTCTGTTAAATCTTTAGTCTGTTTTGCATCTAAAGGAAGCGGAGGGATTCCTAAAGCTTCTCTTTCTGCAACATGTGATAAGTAATTTTTTAGCATTTTTAAATCTCAACAGAGGATGTATTTGAGTGAGGGCCTTGTGTTTTCATTGTTTACAACTGCATGTTTCTTGAACAAACATTCAGATAATGCAACTTATTACCCCCCTATGACTGATACTTCTCTAATCTTATATCTATGATCACGCTTTAAATGTCCACCTCATCATATTTTTCAATGGTGGATAGCACCTCAGACCTTCATGTGGTCGAGACGCGTCCATTAATGTCACCAGCATTAATTCATAGAGATTTGCCTTTAGATAAGGAAGCCTCTGGAGTTGTCTCTACTACTCGAAATAAGATTCAATCAATTCTTCATGGCAATGATCCGAGAATTTTGGTGATTGTTGGACCATGTTCCGTTCATGATGTTGATGCTGCTATTGAATATTCAAATCGTTTAGCTCCACTAAGGGAGAAATATAGTCAAAAGCTAGAGATTGTTATGCGTGTTTATTTTGAGAAACCACGTACAACTGTTGGATGGAAAGGGCTTATTAATGACCCTCATCTTGATAATTCTTACGATATAAATACTGGTTTAAGAAAGGCAAGAGGTCTATTACTTGATTTAGCCAAAAGAGGAATGCCGGCAGCAACTGAATTACTGGATCCAGTTGTTCCTCAATATATTGCTGATTTAATTAGTTGGACTGCTATTGGAGCAAGAACTACAGAGAGCCAGACTCATCGTGAAATGGCGTCTGGATTATCAATGCCGGTTGGTTACAAGAATGGTACTGATGGGACAGCAACCATAGCTATTAATGCAATGCAAGCGGCTTCAAAACCTCATCATTTTTTAGGAATTAATAGCGATGGTCACGCTTCGATAGTGAGTACTACAGGCAATCCAGATGGTCATCTCGTTCTAAGAGGTGGTAAGAATGGAACTAATTATCATCTTGATGCAATTAATTTAATTGCAGATGAATTAGCAAAATTTAAGATGCCTGGAAGAGTCATGGTTGATTGTAGCCATGGCAACTCAAATAAAGATTTTCGTAGACAATCAGAAGTTTTACGGGATGTTGCATCACAATTAAAAGGTGGATCAAAGAATGTAATGGGCGTAATGATTGAAAGTCATCTTGTTGAGGGTAATCAGAAATTAAATTCAGATTTATCAAAACTTACTTATGGGCAAAGTGTTACGGATGCATGCATAAACTTTTCTACAACTGAAATTTTATTAGAGGAACTAGCTGAATCAGTCAGATAAATTTAGTTGTTCTTTTATACTCCTATTAACCATATCCCTATACAAGTTACTCCAATAGGTACAGTTAAATTGTCGATACCCCAGGGACTTATTTGCTCTAAAAAAGTTGCGATTAGCGAGAAGACTAAAATTTCTAGAGGCTGTATCCCTAAATTATTAGTTGAAGAGATAATTGAAGTCGTTATAGCTACTACTGACCCCATTGTTAATGTTCCAACGATCGATTTCGTTTGACCTAGTATTGACCATTTTGGAGAGTTAATAGACCTTCCGAGTAAACCTGCTAATCCATCACCAAAAGCCATTGATAGAACTCCTATGGAAATTGATGATGCATAGCGAGGCCAAAATAGTAAAAGTAAAAGTGTGATACTGATACCATATGCAATTGTTCCAAAACTTTTTCGCTCGACATCTTCAATGGCAGGTAATAAACGATATTGATAATTAACACCTAAAGATATGGTGATCAATAATGCAGTTGAGAAAGCTATATTTTTTGGAATATCAAATAACCAGGCTAAAAGAATTACAGGCCCTGTTCCTATATGAATAATTTTTCTACTTAACTCTTCTTTTTTAGGAAAATATCTTTTACATAAAACTGCAATTAATAAAATTATAATTATCCATAACGCAATAATAAAAATAGCTATTTGAATAGGCAATGATTAAGCAGCGTTTTGATGGGTAGTCATTACTCTCAATTTTAAAATTGCTTTTGCTTCAAGTTGTCTTACACGTTCTCTCGAAACATTTATTTGTCTTCCAATTTCAGCAAGAGTAAGTGGTTCTTCTCCATCGAGGCCAAAGCGAAGTCTCATGATTTTTTGCTCTCTCTCATTTAATTGAGATAACCATCCTCCAAGGTGTTCTTTTTGAATACTTCTATCCATCCCTTCCATGGGCTCATCGGAATTAGGGTCTGGAATTAGTTCTCCAAGAGTACTTCGATCTTCTTCGCCTCTTGCATGAGCATCAAGAGATGCACATGGCGCGCTTTGAGACACTAAATCTTCCAGATCTTGAGGTTCAATTCCCATTGCGTTTGCTAACTCTAGTCGATTTGGTTGCCTACCAAATCGATGAGATAATTCACGCGATATCCGGCGCATTTTTGAAAGTTTTTCGCTGATATGTATTGGCAGTCGAATAGTTCTAGCACTGTTATCAATGGCACGAGTCATACCTTGTCTTATCCACCAGTAGGCATAGGTTGAGAATTTATAACCCATTGCAGGATCAAATTTATCAACTGCTCTCTCTAATCCAATGGCACCTTCTTGAACTAAATCGAGTAATTCGAGACCTTGGTTTTGATATTTTTTTGCAACACTTACAACAAGTCTCAGGTTTGCAGCCATCATGCGATCTCTTGCCCGTTTACCCATTTTTATTTTGTGTTTCTGACGGGTAGATCGCTGTTCAAGAGGTAGGCTCAGCAAATCTTTCATTTGTTGGACATGATGAGCAAGCTCAATTTCTTCTGCAGGAGTCAGAAGTGGGACTCTTCCAATACTTGTGAGATAGAAACCTATAGCATCAGTAGCTAGACGATTACTTTGTCTTCTTGAACTTCGAGATTTTTGACTACTTACAGTTGATGCAGATAGTTTTTGACTTGTGCTTGCCGAATTGGACTTCTCTGATGAAACATCAGAAATTGCCTTGGCAGATTCCAGCGGGATCCCCATCACCCTGGCCTCTTGAAATTAGATTTATTAAGAAGTTAGCACTTATAAGGAGAAGTTGACTAATTGAAACGAAAAATTTATGACTTTTTGCCTAATTAGGTATAAAGCGCATCAAAAAAACAGATTAAATGTTTTGACAAAAGCTTTGAAATTTTTTAATTTTCTTCTTTCTTGTATAGTTTAATAATTTTTTCTTGAATATATTTTTTCTTATCATTCAAAATTGGATTTTTGGCGAAGCTACCATCACTTTGCATCTTCCAAGAGTCTTTATTTTCTTCTAAATAACAATCTAATAAATGTTTAATTTCTTTTTTAATTTTATTGTCTTGAATAGGTGTAACTGCTTCAACTCTTCGATCTAAATTACGCCTCATCCAATCTGCACTACCAATAAATACTTCTGCATCTCCATCGTTGGAAAACCAAAAGATTCTTGAATGTTCTAAAAACCTACCAATAATGCTTGTTACTTTTATATTTTCGCTTAAGCCTTTTTTCTGAGGATATAGGCAGCACATTCCTCTAATGATAAGTTCAATTTCTACTCCTTCCTGTGATGCTATATAAAGTAGCTTTATAATTTCTGGATCTACTAGGGAATTCATTTTGGCTATTATCTTTGCCGGCAAGCCATTTTTTGCATAATTGATTTCTCTTTTGATTAGATTTTCTATTCCACTTCTAAGAGTTACCGGTGCAACTAATAATTTTCTGTAGGACTGTTGTTTAGCAAACCCAGTCAGATAATTAAATAGTTCAATAAGATCTTGACCAAGCTCAGGCTGGCAAGATAGTAAGCCAAAATCTGTATATGTTCTAGACGTTTTTGAATTATAATTACCAGTACCAATATGAAAGTATGTTCTTAATCTGTTTTTTTCTTTTCTTATGATCAAAGCAATTTTTGTATGAGTTTTTAGTCCAATGACTCCATAAACAACATGAACTCCAGCTTGTTCTAATTGTTTTGCCCATTGGATATTATTATCTTCATCAAATCTTGCTTTTAGTTCAACGAGCGCCATTACTTGTTTTCCTTTCTCAGCAGCTCTTATTAGTGCATCAATAATTAAAGAGTCCTTGGAAATTCTATACAAGGTCATTTTGATTCCCATGACTTGCTTATCTTCCGCAGCTTGATTAATAAACTCTTCGACTGAGGTTGAGAAAAGATTGTATGGGTGATGGACTAGTAAATCATTACGGCGAATAATCGAGAATATACTTTTAAAATTGCTTTTATTTCTAGTATCTAATTCTTCTTGTTCTCGCAATTGACTATTTTTGAGTGAACTATGAGTAATGCCTTGATGCTCTTTAAATTTTAATTTCGGTAGATTGAAAGTTGTTAATTCTATTAATTCATCTAATGCTAGTAACCCCTCAATTTGATATAAATTTTCTTTGTCAATATTCATCCCTTCTTGTAAAAGATCAAGAATTACCTTTGGCGTATTTATAGAGACTTCTAGCCTCACTACTTCACCTCCTTTGCGACGCTTGCGTAAACCTTCTTCTAATGCACTCATTAAATCATCAGCTTCAATGTCACGAAGCTCTAGATCAGCATCTCTTGTAACGCGAAAGAATGAATATTCTTTAACATCCATCCCAGGGAAAAGCATGGATAGATTATTTGCAATGATTTGTTCAATGGCAATTCCTGTGTATTTTGTTGATTCTTTATTATTTAGTTCAACTGGAATACTTATAAATCTAGAAATACTTTCACCAGGAATTTTTATGCGGGTAAATTGTTCTTTATCTGATTCATTATCGACGATAATTGCAGCTAAATTTAAACTTAGATTACTTATAAAAGGGAATGGATGAGAAGGGTCAACTGCTAAGGGGGTTAGGATCGGAAAAATTGCAGTTGTAAAATAATTATCTATCCAAACCTTTTGTCTTTCATTTAACTCTTTATATTCAAGTATAAATATATTATTTTTTTTAAAGTCCTCTTCTATATATTTTCTTGTTTTATATTGCTGCGTCTTTAAAATAGGGTCTAAATAATTTCGAATTTCAATAAGTTGTTCTTCAGGAGATTTTCCATCTTGGCTTCTTTTTGAGATTCCACCTTCTACTTGTGATTTTAATGAGGCAACTCTAACCATAAAAAATTCGTCTAAATTATTGCTAAAGATTGAACTGAATTTAATTTTTTCTAGTAATGGTGTTTCTTCTTCTATAGCAAGTTCTAAAACACGTTTATTAAAATCTATCCAACTCAGTTCACGATTAATATAAGTTTCATTATTGATTTTTGGACTAGTCATATCTATCACTTATTTATTCAATTTTAAATTATTATTATTTTAATGGCTGGATGATCTATCAGTCTAGGAGATAGCTTTTTGCTTGTTAAGACTTTTCCCTGAAATTAAAAACATAACTAATAGTAGAAGCAATATTGTGCCAAAGAATGGACTTCTTGGACCCAAAAGATCATATGAGCGTCCCGCTGCTATTGCTCCAAGAAAAGTTCCCAGACTTTGTAAACCCTGCAGATTTCCTAATACTGCTCCTTGACCTATAGAACTTAGTCTTCTTGAAATTAATGCTCTTAAACTAGGAGTTACTAGTCCAGTTCCCATTGCAAGTATTGCGACGCCAGAAAATACAAGTGGAATTGACGTGTCTATATTTGCGAGCGTTAAAAGAATGCATCCTGTCATTACAAAGCCAATACCAGCAAAAGTTAATCTCGACTCCCCAAATCTTTTTACAAGAGGACCAATTAGACCTCCTTGAACAATCATCGCAATAACTCCAACGACAATAAAAGCAGCACTACATAATTCAGGACTCCATCCAAATTTTTCTTTTAAATAAAGGACTAAAACAGCTGTAAAGCCATTAAATGCCATAAAGAAAACAAAAAATGATAAGCAAAGTCTTCTCGCTAACGGGTTTTTAAATACAATTAGTAGCTGACTAATTGGATTCAAATCTCTTTTTCTTGGTAGTAAATTTCTTTTGTTTTTTGGCAGTGTTTCAGGTAGAAACCAAATGACAAAAACAAGATTAAATATTGCAAATCCGCTTGCGACCCATACCGGTAAAGTAACGCTAAATTTAGCTAGGGCTGTTCCTAATCCTGGTCCGAGAATAAAACCCAAACCAAACGCTACTCCAATTAAACCAAAGGTTTTTGCGCGATTTTCGGGGGTTGAGATATCTGCAAGTATCGTAGTAGCAGTAGCTGCTGTACCGCCACTTATACCATCAATTATTCTGGCTAAAAATAGTAAAGATAAAGGTACAGTTGAGGCCCATAAAGGTAAAAAATTATCCCAATTTAGGCTTACAGTTAATGCAAATAAGGATATACCTATTACTGAACCTAATACACATGTGATCATTATCGGCTTGCGACCGAAACGATCACTCATCGCTCCTATTAATGGGGCTGCAGCAAACTGCGATATTGCATACGTTCCAGTTAGAAAACCGAGAGTGGTCGCGCTTGTGGTGAATTGTTCTAATAAAAAAGGTAATAAAGGTAAAACAATAGTTTCACCTAACCGATCATCTAGAAGTGTTATGAAAGCTCCTAAAAGTGTTGGAATTTTTAGCCTTCTCAAAGCAAATAGCTCATAATTTATTCACCCTCTCATACTGTCAGAGAACTTGGCTTCAAATAATAAAATCAGTCTAAATCGATATTTGCGACCTTGTGAGAGTTCTGACGAAATTGCTCTCAGAGAAGTTTATGAAGATGCTATTCGAACTTGCGATAAATCCTTGTATAGCCCAGAACAGATTGAAGCATGGTCAGCATTAGCATATCTGCCTGGGATTTTAGATAAACCTTTGAAGCAAGGCGTGGGCTGGGTGAGTTGTGTTAATAAAACGATTGAAGCATTTGCTTTGAAATATCCCCATAATCGCTTGGCATTACTTTATTGCCGAGGACGTTCGTCTCGTCAGGGGCATGCTACAGCTCTATTACATCAAATTGAGGAAGATACTCTCAAAGATAGACCTATTAATTTAAAAACAGAGGCAAGTTTATGTAGTTATCAACTTCTTTTACGTCATGGATGGACAATTATTGCTCCCGAGGAAATACAAATAGGTGGTGTTCATTTTTCTCGTTATTTAATGGAAAAAACTTTGTATTAAATGTATTGTTAAAAAGCTTTTAGGAATCAATATTTTCGTCTCTCCAATGAATTAATTTTTCTAATTTCTTTAAAGCAAACCCTGAATTGATTACTTCTTTTGCTTTATTAATTCCCTCTTTAATATCAGAGCTTAAGCCTGCATAAAAAAAGTAAATACCAGCATTCCACTCTAACGCTTTAGTTAAAGGGCCTTCGCCATTAAGAGCTTGTAAGGCAAATTTCTTCCATTCTGTGATGTCGCTCCATTCAATATCTTTTCCAGAACATGCGTAGTCTTTGGGATGAAAAACAGTTCTAGTTCCATGTTGATTTTTGTACTGTCCAATTGTTGATGAACGACTTATTGAAAGATCTATTCCACCTTCCAGTCCTTTGATAGTAATCACATTTTGTTCTCCCATAAGTTCTAAGGTTGTCCAATGTCTTTCTTCAGTAGGAGAATGAACATAGCCACTTATATGTAGATGACTTCCTTGATGACATGTCCAGATTAATTCCATACTTGCTAGAGGTGGGCGTTTACCTATTTGATCTCTATAAGGAATTAAATTTTCAGCTAGTGGAAAATGATCTGGCTGATGTATTAAGGCAAGGTCGTTCTGATTGAAAAAATTTTGCAGTTGTTCGATTGATAGACCGGTTAAATTTAATCCTAGCGCTTGAAAGAGTTCGTTATGAGTAACGCCGTATTTCACAGGCATACGAGAACCACCATGTAAAATAACAGGCTTTTTCTGCGTTAGTAATAGTAAAGTTGTTAGAGGATATATAGGTGCAGTTTTTTTTCGACCATCAAAAGGCATCCCAAAAAATATAGGTTGACGTTGATTACTAGGTGATTGAATTTTTGGTCCTAGTTCTCTATAGGCGTCAATCATCCCGGCTAATTCTTCAGGGATAGGACGTCTAATTCTATGTGCAATCATGAAACCACCAATTTGTGCTGCAGTTGCTTCTTCTTTCAGCATCAGTGTGATAGCTGCTTTAGTTTCTTCGCGAGTAAGACTTTTGCCTGTAAACTCACCACTACCTATTTTTTTTAAATAGGTTTTAAATTCTTCGTAGTTTTTCGGCATAGAAATTTTTTTCTCAAAAGGAAGTGTTGTCCCCAATTTTTTATTGAATATTGACGATTTCTTTTACGTATTTAACAAATCCTTTTTTATCATTTTCAATTGGTTGATTGACAGGATTCACTGGAGCCACAATTACAGCACTTGCTTTTAGTTCAGGCTGTTTAGATACGGGACATGATTGTTCATGCATCAAGTTATTTGTTTCACAGTGATTTGTTTGAGTGAAGCCCCAGTGCATTGGGAGAAAAACTGTGCCTCGACGTATACGATCGGTTTCTTTTACACGTACCGTAAGATATCCTCTACGAGAATTAAGAGCAGATAACTCACCATCTTTGATATTCATATCTTTTGCATCCATAGGATGAATTTCAAGTAATGGTTCAGGGTGCATTTTATTGAGCCGATTTACTTTCCCAGTACGAGTCATGGTATGCCATTGTCCTAGGTAACGCCCAACAGTTAAAACTAACGGGTACATATCGCATGGAGGTTCAGCGATTCCCATAGGTTGCTTAGTGTAAAATTGGGCTCGACCATTAGGTGTTGCAAATCTTTTATCTTCATAAAGTCGCTTAGCTTCTTTTGTCGGATTACCCCCTTTTGGAAATGGCCACTGTTGGGGACCAATACTTTTTAGTAATTCATGATTAAGTCCCGAACTATCACAAAGACGACCGTGTGTCAGAGCTGTGAATTCTGAATATACCTCAGAAGAAGAACCGTAAGTAAACTGATCAATAAATCCAAGTTTTTGGCCTACTTCAGCAAAGATCTCCCAATCTGGACGACTTTGACCAAAGCAAGGACGAAAAGCTGGACAATAAGTAATTCGCCTTTCTGAGTTAGTCATTACACCGGCTTTCTCACTCCACTGTGCAGCGGGTAATAATAGGTGGGCGTAATGAGAGGTTTCAGTATTTACATATGCTTCAGATAAAACAACCAGTGAACAATTTTTTATTGCTGCTTTCACTCGATTTAGATCAGGCATGCTTACAAGTGGGTTTGTTGCAGCCACCCACCAAAGATCTATTTCTCCTTTTTCCATTGCTTCAATTTGTTGCCAGGCATTTAGACCTGGTTCTTCAGAGATACTTCCAGCCGGAAAATCCCAGTGATTTTCGACTACTTGTCTATGTTTTGTACTAGCAACATGTCTATAACCAGGTAGTAGATGAGATAGGCCTCCTGCTTCACGTCCTCCCATAGCATTTGGCTGGCCTGTAAGTGAGAAAGGTCCTGCTCCTTCTTTCCCAATTTGTCCTGTAAGAAGATGTAGATTGATAAGTCCTCCAACAACTGCAGTACCTTCTCTACGTTGATTTACACCCATTGACCAAAGACTGAGCACCCTTTCGTGATGATTAAACATATTAGCTACTTCTTCTAATTTTTTTTCTGGGATACCACAAAAGCGAGCAACTTTTCGTGGCGTCCAATTTTTGACAATCTCTAAGAATTCTGAATATTGATCTGTATGATTTTCAATAAATTCTGTATTTTGCCCATTCTTTTTCAGAACTAAATTGGCAATACCATATAACAGAGCTAAGTCGCTACCGGGAGCAATAGGTAAATAAATGTCTGCAGCTTTTGCAGTGTCGGTTAATCTTGGATCTATAACAATAATTTTTACTTTATCAGGATGTCGTTTTTTCCTTTTGAGTAGACGTTGAAAAAGTACTGGATGGCATTCTGCAGTATTAGTGCCAATAAGGAATGCAACGGTGTAGTGATCAAGATCTTCATAACAACAAGGAGGACCATCTGATCCAAGACTTAAATTATATCCAGCCACAGCTGAGCTCATGCATAGTCTTGAATTTGCATCAAAATTATTTGTACCTAAAGCTCCTTTGAGTAATTTTTGAGCAATATAGTAGTCTTCAGTATGAAATTGTCCAGAACCATACATCGCTATAGAGTTTGGACCTTTTTTGATTAAACTTTTTTTGATCTGTGAAACTATTTTATCTGTAGCTTCATTCCAGCTAATCGGTCGATATTTATCATTGAAATTATCTCGATACAGAGGTTGATTTAATCTCCCTGGAGACAAGGTTTCTCCTACGGTTGCACCTTTAATACATATTTGTCCAAGGTTGGATGGATGATTGCGATCTCCTCTAGATCTCCACATTGGATAACCATCTGCATCTCTACGGACTGCCTTTCCGATTTCAGCTGGTGGTTGCATTTCTAGACCACATCCAACTCCACAATATGGACATTGAGTAGTTAAATTTTTAATTTTTTCTGTCATCTTAATTTAATGAGATAAGAAAATAAAACCTTGGGTAGTTAGTTACCCAAGGTTTTGATTGAAAATTGAATAATATTTTATGCAATTTCCCCTTCATGTAATTCATCGAAGGATCCTTTTGGTTCTTTAAGAAAGAAAAAGCACATGAATGCAACTATCAGCCCTGCTATTCCTAAGATTTGGAAAAAGGCACTATTGGAATTAGCAATTATCTCTGCTGTAGTTTCTCCACCTCCACTCATCCACATAGGTAGAAGACTAAAAATAGTTAGATAAGTAACTGCTCCTACGTTGCCATAGGCACCAACAAGACCAGCGACCTGTCCAGTAACTCTTCTTTTGACAAGTGGGACTAGAGCAAAAGTAGCGCCTTCACCTGCCTGAACAAAGAAGGAAGCAAGCATTGTTATGAACAATGCGACGATAATTCCACTTACACCTGAAAAAGTACCGGGTTTGATCCAACTCATGACAAGGTATCCAATTCCTAAGCCTCCGGTTAGAAAACTCATAGTATTTTTTCTACTTCCGAGCTTGTCAGAAATTAGACCTCCAGCTGGACGTGCAACAAGGTTAACGAAAGCAAAGGAGGAGGCTAGAATACCTGCTGTTGCTTTTGGTAAATCAAATGTTGTCTCAAAAAAAGTAGGTAACATTGAAACAACTGCCAGCTCAGAACCAAAATTAACAATATATGTGAGTTCAAGAATTGCTACTTGTTTGAATTCATAACGGTCTTCTTTTGGATAAATTTTAGTTCCTGCAATTAACTCTGAGTTTGTACGAATAATCCCCCAAGTCTGAAAAGCGAACCAAATTAAAACAGCGAAAAGAGCTAATGGATATGTTCCTGCATCAAGGAAACCAACTTTCTTTAACCTCCAACATAAAACAGCAAGTATGGCTGCAAACGGCACATTCATACCCAAAAGCCCCCAAAAATCTCGCATAGAAGTGACTTCTAGACCAGCTGTTTTAGTTGGGCGCTGATAAATTTTTCCAGGAGGAGTATCTCTGACATTAAAGAAATAAAAGATGCCATACAATGCTGAAATCACACCACTGCCAGCGATAGCACCTCGCCAGTTAAGAACGGCACCTGTTGGTAATTCAAATCCACCTGAAAAAGAAAGTAACCCAGCAATGGCAACCATTGTCAGAGCCGAGAAAGCCGAGCCAAAATTACCCCAACCTCCATATATTCCTTCTGCTAAACCGATTTCTTTAGGTGGGAACCATTCAGCCACCATCCGAATACCAATTACAAATCCTGCACCTACAATTGAAAGTAATAAGCGAGCGATAACTAATTGATTAAAAGTTTCTGCTGAGGCGAACAGTAAGCATGGAACTACCGAAAAGATGAGAAGACTTGAGTATGTTTTACGTGGTCCAAATTTATCTAAAAGCATTCCGATCAGGACTCTCGCTGGAATTGTTAACGCAACATTACAGATAGCTACAGTTCGAATTTGACCCAAAGTGAGCCCCAAGTCTGCCTTAACAGTCGTAGCGAGGGGAGCCAAATTGAACCAAACAACAAAAGTTAGAAAGAACGCAAACCAAGTGAGATGAAGTGTTCGATATCTCCCTTGAAATGTCCAAAGATTTCCAAGCATTGAAATTAAAAAGTAAGAAAGAAGGCTTAAAAAATTTGCCTATTGAAAACGGTAAAAAATCAAACCGTTTTGAAGAATTAAATCAGCCGGTATATTCCCACTAAGTAGTAGTCGATACAAAAAATAAGAGTTTTATACTTATTTGATTGATTAAGTAGTTATTGCTACTAAAACGAATTAGTCGTCTGAGGATTTCAAGATCTTTAATATTATGCGGTAAAAAATACAAAAATTTAGATATCGGATGGATTGATTTCCTTGAACTAAGTTTAAATTATTTACTGATAATCGAAATTCTGATTAATCATATTTGAATCAATTAATGAATTGAAGATTAGTAAAATCAATCAATAAAAAGAGGAGACCACAAAGTTGCCTCAGAGGCTATTACAGGTTGAATATTGATAGAAGTTGAACTATTTGTATTTAATTTTGTATTTGATTGTTTAGTAATAATGTTATCTCGTGTTCCCAGTTCAGACCAAAGAGTGGCAGGACTAGCAATTACTGGGTCAACAGTAGTTAATTTATTTTGAACAGTAGGGGAGTAGCTTCTAAAAAGCTGAACAGCTAAAGAACTAACAATGAAAGCTCCCAAAAATCCTGCTGAAACAGTAATGGCACTTCTTTCAGTGCTTCGTGCGGAACTCGTAGACATGATTAATTTGGATCGTTTTAGCTTAAGCTCCCCGTTCCTTGGCTTAAGGCGATTTGCGGCTCGCTGGAGCGAGTTGAACGTTTTTGTAGTCTTCACTACATATTTATTATGATCCCTTTTCCAGAGCAGTGTTGTTCAGTGTAATACAAAAGTATTTAAAAATTCTTCCAAAAACAGTTGACTGTTATATCTTTTGGCTTTGATTTTTTATAATTTATGCCTCTATAAGAAAATAGAGTCTCATTGATAGTCATTTTGGCTTTGATTTGCCTATCAAGATAACTCGTGTTTGAGTAATGAAGATTTTTAATGTCTTCAGGTAGATATTTTTGACCTCTGTATGTAAGGAGATCCATGAGAATAGAGTGATGAACTATGCAAAAGTTCTTAAAGAAGACCCGAGCTGATCTAAAAAGAAGAATTTTGTATTAGTTAATACATAATAATGCTTTAAGCTCCTAAAAGTGGTTCAGATTGATACAAAAAAAATCAATGAACAGAAAAGTAAATCGTATTGAATGTAGTTACTTTTATGAATTTTACTTATTATAATTCTAAATTAAATCAATTAAAACTCAATCCTGTATTTTTAGATTTCAAAAAAGAGTAGGTGGGAAGTTGGTTAATCTCAGACTGAAAATAAGTATCATTATATTGGTATGTAGATGCATAACCTTTACTTACATACCAACCATGAGTCATACCCATTAACATTCCTAAACTAATAGCAAAGCGCACTTTTTTGAAACGACTATTGCGAATTTCATAGATTTTTAGTACTTCAGTTGTCTTTATTTATACGAAAATTAATTTTCAAAAGAACATTTTTTAATTTATGTATGAGTTAATACCATTTTCTTTATGTACATGGATTTTAACCTCCTAAATACGACATTGAAGGATGAGGTTTTTGTAGTTTCGAGTTTTCAGATTGATCAAATCTATTTTCACTATATTTATCATCTCTTATTAGCCATATTGTCTCAAGAAATTCTTCTAAGCCTTTTTCATTAATTGAAGGATTGAGCCATTTTTTTAAATCAGAACCATTGTTTGAAAAAAGACAAGTATGTGCGAAACCATCACTAGTAATCCTTAATCTATTGCAGTCAGAACAAAAAGGATTAGATATCGAAGATATTGTGCTTATATAACTATTACTATCTTTCATATACCATTTATGGGCTGTATTTCCTATTAATCTTCCAGCTTCATTGATTTTAAAATGCTCTTTTATTATACTGATCAATTCGTGAGATTTTAGAACTTCATTAGCTTGCCAATTATTCTTATTTCCTACATCCATATATTCTATGAATCTAATTTCAATAGATTTAGCTTTAGCAAAGTGAACAAGATTTAAGATCTGATTATCATTTATGTTCTTTTTTATGACACAATTTATTTTTAGCCGACCCTCTAATGGATCAAAGCCAGCTTGGATGGCATTATCAATGCCTTGGAGAACATGATTTAGCTTATTTTTAGCTGAAATCATATTATTATCTCCTGTCATTATTGAAAATATTTTTGGATCTAGAGCATCTAGACTAACTGTGATTCTGTTGAGTCCATAATCAAATAAATTTTTACATCTATCTTTTGTTAATAATGATCCATTTGTAGTTATAGCAATGTCTTTTAAATTATTTATAGGATGATTTCTTGTTTTCTTTAATGTATTAATTGCTTCCATCAGCTTATTCAACTGGCTGCTTATTAATGGCTCTCCACCAGTTAATCTGAGTGAGTTTACTCCTAATTTGCAAGCAACCTTAATTATTGATAGAAATTGCTTATTAGTTAATGTAGTCAAACAGCTATTATTTTCTGGCATACAATATGGACATGAAAAATTACATGTATTAGTTAATGAAAGCCTTAAAACTTTTAACTCTCTATCATGAATATCTTTAATCATACCTTTAATAATAATTTAGTGATTTTAGTTCTTGTAATGAGTTGACATTTAAGAATTCTTTGTCTTTGGCAAAATAATAATGAAAAGGAATTGATTTTGTCCATCCCTGAAAATTTATTTTACCTAATTGAAGTCTTTCATTTAACTTATTTAAGTTATTTTGATTTAGAGGATAAATGCCAAGTAGTGGTTGAGCCATTTTATTACTATGTGCGATAAGTGCTATATCTCTATTTTTTTTCCAACACTTGATAAAAGCTTCAATATGATTGCTATTAATGAAAGGCATATCTACTGGCATTAAGAGTATATAGTTATATTTTCCTAAAAATTTTGAATATAAAAACTCCATACAATTTAGTGGTCCATGGAAAGGTTTTTTATCAAATAATATATTTACTTTATGAAATTCACTAATTTCATTTATATGAGATTGATGATTAGTTAAGAGGATAGTTTCTAAGTCCAGTTTTTTCAGGATATTTAATTTATGTGATAACCAGCTATCGCCTTCATGATGTTTTAATAGTGCCTTATCTTTACCCATTCTGGTACTTTGCCCCCCAGAGAGAATACAAGCTTTGAGTTCTTTCTTAGTAGAACTATCTAAAATGATAATTTATTTTCTCTAAATTAAAAACTAGCATAAAACTTGAATAAATATTTATTTTGTTATCATGAAAACATAAATTATATATTAATTTAATCGATCTAATCTTCATTATTCGAAATCTCTATAATTTCTAAGAATCATTATTGATTAATATTTCTTTAAAAGCTTTAATAAGATTTCGGTGTTCATGTCCAGGTCTTGCAAGTTTACATAGAGCGAACCTTTCAAGTTCGCTCAAATTAGACCATATTTTCTGAGATATCTGAAATGTATATTTGTTTGCTTCAACATCAATAAATTTTGGGACTGTACCCGATAACAACCATGGCTCATCTTTTGAAATTAAAATTTCTTTTGCTTGACCTATACGACTACGCCTAGTTTTACTAATCAAATAGGATTTCAATCCATCTAAGTCGTCAATCGAATCTGACCAATAAACTATTTTTCTTTTATCATCGTGATTTAACTCCTGCCAATGTTGAAGTTTTAGTTTTAAACCGATAAGATCAAGTTTCCTACGAACGCATAAAGGTATACATCTTAGATCACTAATAAATTCATCTTCAAATTCAAAACAGTGGCTTGATTGTTCCAAGTCAAAACCTACGGATTTAATTTAACCATAATAACTTATTTGTGAATTTTACTATTCTCTAACATATAATAATTAATCATTATTTTTTATTTATCATTATAACTAATCATAAATAAGAAAATGGATTCAAACCTAACTCATTTAAATGAGAAGGGCGATATGTTTATAGTTGATATTTCTGAGAAAATAAGCACTCCGAGAGAAGCTCTCGCTGAAGGATATATTGATTTAAGTGTGGAAGCATTTGATAATGTTAAAGACGGCAATATAAAAAAAGGAGATTTATTTGCTGCTGCAAGATTTGCTGCAATTAATGCATCTAAAAAAACTTCGGAATTAATCCCACTTTGTCACTTATTAAGTTTAAGTAATATCAGGATTGATATAGATCTATGTAATAAAAAAAGAGCGATAAAAATCACTGCATTATGTAAAACGAATGCTCAAACTGGTGTAGAGATGGAAGCACTTACTGCGGTTTCTATAGGATTACTAACTATTTACGATATGCTTAAAGCTATCGATCCTTTTTTAACAATAAATTCAATTCGACTTTTAGAAAAAAAAGGAGGCAAAAAAGGTATCCTGAGGAGAGAAACTAATTAATTTTTTGATGACTCAAGAGCCTTTTTTAAGGGAGGGATTAAAAGTAGAAGAAGCTAGAAAAGAAGTTTTAAAGGAAATCAAGAACGTTTTAGATAATTTTACTATTCCTTTCGAAAGTATTCCTTTAGAAGATTCCTTAGAAAAAATTTCTTCAACAGATATTTTTGTAAAACAGAATATTCCCGGCTTTAGAGCCTCCATAATGGATGGTTTCGCGGTTAGTCATTCTGCCAAACCTCAGAAAGGACAATATTGGAAAGTTGTTGGAGATTCATCCGCTGGGAAACCTTACACTAAAAATCTTTCTGAAGGTGAAGCCATTGCTATAAGCACTGGTTCATTAGTTCCTGATGAATGCTCTTGGGTTATTCCTTTAGAACAGATAAAGACAGAAATGATAAAAGATAGCTCTTTTGAGAAAATACATCTCATAGACGACTTAACGGATAGTAATTGGATTAGACCTGTTAATGATCAATTATCGGAAGGAGATATCGTATTAGCGAAGGGTCAAAAAATTACTCCTAGTATTATTGGATTACTTGCTAGTTGTGGAAAAAGTTATATTAGTGTGTTTAAATCTTTCAAAATAGGATTACTTATTTCAGGCGATGAATTAATCAAACCTGGTATAGATAAATCAACTGGATTAATCTGGGAAAGTAATAGTTTTTTAATTAAAAGTATTATAAAAAATCTTGGATATGATATCAATGAAATATCAATTCAAGCAGATGATAAATTCAAATTAAAGAATTCTCTTATTGAACTTGCAAAAAATAATCAAATTGTAATTTCCATAGGTGGAATTTCCGTTGGGAAAAAAGACTATATTAAAAATATTATTAATGAAATTGGAGAAATAAAGTTCTGGAAGCTTTTTTTAAAGCCTGGTAGACCCTTTGCCTTTGGTTTTATTGGTCAAGATATTCCATTTTTTGGTTTACCTGGTAATCCTGTGTCTGCAGTAGTAATTTGTTTGCAAATTTTGTGGCCCGTATTTCAAGTTTTTAGTGGAGTGAAGAATATAGAAACACCCTTGAGATTTAAGATCAGAATTAACTCTGATCTTAAAAGAAGAAAAGGTAGACCTGAATTGATTAGATCTAAACTTAAAGTAGATCAGCAAGGTGAATTATACGCGGATATTCCTCCTGCACAATCATCCTCACAAATTTCTTCTTTAATTGATTCTGATCTGTTAATTGAGATCCCACCCGATAAGGATTTACTTAAGAAAGGAACATATCTTTGGGCACAGCTTTTCAGAAAAACAATTTTATAGTTTAGGTTGAAAGTGCAGTATTATTTTTGACCCAGGAAGAACCTTTGTCAGTCCATTCCTTTTTCCAGAAAGGTACTTTGAATTTTGTTACCTCTAAAATTTCAGAGCAGTATTGATTAGCTATTCCTCTTTTATCAGCACGAACTGCTATGAGCACTATTGGCTCTAGTGGATCAATGAAGCCTACTCGATGGATAACTAACGCAGAAAAAGATTCGATTTTTTTAGTAATTTCTGATAAGTGCTTTTCGATTAACTTTTCAGTTAAACCACTGTAGTGATGGATTTCTAATTTTTTTAATTGACTTCCAAATTGATCTATCTCTCTAACTCGTCCAATAAAAATTGACATTGCAGCCATTTGATTATTAATTTCCCATTTTTCAATTTCTCGATATGGATCAAAAGGATCAGTTGCTATTTTGAATTTGTACTTAATTTTATCCACCTGTAAAAATCGGCATGAATGCTACCTCATCATTATCTTTAACAGTTGCTTCTAGACTAGAAATTTCTTTATTAATAGCCACAATTATTGATTGGTGATCTACATTGATATTAATATGTTTTAGTATAGATTTTGCTTTTTTATCTTCTATTAGGTCTAAAGAAAGATATTGTTCATCCCATCCATATTTTTCACTTAATTCAGCAAACAATAATACTTTGATTTGGCTAGCATTATTTTTCATGTATAGTTAATTCATATATTTTAATTGTTTTATACTAAGTGGTTTCTATTGCATTGTTAACTGTATCTGATACTCGAGACATAAAAAATGATGATAGTGGTCAATTTTTAGTTGATTCACTAAAAATAGATAAACATAATATAAGTAATAGAATAATATGCAAGGATAATGTTTATATTATTAGAAAGTATATAAGTGATTGGATAGCTGATGATGATATTGATGTTATTATCACTACTGGAGGAACAGGGCTTACTTTTACTGATGTTACGCCGGAGGCAATAAAACCCTTATTAGATAAAGAAATAGAAGGTTTTGCGGAAATCTTTAGATATACATCATTTAAGAAAATTGGCACGAGCACCTTGCAAAGTAGATGTATTGCAGGTGTGGCAAATGGAACTTTTATCTTTAGTTTGCCAGGATCTTTAGATGCAGTAAATACTGCATGGAATCAAATAATAAAATATCAACTAAACAGTGATACTAAACCATGTAATTTGATAAATTTAATTAATAGATTAAAAAAATAGTTGGAAAAAGATATGGATTAAAAGAGTGCTTTATTTCATTGGGATAGCATTAATTGCTTTTCTTTATTCGATTGTTGGTCATGCTGGTGCATCAGGTTATATAGCCTGTATGGTTATATTTGATAAGCCAGTTTCACTTATCAAGCCAATAGCTTTAATTTTGAATCTGGCAGCATCAACATTAAATTCAATAAGATTTTGTGGTGATGGTCATTTAAAAAAATATTCATTAGTTAATTTTTTAATACCAATTCTATTAGTTTCAATTCCCTCTACAATTGTTGGAGGCAACTTGAATATCACTGATACCTTACTTAGATATTTTTTATCTCTTATACTGTTTCTTTCCGGAATTAGATTTTTAATTACATCGTTACTAATAAAAAATAATACTATAAATGATTATAAGCTGCCCTCAAAAATTGTTGTTTTTTTTACTGGTTCAATACTTGGCTTACTATCTGGAATTACTGGGACAGGAGGTGGTATATTTTTAACTCCTCTATCTATTTTACTTAAGTGGATGCCACTTAAAACTACAGCTGCAGCTTCATCAGTTTTTATTTTTTTTAATTCTTTAGTTGGAATAATTACATGGCAAACAATAAATAATTCTTCAAAAATTCATTTCACATCTAATATTTTTCTTCATTTAATAATTGTATTATTTTTTGCTTTTTGTGGAAGTTCTCTTGGTAGCAGAACATTTGATGATAATTTTATAAAAAAAATTATTTCTTTCATCTTATTTTTAGCAAGTTTTAAATTAGCGTTTGCATGAAATTTAATTATTTATTCGATCCAGAAATATATCTTGAACAGATAGTTGCTTTTTGGCTTTTTGTTGTAATTCCTTGATATCTAGTTGAGTAATAAGCTCTGAAATTTGGCGTGAACTATATTTTGTGCCGATTGAACCTAGTGCTATTAATGCTTGTTCTGCAATGGGATAGCTACCATTTAAAGCGAGTTGTTTAAGACGATCGATAACAGCATCTTCATTACGCCTTTGAAGAATTTTGATTCCTTTAATGACTACTTCATCTCTAAAGTCTTTTAGTGGTTCATTAACTAATTCTAAAAGCTCAGTTTCATGCAGTAAATGAGATTTAAAACTTAGGAGTTCTAACCCAGCTATTCTAATCGCTTGGGATTTACTCTTCAAAATTAATTCTAATTGGCTGTTATTTACTACAGCTCCCCAGCAAGCAAGTGCTTTTAATATATTTATATCTAGATCTTTTTGTTCATCAAGTTGATTAAGTAAGAAATCTCTTGCCTCAATTTGATGGCAGATACCAACTGCATAGATCAATTCAGGTTGTCCACCATGTTTTTTTATTAATGATTTGATTGATGTCCAACCTTTCTCAGCTAAAAAACCTAGACGTTCGCACAATAAATGTCTTATCTCATAAGGGAGAGATTTCGAATAAGCTTGTTCAATCCATAATGGATCTTTAGGTATATTTTTTTGATTAAATCTATCCCGAATTTCTTTCTCACTTAAAGTAGCCATCTTAATCAACTTTTTTCTTCGCTGAAAAATTTTCAATAAGTATCTGTTTCAGAGTATTTTTTATTTCATATTTAGGAACTTTTTTAAGATGAATTTTGCCAATTTTATTTGATGGTCCTTGTTCACCTCCAATACAAATATCATAAGCATCAACTATTTTCCCCTCAGAATCTCTTCCTTTTTTGCCTGTCAACCCAATTGCACCCATATATGCTTGACCACAACTATTTGGACATCCAGTCCAATGAATTTTGATTTCATCATCTAGATCCAGTTCCTGATCGAGTAGTTGAGAAACTTCTAATGCAGTATCTTTGGTATTTGTTAGAGCAAAATTACAATAGGTATTACCAGTGCATGAAACAGTTCCTGCTGATAAATGTCCAGGATTCAAAGGGAATTTATCTAATAGGTTTTCTTTTTTGAACTCTTCTAATTTGTCCTTAGGAATATTCGTAATTATTATATTCTGATCTTCTGTTAGGCGTATATCCCCTGATCCATAATTTTCACTCAGCAAGGCAATGTCTTGAAGATCCTCTGAGCTTAATCTTCCTACAGGGATGTGTAATCCAGCAAAAAATATATCTTTTTGTTTTTGCTGGTTAATACCAAGAAAGGACCTAGGGATTTTGCAAAAGTCACTACCAGGATCAGTCTTAAGTTTTCCGAACCGTTCTTCAACTAAATCTCTAAAGTTTTCAATTCCAATTTTGTTCAAATACAATCTAAATCTTCCTTTAGGTCGAGCAGAGCGTTCTCCATGATCTCTCCAGAGACTTAAAACAGCATTTGTAAACTCACAAATTTTGTTATCCTCAATCCAAACGTTTAGTGGAATGGCATAGTCGTTTAATACTGATGAAAGTATTCCACCCACCCAAACACTAAAGCCTAAAATATTATTCACTTTTACAGGTAAAAAGACTAAATCGTTATGTAAAAGAAAATTATCTTTTGAACCTGCGATTGCAGTATTCCATTTCCTAGGTAAATTTGAAAAATCTTCATTTCCTTTACCATTATTTGTAAGATAATCATTTAATTGTTTTACATAATCTCTAGTGTCAATAATTTCTTCAGGATCAATACCCGCTATTGGGTTCCCAGTTATATTTCTCGGATTATCGAAACCAGATTGAATACTATAGATTCCAGCTTTATTTAATCGTCTAAGAATTTCAGGTAAATCACTTATTAAAATCCCCCTAAGTTGAAGACTTTGTCTTGTTGTTACATCACAGCTTCCACTGTCTCCGTATCTTGCAACAATTGAGGAAACAATTTTTAATTGATGTGCATTTATAACACCATTTGGGACTCTCAGCCTAAGCATGAATTTACCTGGTGTTTTTGGTCTCCAAAACATCCCATACCATTTAAGCCTTAGCTCTAGGTCAGTTTTATCCATCTCTTCCCAGCCTATTTTTGCGAAATTTTCAATTTCTTTACCAATTAATAATCCATCTTTATTTGCTTTATTTTGTTCAATTTTATTTAATTTTTTCTCTTGTAAATAAGATTTCATAACTTGGTTGCTACTCATCATTTTAAAATTAATCTTTTCAAAGCAAAATGGTGTCCATCAGATTCATGATTGCTTTGAGTTTTTGAAGATTGGATATTATGAACCTATTAATCCCTAAAACTGGGACTTACTATGTAGCAAAACATACAAAATCTCGAACTTAGAATTTAAAAAGAAAAATGTAGTTTTTGATACAATTAATGCTCGTATTTTGTTGTTTTTTGGTTAAATAATCCCCATCAATTCCATGAAGGGTTTTATCAGGAGATTTTTATTTATTCTCCTTACTAAGAAATTAGTTCAATGAACAAATCTTCTAATAATTTATTATTTTTAAAAAATTCTGAATTTTTTGAAGGCATACAAAAGAAAAAGAATAAAGTATTTTCTAAAAGAGATATTAGATTAATAATCCATGGTTCAAAAAATGGTTTTGTTCATCCTATTATGGATATTATCATCAATCAAGTGCAAAAAAGAAGAGGTAAATTAGTAGAATTAGAAGTCTTGACTGAAAATTCTTATCAAACTTCTTCTTCAAAGTTTATTTGGCTCGTACCCTTATTCTTATTACCAGGTAATCATGTCAGGATAGATGTTCCTTTGATAAGAAATAGATTGAAAAATGAACTTATCAATTCTAAATTAACTCCTTATATTGGATCGTGGAAGAATTGGATTAATATTCTTGTTGAAATGATAAAAGTCGAGAAAAAATCAGTGACACCAGTTTTTTTGCATCATCCTCTGCGATCAAAGGTTGCATCTGATCATATGCTATTCTTAGGCAATAGGCTAGGAATACAAACTGCATCTTGGACAGAATGGGATAAATTTTTAGAGAAGCCCAGTATGAATTATTCTCCAATACCTTACACATTATTGCCTACAGAAAAAACAAAATCTTTAAATAGAAAAGATTCTATTTCTTCTTTACTTGAAATCAAATCTTTTAGAAATGGTTTAATTAATTTATTAAGTGAGCTGCCATAATGTTTGTGAAGTCGTTTAATTCTGCTTCTTTCTTCCAGAAAGATAGTTCTAATCAGAATAAAGATTATCTTCTAATACCTTATCTTTTAACTCCAAATAAGAATATAAAAATTGATAGTAATGAAGAACAGCTAATATGCTTTACTGAAATCATTAATCGTGGCTTTGTATATATATTTGGGCAATTGCTATGAGTAAAAAGGAATTTGGTACTGTTTATCTTGTGGGAGCAGGTCCTGGTGACCCTGATTTGTTAACAGTTAAAGCACAAAGATTAATTAGCCAATGTGATGCTCTTGTATACGATTCTTTAGTTCCAGTTGAGTTGGTCAACTTAGTATCGTCTACTTGTCAACTCCATTCAGTCGGGAAGAGACGTGGACATCATTCAGTTCCTCAGAGGAAAACGAATGATATTTTGTTTGATTTGGCAAAGACTTATTCTTCTATAGTCCGATTAAAAGGTGGTGATCCATTCTTGTTCGGTAGAGGAGCGGAAGAGGCATCCTATCTTCATAAAAAAGGTGTCCCGGTCCAGGTTGTACCCGGAGTCACCTCTGGTATTGCTGCCCCAGCTTATGTAGGTATACCTATTACTCATAGGCTTGCTGGATCTTCAGTGACTTTTGTGACTGGACACGAAGGGATTGATAAAAAGCGTCCATCAGTCAATTGGCGCTCTCTGGCAAAATCTAGTGACGGATTAGTCATATACATGGGTGTTCATAATTTAAAGTTCATCTCTACTGAATTAATTGCTGGGGGGATGAATCCATCTACCCCTGCAGCAGTGATTCAGCAGGGAACTGTTGTTGGACAACGTTTTATTAAGTCTCAATTAGTGAATCTTTTTGATCGAGTAGAAACTGAAAATTTAGTCTCTCCCTCTATCGTTGTAATAGGTTCTGTTGTTGATTTTCAAATAGAGGCTTGTTCTCCTCCACCAGCTGAAGTGACATTTCCAATTCCTATCTAGATAGTCTGTCAGATATTATTTTTTAGATTTTTAACAAACTCAGCCAAAATTCTTTGGGGTTAGTTGATATTTTAAATTCTTTTTTGTTTATTTTTTGAATTGGACGACAACTTAAACTATTTATTAAAAACCATTCATCATTATCTTTTGGTGTCGCTTCAATGAGAGCTTCTTTTATTATATTCAAATCAATTCCTCGTTGACGCATTATGCCAGGTAGACAACCACTATTAGATGGTGGAGTCAACCAATTATTTTCCCTTTTTACTAATATATTTGCTGTAGTGGCACAACATATTTCACCTCGATTATTTAATAACAGTGCATCATTAAAGCCTGCATTCTTTGCTTCTATGCGCGCTTGAATCCCTTGATTATAGGCAAATGTTTTACAATAACTCAATCGGCTAAAAGAATTTCTTCTTTCAGTTTGACTAATTATTGTAGATATAGATTCAAAATTTGGTTGATAAGAATCTATCTCCAACCAAAAGCTATGATGGCTTGTATTGCTGATATCAATTCCACGTTGTTTTGATGCTCCTCGAGTCCAATTAATACGAATTACTCCATTGACATTATTTAATTGTGATCGGTTAATGCCATCTTCAATGAGTGAAATCAACCATTCTTTTGATGGTGGAGGATTCATTTCTAAGATACTTGCACTTTTTTGCCATCTATTTAAATGCTCATTAAGAAGCTGCGGAACTCCATTCAAAATGAAAATCGTTTCAAAGATTCCATCTGCAAAGTTGAGACCTCGATCATTAATTGGCACTTTTAAATCTTTGAAGATTCCCCAGTGACCATTAATCCAGCCTAATTTTTCGTTCTTATTTTCAGTCATGTTAATGCTTTTAAAAGTGGCATTAATTTCCAATTCATTTCCTCAGCTTCCTTTTGACTATCTGAATCTGCAACAATTCCACATCCAGCATTAGCAGTAACAGAGGATTCTTTAATCATTAAAGATCGGATTAGAATATTGCTATCAAGGACCCCATCCCAATTTATATTTAATATTGATCCACAATATGGACCTCTCGCTGTTGGTTCAAGCTCATACAATCTTTTACAAGCCCTAAGCTTGGGTGCTCCTGTTACGGAACCACCTGGCCAACAGGCCTCAAGCAAGTCAACCCAAGTTTTATTTGTATTGAGTCTACCTTTAACTACTGAAGTGAGATGATGAACTTGTGAATAGCTTTCTAAAACTAGTAGATGAGGCACTTTGATTGAACCCGGTTGGCATACTCTTCCAAGATCATTTCTTAGTAGATCGACAATCATGACATTCTCAGCATGATCTTTTGGACTACAAATAAGCTCTGCTGCCCAATCAGCATCTTTTTCTGGATCTCTATCTCTGGGTCTAGTTCCTTTGATTGGTCTCGTTTCCACCTCACCACTGGGTAAAGCTTTTAAGAATCTTTCTGGTGAAGTTGATATAATAGCTTCTCCTTTTGCCATCTGATCGCCGATAATTACTCCAGCAAATGGAGCAGGGGAGCATTTTTTAAGTTTTGAATATACGTCTATTGGACGCATGAATTCTGGTAATTGGGCTTGGCATGAGGTAGTTAGATTAGCCTGAAAAATATCACCTTTCGCAATCCATTCTTTGATCTCATCAACTCTTTTAGAATATTCTTGACTTGTTAACTTCCATTCCCAAGATTCTAGGGGAATATTATGTTTGCGTTCTGCTTGTTTTGCTGTTTCACTGTCTGGTTTGGAAAGCTTTTGATGAAAAGTACTTTTTAGAAAATTTTCCATAATTGAGATGCGCTTTTCATCTGTGCCTTCTAGCCATAGCTCTTTATTTTGAAGATCAAATTTCAATATAGGGTCATGAGAGGCTATCCATAAAGTTGCCATAGAACTTGTTTGCCATGGATTTTGTGGCTCTGTCCAAGATGCAGCTTCATAACTCAACCAACCAGTCCAGTGCCCTGGCGGTAATTCGCGTAAAATTTTAAAAGGATTAGAACCTTTTTTTGACATTTCTAATCCTCTAGAACAAAACTGTTCTAGAGGATTAATTCCTAAGGTGACCCATCGACCTAAATCACTCCCATCGCCATCAAGCCATATAAATCCTGCCTCTCCCCATTCTTGAATCAATTTATAAGCTACTAGCTCAGGTGATTTCCACTGACATAGTAGTCGCTTAATGTTATTCACTAGATATTTAGGCTACATAGATCTTCTCGACCTATTTCTTTTAATGCTTTATCTCTAATACGACAACTATCACATTTACCACACGGTTTACTTTCACCTTGATAGCAACTCCATGTTTTTTCTATAGGAATTTTTAAGCGTAATGCCTCTTTAAAGATTTTTGTTTTTTCCCAATCTAGTAGTGGAGCCCACAGTTTTATACCTTTCCCCTCGCGTCCTACTCTACTGGATAAGTTGGCTAATTCTTGATATGCCTCTAAATAATCCGGTCTACAGTCTGGATATCCAGAATAATCCATTGCATTGATGCCTAATGCTATTCGATTGGCTCCACGAGCTTCTGCAAGACTTAACCCAATAGCAACAAAGATAGTGTTTCTACCTGGAACGTAAGTGTTAGGAATAGTATTTTTTTGTATGCCTTGAGTGGGAATTATTTGTGACGTGTCGGTCAAGGAGGACCCACCCCAAGAAGATAAATCAATCTTGATTGTTATGTGATCCTCAAGATTTAGATCTTTTGCTAAATCTGCGGCTGCTTGTAACTCCTTAAGATGGCGTTGGCCATAATCAAAGGATAATCCAATCACTTTTTGCCCAGCTTCCATAGCTATACAAGCAGCTGTAGCTGAATCAATTCCTCCGGAAAGTAATGCAATTGTTGTCTGTTCAATCATTATTTTTTTTTAATCTAATGAAGCAAAATCTCATTAATCTAGTTGGTTAGAGTACACCTAGCCATTTGTGAGTTTGCATACTTAATCTCCAATCAGGATTGTTTTTTACATACTTGATTGCGAGTGTTTGCCCTTCTTCATTTTCCCATCCTGCTTGCAAAAATAATTGAGGTTTAATCTTTCCATTGTTTTTTATTAAATCAGCCATTTTTTTAGCAAAAAGTAAATCTTCAGCGTTCTGGATGACAACTTTTAATTCTTGGCAAGATAACAGATTATCAAGGCGTGGAGGAGAATGCCGTTTAGGAGATAATGTTATCCAATCTGGGTTGCCACTTAGTGCATCTACGCCACTTGTTTCGAGATGAATTGGAATAGATTTCTTCTCTAGATTGAGTGTAGATTTTCTAATTTCTCTGCATAGATGATTTAAATTATGATGCAATGGCTCGCCTCCAGTGATTACAACAAACGCTGCACCTTCTTTTTGTGCTTTGGCTGTGCTAATTGATAAATCTATCAAAGTTTGTTGTGGATGAAGTTCGGAATTCCATGAATTTTTCGTATCACACCAAGGACATCCAACTTTACAACTAGCTAATCTGATGAAGTAAGCGCTTCTACCAGCATGTTCTCCTTCTCCTTGTAAAGAATGAAAACATTCCACTACTGGTAGACATGGTTCCATTTATTGCTGTTCTAGAGATTTTTTTTCAATAATTTTTGATTGTGGATTGAATGCTTCACTTGGTGAGGATGGGACGCGTAATTGTGCAGCTTGAATCAAGCCACTAAATAAAGGGTGTGGTTTCCCTGGCCTAGAGAGAAATTCTGGATGATATTGACATGCAATAAAAAATGGATGATTTTTTAATTCTATTAGCTCTACCAATCGACCATCAGGTGAAGTACCACTAATTACATAACCAGATTCCATTAGGAGAGTCCTATATGAATTATTGAACTCATAACGATGTCTATGCCTTTCGTAAACAACTTCTTCGTTGTATAAACTTTGCCCGGTTGTGTTGGTTTGAAGTCTACAAGGATATACTCCTAATCTCATGGTTCCTCCTAGATCAACTACGTCTTGTTGTTCTGGCAGTAAGTGAATTACAGGGTGTTTTGAATTTGGATCTAGTTCGGCACTAGATGCATCTACTAAACCAGCTAAATTGCGAGCCCATTCAATGACAGCACATTGCATCCCTAAGCAAAGTCCCAGGAAAGGAACCCTTTGCTCCCTTGCCCATCTGATAGCTGCTATTTTCCCATTTACGCCACGATTACCAAAACCTCCTGGAACGACAATTGCATCCATTCCTTGAAGTAGTTTTTCTGCTCCCTCTGATTCAATGTTCTCCGCATTGATCCAATGAAGATCTAAGGATGCATCTTGGGAAATGCATGCATGACGTAATGCTTCGACTACTGATAAGTAGGCATCATTTAATTGTACATATTTGCCAACTAATGCAACTTTTACAGGAGGGCCTGGATTGTGCAATTTATGGACTAATCTTTCCCAGTCTTTTAAATCACTTTCATGATCATTTAGATCCAAGCAATCTAATACCTCCTTGCAAAGTCCTTCATCTTTGAGTGCCAAAGGTACTGAGTAAATACTGTCAGCATCAAGAGATGCTATGACCGCATCAGAGTTAACTCCACAAAAACCCCCTATTTTATTTTTTAAATCATCATTAATTGGCCTATCACTGCGACAAACTAAAATATCTGGCTGAATCCCGATAGAACGTAATTCTTTTACTGAGTGCTGTGTTGGCTTGGTTTTAATTTCACCAGATGTCCCTATGTAAGGCAATAATGTGACGTGAACATAAACAACATCGTTTCTCTTTACATCACCTTTAAATTCTCTTATTGCTTCAAGAAAAGGTAGAGATTCAATATCTCCAACTGTCCCTCCAATTTCTGATATCACTACATCTGCACCACTATTGTCTGCTACACGTTTAATTCTTTCGCGAATTTCACGAGTGATGTGGGGGATAACTTGAACTGTTCTTCCGTCATAGTCACCTCTCCTTTCTTTATTAATAACAGCTTGATAAATGGAACCCGTCGTGACACTGTTAAGTCTTGACATTGCAGTATCTGTAAAGCGCTCATAATGCCCAAGGTCTAAATCAGTTTCAGCCCCGTCTTCAGTTACAAAAACCTCTCCATGTTGAAAAGGACTCATCGTCCCTGGATCAACATTTAGATATGGGTCAAGCTTCAAAATAGAAACACTGTACCCTTTTGATTTAAGTAGTCTGCCAAGACTTGCGGCAACAATTCCTTTGCCAATGCTTGAAACTACACCACCAGTGACGAAAACAAATTTTGCCATTTACTTTTCAATCATTCTTTAAGCTACCTTGATCCAGGTAAACACCAAGAAATTTACATATTTTCTCTTTAGGATAATGTTTTTACCGTTAATTTCTATCAATTCAATCAGGATTTATCCAAGTAGAAGCTATATGGAGGTCTTCTAATTGCTTGTTTTCCACGTTTGCAGGGGCTTGAGCCATGGAACAACGAGCTTGTTGTGTTTTTGGAAAAGCAATAGTATCTCTAATTGAATCTTCATTGGATAAGAGCATAACTATTCTGTCCAGTCCAAAAGCAATCCCACCATGTGGAGGAGCACCCATTGAGAGCGCATCAATTAAAAAACCAAATTGCTCTTCTGCTTCATTTTTAGATAGACCAATTACTTCTAGCACGGTTTTTTGAAGTTCTGAGTTGTGAATTCTTAAAGATCCTCCACCAATTTCTAATCCATTTAGAACTAGATCATACGCTTGAGCATTTGAATTGGGTAATTTGTCTTTCCATAAGCTTTCTGATTCACCAATATCTTCAGGCTTAGGAGCGCAGAAAGGATGATGAATTGCTTCAAGACGATTTTCATCAGAATTGAATTCAAACATAGGAAAATCAGTGACCCAAAGAAAATTCCATTGAGTTTTTAATTCGTTGTCTGAGATTATCTTTAGATCTTTCGCAATAAATTGACGAACCCTATCTAAGGTCCTATTAACAATGTTTGTGGGCCCTGCACCAAAAAGGATTAGATCACCAGCTTTTGCTTGGGTTTTGGATAGGAGTTCTTTTATTTGTGAGGTAGTTAAATTATCTTTTATGGCTCCAATAGTATCGACTTCTTCATTATCTCTAACTCTAATAAATGCTAGCCCGCCAGCGCCAGCCTTTTGGGCTTCGCTGAAAATGTCTCCACCTGGTTTTATTCTTACATTACTAATCAAATTATTTCCATCCTCAATGGTGATGCATTTGACGCATCCACCAGAAGAAATAGCATTTGAAAAAACTTTAAATCCACTTGTAGAAAATAAATCACTTGTGTTAACAAGTTCCATTCCATATCGAGTATCAGGTCTGTCAGTTCCAAACCGATCCATAGCCTCTTGCCAAGTCATCCTTGGAAATGGGCTTGGGAGGTCAATCTCTTTAATTTTTTTCCAAATGTTAATAATTAACTTCTCATTTAACTCAATTATTTCTTTTTCTTCCATAAAACTCATTTCAATATCTAATTGAGTAAATTCTGGCTGCCTGTCTGCGCGTAAATCTTCATCACGGAAACAGCGTGCAACTTGGTAGTAACGTTCAATGCCACCAACCATTAATAATTGTTTGAATAATTGTGGTGATTGGGGCAATGCAAAAAATTCCCCACCGCATAAGCGTGAGGGGACTAAGTAATCTCTTGCTCCTTCAGGAGTTGATCGAGTCAAAATAGGTGTTTCAACTTCTATAAATCCTTCTCCTTCAAGAAAACTTCTAGCCGCTTTGACTGTGTTATGTCTTAATCGAAGATTTTTATTCATTCTCGCTCTTCTTAGATCCAAATATCTATGTCTCAGCCTGATTTCTTCTTTAACACTCTCTTCATCATGAATTGAAACTGAGAAGGGGAGTGTACTAGTAACAGCATTCAGAATTTTTATATTTTCAGCTAAGACTTCTACTTCACCGGTTGGGATTTTTGTATTAATAGCTTCTTCAGGTCTTGCTCTTACTAAGCCATTGATTTGAAGAACAGTCTCATTTCTAAGACTTTCAGCGATGTTAAAAAGATCTTGACCTTGATCTGGATCAACTGTGATTTGAATTGTTCCAGAGCCGTCTCTTACATCAATAAAGATTACTCCGCCATGATCCCTTCTGCGATCAACCCAACCACATAGTTGAACATTTGCGCCAATTGCGGAAGCTCGTAGTTCTCCACAAGTTTTATTGCGCATGAAATTTTCAATCATCATGAATACTGAGTTTCCCACAAAGACGGGCTTGTATGCACAACACAGTTTCTACTTGCTCAAAAACCTTTTCGATAGAAAGGTCTTTTTACGATGATTGCAGGATGTTTTTTTCCTCTAATTTCTACTTCTAATTGAGTATTTACTTTTGCAATTTCGCTAGGTACATAAGCAAGAGCTATAGGTTCTTTCAATGTTGGAGACCAAGTTCCGCTAGTTACTTCTCCAACAGTTTTGCAGTTGAATAAAACTGGATATCCTTTTCTTGCGATTCCTTTATTCATCACTTTAATACCAACAAGTTTTTTTTGCGTTCCATCTTCGGCCTGTTTTTCTAAAGCTTTCCTACCAATAAAATCATGAGGCATTTCTAAATGAACTAACCAACCCAAGCCAGCTTCAAAGGGAGTGGTATCTAAGTTGATATCGTTGCCATATAAATGCATAGAAGCCTCTAGTCGCAGTGTATCTCTGGCTCCAAGCCCGCATGGAGTAACTCCCGATGCAATTAGATTCTTCCAGATGGACTTTGCTGTTTCTGGTGATGATAAAAATTCGAAACCTTCCTCTCCGGTATACCCAGTTCGTGCAATAAAAATTGATTCTTCTGAGTTGATTAGATTGGGATTAGAAGTAATAGTTCTATGGCCAAAACGTGGCAAATCGGATAAAGGCTCTTGAAGAATTTTCTCAAATGTACGAATCGATTCTGGACCTTGGATGGCAATTAATGCACCTTCAGGCATGAATTCGGATATAGTAATTGCCTTTTTTGAAAGATTTAATCTCAACCATTCAATGTCTGATTCTTTTCTTGAGGCATTAATGACTAGAACTATACTTTCATCTTTTGTATCTAAAATTCCCTGGTCATAAATGATTAGATCGTCTTGAATCCCTCCATTTTCTTTTAAAAAAACTGTATAACACGCTTCACCAGGTCCTATTCGAAACACGTCTGAAGGAACTAATTTTTGTAATGAGCTCTTGATATTTTTACCTTTTAATTGGACAACACCCATATGAGATATGTCGAACATTCCAACATTTTTTCTTACTGCATTGTGTTCTTCTATTAACCCAGAAAAACTAACAGGCATTTCCCAATTTGCAAAAGGGACCATTTTACCCCCTAATTTTTGGCATTCTTCGTAAAGAGGAGTTTGCAGTAATTTCATTTTTTGCTGAACGTTAAAAGAAATTCACTAGTAAAAACGTGAACCGATAAGAATTTCTAGAACTAAATTTAATGCTTTGTGGCTCGATCCGGAAAGTTTTACTACTCTATGAGTCTTGGGTTAAGACTTGATGATTCTAAAAAGATCTTGTATGAGCTGCAATCAGTGTGTTGCAAGTCATTTTGATTCATTCTCATGGTGCAAACTTAGAAAGATAAAAATACATTCTGAGATATCTGCATCTGTTTCTTGTGGTCATTGGATAAAAAAAGAACCTTATTTCCCAAGAATTTCTGAAAGATCTGTTGATCAACAACTCGATTTTGGAAAAGTATTAGTTACGGATAAGAATTAAAGTCAAATTTTTTTGGGATTATTGGTCCAATAACATAATTAATGAACGTATAACTTTTGCAGCCAGGTTACTACTAATACCAGATTTATCTAAATCAGGAGATAATTCAACTACATCTGCACCAATTAAGTTATGCGACTTGATAACATCTATTATTGCTGCAAAATCTCCCCAAAAATAACCTCCGGGTTCAGGAGTGCCTGTACCTGGCATTATAGATGGATCAAACCAGTCTAAATCAAAAGTTAAATAGATTGGTTTTCCTTTGAATTTTTTTAGAGCTTCTTCTAAATATTTTGCATTCTCTCCACAATTATGTTGAATTATTCTTTTAGTATGATTCATTTCAAGAAATTCTGATTTTGTTCCACTTCTTATTCCTATTTGAAAGATCTTTTTGCTAGGTAGTATTTCTAAACATCTTTTCATAGTACAAGCATGACTAAACTTACTACCTAACCATTCATCTCTAAGGTCTGCGTGAGCATCTAATTGAATCATAATTAATTCAGGATAATTATTAATTATTGATGTAATAATTCCAGTTGTTATTGAATGTTCTCCACCTATAATAAGAGGCTTTAAATTATTTTTAAGTAAAATATCTATTGCGTCTTTTACATAATCAATTGTTAATTTTGCATCTCCAAGGGGCACATCTAATGAACCTATGTCAGCAAATTTTATATCTTCTAAATCTAAATTTAATTGCGGACAATATGATTCAATTCCATAGCTATTTTCTCTAACAGCAGAGGGACCGAATCTCGCGCCAGGTCTAAAGCAACAAGTTCCATCGTAAGGGACGCCTAACAGCGACACTTTGCATTGATCAATGTTTCTTTGTCCTCCCATGAATATTGCACCATCGTTATTAAATAGTGATAGATCTTTGAGGTTGGCTTTGCTCATGTTTTTGCTAGCTCTCTTTCTATAAATGCAGGAATAGCGTTAAACGCACCTTGTTGCCATCTCTCACTCCAAATCTGACAATTTTCAGAGATCTCATTTACGCGATTTTTTTGGGGATACATGTATTTGGGCTTCTCCATAGATGCAAATGTCCAGCTCCATAAACCGCTTGGGTAAATGGATACAGATCCATACATTGGATCTGCGTAGTCAAAAATTTCACGCAGAACTTTGACAATATTTATATGAATTTGCCGGAAAGATTCTGGCGATTCACTTTGAGTTGCTAAAACTCCTCCTGGCTTCATTATTCGTTTACAATCTGTCAGGAAAGAATTGCTGAATAATTCTTTAGACGGTCCAATAGGATCTGCACCATCAATAATAATCACATCATATGAATTTTCTTCTTTATGTTTTACCCAATCAATTCCATTCTTGATTTGTAAATGCAATCTTGAGTCAGACCATGCATTTCCTCCGATAGTAGGTAAATACTTTTTACTTAATTCAATAACTCTTAGATCGATTTCAACTAAATCGATAGACCTAACCTCTTTATATTTTAAACATTCTCTTGCGCTACCCCCATCACCTCCTCCAATAATTAAAATATTATCTATTTGCGTAGAACAAGATAAGGCAGGATGAATAAGACATTCGTGATAACACTTTTCAGACTTTTCTGCTGTCATCCAACAATCATCAAGTAATAGTGCTTTTCCATATCTTTTGCTTTCAAAGATAGTAATTTTTTGAAAAGTACTAGACTCTTCTAGTATTAACTTTCCAAGTAGTCCATATCTAACTCCTTGATGATACTCGTCAAGCCAATCTGATCTTTTCTTAAGTTTGTTATTCATAATTATAATATTAATGCTTGAGATTGATCTTTGCTAATTCCCATAATTTATCTAAATTTTTTTTTGATTGGGAATGTAATTCGCCCTCTATATTTTCTTCTATGTACTTTAATCGCTCTAGGAATCTTTTATTAGTTTTTGCTAATCCTTCTTCTATAGATATTTTGTGCCATCTTGCAATATTGATCAATGTAAATAATACATCTCCTATTTCAGCCTCTGCCTCGGAAGGCTGATCCGCTTTTAATGCATCTTTTAATTCTTTTAATTCTTCAAACAATTTATCCCAAATCTGATCACTTTTTTCCCATTCGAATCCGTTTTTTGAAGCTTTGTTAGATATAATGAGTGCTGCTTTTGTTGAAGGTTGAGGTCGTATCTTTAATTTTAATCGGTCACTAATTGGAGTTTTTGAGTTATTTAATGGTCTCTCTTTATTCTTGATTTTTTCCCATGAGTATTCCACTTCTTTTATACTTACTGTTGCTTTTTTTTGAAATACATGTGGATGTCTGCGAATTAGCTTTTCAGTGATTATGTCAATTATATCGCTCATATCAAATAAGTTTTTTTCTTTTGCTATTTGAGCATGCAAAATTATTTGTAATAAAAGATCTCCAAGCTCTTCTTTTAATTCGTCAGGATTGTCTTCTCGTATTGCGTGAGTAACTTCATAGGCTTCCTCTAAAACATATGGGATCAACGAAAGATGAGTTTGCTTGATATCCCAAGGACAACCATTGATTGGATCTCGTAGGTCTGAAACTACTTGAAGGAGTTTATTGATTTTTTTGTCTAAATTGATTTGGTTTGTGTTTGTCATTTTTAGCTGTCCTGAGAGAGCTGTAATGAAGCTCATAAAACGATTTTTTTTGAATCGTTGATCTAATTATGATTAATTCTCAACAACAGAGCAGCTTGAGGTATAAAGTACATGAATTAGTCTAAGGACTAAGAATTGTATGGGCGATTAGCTCAGCGGTAGAGCGCCTGCCTTACAAGCAGGATGTCCCTGGTTCGAACCCTGGATCGCCCATCTAGATTATTTTTTAATTTATGCAATATGGTCCTGGATTAAAAATTTCAGCAACAGCAGTAGCAGAGTTAAATAGGCAAGCTGCTTTTACTGGAACACCAGGAGTTATGCATATTGATTTATTGGATGATAAGTGTGGAGAGGGATGGAAATTTATAAGAATTAGGCCAGGGAAAAATGATGGTGTTCCCCTGGCTAGAGCTGATGGGATTACTTTGTATGCTCGCCAAGATCAAGTCCTATTTTTTCAAGGTTTAAAGCTGAATTATTTCGGTGATTTAAGTGGAGGTGGATTTCTTATTAGCACGCCAAAAGGGGCAGAAGCTTCTCCATGTGGCTCAGGCTTTAGAAAACTTTCAAAAGCTCAATAATTTCTTAAAACAATTAGAGAATTGACTCTATTCTTCTGGAAACAAGATCGAAGATAGTTCATCAGAATCAACTTCATAGACGCGAGCTAAACTTGTTTCAATTGCGCTAGTTACGTCACCAGGTAAGAATCTCATAGCATTTAAAGCATCATCCGATATGTCTTCTGTAAGCAACTTTTCTTTACTATTTAATTTTTCATCGTTGATTACAGCAATTACCCAGCTTTGATATGCGTAGACAAGATCGGAGAACTCAAGTTCAGGGTCGTTCAGATCCATGACAAATAAACAGATAATGAACAATAAACACTAGTTTGGCTGTAGTTGGAGAAAATGTCTTCTATGGAACAAATATCTCGCACATCTATTCAAGCAAAAGCATTTGAGTTCGCATTGATGGAATTAATTTATAGTAAGCGAGATAGCTTTCAGCCACTATGGAGCGTGGATAGCTGGGTTAAATTTTTAATCTGGTTAAGTTTAAATTGTGGGCTTTCTGGAGACAAAGAAAGCCTGGAATTGTTTGCGAAAGCCATGGGTTCTCCTTTAACAAGTCGAATGAGAAAAATATTTTTTGAAAGAGCTTTAGAAGATTTATCATTACATGTGATGGCCGATCCTGCAGAAGCCCAAGTTTTGATAATGCCCATAGCTGTAGATAAGGAGATTAATGATATAGAAATAGTTCAAGCATTAAAAACGATTGGTTTAAGTGAAAAGGTTTCTTCATCTTCGGCTGCATGGGAAAGGCATGACGCAATAGTTTCGATTCCTTGGAACGTGAAAAGTGACATTTGAATTTAGGAAAAGCAAGAATGATGTAAAACTTTTGTCGGGAATGAGTAAATTAAATTAAACACATTTTTTTTCTGTGATAGAGCGGGCAAAAACTACAAAATTCTCTGAAGCCTCAGGTCTTCCTAAAACATATGATCCAGTTGGTACTGAAAAACGCTGGCAGAAAGCTTGGGAAGAAAAAGGAGCTTTTAAGCCTGATCCATCAGCCCCTGGAGACCCATTCTCCGTAGTTATTCCTCCCCCTAATGTCACAGGTAGTCTGCATATGGGGCATGCTTTTAATACTGCCTTAATCGATACAATTGTCAGGTATAAGAGATTAAAAGGAAATAATGTTCTTTGTCTTCCAGGGACAGACCATGCTTCAATTGCGGTTCAAACTATTCTCGAGAGACAACTGAAGGAAGAAGGCAAAAACCGTCATGATCTTGGTAGAGCTTCTTTTTTGGAACAAGCTTGGAAGTGGAAAGAAAAAAGTGGTGGAAGAATTGTTGATCAATTAAAGCGTTTGGGATATTCCGTAGACTGGAGTAGAGAGAGATTTACCTTGGATGAGGGTCTAAGTAAAGCTGTTTCCGAGGCATTTATTCGTTTATATGAAAAAGGATTGATATACAGAGGAGAATATTTAGTGAATTGGTGCCCTGCCTCTGGTTCGGCTGTGAGTGATTTAGAAGTTGAAATGAAAGAAGTAGATGGACATTTATGGCATTTTCGATATCCGTTAGTCACATCATCGGTATCAAGTGGGAAACAAATTAGTTACTTAGAAGTAGCGACTACACGTCCTGAGACGATGCTTGGTGATGTCGCTGTTGCTGTGAATCCATCAGATGAAAGGTATAAAGATCTCATAGGGGAGAAACTTACTTTGCCTCTAGTTGGTAGAACTATTCCCATTATTGGAGACCCTCATGTAGATAAAGATTTTGGAACTGGATGTGTCAAAGTTACTCCAGCGCATGATCCTAATGATTTTGAGATAGGTCAGAGACATGACTTACCTCAAATAACAGTCATGACTAAAAAAGGAACAATGAATCACAATGCAGGTCAATTTGAAGGCTTGGATCGTTTTGAAGCTCGTGAAGCTGTTATTGATTCTTTAAAGGAGATTGGTCTTTTAACCAAAATAGAAGCTTATAAACATAGTGTCCCTTTCTCTGACAGAGGGAAAGTACCAGTAGAGCCATTGCTGTCAACTCAGTGGTTTGTCAAAATGGATCCTTTAGCAAAAAGTTGTTCTGAATTTTTTGAGAAAGGACAACCTAAATTTATTCCTAATAGATGGTCAAAAGTTTATCGAGATTGGTTAACTGATATCAGAGATTGGTGTATTAGTAGACAATTATGGTGGGGACATCGTATTCCGGCTTGGTTTGTAATTAGTCAAACAGATAATAAAGTTGTTAATGAAACACCGTATATTGTCGCTAGAACAGAAGATGAAGCTAAGAAATTAGCACGTGAACAATATGGAGATTCAGTCAAAATTGAGCAAGATGAAGATGTTCTAGATACATGGTTCTCTAGCGGATTATGGCCTTTTTCCACATTAGGTTGGCCTGATGAAACTCATCCTGATTTTCAACGCTGGTATCCCACGCATACCCTAGTAACTGGCTTTGACATTATTTTCTTTTGGGTAGCAAGAATGACAATGATGGCGGGAGCCTTTACTGAGAAGATGCCATTTGCAGACGTCTATATTCATGGACTTGTTAGAGATGAGCAAAATAGAAAGATGAGTAAAAGTGCAGGAAATGGTATTGATCCTTTATTACTAATAGAAAGTTATGGAACTGATGCTTTGAGGTTTGCTCTTGTTCGTGAAGTTGCCGGCGCTGGACAAGATATACGTCTTGACTTTGATCGTAAAAATCAAACATCTGCAACGGTTGAGGCCTCTAGAAATTTTGCAAACAAGCTTTGGAATGCAACTAGATTTGCTCTTATCAATCTTGAGGATCAAGATTATGAAACTTTGGACAAATATGATTTATCGAAGTTGCAATTATCAGATAAATGGATTTTATCAAGACTTGCTCGAGTTAATCGTGAGACTGCTCAACGATATGAAAATTATGCTTTAGGAGAGGCAGCTAAGGGATTGTATGAATTTGCTTGGAATGATTTTTGTGATTGGTATTTAGAACTAATTAAACGACGATTGAATAGTGCAGCAAATCTTTCTCCTAATGAATTATTAGATCAAAAAATAGCGAAAAGCATCTTATACAAAGTTTTAAGTGATCTTTTGATTATGCTTCATCCTCTTATGCCTCATTTGACAGAGGAGCTTTGGCATGGATTAACAGGTTTAACTGAAGATCAATTTCTCGCTTTGCAGCCTTGGCCAAAATCAAATGAACAAGACTTGAATATTGATTTAGAGAGTTCTTTCTCTGATTTATTTGCATCTATCAGATTGATTCGCAATTTACGAGCAGTTGCTGGGTTGAAACCCTCTCAAAAAGTTCCTGTCATGTTGGTCTCTGGTAAGGAAGTTTTGCAAAATACTCTCAAAACATCAATCAATGATATTACTGTTTTGACTAAGGCTAAGGAAGTCCAAATATTATCTCCAGAGCAAGCAAAATCATTACCTTCGATGAAAGCTTTAGCAGGCGTAAGTGGAGAGCTAGAGGTGGTTCTTCCTATTGAAGGATTGATAGATATAGCTTCTTTACGATCAAGGCTTGAAAAAGATTTAAATAAAGCACAAAAGGAAATAGAAAGTCTCTCTGGACGTCTAGCCAATAAGAATTTTGTTGATAAAGCACCCAAAGAGGTTGTTGAGGAATGCAGAGCAAACTTACAGGAGTCAGAAGCGCAAGTACGCCTAGTCAAAGAGCGTCTAATGGGATTGGATTGAACTCTCTAAACTATCCATGTCTTACAACTTAGAAAATCTGATTAATAATTTCATTCCTTTTTTAAGTAGCCCTTTTGGAATTTTGGTTTTTGCTTTGGTGTATGTTTTTTGGGTGTCTTTTTTGTTGCCAGGCTCATGGCTTTCCATGTTGTCTGGCTTTCTTTATGGAACCTGGCTTGGAAGTTCGGTTGTTTTTGTAGGTGCTTTTATTGGAGCTCATCTAACTTTTTATTTAGGCAGAACTTTTTTAAAAGAATGGGCTCAAAAAAAGGTCTCAAATTTTCCAAAAGTTCAAATAATGGAGAAAGCTGTTCAACGCGAGGGTCTAAAAGTCATTCTTCTCACAAGACTTTCTCCTCTTTTCCCATTTGGCTTACTTAATTTTACATATGGTTTGAGTGAGGTAAAAGTCCGTGATTTTACTCTTGGAATGATTGGTATATTGCCTGGCACAATTTTATATTGCAGCTTAGGCTCATTAGCACTCAAAGTTTCAAATTTTGGAGAAGTACTATCAGGAAGATCTGATACTAGTTCATTTATTTGGAGCTTAATTAGTATTTTGTCGACTATTTTAGTTGTTATTTTAGTTTTACGTTCAACAAGAAAACTAAATCAGGATTCTCAATGACTAGATTAAGCATCAGCTTTTAAATTCCAATCTTCAATCGCTGCAAATACGATAAACCAATAAAGTCTTATGCGATTAAATATACCTTTTTTAGAAGCAAGCATTTCATATTTTGCGCGTCCACATTCTGTTTTGATTAAAGAAAAGATTGGATTTTTATCCATTTTTAAATTCTAATCATTTTTATAATAATAGCTTAAATTCAGTTTCGTTAATTATTTTTACTCCAAGCTCTTCTGCTTTTTTTAATTTACTCCCCGCTTTTTCTCCTGATAATAAGAAATCAGTTTTTTTACTAATTGAAGAACTGACCTTTCCTCCAGCACTTTCTATCAATTCTTTTGCTTCATCTCTTGTAAGCGAATCTAAAGTTCCTGTTAAGACAAAAACTTTGCCATTAAAAATATTTGATTCGTTTGAATTGTAGTTTGAATCTAAATTCTCTTTTAGAGAAAATCCAATTGCTTTTAATTCTTTAATTAAGGTTTGATTATTAGAATCATCAAACCACTTAATTATTGCATCTTTCATCTCATTTCCGAATCCATAAATATTGGATATATTTTCAGGTGCCTCCTTCGCAATAGTATTGAGTTCTTCGATGCTATGAAAGTTTTTTGAGAGAGATTTAGCATTCGCTTCTCCTATATGAGGTATCCCTAAACCGTAGAGCTGTTTGTGCCAATTTTTGTTTTTAGATTCGTTAATTTCTATTAGTAAATTCTTTGCAGACTTTTCTCCAAATCTTTCAAGTTTTAAAAGGGAATCAATTTCAAGTTTGTATAAATCTGGGATTGACTGCACATATCCTTCATTTACTAATTGATTAATAATCTTTTCACCTAATCCTTCTATCTTCATTGATCCTTTACTGACCCAATGACGCAAAAGACCTTTTAATTTTGCTGGGCATCTAGAATTAACACATTTAGTTATTGCTTCATTCTCTTCTTGAATTAACTTGGAATTACATGCTGGGCAGTTTTGAGGAAATTTTACTAATTTTGCATCAACTGTTCTAAATTCTTTTATAACTCTAATAACTTCAGGAATAATTTCTCCAGCTTTTCGCACAATTATTGTGTCTTCATAATGAAGATCTAAAGAGGCAAGTCTGTTTGCATTATGAAGAGTTGCACGATTCACAGATGTTCCTGCAAGCTCAATAGATTCAAACTCTGCTACTGGTGTAACAGCACCAGAGCGACCTACTTGGAAAATTAATTTTCTTAACTTAGTCGCTTTCTCTTCTGCTGGATATTTGACAGCTATGGCCCATCTTGGAGCTTTATGTGTAGATCCTAGGATGTTTTGCATGTCAAATTTATCTATTTTTACTACTATTCCATCCGTGGCATAAGCTAAAGAATCTTTTTCGATTTCCCAATACTTGTAATAGCTATTTGCTTCATTTAAGTTTTTTTTTGTTTCATATGTAGTATTAACTTTAAAACCAATACTTTTTAAAAATTCAAGTGATTCAGATTGAGAATTTGGTTTTTTCAATTCTTTATCATTTGGCTCCCAATTTTCTGGTAAATAAATACTATATGCGAAGAAGTCAAGTTTTCTAGATGCAACTATTTTTGGATCTAATTGTCTTAATGTTCCTGCACAGGAGTTTCTAGGATTTGCAAAGGGTGGTTGATCAGTATTTTTTCTCTCAATATTGAGTTTATTAAAGATATTATTTGGCATGAAAGCTTCTCCTCTGATTTCAATCCAAGAGGGTGGATTTTTTAATAATAAACTTAAAGGAATTGTAGAAATTGTTCTGATATTAGTAGTGATATCTTCTCCAGTTTTTCCATCTCCACGAGTTGCTGCTTTAGTTAAAATCCCATCTTCATATCTTAGCGAAATAGCATTTCCATCAATTTTTAATTCACAAATTAGTTCTGGATTCTCATCTTCCTTGAGATCTTTATTTCCTGAACTTATTAATTTTCTGATCCTTGTGTACCATGCTTTTAATTCATTTATATTAAACGCATTATCTAGGCTTAAAAGTGGAATATTATGATCAACATTTTTGAATCCTGTAGAAGGGACACCACCTAATCTTTGGGAAGGGCTATCATCAGTAATCAAAGATGGGTGAATATTTTCAATTTCAATTAATTCTCTATATAGTTGATCATAAACAGCATCGTCTATCTCGGGTGCATCTAATACATAGTAGGAGTAATTTGCTTTATTGAGTAAAGCTCTAAGCTCTTTTGCACGTTCATAATGTTGATTCAAGTTTGAATTCACTTCTCACATTTAGCTTCATTATGTATTGGCTTTCGCAATACGATCTATTTGCCAATTTTCGTTTATTTTAATAAAAGTGAAGTCCAGTGGCATTTCATTTTTCTTATCTTCTGATTTCAAGCTTAGTGTGAGCATTATTTGATTATCTTCTATTCTTGGTCGCCCCGACTTCAAGTTTCTATATCGATTTAATTGCAAGCTACCCAAAAATTTGATGAATTCTTGTCTATTGACATGTGTTTTATAAGCTTTTGTCGTAAGTCTATAAGCCCCATCTATTCGGCCAGCTGCAATCTGATCAAAAAACTTTTTCACAAGAGGGTTAATGCCTCTAGCACTGATGACTAGCTTGATTGCGTTAAAAGTCCAAAAAAGGAGAAGTGCGCCAACTCCAACCAAGAGAGCTTTTAATCCAATTGCTTTGATAAGAGCACTATCCATTTTTTTAATTCCGTTTAGTTATAGATTCTGACTTATTAGCCATGAGATTAGCTTGTTTGTTATTGATAGTTAGACAGAATGTTATCGGAATAATAATGCTAACGAGTTCTCGGTATCAATGTCTTTAATACCTGTTCTACCATTATTTCTTGAATTAAACAGACAACATTTTCAGAACTCTTTGTTCGAGAATGGAGTTCCCAGAGTCTCTCTTCGTTGGAGTGATGGCCGCATGCGTACTACGGCTGGGATCTATAGAAGTAAAACGAATTTCTTCGGAGTGAAAGCTAGTGAAATAATTTTGTCTAGACCAGTATTGGAACATCTTCCCCGCAAAGCATTGATGAGCACCTTATGCCACGAAATGATTCATGCCTGGATTGACCTTGTTCTGAAAGTTGAAGAGGCACATGGACCTAATTTTCATAAACGTATGGCAGAGATAAATTCCGCTCAAACTGATTTCCAAGTAACAGTTCGTCACTCGTTCCCAATATCAAAAAGACTCCCAAAATGGGTGGCAACTTGCCCTTCATGTGAAAGAAGTTTTAGTTATCGACGTATTGTTAATGGCGCTGCCTGCCGCAGTTGTTGTAATAATTATTTTGGCGGTAGATGGGATCCAAAATTCGTACTTGAATTTCAACCTTTTTCTAGAAGTAACAATTAATTTTTTGAATAATTTCAACTTTACGGTGATTCACTTGTTGGTTTGAAAGCGTTAAATTTAAAAGATGAGCTCACATAACAATCGTAATCAAATTCGTCAGCGATCTAGAGCACCCCTTGATCGCAGAATGGATAAATGGATACAAACTGGAAAACAGGTTGTAGATGGTGTTTCGGGTAATCGCCCTGGTAAAAGAAGGGGAGGGTGGCAAGATAAAGAGACTTCAGCAAATTTCGAAAAAGTTGGTCGTTGGATGGAAGAGAAAATTGATTGGTTTTTTGAGGATGATGACGAGTGGTTGGAGAATGAAGACTTTGAGAATGAACCGCTTAAGGAAAGCACAAACAATACAAAAAGACCCTTAAGTGCTATTTCCTTAAGAGCTCCTAAAGCTTTACCACCTCAGATGGAAGTAAGGAGAAACAATTCAGACGAACTGGATGAATGGCCAGATGATCAATCTTTTAAATTAAATAAGTGGAAAAGGAAAGATAATTTAATTAAGCAAAATGAACTCGATTTAAACGATTCTTTCCTAGATGAACGAACTCCTCAAAGAAGAAAAAACATACCAAGATCTAGTCGAAGAAAATATTAGCTGTTGTTAAAAAGCCTTTCTTGGTATTGGTCCTAACCATTTTTCTAGTTTTGGGCTGAAAACTTCTCTAATTACAGTTAATTCTTTTTGTTGACGAAAAAATCGATAATGCCTACTCCAAAAAGGACCATCTTCATTAAATTCTGCTTTCAGCCAATTTGCATGAACTAATCCCAATCCGTCAACTTCTCTAAAAAGCTCTGAGCGTCCTTGGGTCAAGCTTTTCCAGATTGGTTGATCCTTATTTTGCAGATTTTTTTCTGCTTCTTCATAATTCCACCAGCTTTCAGCCCATGCCAGGGTTAAGTCTCCACACGTAAGCCAAACTTGTCTTCTTATCAAAGGTGGCTCTAGCTCATGCACTTCTTCTGGGACTCCATTTTGATTATTATTTTCCATTGCCATAGATATCACCTTTATGGCAACTTCATGCCCTGTTAAAAGCTTGAGATGCCTGGTTGGGCTGCCATCACCCAATAGCATTAATTGCCATGCTCCAGAGAGTTTATAATTCCCTTTGCCTGAAAGAACACTTTCTTTCGATGCTTTCCAAATAACTTCAGGAGAAGGTAATTGAGATTGATGTGAATTCACTTTTATCAGCTTGTTTTTTGCATTGGATCTTTGCTTGCAGATTTTTTCATTTGTTCTATTTTTAACCATACAAGAAGTGCAGTGAGGTCTGCTTTGCTTACACCAGGAAGTTGAGCAGCATGTCCAAAACTTTTTGGCTGAGAAATTGTTAATTTTTCTCTCGCTTCTTTAGAAAGAGTTTTGATATTATTATAGTTTAAATTTTTTGGTAATAACTTTTTACTTTGCTGTTTTAATTGATTTATTTGAGCTTTTTGTCTTTCTAAATAACCGGTATATTTAATATCTATTTCAACTCCTTCTTCAACATCTAAGGGAATACTCTTAGTTGCTAAATTATAATTAATTAGGTCTTTATAGTGAATATTTGTTCTTCTTAGGAAATTGGCTAGTGTTATTGAACCTTTAATAGCAGTTCCAGTTGAAGAATATATTTCTTTTGCACATTTATCGCTTTCTTTAATGCGATCTTTTTCTAATCTTATTTTCTCTTGATCGATTAATTGTTGCTTAGTATTAAAGATTTTCCACCTTCTTTCATCAATCAACCCTAATTTGTAACCGAGTGGAGTCAATCTCCTATCTGCATTATCACCCCTTAAAATTAATCGATATTCACTTCTACTAGTTAATACTCTATATGGCTCCTTTAAATCTTTTGTAACTAAATCATCAATCATAGTTCCTATATAACTACTCTCCCTTTCGAAAATAATGCCTTCTTTATCGTTGACTAATCTTGCAGCATTTAAACCTGCTACTAAACCTTGTGCAGCTGCTTCTTCGTATCCTGTTGTTCCATTTAGTTGCCCTGCACTAAATAAACCACTTATTCTTTTTGTTTCGAGTGTTGCTTCCAATTGTGTGGCTGGTATGTAGTCATATTCAACTGCATAAGCGGGTCTCAGCATTACACATCTTTCTAAGCCTGGTAGAGTCCTTAAAAGTTCTAATTGTAAGTTTTCGGGCAGTCCAGTTGAGAAACCTTGTACATACATTTCTGGAGTATCTCTACCTTCGGGCTCCAAGAAAATCTGGTGTGAATCTTTGTCAGCAAAACGTACAATTTTATCTTCAATGGATGGGCAATATCTTGGACCTTTACTATTAATAAAACCTCCGTAAATAGGAGTTAAATGAAGATTTTTTTTAATAAGTTGGTGAGTTGCTTTTGTTGTTCGAGTGATATGACAACTCATTTGTTCTCCACTTTTCCAAGAAAGAGGATCAAAAGAAAAGAATTTATCTGAAGCATCGCTCAATTGCTCTTCTAGGGAGTCAAGATCAATAGTTCGTCTATCGATGCGAGCAGGGGTTCCTGTTTTTAAACGATCAGTAGTAAAGCCTAAAGTTTGTAATTCTTCAGTTAACCCTTGAGAGGCCTGCTCTCCTGCTCGACCTGCACTCATAGATTGATTGCCAATCCAAATTCTGCCTCCTAAAAAAGTTCCTGTTGTAAGTACAACTGCTTTTGCATGAAAAATAGTTCCAAAATAGGTTTTAACTCCCTTTATAAATCCAATTCTCTCTTGAATTTCTGATGTGTTTTTTTCAATCTGATTGGGATAATGTTCAATTTCTAGCCCAGTAACCATTGCCTCTCTAATCTTTAAATTTGGCGTATTTTGAAGGATTTTTAGCATTTCATGTGCATATATTCGCTTATCTGTTTGTGCTCTTAATGCTCGAACTGCAGGTCCTCTGCTTGCGTTAAGGATCCTTTTTTGAAGAGCTGTTAGATCGGCTAATTTCCCGATAATCCCTCCCAGCGCATCAACTTCATGAACCAATTGACTTTTAGCTGGTCCACCTACTGCGGGGTTACATGGTTGCCATGCGATTCGATCTAAATTGAGAGTAAATAAAACTGTATTCAATCCTAATCTTGCTGAAGTCAATGCAGCTTCGCAGCCTGCGTGACCACCTCCTACAACAATTACGTCAAAACTTTCATCTGAAGATTGTTTAGTAATCATCAATTAAGCATTTAGGAATTTAATTTTCGAACAATTAAGCAGCAAGATTTCTAAATCTAGTGAATTGGGGTTCAAAAAGTAATTTAACTGTTCCAACCGGTCCATTTCGGTGTTTTGTCACGATAACTTCTGTAATTCCTCTATCAGTAGTTTCTGGATTGTAATACTCATCCCTATAAATCATTAGAACCAAGTCCGCATCCTGTTCTATTGAGCCAGATTCACGTAGATCGCTAAGCATTGGTCTTTTATTGGTTCTTGATTCAACTCCTCTACTTAATTGAGATAAAGCGATTACAGGGACTTTAAGTTCTCTTGCCATACCCTTAAGACCTCGAGTAATTCTTGATATTTCTTGAACTCGATTATCTGGCGAAGTACCTTCCATGAGTTGTAGATAATCAATAACAATTAGTCCCAGCTCTTTACCTTGTTCAGCAATTAGGCGACGACATAAAGACCTCATTTCAAGAACACTTGAATTTGGTTTGTCATCAATGAAGATTGGTAATTGCCCAAGTGTATTAATACCTTGACCAAGTAATGGCCATTCATCTTGTTGCAGTCGTCCTGTTCTTAATCGACTGCTTTCAATTCCTACCTCGCTTGATAGCAATCTGTAAGTTAGTTGCTCTTTACTCATTTCAAGACTGAATACACAAACAGGTAGGTCATGAAGTTGCGCTACGTTTTTAGCGAGATTAAGAACAATTGAAGTTTTTCCCATTGCTGGTCTTCCTGCAACAATGATTAGATCGCTCCTCTGAAGTCCTTGTGTCATTGCATCCAGATCGTAAAAATTAACTGGTATGCCTGCCACTGATGTACCAAGTGATCTACTTTCTATTTCATTGAAAGTCTTTGTCAGAATTTCTGCAGTAGGCGTTAAACCTTTGGATGGTTGCTCTTGGCTAATAGCAAAGATCTTTTGTTCAGCTTGATCAATGGCTTCTTCCATTGGAAGGCTTTGATCAAAGCCTAATTTGATCACATCATTTCCAGATTTAATTAATTGCCTGCGCAAAAATTTATCGCTAATTAATTTAGCAACTTGTTCGATTGAAGCTGTAGATGTAACCCTCTCAACCAGTTCAACTAATCGGTTGTTTCCTCCCACTTTTTCTAAAGAATTTGTATCGGCAAGCCAAGCGCTCATTGCTGTTAAATCTGTAGGTTTGCCTTGGCTATGAAGCATTAATGCTGTTCTATATATTTCTCGATGAGCAGAAATGTAAAAAGCTTCAACTTGTAGCAAATCAGCTATTCGTCCTATCGCATCAGGATCCAATAAAATTCCACCCAGAACAGATTCTTCTGCTTCCAAATTTTGTGGTGGTATTTGGTCAGGTTGAGCTTCAAAACGAGGCTTTTCAATTTTGGAATTATTAAAAGCTCCAAAATCTCTACCTTGTTTTGAAAAATCCCCGTTATTTGAAGAGGGGGTGATTATCATTTATTGCTTGTTGGACAAGGACACCTACTTTGGCTTGTTCGGGCCAAGATGCAACTATTAGTAACTTGTAACTTCAAGGTTTATCTCAGCATTTACTTCGTTGTGAAGTTTGATTTGCACTTTATATTTCCCCACACCATGTATCTCAGGAACCGATATGTCTCTACGATCTATGTCCTTTTTAGTAGCTTCTTTTATCACTTCTGCTACATCTCCATTAGTTACTGTTCCAAATAAGACTCCGTCTTCTCCTACTTGTTTTTTGACCGTAAATCTTCCAATTGTTGTTAGAGCTGTTTGGAAATCAATAGCTTCTTGTTTTTTAGCTGCCTCTTTTTCTGCTTGTTTTGCTCTTCTGTGTTCAACTTGTTTTAAAACAGTTGGAGTAACCGGTAATGCTTTTTTGTTGGGTAATAAAAAGTTTCTGGCAAAGCCAGGAGCAACCTCAACAAGGTCACCATCATTGCCAAGACTTTTTATGTCTTCGTTTAGAACAACTTGAACTCGCTTAGGCATGGATCGAAAATGAATTAATGCTATTTAATTGTTGTTAGTAATATTACGACGCGATAGGGAGTCTAATTTTTTTCGCTAACCCAATTGCTTTCAAAAATCGTATGTGTTGCCAGGTTAGATCTATTTGATTTCTTTGAAGGCCGTGCTTCGCTGAATTAGGAAAAGCATGATGATTATTGTGCCACCCTTCTCCAAATGTAAGCGCTGCCACCCATTTATTATTTTTGGAATTATCTCCACTCTCATATGCAATAGAACCCCAACAATGAGTTGCTGAATTAACTAGCCAAGTTATGTGATAAACAAAAACCAGTCTTAGAGGAATTCCCCATAAGACCATTGCCCATCCTCCAATACCAGCTGATTGGCCAATTAAATAAAGCGTCGCGCCTAAGGGTAGTTGCAAAAGTAAAAAATTTTTATTTAAGAAGCGATAGTAAGGATCTTTGATTAAATCTCCAGAAAGTCTTGGAACGGCTTTCATGGCAGGTACATCTTCAAACATCCATCCCATGTGACTCCACCAAAATCCTTTATTACTGTCATGATGATCAGCTTCAGTATCGGAAAAAGTATGATGATGCCTGTGAAGACCAACCCAATCGATTGGTCCATGTTGGCAACTTAATGCTCCACAAGTTGCGAAAAATCTTTCAAGCCATTTTGGAACTTGAAAAGATCGGTGTGAGAGAAGGCGATGATATCCTGTGGTTACTCCTAAGCAAGCAGTTACCCAATATAAGAAAATAAATCCAGAAAATGCTAACCAACTCCAAAATTTAGCTTGCAAAGTAAATATTGTTAGAGCGTGTATTGTCAGCATGAATATGACTGTTCCCCATCTTCTTCTGGCCCTTTGGTTATGAATCCTTCTTGGTACATGTCCTTGGAGCTTCTTCGATGCAGCCATGGCTTTATCGGCAGCAACTGGTTTTTTTAATGGAGCCGAAGCCTCGATTAAACTTGAAACCATTAGTGATCCGTCTACTTGGTGTATATAATATACGATAAGGATCCTAACCAGGCCTATCTATCAATCTTGAATGTGATTTGTGACCTCTAGTTTTCGGGACCAATTGACTGCAGGTAGAAGGGCTATGGCTCACCTAGTGCATGTATGGCATGAGCGCAATGGCTGGTCTCATAAAGTTCTTCCTGCTTTGGCTGAATGTTTGGATCTAGGAAGAGTTCATAGTTCTCAAATTTCAAATCTAAGAAATGGAAAACTTGTATCTCCCAGCCCTGAAGTATTTTTTGCTTTGGGGAAGGTAAATCAAGTACTTTCTCGTGGGTTAGAAAATATAGAAAGTCATATATTGAGCGTTCATCCTGAGTTGCATAGATCGCTTCAAGAGTCAGCTATCGCTGTTGAAGGAAATGACAATAATCCTCTTTCTGCAGGTGATTTTTTTGAGATTTTTGTTGGTTTAGCGTCTTTGCCTTCCTCTTTTGATTGGTTTATTGAGGATGCAGAAGCCCCTGTGCTTAGCGCCGCTTTGGCTGACTATTTATGTAAAGGAAGGTCGTGGAGAATGTGTAGAGAACAAGTTATGTCTGCATATCCAGTCAGTAAAAAGCAACGTAGAGACAGGTTTGAAGCAGTTATGGCGGGTTTAAAAGATTACACAGCCGAAGAACTTGATGGTGAATTGCTAGATTTACATGCAACTAATAAATTGTTAAATACAAATCATTTGCAAGGTGCAGATGACTTTTTGGAGAATCTTCGCCAAAGAGGCTTATTACTTAAAGATCAAGAAAAACTAGAAATTATTTTTTCTGATTAATTTGATAAAACTTATATATTCTCAAGTAAAATGTATATGTTACAAAAATACGCTAAAAATTTTGTTGATAATATAGAAAAAAAATTATACTTATCAATTCAAGAAAAGACCGACAGTATATCATTTAAATTAGAAAAAGTGTTAAAAGCTTTTTCTGACTCTCATCTAAATGTGCAACATTTTGCATCGTTAACTGGATATGGACATGGAGATTTAGGGAGAGATATAATTGATAAAATTTTTGCGGATGTTTTAGAAGCGGAAAAAGCAGCGGTAAGACTTCAGCTTGTGAGCGGTACTCATGCTATTACAACATCTTTGTTTGGCGTTTTAAGACCAGGAGATTATTTGCTATCTGTTACTGGAAGGCCCTACGAATCACTTGAAGAAGTCATTGGATTGAGGGGGATTGGTCAAGGATCCTTGATTGAGTTTGGCATTAATTATGAAGAGATATCTTTAAATAAAAATGGAAATATAGATTTCTTAGCTTTAGAAAAAGCTTTACACACCCCTAGAAAATTAATTTTTATACAACGTAGTTGTGGTTATACATGGCGTCCATCTTTGAGTATTGAGGTTATTAAAGAGATTTGTAATTTTTGCCATAAGATTCAACCTAATTGTATTTGTTTTGTTGATAATTGCTATGGAGAATTTGTCGAAACGAAGGAACCAACGTCAGTCGGGGCAGATTTAATTGCAGGCTCTTTAATAAAAAATTTAGGGGGAACGATCGTTCCTACTGGTGGATATATTGCGGGGAAAGCTGATTTAGTGGATAAAGCATGTTGCCGCTTGACTGCTCCAGGTATTGGATCTGAGGGTGGTATTACTTTTGATTTAAATAGAACTATTTTACAAGGACTTTTTCTTGCGCCTCAAATGGTTGCAGAGGCTCTAATAGGTGCTGAGATTATTTCTACTACTTTTAGCGAATTGGGCTTTCAAGTTTTGCCAAAACCAGGTTCTCACAGAACTGATTTGATCCAAGTAGTAAGGATCGGCGATCCAGAAATTTTACAAATTATTTGTAGGTCTTTTCAGGAAAAATCACCTATTGGATCTTTTCTCGATCCAATACCTGCTCCTATGCCAGGTTATGAAAATAACTTAGTCATGGCTGGAGGAACTTTCGTAGATGGTAGTACGAGTGAATTTTCTGCGGATGCTCCTATGAAACCTCCTTTTGATTTATTTATTCAAGGAGGATCCCATCGCTCTCATATCAAAATTGCTTTGATTCATGCATTATCCAATTTATTTCAGGCAGGATTGATCAAATTGCCCCAGAATGACTAAGCGTTTTTCGTTTTGACGCAATGGCTTTTTCCTTCCCAGATCATTTTCGTTTTGCTGACAGTCATGAATATGCTTTTGCTGATGATGGATTAGTTCGAATTGGCATCAGTGAATTTGCGGTTGATCAGTTAGGAGATATCGTTTTTGTTGATCTACCAGATGAAGGGACTTCAATAGCTAAAGGAGAAAGTTTTGGCTCAGTGGAATCAGTAAAGGCTGTAGAAGATATGTATGCACCAGTTAGTGGAGAAATTGTCCATAGAAACAATTCTGTTTTAGCTAGCCCAGAGGAACTTCAAAATGATCCGCATGGTGAAGGATGGTTATTAATAATTCGTCCTGATAATCCTGATCAATTACAAGATCTTATGGATTCTGGGACTTATGCAAAGAAAATTGTTTCATAAAATTTTACTTAATAATTTTTTCTTACAACAAATCAGGAAATTTTTCTCTACAGTGGCCTTCCTTCCAATAACTTAACTTGCTTGTGCTTGAGAACAAGCTCATGTCAAAAGCAGAATTAAAGGATTTCACTTTTAAGTCTCGCCATGTAGGTCCAACCAACGAAGAGGAAGCTTTTATGCTTCAACATCTTGGTTTTGACAATTTGGAAGATTTCATTTCTTCTGTCATTCCTAATGAAATCTTTGATGCAGAAAATAATGGTGTTTCTATTTCATGTGGGTGTGATCAAAATGAAGCGTTAAAAGAAATCAATATTATTTCCAAGAAAAATATTGAACATCGATCGTTGATTGGCCTTGGTTATCATTCGACAGTCATACCTCCAGTCGTACAAAGAAATGTTCTAGAAAATCCCAATTGGTATACGGCTTATACTCCTTATCAAGCAGAAATATCCCAAGGCAGATTAGAAGCCTTATTTAATTTTCAAACTTTAATAAGTGAATTAACAGCTTTACCTATCGCAAATGCATCTTTACTTGATGAAGCAACTGCGGTAGCTGAGGCAATAAGTTTGAGTTTGGCTGTTAGAAAAAATAAAAATGCTAATAAATTTTTAGTAGATCAAGAAACTCTGCCTCAAACATTTGACGTCTTAAAAACTCGATGTGAGCCACTGGGGATTGTACTTGAGTTCTTTGATAATAAGAATTTTGAAATTGATAATAATGTCTTCGGAATACTTATTCAGTTACCTGGAAAAAATGGTCGTATTTGGGACCCAACTTCAGTAATTAATAAAGTACATAAATGTGATGCAATTGTAACGATATCAATTGATCCCTTGGCTCAAGTTTTGATTAAACCAATGGGAGAATTTGGTGCGGATATTGTTGTTGGAAGTGCGCAAAGATTTGGAGTGCCTATTGCATTTGGTGGACCACATGCAGCTTTTTTTGCAACTAAAGAAATATATAAAAGACAAATACCAGGAAGGATTGTTGGCCAATCAGTTGATGTAGAGGGAAATCAAGCTTTGAGACTTGCCCTTCAAACAAGAGAGCAACATATTCGAAGGGATAAAGCAACAAGTAATATATGCACTGCTCAAGTTTTATTAGCTGTTCTTTCTTCTTTTTATGCAGTTCATCATGGTCCAAATGGGCTTAAGAAAATTGCAAACAAGATCCTTAAATATAGATCTGATTTTGAATATATTTTAAGTGACTTAGAATATACCATAGATAGATATTCCGGGTTTGATAGTATTGACATATATTGTGCAGAAGCATCAAAAGTTATTCTGTCAGCTTCAGAAGAAGGATATAACCTTAGAGTTCTTCCTATTGGATCTGATATTAATAATGCTAAGGGTTTTGGAGTGACTTTTGATGAATTAACTTGTGATCAAGAAATTTATAAATTGCATCAAATACTTGCAAATGTTAAAGGAAAAAATGTTAATGATATTTCTAAGATTATTAAGGAGAATGATCCACTAATAGATATTCCACTTCGTGAAAAACCTTGGCTTGAACAACCGGTATTTAATCAATATCAAAGTGAGACTGATTTAATGAGATACATACATTTTTTAGTTTCGAAAGATTTTTCTCTAGTGCAAGGAATGATTCCTCTGGGGAGTTGCACAATGAAATTGAATGCAGCTGCGGAACTTTTACCCATTGAATGGAGCGAGTTTGCTTCTATTCATCCTTTTGCTCCTACTACTCAATTAGCTGGATACAAGGAAATCATTAATGACCTTGAAAGTTGGCTTTCTGCTTTAACTGGCTTTCAGGGTGTTTCTCTGCAGCCAAATGCAGGTTCTCAAGGAGAATTTGCTGGTTTGCTTGTAATACGTTCTTGGCATCAGTCTCTTGGTGAGGGGCATAGAAATATTTGCTTGATTCCCACTAGTGCACACGGTACAAATCCAGCTAGTGCAGTCATGTCTGGTTTTAAAGTTGTCTCTGTTAAATGTGATGAATATGGCAATGTTGATTTGGAAGACTTAAGAAATAAAGCAAAGATTCATTCAAAGAATTTGGCTTCATTGATGGTTACCTATCCTTCAACACATGGTGTATTTGAGCCGAATATTCGTGAAATTTGCCAAGTCATTCATCAAGAGGGTGGTCAGGTCTATTTGGATGGGGCAAATCTGAATGCTCAAGTAGGTATTTGCAGGCCTGGAACTTATGGCATAGATGTCTGTCATTTAAATCTTCATAAAACTTTTTCAATTCCTCATGGAGGAGGAGGTCCAGGCGTAGGCCCCATAGCTGTTGCAGGCCATTTGGTTCCTTATCTTCCTGGACATTCAATAGTTAAGTGTGGAGGCAAAAAGGCTATTTCGGCAGTCTCTTCAGCTCCATTTGGCAGCGCTGGAATATTGCCGATTAGTTGGATGTACATTCGAATGATGGGTAAAGATGGGTTACGCAAAGCAAGTTCAATTGCAATCCTTTCTGCTAATTATTTAGCCAAACGTCTTGATGCTTATTATCCAGTTTTATTTAAAGATCCCAATGGCTTGGTAGCTCATGAATGCATATTAGACTTACGACCTTTAAAGAGTCAGTTAGGTATAGAAGTTGAGGATATTGCAAAGAGATTGATGGATTATGGATTTCATGCTCCAACAATCAGTTGGCCAGTTGCTGGAACTTTGATGGTTGAACCAACAGAAAGTGAAAGTTTGTCTGAATTAAATCGTTTTTGTGAGGCGATGATTGGAATACGAGAAGAAATTGAACAAATTAAATTAGGAAAGATTGATCCTATTAATAATCCTTTAAAACAATCTCCTCATACTTTAAAAACAGTTACATCCGATGATTGGGATAGACCTTATTCTCGTAAAGAAGCAGCTTTCCCTTTGAGCAGCCAGGAAAAATATAAATTTTGGCCATCAGTTTCACGTATTAATAATGCTTATGGAGACAGAAATTTGATATGTAGTTGTCCTTCCGTTCAAGACTTAGAAGATACTAATTCTATTTGAAGACTGGTTAAAACTTGTTTTATTGGTTAAATTTCAAGCGAAAACCAAATTTGTGGTTTTTTCGGGTTGTTTTGCAAGTTTTCTATTAATCTTTGCCGCAGCCTTAAATTATATGGGGACCAAATGAACAAAAAGACATCTTTTGATCTTATAGATCAAATGAATAAAAAGAATGATTTGTCTTTGCCTTCTTTTTCTAATTGCTTTGAATCTGTTTTAAATAAAGGAGAACTTTTAAAAGTTTCTGGAACTAATGTCGTTAGAGTCCCATTTGGGGTTCGTCAGCCTAAGAAACAAAGGCCACCAAAACTTTCTCCATGGGCAACTTTGGTATTACCTCTGCAATCATTTGATTCCCCCACTCCACCCCCTCATGCTGCGTAAAAACTAAGCAGCGACATTTGATTGTTTTTTGTCTAGTACGTCTTCGTAATAATTTCTCAATTGTTTTGTAGCTCCTGCCCATCCCCATCTCTCAGCCTCTGAACGAGCTGCTTTTCTCATTGCTGAGCGTTCTATTTCATTGCCCAACAATTTTTTTGTAGCCTCAATTAAACTTGAAGCCCCATCATTTTCTCCATCAGGATTGTACAGGCATCCATTTTCTCCATCTGAAATGATATCTGGTATTCCACCTTTATTTGCTCCTACAACTGGGCATCCAGCAGCCATTGCTTCCAAAAGAACTAATCCCAGGGTTTCTGTGCTTGAGGGGAATAAGAAAGCATCACCTGATGCATAAGCACTTGCTAGTTCATTCCCACTTAAATATCCCACAAAGGTAGTAGAGGTGCCCTGGAAAATTTTTTCTAATTGTTGTCTATATGGACCATCCCCAACAAGTGCTAGACGAGTGCTAGGTAGTGCTTCAAGCACAGGTTTAATTCTTTCTATTTGTTTTTCTGCAGAGAGTCTTCCTACATAAATCAATAGCGATCCTTCATCGCTAAAGTTGCCTAAAAGACGTTTTCTCATTTGCTCATCTCTTAGCTCTGGTTTGAAAATATCCGTATCAACTCCTCTTTGCCATAAGTCTGTATTTTGAATTCCTTTTTCTGAGAGTTCCTGCACCATTGCCGTGGAAGTACATAAATTTAAAGTTGCTTGATTATGAGCAGCTTTTAACAATTCCCATAAAAGCGGCTCTAACATACCCATCCCATAGTGTTCTAAATACTTTGGTAAATGAGTATGGTAGCTCGCTACAAGGGGGATATTGTTTGTTTTAGCTAGCCAGATCCCTCCCAATCCAAGTACAGCAGGGTTAACAACATGTATCAAGTCAGGTTTAAAGTTTTCTAATTCATCTGAAACACCTGGTCCAGGAAGCCCTAATTTGAGTTCAGGATATAAGGGTAATGGCATCGCGGGGACACCGACAACTTTTGCACCCATATAGCTTGATGGACAGCCTTCTGGACAAAAAACGGTTACTTCATCACCAGATTCAACTAAATTTTGGATTGTTTTAGTTAAACGAGTGACTATCCCATCTACTTTGGGTAGGAAAGTTTCTGTAAAAAAAGCTATTTTCACTGCGCGTGTCTTTTCAAGATTTTGTATTAGTTAGGTTTAGGATTTTTTGATTGCTTTCGCTTGGGTTGATGTCCATGCAGATACACAAGGTATTCGTTTTAAATCGCACCTATTGGAGAATTTTTTCGCGACATTAACAACTTCTTCTAAAAGTCCATTATCAAGAGTTGTGGGATCTAATCCAAGCTCAATAAAACATCTATTATCAACTATTAAATCATTTTCGACCGCTTCGTTTCTTGGGTTTGGAAGATAATTAATTTTTGCTCCAGTCAGAGAGGCTACTTTTTTTGCTAATTCCCCGACTTGATGACTTTCCGTCATTTGGTTGAAAATTTTCACCCTTTCTCCTTTTTCAGGAGGGTTCTCCAGTGCCAGCTGAACACATTTTACTGAATCTTGAATATGGATAAAAGCTCTTGTTTGCCCACCAGTGCCATGGACTGTTAATGGATATCCAATGGCCGCTTGCATTAAAAATCGATTTAAAACTGTTCCATAATCACCGTCATAGTCAAAACGATTAGTCAGTCTTGGGTCACGGCTTGTGACATCAGTATTTGTTCCCCACACAATTCCTTGATGAAGATCAGTGATTCTGATCTGGTCATTTTTGTTGTAGTAAAGGAATAGCAATTGATCAAGCGTTTTTGTCATGTGATAAACGCTTCCAGGACTGGCTGGATGAAGGATTTCTTCTTCAAAGCGACTGCCATCTGGTTGGGGTACTTCGACTTTTAAGTAACCTTCAGGAATGGTTGCGCCTCTATGGGACCCATAGCCATAAACACCCATTGTCCCAAGGTGAACAATGTGAACATCTAATTGAGATTCAACAATTGCGGCTAGGAGATTATGGGTGCCATTGACATTGTTATCAACTGTATATCTCTTGGTTGCGCTACTTTTCATTGAGTATGGAGCAGCACGCTGTTCAGCAAAATGAATTATTGAATCAGGCTTTTCCTCTATCAAAAGATCTAAAAGCTTTTGATATTCAGAGGCAAGGTCCAAATGAATAAATTGAATAGGTTTTCCACCTATCTCAGACCAAGCTTTAATCCTTTCACCAATACTTGTAATTGGAGTTAAGGATTCAACTTCAAGGTCTATATCGATTTTTCGACGACTGAGATTATCCACGATGAAGACATCATGACCCTTGTCAGCAAGATTTACTGCACAAGGCCATCCGCAGAAGCCGTCACCACCAAGAACGAAAACTTTCATCTAAACTCCAAAAGACAGAGCAAATGCTCATTTTATTCAAGCTACTACAAGGGTTTCACTTGATTGTTAAAGAATATGAGATAAGCCCAATTACAAGGATAACTCCAGCAAGGGTAAAAAGCCAAGAACCTTTGTTGCCACTGCTTTCTTTTGTAAGTATTTCAATTCTTGGTTCGTCTGCAAAAACGTTAAGCCTGCCTTGACTTTCTTTAGTGACTGTCATGTTTTTTTGTTTATTAGCCTATTACGTTACTAATTTTTAACGAATTACTCTAATTATTTGAAATAACTCCATCTACTGGAGAGCTCGGATGGGCAAATGGGTTCTCTTGTAGTCTTCCGGATAAAAAAGCATCTCTACCAGCCTCAGTTGCCTTCGAGAAGGCTTGAGCCATCAAAATTGGGTTTTCAGCTAAAGCAATAGCACTATTTATTAGAACCCCATCAGCACCCATTTCTAATGCTTGAGCTGCTTCACTAGGAACTCCAATACCTGCATCAATAATTACTGGGATTTGAGATTCTTCTATAATTATGGCAATGTTTGCTTCATTTCTTATGCCTTGAGCAGATCCAATGGGGGAACCAAGAGGCATAACAGTTGCACATCCAATTTCTTCAAGTTGTTTCGCAATTAATGGATCAGAATTTATATATGGAAGAACAGTAAATCCTTCTTTAACGAGTTGCTCGGCTGCTTTTAAAGTTCCAATTGGGTCGGGTAATAAATATTTTTTGTCAGGAATAACCTCTAATTTGACAAAATTATTATTTTCTTGACCTGCTAACTTTGCCAATTCTCTTCCAAGTCTTGCGATTCGAATAGCTTCTTCAGCATTTGAGCATCCTGCAGTGTTCGGTAGCATCCATATATTTTTCCAGTCTATTGATTGCATTAATCCTTTATGTCCATGCTCAAGGCCTTGAATTCTTCTAACTGCCACAGTAACTATTTCACATTTTGTATTTACTAGGCTTTTTTGCATTACTTCTAGGGATGAGTATTTACCAGTTCCAACAAGAAGCCGACTTTTGAATTCTTTATTTCCAATTTTGAGAAATTGATTTGTTTTTTGCATAGGTAAAATATGATGAATTAAGAATGATTTAGAAGCCTTTTTTATTCAATAATTGATCTTTATCTTTTCCGATTATACGTTCAAGTCTTTTGATTTGCGAGATCGCAGTTTTGTTATTAGGATCTAGCTTTAAAACCTCTTGATAATTTTTGTAAGCTTCATCTTCTTTGAGTAAACGTTGATAAGCAAACCCAAGATTATTCAGTGCAACTGGATATTCAGATTTTGCTATTAATGCTTTTTTGTAATGAATCACTGCTGATTTAAAGTCATTTTGAGCAGCTAGTGCAAAGCCTAATGCATTTTCTATAAGTGCTTTAGCTTCTTCTGGTTCTCCATCAAGTTTCTTTAAGGCTTGTTTTAAAGTTGAGGTAGCTTGTGGATATAATCTTTTCTTTAATTGAACAGATGCTAATTCATACATTTTAGCTGAATCTTCTTTTGTATTTGAATCTTCTTTCTCTAATTTTATTAGCTTCATTTCATCTTTTCTTACTTTATATAGCTGTCTTCCTACTAAAATAGCAATAATTACTAAAAGCAAACACAGCCCTACTAAATAAGTTTGAGGAAGATTAACTATCATCGTCTAAAACTCAATTACTAATTTGTTGAGTGTATAGTAATTATTTATTATTAGCATATTCTTGATTTTTGGAATTTCTTCTGTATTCTTTTATCTTAATTAATCGTTCATTCATCTCTTTAAATAAGACAAACACTAATTATGCATAATTAATTTTTTGAATTAACTGCAATATTTGTGAATGTTTTAGGATCTGTAACTGCTAATTGAGCCAGCATTTTTCTGTTGATTCTTACGTCTGATTTTTTTAAGCTACCCATTAACTTGCTATAGCTTAATCCATTTAATCTTGCTGCTGCATTGATTCTTGCGATCCATAGTCTTCTGAAATCACGTTTTCTTCTTCTTCTGTCTCTGTAAGCGTTACACAGAGCTTTCATTACTCTTTGATTTGCAGTCCGGAAAAGAGTCCCATTGCCTCCTCTAAATCCTCTGGCTAGACGAAGGATTTTGTTTCTACGTTTTCTAGCAACATTACCTCTTTTAACACGTGCCATAATTAATAATCAGAAATCAATAAATTGAACCAATAAAAGTTCTTAAGGAGTCTTAAGCATAGGGAAGCATAAGGCTTACGTTTTCTGCATCACGTTCGTCTACGACTGCTTTTGTTTTAAGGTGCCTTTTTAATTTAGGGCTCTTATGGTCGAGTAAGTGATTGTGAAATGCACGACGTCTCATGAACTTGCCAGTGCCTGTTGCTTTGAACCGCTTTGCAGCAGCTTTGCGGGTCTTGAGCTTTGGCATTGAAAAAGCATAGTTAGACTATAAGAATACGTCCTGGAGTTCACTTAAGCCAACCTAAAATTATTAAATTCTTGCTGGAAGGAGATTTTTGTTGTGATTAAAAGTTATTTACAAGCTCAAAAGAGTTTTTTTGTTTGGGGTTTGCTGCTCTTGATTGGTGTGCATTATTCAAATGAAGAAAGTATTGCGAATCATCGCAAAGTTAAATTTTTTAAAACTCATCAAGAACCTCCTAAGACGCCTTTCATTAGTACGGAAAAAAATGTTCTGCTTGTTGGCATAAAGCCATACTTAGGAAAGGAAATCATTAATGATCAAAATTCGCCATCTTTGAAGCTTGTAAGTAACGGAAAAAACTTGATTCTGAAAGATGCTGAGGGAATCATTAGAAGGGCTAAAGAAATTAATATTGGTTGGCGAGCAAAACAATTATTAGATCCAAAAGTATTTGTTCGCCACAAAATTGGCCCTTTTGCAAGTTTCGAATCTGCTGAAAGATTGGCAGATGATTTAAAAGATCAAGGTATTGATTCAACTATTGCTCATCCGTTTGATTGGGAGGTTTGGGTGTCAGGCGCCAAAGATATTCCTCCATTCATCAAGTCGACTTATCAAAAAATAAAAGTTTCAAAGACTGTTTTACCTTATTTAGATGGAAATGATGGAAAGATTGCTCTCACAGGTCCTATCTCTTTACATGCCCCCGATGGCCTGCGCTGGGAGAAGGGAATATACTCGGGTCCATTTTCGATCCAGGCAGACGCATATGGCAGTTGGACTTTAGTTGAGCATGTTCCTATTGAAAGGTATTTAAACGGAGTAGTTCCTTACGAAATTGGCGCTAGTTCACCTGAAGCAGCACTTGCAGCTCAGGCCGTATTAGCTAGAACATGGGCTTTGGCTAATAGCCATAGATTCAAAGTTGATGGATACAATCTTTGCAGTGATACCCAATGTCAGGTTTATAAGGATCCATCTAATGCCAATCAAAAAATTAAAACTGCTATAAAAAAAACTGCTGGAAAAATTCTCACTTGGAATAAAAAGCCAATAAACACTGTTTATCACGCTACAAATGGTGGGGTAATGGCCTCGGTCGATGAAGCATGGTCAATCAATGAAGTTCCTTATTTAAAAATGCGTTTGGATGGCCCAAAACAGTGGTCCCGTCGGGTTGATTTACCTCTATCGAATGAAAAATATTTGAAATCTTTTTTATTTTCTAAGTCGGAGGCTTTTGGTTCTGATCATCCACTTTTTAGATGGGAAAGAACAATAGATTCCTCGCAGGTATCTAAACAGCTCAATCAGGCTAAAAAAGTTAGTAGTTCTTTCTATCCACATAAAATTCAGGTTGTAAGGAGAGGAAGTAGTGGGAGAGTCACTTTGTTGAAAATTGACGGAAAGACTGGCTCAGGAATTTTGCTTAAACTTGATGACATTCGACGTGTTCTTAGACAATTACCAAGCACATTATTTGTTGTTAAAGAAATTAAAGAAGGTAAATGGCTTTTTTCTGGTGGAGGTTTTGGCCATGGAGCAGGAATGTCTCAGTCTGGGGCTATAGAGTTAGCAAAAAATGGATGGACTACCAAACAAATTCTTTCTCATTATTATCCGAAAACTAAATATGGATTTTTGCCTTAGTGATGAAAGCCTCTTAGAGTCACTTGTTGATAAAAGGATTACTCCATGGCTTTAGCCAAAATCAGTGGAGAAAACCGACGCATTAAATCAATATTGTTTTTGATTTGTTGCGCTTTGGTAGGAATTTTTCCTCATTTAATTGACCCTAGCAAGAATTTATTACCTTCAATTACTTTGGCTGTCTTACTGGGTGGGTATGGTTTAAGAGTTGTTTTACAAGATCGTAGGGATAATTATCAATTACAAAAAGAGTATTTAATTAAGGATGCAAAATTTATTGAAACGCTTCCCAAAGTAGATGTATTGGTGGCAGCACTTGATGAAGAAAATGTAATAGAGAGACTGGTTTCAAGACTTTTATCAATTGAATACCCAGAGGAGAAGCTTTCTCTATGGATAATTGATGATGGAAGTCAAGATCGAACACCTGATTTATTACAAAAATTGAGTAGAAGTTTCTCAAGAATCAATGTTTTAAGTCGTCCATTGATGAGTGGTGGTGGTAAATCAGGAGCTCTGAATTCTGTATTGAATAAAACTGATGGAGAATGGTTATTTATTCTTGATGCGGACGCACAACTACAGAGCGATGTATTACTTAGAGCAATAGCTCTTGCTTTGCATGGGGGATGGTCTGCTGTGCAGTTAAGAAAATCAGTTGTTAATTGTGAGTTGAATCCAATTGCTTCATATCAAGCAATGGAGATGGCAATGGATGCTGTTATTCAAAGGGGCAGACTCGCTTGTGGTGGTGTTTCGGAGCTCAGAGGTAATGGTCAATTAATTAATAGAAAAGTACTTGAATCTTGTGGAGGCTTTAATGAACAAACTATCACTGACGATTTAGATTTAAGTTTTCGATTTTTATTAACCCGTTCGCCAATAGTAATAATGTGGGATCCACCTATTCAAGAGGAAGCAGTAGAATCATTGTCTGCTTTATTTCGACAAAGGAAAAGATGGGCTGAGGGTGGTTTGCAAAGGTTTTTCGATTACTGGCCCTTATTGATCTCGAAACGCTTATCCAACTTTAAGAAAATAGATTTATCTTGCTTTTTCTTGTTGCAATATGTTTTACCAGTTGTTGCATTTATAGATTTTATTGCATCACTTCTTTTATATGAGAGGCCACTATATTGGCCACTATCTATAGTTGCATTTGGTATTTCTAGTGTAGCTTTTTGGAAAGGATGTTCTCAAAATAGTGAAGGTCCAAGCTTACCATCGCCTAATTTTTTTAATATACTTGGAGCAACAATTTATCTTGCACATTGGTTTGTTGTTATTCCCTTTGTAGTCATCAAAATGTCATTATTTCGTAAGACTTTAATATGGGAAAAAACAGATCATATTGGTTCTTAATGCAGTAATCTTATTTATTCAAGATTTACAATTTTTCCATTAAAGAAGTCTGCGAATTGCTTAGCCTGTTGATCAATAGAATTTGCTTTTAAATTATTTTTTGATTCTATCTTATCCTCTTTAAAATTATTTTGATTTGGCTCTCTTCCAATTTTATATTTATTTTTTTCATCTATTTTCTGGGAAACTTTTTCATCTTTGCTAGAATCAGATAAGTTATCTTTTTGTTGTATTAAAAGAACTTTAGTTGATGATCCTCTCGCTTTATAAAAAGCATCTTCAATCAGATTTTTGCGACTTTGAATCATATTTATCCATTTTTCTGAAATGACTATTTCAGCAGAATCTGAGTTCAGATTTATTAATTTAGCTTGTTGTGAAAGCAGCATTTTTGTTGAAGGAAGCTCTAACATCGCTATGACTTTTTTCCAAATATCATCAAGATTTAAAGTTGGACTGGGTATTTGCTCATATTGAAAAGCTGTCTTTTTAATTAGTTCTTTATCTGTATGAGGGGCTATGCTTTTAGATATTTGATATTTATTGTTAGGCTCAGAATTATCTGTTGTTTTGGGTTTAACAAAGGATGCTTGTATTCTGTTATTTTCTTTTGAATCTTCATTTGAAAGCATTCCAAGCAAATGAATTTCCAACCATAGTTTTGGTTGATTGCTATTTCTGATATAGTTTTCTGACCCTTTTAATTTAGCCTGTAGGTAGAGTAGTTGATCAAGGTTGGTAGAAGTTGCTAATACTTTTAAGCTTTCACTATTCTCAGGAGAAATATTACATAAATCAGTCGGTTCACTTGTAACTTTTGTTACCACTAAGTCTCTTAATATAGATGCTATTCCTTGTAAAATTGCAATTGGTTCTTTCCCTTTATTTATCAGGCAATTGCAAATATTTAGAATAGAATTTGGATCTTTATTTATTAAAGACTTCGCTAATATAATTAATTCCTCTTCTGAGACAGCTCCTATCAAATTAATAATGTTTAATTTAGTTATTGGTGGAGGGAGTAAACTAACTTGATCAAGTAAACTTTCCGCATCTCTTAACCCTCCTTGGGAATGTTTTGCGATTAATTGTATTGCTTCTTTGTTGATTGATATTTCTTCGTTTTTAGCAATACTTAGTAAATGACTTTCTAAATCATGCAGAGCTATTCTTCTGAAATCAAAGCGCATGCATCTACTAAGAATTGTAGGTAAAACGCGTTGAGGATCTGTTGTAGCAAGAATAAATACGACTTGACGGGGGGGTTCTTCTAAGGTTTTTAGAAGTGCATTAAATGCTGCGGTTGAAAGCATATGGCATTCATCTATTACATAAACTTTCCAGCGAGCTTTTGCAGGAGCAAATCTAGATCTTTCTATTAATTCGCGAATATTTTCAACACCTGTATTCGAAGCTGCATCAATTTCAATTACATCCAATGCATTTCCAGAACTAATTCCCTTACAGAGTTCACATTCACCGCAGGGTACGGTTGTAGCTTTTTCACTTTTTGAGCAATTTAAAGATTTTGCGAAAATTCTTGCGCTTGATGTTTTACCTGTTCCTCGAGGTCCAGAAAATATATATGCAGGGGCAATTCGATCACTTATCAATGCCTGTTTTAATGTTGACTTAATTGGGTCTTGTCCAACAAGTTCGTCAAAGCTTGTTGGGCGATATTTATGATGTAATGGCTCATAAGTCGTTATCATTCGCAATTCAAAATATGAAACATTTATTCTTGATTTATTTGATCATATTCAAAATCTAAAATCATTCATCAAATATTTGACTAATTTAATTTTTGCAAATCTTTTATTTTTTTTAATTAACTTCAATAAATGCATCCAAACAGTTCATTTGCTCTAGGCAGATTCTTTCACGATTCTTTTTTCAGTTGATAAAAGAGGAACCACTTTCCCACCTGTGATTTCATCAACCATTTTTTTTGTTACATTGAAATTTTTAATCTTAGTTTGAGATGGAAGGCTATACATCAGATCTAGCATTATTTCTTCGACAATTCCTCGCAAAGCTCTAGCTCCAGTTTTTCTTTTATAAGCTTCTTGGGCAATTGCCTCAACAGCATCTTCGTCAAATGAGAGTTCTACATTATCCATACTTAATAAGGTTCTAAATTGTTTTACTAAGGCATCTCTTGGTTCCGTAAGGATAGACTCAAGTGCTTTGGCATTTAATGGCTCTAAGATTGCACTGACAGGCATTCTTCCAATAAATTCGGGAATTAGCCCATATTTCACGAGATCGTCAGGCTCAAGGTCATTAATTAAATCTGCGCCAATACGATCTCGACTGGATTTAGCTCTTGTCCTATTTTCATTTGGTATGAAACCAATTGAATTTTTCCCAAGTCTTTTTTGCACTACATTGTCTAAGCCAACAAATGCTCCGCCACATATAAAGAGAATTTGGCTTGTATCAATTTGAATAGAGTCACCATAAGGATGCTTTCTCCCTCCTTGTGGAGGCACGTTGGCAACAGTACCCTCGAGCATTTTTAGAAGTGCTTGCTGCACTCCTTCTCCAGAAACATCTCTAGTAATGGATGGGTTCTCACTTTTCCTAGCAATTTTGTCAATTTCATCTATATAAATAATTCCTCTTTGTGCTACATCCACATCCATATCTGCTTTCTGCAGCAGGCGTAAGAGAATATTTTCTACATCCTCCCCAACATATCCAGCTTCAGTAAGAGTTGTTGCATCAGCGACAGCAAATGGAACATCAAGCATTTCAGCTAGTGTTTGTGCAAGTAATGTCTTTCCGCATCCAGTTGGGCCAATTAATAAAATATTAGATTTTTGTAATTTTGTTGCTGTTAAATCAGTCTCTCCAGACCCATCACCCAGCCATGCAAGTCTCTTGTAGTGGTTATAGACAGCTACTGATAAGATTTTTTTTGCAGGTTCTTGCCCTACCACTTGATCATCTAAAAACTTTTTAATCTCAATGGGCTTGGGTATGGAAGCAAGTGTTGGAGCAGGTTTAGCTGTTGTTGTTGCAGCTTTAGTTTTATGGCTTTGCTCATTTCCACTTCTTTGATGAGTTGGATTATCAATAAGTTCTTCATCCAAAATTTCGTTGCATAAGTCGATACATTCATCGCATATGTAAACTCCTGGACCAGCAATGAGTTTCCTCACCTGATCTTGGGCCTTGCCACAAAAGGAGCATTTAAGATGGGCCTCAAATTTTGCCATCGAGCTCTAAAAAAATACAGGTTAGATAGACCGATAATTAATTTTATCCAGTCTCAATTAATAGGATCATTTAGGATTGATGTCTTGTCAGCTTTCCTTAATGATTCATATGGAGTTGAGATTGGAAACCACTTTGTCGATCAGGCCATATTCAACCGCTTCTTGAGGAGAAAGAAAGTGGTCTCGATCAGTGTCTTCTGAAATCTTTTCAATATTTTGTCCTGTGTGCTCTGCTAAAAGTGAATTAAGGGTCTCTTTTAAATAGAGAATTTCTTTGGCTTGGATTTCAATCTCCACTGCTTGACCTTGAGCTCCACCAAGAGGTTGATGAATCATTATTCTAGAATTGGGCAATGCAAGTCTTTTACCTTTTGCTCCTCCAGAGAGAAGAAAAGCTCCCATGCTGGCTGCAAGACCGTAGCAAATTGTTATGACATCCGGACTGACTTGCTGCATGGTGTCATAGATGGCTAGTCCTGAAGTGACTGATCCTCCTGGAGAGTTGATATACAACTGAATATCTTTTTCGGGATCATCAGCCTCTAAAAAAAGCATTTGAGCAACCAATGCATCAGCAACTTGATCATTTACATCAGTTCCTAGAAAAATGATTCTTTCACGAAGTAATCGAGAGTAAATATCAAATGCCCGATCCCCTTGACCTGATTGTTCAATTACCGTTGGTAGAACCGCCGGTCCTGAAAAGAGGAAGGAGTTATTCCACAAATTACTAATGGGGTGAGTTTGTCTTGCTTCAATCAACTTAAACTGTAGATAACTAGTACTTTTAATCTATGCGTAGAAACTAGGATTTGGGTGTTTTAGAACTTTTCTTTTCTTTATTTGTTTTTGTTGTTGTCTTTTTAGAACTTTTCTCTTTGCTTTGATCCTTGTTTTTTTCTGGGTCTTTTTCTAAAACAGTATTATTCTCTTCAAGCCAAACAAATAATTTTTCTTGCAACAAATCATCAGTAATAGCTTCTTTGAGACGACTTTCATCAATATTTTTTTCGTTTGAAAGCTTGATTTCCTCTTCTATAGATTTCAGTTTTGAATTGATTTCTTTTTGTGAAACTTCGATTTTCTCAGACTTAGCCAAAGCATTTAAAGCTAGTTTTTGACGCAGCTTTTTCTCTGCTTCTCCTTTTGAGGACTCCATTAGAGATTTTACAAGCTCTGGAGTAAACATTGATTTGACATCAATTCCCTGCTGAGCAAAATTTTGAGCTGTTTGTTCAACAATTACTCGTACTTCTTGTTCAATAAGAGTTTTGGGCAGCTCAACTTCAAGCTCTTTGACCAAGGCTTCAAGCAGTGAGTCCTGACGATTCTTTGCTTGTTTTCTTTCAGTATCTTCTTTTAGCCTCTTTTCAAGATCTGCTCGTAAGTCATTCATATTTTCTTTATCACTTGCTTGCTTCGCAAACTCGTCATTTAGCTCTGGTAACTCTTTGATTTTTAAATCTTCTAGACTGACTTTGAATTCAGCTTTTCTTCCTTTGGCATCTTCTTGATGATAATCCTTGGGAAATTGGCATTTTAATGTTTTTTTATCATTGATATTCATTCCAATCACACCCTCAATGAACCCAGGAATCATCCTGCCTTCTTCAAGTTCTATTTCTATTGAATCACCGCTTCCTCCTTTAATTTCGCTTCCATCATCTGAGAAACTTCCTTTAAAGCTTAACAGCGCAATATCGCCTTTTTTTGCGGCACGATCATTAACTGGGACCTTAGTTGCAAGTTGAGCTCTGGATTGCTCAATTAGTTCATCTACTTTTTTTGGATCAAAGATTAAATTCTCTACTTCAGCAGTTAGACCCGAAGATTTCTTTAAAGTTGGAATAGGAGCTATGTCAGTTTCAAGTTTTAATGTAAGCAATTTTTCAGGGTTAAAATTTTCTAAAATAGTTTCAAATCCATCTTCTAGTTCAGGCTCACATAAAGGTTCAATTCCCTCTTGATCTAAAGTTTCTGTCCATATTTTTTGCAATAGTGATTCTAATGCAGAGGCTTGTATCCTTTTGACCCCAAGTTGTTGAATAACTACTGCTTTTGGAACTTTACCTTTGCGAAAACCAGGAATTGAAATAGATCTGCTTAGTTTACTTAAAGCTTCGTCATAACTCTTTTTGCATCGATCTGCAGGAACTTCAACCGCTACAGCAATCCTGCTATTGGGTTTCGAACTGGTTGTTACTTTTAATTTTGCAGCACTCATTGAAACGGAATTCTCAAATTTGGTTAGCGTAAGAAAGCGTTAATTCACTTCCAAAGCTATTGTGGCCTAAAAAGTATCGAAAAATTTGTTATTTGTTGATTTTTCCAATAAGAAAAATTTTTTTGTTAAGCCTTTTTATTCTCTTTATTAAGTTTGAACCCACAGATTCTTCTTCCAAATAGACCTCTTACAGTTGCGATACTTGGTTCAAGTGGAGCTGTAGGTAAGGAATTATTGAGTTTGCTTGAAGAGAGATCTTTTCCTATAAAAAAATTAATTTTACTTGCTTCTCATCGTTCAGCAGGGGAGATGCAAAGTTTTTGTGGAACAGATTTAAAAGTGGAAGAGACAACTGAAGATAGTTTTGAAAATGTAGATTTAATTTTGGCTTCAGCTGGTAGTTCAATATCTCGAAAGTGGAAAGATAGAATCAAAAGCTCTGGAGCTTTGATGATTGACAACTCCAGTGCATTTAGAATGGACGATAATGTTCCTTTGGTTGTTCCCGAAGTCAATCCTGCTGATGTGAGTAAACACAAAGGTTTAATTTCTAATCCGAATTGCACGACAATTTTATTAGCGTTGGTTCTATCTCCATTGACTAGGAATATTCCTATTAAACGGGTAGTTGTATCAACCTATCAATCAGCTAGTGGTGCAGGTGCAATGGCAATGGAAGAACTAGGAAAATTAAGTCAAGAAGTTTTAAATGGAATAACTCCAGAAAGTAAAGTTCTTCCTTATTCCTTAGCATTTAATCTTTTTTTGCATAATTCACCTTTGCAATCGAATAATTATTGCGAGGAAGAGATGAAAATGGTTAATGAAACCAGAAAGATTCTTGGAGATCCCGAGCTTTCTTTGACCGCAACATGTGTAAGAGTTCCAGTTTTTAGAGCGCATTCCGAAGCGGTCAATATTGAATTTACAAAGCCTTTTTCAGTAAAAGAAGCTTATGAGATTTTGGAATCTGCACCAGGAGTTGAGATCCTTGAGGATTTGGAAAACAATCGTTTTCCGATGCCACAAGATGTAACCGGAAGAGACCCAATATCTGTTGGCCGTATAAGGCAGGATATAAGTAACCCCAATGCTTTGGAACTATGGTTGTGTGGAGATCAAATACGTAAGGGAGCCGCACTTAATGCAGTACAGATTGCTGAACTTTTATTGCCAAAAAACTCATGATTAAGTCAGCATTATTATCACCAGCCCCTTTCGGAAGGATGTTAACCGCAATGGTGACTCCATTTGATGAAGATGGGAAAGTTGATTATGGTCTTGCGGCTGATTTGGCAAATTATTTAGTAGATCAAGGTTCAGATGGAATCGTTGTATGTGGAACTACGGGGGAATCACCAACTTTAACTTGGCAAGAACAGCAAAAGATGCTGGAAACAGTAAGAAATTCCCTAGGATCTAGGGCTAAAGTTTTAGCTGGAACAGGAAGTAATTCGACTGCTGAGGCGATTGAGGCTACAAAGGAAGCAGCTAATTCAGGCGCTGATGGTGCGTTAGTTGTTGTTCCCTATTACAACAAGCCACCGCAAGAAGGATTAGAAATTCATTTTCGCGCTATTGCAAAAGCAGCCCCAAAGTTACCTTTGATGCTCTACAACATTCCTGGGCGGACAGGGTGTTCAATATCGCCTAGTATTGTAAGTAAGCTTATGGATTGCAGTAATGTAGTCAGTTTTAAAGCGGCAAGCGGAACTACCGAGGAAGTGACTCAATTAAGAAACTATTGTGGATCAGATCTAGCTGTGTATAGCGGTGATGATGCTTTGGTTTTGCCAATGCTTTCAGTAGGTGCAGTAGGCGTTGTTAGTGTCGCAAGTCATTTAGTTGGTCCTAATTTGAAGAAAATCATAGATAGTTTTTTAGAAGGTAAATATGCTGATGCACTTTATTTGCACGAGATTTTACAACCTCTTTTTAAATCCCTTTTTGCAACCACAAATCCCATTCCTGTGAAAGCGGCACTTCAACTAATCGGTTGGTCTGTTGGACCTCCTCGAAGTCCTTTAGTCTCTTTAAACAGCGAAATGAAAGCAGAACTCGTGAAGATACTCTCTTCTATGAGATTGATTTGATCGATTCAAGCGTTTCCGTTTGGATCAGACTTTCATTTGGGTAACAACCAAGTTTTTTGCATAAATTTTTCCATGACATCAAGTTCAATGAATTCTCAAGGTTCAAAAAATAATCAATCGAAATCTCCTTGCTTGAGGATTATTCCCTTAGGCGGCCTCGGAGAAATTGGAAAAAATACCTGCGTCTTTGAATATGGTGATGACATCATGATTCTTGATGCTGGTCTGGCTTTCCCAACAGACGGGATGCATGGAGTAAATGTTGTCATGCCAGACACTACTTATTTACGTGAAAATCAAAGTCGAATAAGGGGTTTGGTCGTAACTCATGGACATGAAGATCATATTGGTGGCATTTCTCATCATTTAAAGAACTTTAATATTCCCATTGTGTATGGTCCGCCACTGGCTATGTCTATGCTTAGGGGGAAAATGGAGGAAGCAGGAGTTGCTGATCGGACAACAATACAAGTATGTGGACCAAGAGAAGTTATCAAAGTTGGACAACATTTTTCAGTTGAATTTGTAAGAAATACACATTCAATTTCTGATAGTTACTCTTTCGCAGTAACAACTCCTGTAGGAGTAGTATTTTTTACTGGTGATTTTAAGTTTGACCATACTCCGCCTGATGGTCAGCCTTCAGACTTAGCCAGAATGGCTCACTATGGAGATAAAGGTGTTCTTTGCCTTCTATCTGATTCAACGAACTCTGAAGTCACAGGATTCACCCCTTCTGAATATTCTGTTTTTCCAAATTTAGATAGATACATTGCGACTGCAGAGGGCAGAGTTATGGTTACTACATTTGCCAGTTCAACTCATCGCGTAGCGATGCTTTTAGAGTTAGCGATGAAAAATGGTAGAAAAGTTGGCTTGCTAGGACGTTCAATGCTCAATGTGGTCGGGAAAGCAAGAGAGCTGGGATATATGCGTTTCCCTGATGATTTGTTTTTCCCAATTAAACAGATTAGAGATTTGCCTGACAGAGAGACTTTTTTATTGATGACAGGTAGTCAAGGAGAATCAATGGCTGCTTTGAGTCGTATCGCTAGAGGTGAGCATCAACATGTTCAGTTGAAAACAAGTGACACTGTCATTTTTTCTGCTAGTCCTATTCCTGGAAATACTATTTCTGTAATGCATACGATTGATAAATTAATAAAATTGGGTGCAAAAGTTATTTATGGCAAAGACAAAGGTATTCATGTTTCAGGCCATGGATGCCAAGAAGACCAAAAATGGATGCTTGGATTAACTAGACCTAAATACTTTATTCCTGTTCATGGGGAGTACCGAATGCAAGTTCTACATGGAAAAACTGCTGTATCGATGGGGGTTCATCCAGAGAATGTTTTGGTTATGGAAAATGGTGACGTTGCTGAATTAAGACCAGATTCTCTTGTGCAAGGGTCACCAGTTAAATCAGGAGTTGAATTATTAGATTCCTCTAGGACAGGGGTTGTAGATACTCGAGTCTTAAAAGAACGTCAGCAACTTGCTGATGATGGAGTTATTACTGTGCTTGCTCCAATTAGTACTGATGGCGTAATGGTTGCACCTCCAAGGGTCAATCTTCGTGGTGTTATAACAAATGTTGATGCTAAAACAATGCTCAATTGGACTGAAAGAGAGATTAATTGGGTCTTGGAAAATCGATGGAAACAGCTTGTTATGAAGACAGGAGCTAAGTCAGTTGAGGTCGATTGGATTGGATTGCAAAGAGAGGTTGAATCAGGCTTATCTCGTCGATTAAGAAGGGAGGTTCAAGCTGAACCATTAATCCTTTGTCTTGTTCAACCTGCTCCTGGTGGGACTCGTGCATATAAACCTCAACTTGATCAACAGCTAGAATCAAGACAAGTAGTTAAGAAAAATGCTGATAAAGGGCCAAATAAGGCAAACAATTCACCCGTAACAAATAAAGAGCCAAGTGCACCAGTGGAACAAAAAACAACTAGCGAAAGGAATTCAGGTGAAATGCCATCTGGAAGAACAAGACGACGCAGATCTGCGATTAGTTAGTAACTGAATATTTGTGTCTTTTAATTTGTTTTGTTTGATATATATATAGTTTTTTTATCCCATCTTATGAGGAATTCTCCATGAAGATGGATGGTTCCAGGTGGTTTTCTTTGAGATATTTTGGTATTTATTTCTTCGATTTGTAAAGCAGTTACACTTCTTACGCCTAATTGTTTTAACCAATTAGAAATAATTATTTTTCTAATAGAGTTTGTTAAACTTAATAGTTTTATTTTTGATAGAGAATTGATTTTTTCTCCTTGGCAAGATTCTATTGCCAGTTTTGCAAATAATTTTTGGTCTTCGTTATAACTTTCAAGTCTATTAGCAACAGAAGCTATTCTAGAGTCTGCTCCATTATAGATTGAATTTAGAATTGGTAAAATTTCTTTTCTTATTTTATTTCTTGTCAAATTAATATTTTCATTTGAAGGATCAATCCAAATTGGCAAATCAAAATCTTTACAAATTTGAAGAGTCTCTTGTCTATTAAAGATCAGGAGAGGTCTTGCCAAGTCTAAATAATTCTCTATAGTTCTTTGCTCTTTAAGAGTAGTAAGTCCAACCAGATCAGTTCCTCTCGCTAAGTTCATTATTACTGTTTCTGCTCGATCAGTAGCTGTATGAGCAGTTAATATTCTGGTAAACGGAGAATGTATATTCTTTGATGATAAAAACTTGGCTTTTATTATTAGATTTCTATATCTCCAATCTCTTGCCTTTTCTTCATTAGGTACTTCTTTTTTATCTGCTTTATTAGAGTGAAATGATATTTGCCTATTTAGGCACCAAAGTTTTAACTCTTCTTCTATTTCCCCGGATTTAGCATGCCATTGGTGATCTCCATGCCAGATTTCTATTTGCCATTTATATAGTCTTTTTAGATCAATAATTAATTTAAGAAGAGCCATCGAATCTTGGCCACCAGATATGGCTAAAAGAAGTGTGGAGTTAATGGGAAGCAGAGATTTATTTTGTTTCAGCCTTTTGTGTAAACGCGTATGCCATTTACTCCAAGACATGTCATTTTTAGAAGAATGTGACATTTGCTTTGGTTTCAGAGTTCTATTCGCATTTTTTTAGTTCTTTTGCTGAGTCAGTGTCACAATCAGGTTAATAGTTGATATTTTTATGACACGTTTACAGACATTGCCAGTTTCACTTCAAAAGAGTATTCAAAATAGATCTTTATTGAAAGTAATTTCTGGTTTAAGTAACTTTAATCAAGAATCAGTATTTCTAATTGCGAAAGCAGCAGGTCATGGGGGAGCCGACTTGTTGGACATTGCTTGTGAACCAAAATTAGTAGAGCTAGCTGTAGAGGCCTCTAGTATTCCTGTGTGTGTCAGTTCGGTGGAACCAATACTTTTCCCTGAAGCTGTGAAAGCAGGAGCATCAATGATTGAGATTGGGAATTTTGATTCTTTTTATCCAGATGGGCGTTTTTTCTCGGCTGATGAGGTGCTTTCATTAGCTGCTGAATCTCGACGTCTTTTACCTGAAGTGTTTTTGTCAGTGACAGTTCCGCATGTGTTGCCTTTAGATAGGCAAGCTCAATTAGCGTTAGACCTTGTCGATAGAGGGGTCGACTTAATTCAGACAGAAGGAGGCACAAGTTCTAAACCCATGAGCCCTGGGACTTTAGGTTTAATAGAAAAAGCATCACCTACTTTGGCTGCGACTTTCGTTATCGCATCTGCTTTAAAGGAGAGTAATTATGATGTGCCTGTGATATGTGCTTCTGGACTCTCTGAAGTCACTGTCCCCATGGCTTTATCAACGGGAGCTAATGGGGTTGGTATTGGTTCAGCAGTCAATAAATTAAATACTGAATTAGCTATGATTGCGACCGTCAATGGTCTTAGACAGGCTATAGATACCTTTAAATTTGTTACCACGGTTAATCTATGAATTTTATAAGGTAATTAAAATCTTTTTTTGATTACAATCTGAAGAATATGAAATTAATAAATTTGTTTGTTTTTTAATTAAATAAAAATATGCCTGAATATAAACTTAAAGCTCCTTACGTTCCGAAAGGTGACCAACCATCAGCTATTAAAGGGCTTGTTGGAGGTGTAAATGGCGGAGAAAAGTTTCAAACTTTATTAGGTGCAACTGGAACAGGAAAGACTTTTACTATAGCTAATTTGATAGCGCAAACTGGTAGACCTGCATTGGTTTTGGCTCATAACAAAACACTTGCAGCTCAATTATGTAATGAATTAAGGGAGTTTTTTCCTGATAATGCCGTTGAATATTTCATCTCTTATTATGATTATTATCAACCAGAAGCTTATGTTCCAGTAAGTGATACTTATATAGCAAAGACTTCATCAATTAATGAAGAAATAGATATGTTACGCCACTCTGCTACTAGATCTTTATTCGAACGAGATGATGTCATAGTTGTTGCGTCAATTAGTTGTATATATGGTTTGGGAATCCCAAGTGAATATTTAAAGGCTTCTGTAAAGTTTAAAGTTGGTCAAAGTATTGATTTAAGATCTTGTCTGAGATCATTAGTCTCTAATCAATATACACGTAATGATATCGAAATTAGTAGAGGTAGATTTAGAGTTAGAGGAGATGTATTAGAAATAGGCCCAGCATATGATGACAGACTTGTAAGACTTGAATTATTTGGAGATGAAATTGAAAGTATTAGCTATGTCGATCCTACTACTGGAGAAATATTAAATAAAATAGACTCAATTAACATATATCCAGCAAAACATTTTGTTACACCTAAAGATCGCCTAGAATCTGCAATTAAAGCAATAAGAAAAGAGTTAAAAGACAGATTAGAATTTCTTAATCAAGAGGGTAAATTACTTGAGGCTCAAAGGTTAGAACAACGAACAATTTATGATTTAGAAATGTTAAAAGAAGTTGGATACTGTAATGGAGTTGAAAATTATGCTCGTCATCTCTCCGGAAGAGAACCTGGCTCAGCGCCAGAATGCCTAATTGATTATTTTCCTAAAGACTGGTTATTACTTATCGATGAAAGTCATGTTACTTGTCCTCAATTAAGAGCTATGTACAATGGTGATCAAGCTAGAAAAAAAGTGCTAATAGATCATGGCTTTAGACTACCAAGTGCAGCTGATAATCGTCCTTTAAAGGATACAGAATTTTGGAATAAAGCAAAACAAACTGTTTTTATAAGTGCTACTCCTGGTGATTGGGAATTGTCCCAATCACCAGGAAATATAGTTGAGCAAGTTATAAGACCTACAGGGGTCCTAGACCCGTTAGTTGAAGTTCGTCCTACAGATGGTCAAGTTGACGATTTACTTTTCGAAATTAGAAAAAGAGCATCTAAAAAACAAAGAATACTTGTCACAACTCTCACTAAAAGAATGGCTGAAGATCTTACAGATTATTTATCTGAAAATAAAATAAGAGTTCGCTATTTACATTCAGAGATTCATTCAATCGAGCGAATTGAAATTATTCAAGATTTACGACTGGGAGAATATGATGTTTTAGTCGGAGTTAATCTTCTGAGAGAAGGTTTAGATTTACCTGAAGTCTCGCTTGTAGTAATACTAGATGCAGATAAAGAAGGATTTTTAAGAGCACAAAGATCTTTAATACAAACAATTGGTCGAGCAGCAAGACATGTTGAAGGTTTAGCTTTGTTATATGCGGATAAAATGACCGACTCTATGGCAAAGGCTATTAGTGAGACTGAAAGACGTCGTGAAATTCAAAATACTTATAACATTGAGAACGGCATTACTCCTAAGCCAGCAGGTAAGAAAGCAAGTAATTCAATTCTTTCTTTCTTAGAGCTTTCCAGAAGATTAAATCAAGATGGAACCACCGATGATTTTGTTGATATTGCTGATAAGTTGATAGATCATAGTTCTAAGGAATCTGATAACGGCATGTCTTTAGAATCTTTGCCTGAATTAATTGAAAAATTGGAATCAAAAATGAAAATAACAGCTAAAGAGCTAGATTTTGAAAAAGCTGCAATTCTAAGAGATCGTATAAAAAAATTAAGGCACAGGTTAGTTGGTAAATGAGATATTGTTAGCTTTCATTCTTTCCTAATTTAAAACAAGAATGAATTTCATTTAATGCTTTTTCACCATATTTTTCTGAGATAATACAAGTTGTTCTTATTTCACTAGTAGCGATCATTTCGATATTAATTTTTTGATTTGCTAGTGCTCTAAATATTTTACCTGCTGTTCCTTTTGTAAAAGGCATTCCAGATCCTACTGCACTAATTCGAACAATGGATACTCCTTCTTCGAGTGTTGATCCTTTCCAGTGTGAAATCAATTCTTGTAATGCATATTTGGCAAGACTTCTATCATTTTTTTTTAAAGTGAAACTAATATCTTTTGTTTTATACTTTTGCTTTCTTTCTGACTGAACTATTGTGTCTAAACTGATGTTTTTCTCAGCCAATGTGGAACATATAGTGGAAGCAGTACCTGGTTTATCTGGAACATTTTTTACGCAAATTTGGATTTGATCTTTATCTAAAGCTATGCCTCTTACTTCTGGCTCGTTGTTGTTTTCAACAGAAGGATTGAGAGAAATTTGTTGATCAGTGAGCTTGAAAACTTCTCCTACATTACGTAATGCTTTTTTCCCTAGTTGTGCATCAATAACACAACTTACTTTGACTTCACTAGTTGCTATAAGTCTGATATTAATACCAGAATCAGATAGAGTTTGAAATAGAGATGATGCTATTCCAGGTCTCCCCATTATCCCAGCTCCATAAATACTTAGTTTGCTCAGACCCTTTTGGGAAGATATTTCACCTCCAAGAGTATTAATAAGTTTTTCACATTGATTTAGTGCATTATTTAGTTCAGTTTCTGTAACACTAAAAGTAATATCGTTAGAGTTTATTTGGTGTGTTGCTTGAATAATTAGATCGACATTGACTCCACCTTTTGATAAGGATTCAAAAAGCTCAGCAGCAATTCCAGGCCTATCTGGAATATTAGATAAAGCTACGATTGCTTGATTTTCAACAAGTTCTAACCCATCGACAGGACTGCGATGTTCTATCCCACCTTTAGAAAAAATATGATTCTTTTTACTAGTTAAAGTGGTTCCATCAAGGTTGTCCCAACTTGACCTAACTACTAGATTTACGCCGAAATTTCTTGCTATTTCAACTGCTCGAGGATGCAAAACAGCAGCTCCAAGGCTAGCCAGTTCTAACATTTCATCACAACTAATACTTTTCATTAATTTTGCATTTTTCACTATTCTTGGATCAGTTGTTAAAACACCAGGAACATCGGTATATATTTCACATTTATCAGCCTCAAGAGATGCTGCTAAAGCGACTGCAGAAGTATCTGATCCTCCTCTTCCTAAAGTTGTGATTTCAGCAATTCCTCCTATGCCAAGACTGGTTCCTTGGAATCCAGCAATAACTATGGTTTTTCCTTGTCCTAAGAGATTGTTTATTCGTTCTGTCCTGATCTCGAGTATCCTTGCTCGTCCATGAGCTGATTCTGTGATAATTCCAGCTTGAGTCCCAGTTAAGGATATTGCTGGCGTGCCCAATTCGTTCAGGGCCATCGTTAATAATGATATAGAAACTTGTTCCCCAGTTGATAGGAGCATATCCATTTCTCTATTGGGAGGATCAAGAGTTATTTCTGACGCTAGATGTGTTAACTCATCAGTTTGATGTCCCATTGCAGAAACAACAATAACCAGATCATTACCTTTTTCTTTACTGGATTTGATTTTTTGCGCGACAGCTTTTATTCGCTCAATGCTTCCTAGAGAGGTGCCGCCAAATTTTTGAACCAGCAATGTCATTGAACTATCGTTAACTTGTTAATTATTTCAGTTATTAGTCAAAATTTTACTTTCTGTTAGCAGATTATCTTTAAAAGAATCGATTGGATTGGTTCCTGATTTTATTGAGGCTTCGATTTTTAAAAGTTTTTTCATTAATTCAAGCAAAATTTCCAAAGATTTACCTTGAATTTGTTTGCGAATTACATAAATACGTTTTGGATTAGAAATCCCAGAAAGTTTGGCGATCTCTTTGACATCCTGATTCCCCTGTGAATCCAATAGATGTACCCAAAGCCATCCTCTTGATTGACCAGTCAGCGTTGTAATTATCCTTAAAGCTGGTTCTCCATTTCTAAGTAAGGATTGAATTTTGTGTAGGGCTACAATTCTCTGTCCTTTCAGTAGGCAATCGGCAATTTCAAGGGCATTAGTAGAATTATTTTGAATTATTTTTTTGACTAGTTCTTTTGAGATTTCTCGTTGTCCATTTGTGTTTGATTTTTTAGTAATTGCCTCTGATAATAATGAGAGTTTTTGAAGTTCTGTATTAATTAAAGAGCTATCATTACCTATACTTTCTACTATTAAATCAATTGTATCATTATTCATTTTTAGATTTAATTTAGATAAAATAGTTTTGACTAATTTTCGTTGTCCATTGATATCCCATGGTAGTGGAAGAAGAAAACTTTCTTCCTTTGATAAAATATTTGATTGTATACTTTTCTCTATTAATTTTGTTGTCTTAAGTCTTTTATCTGGCTTATTTGAATTATTTAAAATTAGATGTGTATTATCAGGAATTAATTTAATTGCTTGTTCAAGTTTTTTAGCCAACTCCATAGAACATCCATTGCAAAAGGGGCTTCTTCTAACCAGTACAACTCTGCCTCCGCTTCCTAAAGGAGCACTTTGAACCTCTTCAAGTGCTCTGAAATTTTGCCTTGGGTCATTTCCATCTATTTGACTATAGTTAAAACTTTTCCATGATGGATCAATAACTGTTTGAATTATTTCTTCTATTTCCCTGTTACAGGCTTCATAATCATCCCCCCATATTAAATGTATTGGCATGACTTAGATATATGTTATTAAAAAGATTCTGATCTTAAATTAGTCCAAGAAATTTAACAGTGAAAACACCAGAACATCCGATTTTTCTCGAAAGTATTACATATATAAGATCTAAACTAGGCATTACAGGACTTGATCAGATAGAGGAATCAATTTTAGAACGCATTATTCATTCCAGTGGTGACTTTAGCCTGCAGTCATGCATTAGGTTTAGTCCTAGAGCTTGTATGTATGCGATTAATGCATTGAAAAGTGGCGCCAAGATTTTGACCGATACTTATATGGCAGAGGCGGCAATCTCTCCAATGGCTAAAAGGACGATAAATTCAGATATTCAATGCATTTTGGGTATGGCTCCAAGGTCAATTGATTCAACTTTAACTACTAGAAGCGCAATTGGCATGAGAAATATTTGGTTAGATTTTGTTGAGAAAGAGAATTTTTCAAATGCTCCATTAGTTGTAATTGGGAGTTCGCCAACAGCTTTAATTTCTTTATTAGATCTTGTTGAGTCTGGTTATGCAAAACCAAGTTTAATTATTGGAATGCCAGTAGGATTTATAGGTGTTGCTGAGAGTAAAAGTCGATTATTGGATAGTGAATGTCCATATATTGTTTTGGAGGGTTCTAAAGGAGGAGCATCTGTAGCAGCAGCTGCTACCAATGCCTTGTTGAGAGCTGCCGAGAATTGAATTCCAAAAATAATTTTTATTTGCAGATTTTCATTGGTTGGGTGATTTTAATATTTTTTGAGCTATTTTTCTCAAGATTATTTAAAATTTGTTTTGCATAATTGACTACTTCTTTGGGCACTCCAGCAAGGCGAGCAGCTTCAATTCCATAACTTTTATTTGCCCCTCCTCTTTCAACTTTGTGCAGAAATGAAAGTGAATTATTGTTATATTCAACAAGAACTTGGTAATTGTCTACATTCTCAAGATATTCAGAAATTTGATTCAATTCGTGATAGTGAGTTGCAAAGATTGAACGACTTTTTATTTTTTTTGCTAGAAATTCGCTCACTGACCAGGCAATGGATAAGCCATCAAAGGTTGAAGTTCCACGTCCAATTTCATCTAATAAAACTAATGATTTTTTAGTGGCCTGATTTAGAATGTATGCTGTTTCAATCATTTCAACCATAAAAGTTGATTGACCTGCTGCAAGATCATCTACTGCTCCAACACGTGTAAAAAGTTGATCTGCAATTCCTAAAGTGCAAGATTTAGCCGGAATCCAACTGCCAATTTGAGCCATAATTTGTAATAGACCTACTTGTCTTAAGTAACAACTTTTGCCACTTGCATTTGGCCCTGAAAGTATTATTAGATCAGTCTCAGAGCCAAGTTCTATATTGTTGGGAACGAAAACTTTTTCAACTAGAATTTGCTCAACTACAGGATGACGACCATCTTTAATAGATAATATTCTTGACTCATTTTCATCTTGGCTATCAACTATTGTGGGTTGACTGTAGTCATTTGTAGCTGCTAATTCTGCCAGACCAGCTAGAACATCTAAGCAAGCAATTGCTTTTGCGGCTTTCCTAATGATTTGTGATTTCTTTCCAACAAGAATTCTAATTTTACAAAATAGTTCATATTCAAGTTGTGATATTCGTGCCCTTATATTAAAGATTTTACCTTCTCTTTCTTTTAAGTCTGGTGTGATAAAACGTTCTTCATTAGTTAATGTTTGTCTTCTGATCCAGTGATCTGGAACATTGATAGATTTCGCTTTGCTTACTGCTAAAAAATATCCAAAAGATCGGTGATATTGAAGCTTTAAATTATTGATGTTGCTGTTTTTTCTTTCTTCTTTTTCTTGAGATTTTAACCATGAATTATGATCATCAAGTTGATTTCTAAGTCCATCTAGAATGGGATCTACACCATCATAAATAAGACCACCTTCTGTAAGAATAAGGGGAGGATTAGATATGATTTCATTATTTATTTTTGCAGCAAGTTCTATTAAGTCTTTATCTAAATTGATAATAGATTCGAAATATTTCGTTTCTTCAAATACTGGGTCATTAATAAGATACTTTTTAAGTATAGGTAAACGTTTAATACCTTCAGCTATAGCAACTAAATCACGTGCTCCTGCTTGTTGGGCTCCCGCCCTTCCTGAGAGACGTTCTAAATCACCCATGGGTCTCAATATTTTTCTAATTTTTTTTCGTAAAGTCGATGATTTAACCATTAATCCAATTATTTTTTGCCTATGTTGTATTGAATCAAAATCTGTTAAAGGCTCTTCTAACCATCGCCTAATACATCTACCACCCATTGCTGTTAATGTTTTATCAATTGCCCAAAGTAATGAGCCATGGAATTTTCCATTCTTTTGAGTTGATGTAATTTCTAAATTCCTTCTTGTTTGATTATCTATAATAAGTCCAGCGTGATTATTTTTTATTTGAGGAAAATCAATACATATATTAGTCTTTATTCCATTTTTACAGTTATCATTAATATTTGGATGAGTTTTATTTAAATAGTCTATCAATCCTCCAACTGTTCTAATTGATAGAGAATCTTGATGAATACCTAATCCATTAATATCATTTAGCTTGTAATGGTTTTCAATGGTTTTCTTTGCTTCTACTTTAGAAAATGATGTTTGATTAAATTCCGTTATTTCTAGAAATCCCTCATGCCGGTTTAGGTTTGAGATTGATTTTTTTTCTGATATAACTTCAGCTGCTTTTAGTTTGATTAATTCATGACGTAAATTATTTATTTGTTTACCTTCTTGAACTAGAAATTCACCTGTGCTGACATCTAACTTTGCTAAAGACCAGTGAATACATTCTGGGTCAGAGTTGAAATCCAGTAGAACCGCAGCCAGCCAATTATTTTGTTTGGCAAGTAGCATTCCCTCCTCTAGAATTGTTCCAGGGGTTATTAATCTAGTAATACCTCTTTTTATTAATTTGTTACCTTTTGAGGGAGCTGCTTCAAGTTGATCACAAATGGCAATTGATAAACCTTTTTTAATTAGTTCTGTGCAATAGCGATCAGATGCATGGTGAGGTATCCCAGCCATCGGGACTTTTCCAATTTTTTTACCACCATCTTTACTGGTGAGTGTGATTTCTAGTAGCTGGGAAAGTGTTATTGCATCTTCAAAAAAACATTCGAAGAAATCTCCGAGCCTATAAAGCAGAACTCGTTCAGGATTCTCTATTTTTAATTCGACATAATGTCTTAGTGCGGGAGTGAGATTATCAATGTTTGGCAAGTTGTGATGGAACCATTTGGGTTCTACAAGTTCCGTATCAGAAAAATCATCTAGATCAATGGTTTGATTTTCATTTGTAGAAGGCTTTTTTGTACGCGGTCTTGCTGAGGCGTCCTCTTTCAGTTGTTTGTTTGAAGGATATTCTTTATGTGCCTGTGAAGTATTGAGTTGTTCAGATTCATTGATAACGCTTTGATCATTTTCCGCAAATAGACTGCCTTGTATAGGGTTGTGGCTGGCAGCCATTTGTTTCTCACGGTTCAGTCAACGCATATTAGAAGAATTAATTTTTTTTGCATGTGAAGGCTCGCTACAAATATGAAGAGGAATACGTTAAAAAAACACTTACATGGGAGAATTATTGAATATTGAGAAATTTTCTTCAGCTTCAACTATGCTGGCTATTAATTCAATCGTTGCGAACGCACTTTTATTTTCTTCATTGCTTTTGGTAATTGGTGTTCCTGTTTTTTACATGACCCAAACCAATCCTGAGGACAATAGAAATCCAAACATTAAAAAGATCGAGATCTTGGCAGGAGTTTGGTTCCATTTGGTATTACTTCAAGCCTTAGTTGGCGAGTACATAACTCATCAAATGAGCGTGTAAGAAATTATTGAATGAGAATTCTAACTGTGGAAAGATTATAAATCTAATGTTTTAAATTTACTCGAAAGACGTTACTGTAAGTAAGTATTGAATGCCTTAACACATGGCGGTTATAGAAGGTACCTTTGAAGAATCATCATCTTTAAAAGTAGGTATTGTAATAGCTAGATTTAATGATCTAATTACTGCAAAGCTATTAAGTGGGTGTATGGATTGTCTTTCTAGGCATGGAATTGATGTCACTGAGTCAAGTAATCAGATTGATATAGCTTGGGTTCCAGGTGCTTTTGAGTTGCCAATTGTTTCACAAGAACTTGCTCGCAAAGGTAAATATGATGTTTTAATTACTTTGGGAGCAGTTATTCGTGGTGATACTCCTCATTTTGATGTTGTTGTGGCTGAGGCAAGCAAGGGAATTGCTTCTGTTTCCAGAGAAACAGGATTGCCTATCATATTTGGAGTGTTAACAACAGATACTATGCAGCAAGCATTAGAAAGGGCAGGAATTAAGAATAATCTAGGGTGGAGTTACGCATTGCAAGCGTTAGAGATGGGCTCCTTAATGAAGGCTGTGAGTTAATTTATTTTGTCAATTAACACAAAAAATTGACCATAACCCCTTTGCTGAGGCATGCTTGTTAAGGGATAAATTTTATTTACCTGCGGATGTAGCTCAGTGGTAGAGCATCTCCTTGCCAAGGAGAATGTCGAGAGTTCGAATCTCTTCATCCGCTTTTAAAATTCTTGAGAATTGTTATTTAGATTGATTAATTATTAACCATGTAAATAATTTACTTACGTTTATTTTTTTAATGACAAAAGTTTGATTTTCTCTGCATTTCTGAATCCGATGTTATTATAAAATTGTTCACAATAAGTTGTCATTAGATACACGATTTCAACATTCTTTACTCGTGAATTGCTTAAAATAGAATTTACTATTTTCTTTCCTAGGCCACAATTCTGATATTTTTTATCTACGACTACATCCCATAAAACAGCTCTAAAAGTTTCATCACTTGTTGCTCTTCCGAATCCTATAATTTCTTTTTTTTGCCAAAGGGTCACAACAACATCACTTTTAGATAGCATTTGTTTAATGCTATTTTTACTTCTCTTCTTTGCCCAGGATGTATTTTCATTAAATAGATTTTGAAGCTTTTCAATACCTTTTAAAGGCGTAAAGCATGGCCCTATTCCGAGAATTCTTAGTCCAGGAGCTCCTCTTGCATGTTTGACTAGTATCGGATCATTCATATAGTAAAATTATAAACAAGATTGAGTTTCTTAATTTAAATTGCTATGTTTTATACTTTACATTTGATTAACTCTGAAATGAAGTTTCAAATAAAATTTTCATAAAATAGATTTATTATTTTAAATATAATCAAATTAAATTCTTATGAAGTCTGATTTATATTTGGAATTTGAAAATCAATTCCGTGGAGGCTCGGAGGCAATTGATTCTCACTTTTCTTGTTATGATTCTTTGATTGAACTGATAATAGATAAAAATGAAACACCTAAAATTATTGATATTGGTTGTGGAAGAGGAGAGTGGTTAAAAAGATGGGAAAACAAATTTACAGAAAGTTATGGGATAGAACTAGATTTAAAAATGATAGAACTATGTAGAGATTCTGGTTTAAATGTAATAGAAGGCGATGCAATTTTATCCTTGTCTAAAGTTTCAGATAACTCTATTTCTGTTATTACTATATTCCATATGATTGAGCATATGGAATATACGAAATTATTTGATTTAATTAATGAGTGTTATCGTGTATTGTCTGATAATGGAGTTTTAATAATCGAAACCCCAAGTATTGATAATTTATTAGTATCTTCGAAATTGTTTTATACAGATCCTACTCATATTACTCATATTAATCCAGATACTTTGCTATTTTTTATAGGCAAATTTGGTTTTAATAAAGCTAATTACTACTATATACATCCAGGACCTTTAAAGAATGCTAATCCATTAAAGATCACTCGTATACTGAATGGAGTTGCTCAAGACATATTATTTGTAGCTACTAAAAGTCAGTTATCTTCAGATTTTATTTTTAATAGTAATTCTTCATGGGAGAATGATTTGGATATAGGAATGTCTACTTTAGATGCAGCGATAGATTATGATTTAAAATTAGAAGTATCATATAAGAATTCACAAAATTTAATTCATACTTTGAACGAAGAGATTATTTTGCTTCAATCTCAATTAAAGCATTTAATATACATCACTAATATTCTAAGAAAAATATTTCGACCTGTTTTAAAGGTACTTCGATTGTTTAGCCGAGTTTTATTATATACATGTAATAAGATTTTTTCATTCTTGGCAAAATTTGAGTTTATTAGAAGATATTTATTATCTTATAAATTTTTAAATATTATAAAATTTTTCCTGAGTCTATTTTTAGGAGATTCAGCTAATATTAAAGTAGATCAAATAAAAAATAAATTTAATAAAATATATAAAATAGATATTGAATCTAAAAGATTCAATAATAAATTAGAATCTCATTTTAGTAATTCTACAAAGTCTAAAAAATATTTAAACATACTAAAAGGCGAGAAATGAAAATAGCAATAGATCTGCAAGGAATTCAAAGCAAGGGAAGCAGATCAAGGGGTATTGGTAGGTATTCATTGGAAATTGTTAGGAATATAATTTACAATTCAAAAAATCATGATATTTATCTAGTTTCTAATCCCGCTCTTCAAGATCTTAGGTTTGAGTTCGAGAGGGAATTAGAGGTTAATAATGTTATTTATTTAGAGTGGTATGCACCATGTCCATTAAATTACATCTCCAAAAATATAACATATGATTTAGCGAAAATATTGAGATCTTATTTCTTTAGTTGCTTGCAAGCAGATATAATTTTACTTACAAGTTATATGGAAGGCTTCTCTGATAATTGTTCAACAGACTTTGATCATGACTTAATTTCTACACCTATAATTTCAATATTTTATGATTTAATTCCATTGATGAATCCTACTTTATATTTTCAAGATAATCCAGATTTTAAAAGATTTTATAAAAGTAAAATTAATAATTTAAATAATTTTGATGGACTATTAGCAATTTCAGAGTCATCTAGGAATGAAGCTATAAATAATTTAGAATTTGATTCAAAGAATGTATATAATATATCTGCAGCATGTGATAAGTCTCTTTTTAATAAAGATACTAATATTAAGTTAGACATATCAAATAAAGTAAATTACCTTGAAAAATTTTTGTTATATACAGGAGCAAGTGACCCCAGAAAAAATTTAAAAGGTTTACTTGAAGCATATAGTCTTCTACCAGATGATCTTAAAAAGTACAAATTAGTTCTTGCGGGAAAGTTATTTAAATCTGAGAAAGAATTAATTCATAAATGGATAAATCTATTTAAAATAAACTCGCAGAATGTGGAGATCTTAGGATATGTAACTGATACAGAGTTGGTTTATTTATATAGGAATTGTTCATTATACATATTCCCTTCTTTTCATGAGGGCTTTGGATTGCCTATTTTAGAGGCTATGTCTTGCGGTGCTCCAGTAATTGCATCTAAGTCTACAAGTATTCCTGAAATTATATCTATTAATGATGCAATGTTTGATCCCAATAATGTCTTAAGTATAAAGCGATTAATTCAGAAAGCTTTGACAGATGAGAATTTCATGGATAAATTAATAAATAATTCTCAATTACAAAAGGATAAGTTTTCTTGGAAGAAATCAGCAGAGAAGGCTGTGAAAGCTTGTGAAGATATTATTAGTAGAAGAAGTAAAAAAAATGATTTAATTTCTTGGCAAAATAGATCTGATTTATCTAATAGATATCTTATCAATCTTTTTATAAAGATTAAATCCTTTAAATCTAATATTAACCAGAAAAATTCCAAATTATTAATTCAGATAGCTTCATGTATTGATCTTATGAATATCCAAATAGATAATTTACTTTGTGTTAATACCTCTAGCCAAAAAGTCGAATCTTGGAAGATAGAGGGACCTTTTGACTCCAACTATAGTTTAGCTATTTTAAATAGATCTTTTGCTCTTGCGCTAAATAAATTTGTAGATAATGTTTCCATTAATGTTACTGAGGGCCTAGGAGATTATGAAGTTGATATTGATTTTATGAAAAAAGATTTGAATATATTTTCTTTGTTTACAAAGTCAAATAAAAATAAATCCTTTAAAAGTGATGTTGTTAGCCGTAATATGTTTCCTCCTCGCGTAAGTGATTTAAATTCTAGATACAAGCTAATTCATGCCTATGGCTGGGAGGAGGGGGTATTCCCATCTGAATGGGTTTCTCAATTTAATTCCTATCTCCAAGGAATAACTGTTATGTCTTCACAAGTTAAGAAGATAATGATAGATAATGGAGTTTCTATTCCGATTGAAGTTTGTGGTTTAGGTTTAGATCACTTGGATAGTATTATTCCATCAAAAGATTTTTATATTGATTCTAAAGAATTTAAGTTTTTACATATATCATCTTGTTTCCCAAGGAAAGGCTTGGATTTATTACTAGAAGCATATTCTAATTCTTTTACTTCTAATGATAACGTTTCACTTATTATTAAAACTTTCGATAATAAACATAATGATGTTGATTTATTATTAAATAAACTTAAAACCATTAACCCATCTTTCCCTGACGTTATTCTCTTAAAGAATAATATTAGTGATGAAGATTTAAAATCATTATATTTACAGTCAAATGTTTTAGTCTCCCCAAGTAGAGGAGAAGGATTTGGATTGCCAATCGCAGAAGCTATGCTTTTAGGCTTACCGGTCATCACAACTGGATGGGGAGGCCAAACTGATTTCTGTACAAATGATAATTCTTGGCTTATTGATTATTCATTTGTCCAAGCAAAATCTCATTTTGATTTAGATAATTCATATTGGGCGGAACCTTCTGTAAGTCATCTTTCAAGTACACTCCTCAAGCTATATAAACAAGATGAATCTGAATTATTACTTAAAACAGAAAAAGCTAAAGAATTAGCTAGAACTTTTACATGGGAAAATGTTGCTCAGAAAAATTTGCAATTTGTCTATAATAGAGTAAATAATCATTTTCAAAAACCTGTTAAAATAGGTTGGGTGACCACATGGAATACAAGATGCGGTATTGCATCATATTCCAGGCATTTATTGGATCATTTTAATGATAAGGTAGTAGTTTTTAATCCTTTTGATGAGCACAAAGTATGTGAACTAGAGCATACTATTTTACCTTCTTGGTACCTTGAAGCTGATGATAATAATAGTTTAGAAGAACTTTTGAGTAATGTATTAAAATATAAAATTACGACTCTAATTATACAATTTAACTTTTCATTTTTTCAGTATAGCTCTTTTAAGGAATTTATCTTTAAACTGAAAAATAATAATATTAATATAATAATATTTATACATTCCACCATAGATCCATTACACGATCAATCTAAGAAACTTCTTAATTTATTTGATGCTTTTAAATTGTGTGATCGATTATTAGTTCATACTATTGATGATTTAAATCGGATGAAAAATATTAATTTAATTAATAATGTTTGTTTATTTCCTCATGGCATTTTAGATTATAAATCTAAATTCATTCAACCTATAAAAGAAGATAAAGTTCTGATTGCTAGCTATGGATTTTGTCTTCCAAATAAAGGTTTTAAAGAATTAGTTCATGCTATTAACTTGTTAAAACAATATCCACTAAATATAGAGGTTAATATTTTCTCAGCTATTTACAATGATAATTACATTAGCGTTTACGAGGAACTTCAGGATTTAGTTGTAAAGTTGAATCTTCAGGAAATTATTAAAATATATCCAGAATATAAAACAGATGATGAAACTTTAAAGTCTCTTGCCTGTCATGATATTATAGCGTTTCCCTATCAGTCATCAACTGAATCTTCAAGCGCTGCTGTAAGACATGGTCTAGCTACTTTAAAGCCAGTAATTGTTACACCTCTACCCATTTTTAATGATGTCTCAAATTTAGTTTCTTATTTTAGTGATATTACACCCAAAGCAATATCAGAAGGTTTGTATCAATTAATTCAAAACTTAAACATCCCAGTTGATTCAAAAAAAGATACTTTAATCAAGAATAGAAGTTTTCGAAAATTGAGCTTTCGTTTGTATTCTATGATTTCAAGTCTTGAAGAAAACAGATCTTTTAATGTTTAAATTTATAATCGATTAATTTATTAATACATTCTCTTAATGATACTTTTGCTTTCCAGTTTAAATCTTCTTCTAGTGGTTTTGGGTTTCCAAAGCTTGTTTTTATATCCGTATCACGGTACAGATCTTTATTATAGGTGACATGATCTTCCCAATTCATATTTAATTTGTTAAAGACAATTTGAATAAATTCTTTTAATTTGGTCGATTTGCCAGTGCATATTACGTGATCTTTAAGTGAATCAGCTCTTGCAATAATTTGCATTGCTTCAACATATTCTTCTGCCCAGCCCCAATCTCTTGATATGTCAAGATTTCCTAGCTTTAATACATGAGTTTTTGTTTTAAAGCATTTTATTGCTCCTGAAATTATTTTTTGAGTTACAAAATTTTCTTTTCTTAGTGTCGATTCATGATTAAATAAAACTCCAGTCACACATTTTAAATTATATGTAGTTCTATAGAATTTTACTAATTGGTAGCTGGTTTGTTTCCCAATTGAATATGGATTATTAGGCTTATGGATATGATTTATGTCAGCTGCTGTTTTGGTTTCACCAAACATTTCACTACTTCCTGCAAAAAAAATTCTCCCATCAAATTGCAATTTTCTAGAGGCTTCAAGTATATTTATCGTTCCATTTATTATGCTTTCAGCAGTAATTATAGGTTCTTTGAAGGATACTCCAACTGATGATTGTGCGGCTAAGTTATAAATTTCATCAGGTTGATATTTTGCGATTAAATTTTGAACCAAATTAAAATTTTTGATATCTCCTTTTGCTGTCTCTATGTCTTTATCTATGCCAAGTAATGAATGGTTAGTGGAGGTATCTTGACCTTGTCTTGAGACACCTATAACTTTGTAATTTTTGTCTAAAAGAGATTTAGAAATTAATGAACCATCTTGTCCATTGCATCCAAATATTAGACTTGTTTTTGAAGTCAAAAAACTTTCCAACTTTTAACCATTTTCTGTAAATTCCTTTAAAAATACAACTTTGCTTAAAAGGTTGTATTGCTAATCATGCTTTACTCCTGCTCATAAATAAAAATTAAATGCTCAGGCTGCATTTCTTCCTTCTTATACGTCTTTTTTTTATAAAATACATCTTTTCATTATTGGTGTGCACTTTATATTCTGGTTATCACAGGTATATTTTTTATACATGCTCAAGCCTCTTTTACGCCCACCAATTCTTTACGGTTTCTAAAAAACAATATTTTAATTTATTCCAGAAAACCATTTAAAATCCCTTTTGTACCAGTGTTTCTTGTCAGTGTCTGATTCTCTTCAGATTGGATTTTTATGAGTTTTTAAAATCTCTTGCTATTTAATTTTAATCTCGATAGATGCTCGTAAAATGTTTGGATTTCAATGTTTTGTCACCGATTTTGATTTGCTTCATGGGTAATAAGCCCTATAATTCAAGGGATTCTGTTTCGTTCGGGTGTATATTGCCGGACCAAACACGAGATTCGCATTAATTTGCGAATACCTCTAACCAAAAAGACACTTTTCTTCTCCCCTTTTAAAATGGCCAACGCGACTAGCACACAACTTCAAGAGCTCTACGTTGCTTACTTCGGTCGAGCTGCGGATCCCACTGGTCTCGACTACTGGACGGAAAAGGGGATTAGTACGGCAACATTCGCTGCTGATATGTATGTGCAAGCAGAATTTAAAGACGCTTATGGATCTCTAAGTACAGAATCTCAGGTAAACCAGATTTACAAGAACCTTTTTGACAGAGAAGCTGATGTAGCAGGTTTAACTTATTGGACACAGCAGATTAACTTAGGAAATCTTAAATTAGCTGAAATTGCTAATGACTTGATTTGGGCGGCTCAAAACAATGCTGGTAGTGCTGATGATAAAACTGCTTTAGCTAATAGAACTAACGCTGCAGTCGCTTACACAGCAAAGGTTAAAGAAACAGTTGGTGGAATACTTGCTTATCAAGCAGAGTCAACTAGTCCATGGGTTTCTGGAGATAACATCAAGGAAGCTGTTAGCTATATGTCTGGCATAGACAAGAGTACTGCTTCTACTGCTGCAGGCATTGCTGCCAGTGTCGCTAAAATCGTAGCTACAGGAGTTCCTACTGCTTCTACAACTTTCAAACTTACATCTAATATTGACAATAAGACTGGTGGAGCTGGAAGAGATATTTTCCAAGGAACAGACTCAACTCTCCAAGCTAATGATGTACTTGTAGGTGGTGATGGTGTAGATACTCTTGAGTATGTAGATTCATCTACTACTGGTACTGCAATGCCAGGTGTTTCCTTATCTGATATTGAAAAGATCTCAGTAAGAAACTTAAGTGGTAATGCTGCTACAGCTGCTTCAACTGAGACTGCAGCAGTTGAATTCAAAACTCTTGCGGGTTATGAAAAACTTACACTTGCAGGATTGACATTTACTGCTGGTTCACAAGGAGCTACTCCAACTCAGTTGGCAACGGCTTTCAGTGGAGGAGTTTCTATTGCATCAAATGCAGGTGGTGCAGTTGGTGCAGTACTTTCTGGAACAATCTCCGGCTATACCGCTGCTTCTGGTGGAACAGTCACATCTACAAAATTTACAGCTGATTCAACTGGAAATAAGACTGACTTAGCTGCAACTGGTACTGGTTCTTCGGCTACTGAGCAAGTAACAGTATTAACCTTCGCTACCAATGCGGCTAACGCTGACAACAGAGTAACGCTTGATTTAGACGGTACGACTGTTTCATCTGCAGCTGCAGGTAATGCCAATGTAACTGGTCTGAAGAATATGGTCAGTTCCATAACTGATCAGATGAACTCAGTTGCTGGAAGTAAAGTTGCATACCTTGATTCAAGTGAATTAGTAGTGGTTGTCAGGGGTAAGACAGTTGGTAGCTTCGTGATGGCAGGTACAACTCCTGCAACTACGATGAGCGCCAAGCTTGCTTCTACTAAGTCGACTCATACTCTTGGAACTGTTCCAGCATCTACAGCTAGTGATACATCAGCTGTTTATCTCAACGGTGAAGTACTTTCTACAGGAACACTTTCAGCTAACACCGAAGAAGCTGCAGGTGCAGCTCTGGTTACTTCAATTAACAACCATATTGGACGTACTGTCGCAAGTTTCGCTGCAGACACTGACATCATTACCGTTGATGGTGAAGGTCAAGCTATTCATTTATCTCGATTCTCTGTAGGTAATACCGTCACAAGTACCTCTGCAACTACAACTTCAAGTCTTGGCTCCTCAGTATCTGCAGCTCCAACAATTACTGTGACCCAAGGTTCCGCAGCAGTTACTGCAAACAGTACAACTACTAATACTCAAACTGTAGACACTTCACTTTGGACTGGAGTTGATGAATACAAGAACTTTGCAAGTACCAATCCTGTTAAGTTCACAGGAGTAGCTGAAAACGACAAGCTTGTTGTAGCAAGCGTTGCTGGTGGTACAGGAGCCACAACAGATATTCAATATGCGGCTGCCGTCGTTAAAGGAGCAGACACAGTAGGTACTCTTGAATTATCTAGCAGTTCTAATGCAGGAACAATCACCATTGGTGATTCCTCAGGTACTGGAATTGAGACCCTAAATATTACTGCTACAGGTACAAACAAAGTTTCTTCTATAGTTTCTAAAGCAGCTAAGACAGTTACTTTGGATGCATCTGGTGCAACAGATGTCACCATCTCTTCTGATGTAGCAAGTAAAGGTACTCTTACAATTACTGGTGCAGGTAAAGTTACTCTTAACACTCTTGATACAGCGTTTGATACTGTTGATGCTTCAGGTAGCACTGGTGGAGTCGTAGTTACAGACGTTGATGCAAGCGAAACTGTATACACATTGAGTTCTGGTGATGACAAGTTCACAACTGCAGCAGATGGTTTTGCTACTGCTGATAAGTTTGCAGTTGCAGCTGGTGATGGTACAGATACCCTCGTTGTCACTGCAGCAGCTGATTTAGATACTTCTGCTGAAGCTGATAGATACACAGGTTTTGAGACATTATCTGTTTCAGACTCTCAAGACGTGTCATTAATTGCTGGTATTACTGGTTTAGAGATGGCAGCTGACACCAGTGGAGTTCTATCAGGGGTCAATTCAACGGCTGCTGAAAACATTACAGTTACTGGAAGCCAGGCAACTGCATTTACAGTCACACTCACCAATGCAACAGGTTCTGCTGATGTGGTCACATTGGATCTTAAGAGTGCTACATCAACCACAAACGTTGATATAGCTGGTCTCAGTGTTGTTGGAGTAGAAACTCTTAATGTTAAGGGTTCAACTGGAACAGCTGCCACTGATAGTGATGTTGCTTTTGCTAGTGGCGGAGCTACTACATTAAAAGCTGTTAATTTCTCCGGTACTGCTGATATGACTATCAGTGGAGCCAATACAGCAAAGGCTATTACGTTCAATTCCACAACCACTGGTGACGTAACAGTTTCTGGAGCTTTCATTAAGGCTTCTACTCTTACCACTGGTGGAGGTAAAGACCTAGTAACTGTCTCCACGAATATGGGTTCTACCTATAACACTGGAGCTGGTGATGACACCATTACTGCAGCCTTCGCGAAATTAGTTGCAACTGGATCAGATGATCACGTAATCGATGCTGGTGCAGGTACTGACACAATTAGAATTAGTGATTCTGGTGCAGTAACTCTTATTGATAATCACTTCACTAACATCACTAACGCTGAGAAACTACTTACTGTTGGTACTGGCAATCTTTCAGTCACTACAGGAGCAGCAGTTAAGACTGCATACTCAGATTCGTTAACGTTCACTAGTGGAACTCTTGCTGATAACTCCACTATTACTTGGGCTGGTGGTCTTTATACCAAGGATCAAACTCTGACATTTAGTGGAGCATCACTTGTATTCGGAGCTGCAAGTGAAGACATCTCTATTACTACCGGAGCTGGCAACGACACTGTTAAAACTGGTACTGCTTCTAACCTTATTGGTATTGGTAGCGCAAATGCCGGTTCTACAATGACAATCAGCACTGGAGCTGGTAACGACACTATTGAATTTGGTTACGGTACTTTGGTTCAGCAAAGCAGTGGACGAATTGCCACTATCACAGGTGGTAAGGGAGTTGACAGTATCAAGAAAACTTCTGGAACTAACGGCGAAATTCATGACGTAAACGTTACTAGTTTCGTCTTTGCAGATGGAGATTCAGTAGTCGGCGCTTATGACACCATTACCGGCTATCAAGCTGCAGGTTCTGGTACTAATCATCACGGTGACATACTTGATGTCGGTACAGGAGCTACTGTTGGTACTTCGATAGGCTCTACCGATTTCGGTACTCTCAAGAGTCACTCACTTACTAATGGTGAAGTATCCTTCGATGACGTCTCTACTTATTCTGCAGCTGTAGTAATCAACAGCAGTAATCTATCTGATGCAACTGGTTACTTGAACGCTAACTTAGAAACAGACACCACAGTTACATTCGAGTACGACAGTACTGGCAATGGTTCAGCGGATTCTACCTTCGTTTATACCAACCTTGCTGCTACTGCATCATCAGCAGATACATTGATTCTCTTGAAATCTACTACTGGTGTTGGTCTATTTGCAGATACTAACTCTGTCACTGCAAATCAAATCATTATTGATTAATAGATAAAGTATTACTCTTTGTCTTTGAAACCCTCCCCTTGATAAGGGGAGGGTTTTTTATGATTTCTTATATTCGTAATTACAATTTTATATTGATACTTTTTATTTTTGTCTTTTCTCACGATTAAGTATTCTATTTCTATTTAATTTTTTATTTCT